>CAWCDE010000002.1:0-114721 GCA_963794295.1 uncultured Acidobacteriota bacterium
CCACGCGAAGGTCCCGCGGCCGACGTCGGTCAGCGCGAAATGCGCCGCGTCGAGATCGTCGCCGCCGGCGAGCCGGGCGCGGAAGAACGTGAGCTCGAACCCGTACTCGCCTCCCGACGCCGTCCGCAGGTGGCCCGTGTAGTACCACCACTCGGCTTTCGCGTCCGGATGCGCGGCGAGGAAGGGAGGCGGCGGCCGTCGGGACCGGCGGCGGACCGGCCCGTCCGGGCCCCCCGGGTGAGGGCCGCCGCGACGAATGCGCCGGCGAGAGCGAAAAGTCTCATTCTTCCCGGATCGCCGCCGCGGCGTCCCCCGAGACCGCGATGCGAGACGGGACGATGCTCGCCGCGATGGTCGTCGCGAGCGCCAGCGCGAACCCGGCGGCGATCGCGCCCCACGGAACCGACGCGCGGATCGACCATCCGAACGACTGCGGGTTGATGACGAGGATGAGGATCGCGGCGAAGGCGGCGCCGGCGAGAGTCGCGAGGACGAGCGATCCCGCTCCGATCAGCCCGGCCTCGATCGCGATCGACCGGCGGAAGGCTGGCGGCGCGATGTTCCGAGGACGCGCAGGAGAGCAAGCTCGCGCCGGCGCTCGACGATCAGGGCGAAGAGGGCGTTGACGACGCCGAGCCCCGCGACGAGGAGCGCGATCGCCTCGAGCCCCCAGGTGACGGCGAACGTCCGGTCGAAGATGCGGCGGACCTCCGCCCGCAGAGTGCGGTTCGTCAGGATCGTCAGCGCGAACCGCCCGCCCGCCGCGGCGAGGATCCGGTCGCGGAGCGCTTCCGGCGCGACTCCCGGCGCGGCCTGGATCGCGATCGTCGAGACGTCGGGATCGTGGAAGAGAGAGACGAAGAGCGGGCGGTCGATGACGACCGTGCCGCGGTCGTTCGAGTAGTCGGGGTAGACGTCGGCGATCGTGAACGTCCGCGGGCCCGAGGGCGTCGGGACGACGATCCGGTCGCCCCGCTTCTTTCCGAAGCGACGCGCGAACGGCTCGGACACGAAGACCTCGCCCTGCCGCCGCGCGCGCCCGAAGACCTCCGCCGGGTCGCGCCCGGACTCGAGGGGGAGCGCCCCGATCCGGGCGGCGGTTCCGAAATCGCCCGCGCCGATCGTGAAGGGCTCGCCGCGCGCGTCCTGCACGTCGATCGTCCGGAACGGATCGGCGACGGCCACACCGGGAATCGAGCGGAGGAAACCAACGGCCTCGGCGGGAATCGTCCCGATGATGCCGCGGCGGGCGCCGGTCGCCGATTTCACGAAGAGATCGGAGGCGACCGACTGGTCGACCCACGCGATGACCGTCCGGCGAAGCGACGCGATCATCACCGCCATCGCTCCGCTCATTCCGAGAGCGAGAGCGAGGGCGGCGATCGCGACCGCGTTCTTCGACAGGTTCCCCCCGAAGAACGCCGCGGCGAGCCTCCCCGGCGCGCCGAAGAGCCGCCGGAGCGGGCGCCGGGCGGCGCGTTCCAGGAGGAGGACCGCGGCCGGCGCGCCGCACGCGAGGGCCGCGATCGCCGATCCCACCGCGGCGAAGCCGAAGAGCGGGAATCCGCCGACCGCCGGGAGCCTCGCGAGGCCGGCCGAAGCCGCCGCGAACGCTCCCGCCGCGAGCGCGAAGCCGAGCGCGCGGCGCCGCCGCCTCCGCTCGATCGAACCCGCCCGCATCGCCGCGGCGGGAGGAATCCGCGCGGCTTCTCTCGACGGGACGATCGCCGCCGCGATCGACGACGCGAGACCGACCGCCGCGGCCGTCGCGAAGGGTTCGGCCGATCCCGAGAGGGAGAGCGTGGCGGTCGCGCGATAGACGTTCACGACCGTGGCCCCGACGGCGGGCAGCAGCGCGCGCGAGAGCGCCCATCCGAGGACGAGCCCCGCCGCCGTGCCGAGCCCGCCGAGCGCCGCGCCCTCCGCGAGGAAGCAGGCGAAGATCATCCGCCGCGAAGCTCCGAGCGCGCGCGCCGCGCCGATCTCGGGCCATCGCCGCAGCACCGACATGGAGAGCGTGTTGTAGATCAGGAACGCGCCGACGAGGAGCGCGATCGAGCCGAGCGCCGCGAGATTGAACCGGTAGGCGCGGAGCATCCTGCCGGCGGCATCGGCGCGTCCGGCGGGGGAGCCGACCGAGAGGCCGGGGGGAAGCGCCGCCGCGATGCGGCGCGCCATCGCGTCCGAGGAGACGCTCTCCGGAAAGACGACGTCGAGGCGGTCGACGCGCCCGTCCATGCCGAAGATCCTCTGCGCGTGGCGGAGCCCCGTGACGAGAACCTGTCCGCCGGAGGCCCGCGCGGGGCCGAGCGGCTCGAGGATGCCGGCGATCCGGACGTCCTGCCGGCGCCCGTGCGCGAGGAGGGAAAGACGGCTCCCGACCGAAAGCCGGTGGCGCCGCGCGAACGCCTCGGGCGCGAAGACGGCGTCCGGGGAGAGGAGCGCGCGGAGATCCGATCCCGCGGCCGGAGAGACGAGCCGGTATCGGCGAACCGGTCCTTCCGCGGTGACGTCGACTCCGAGCACTTCGACCGGCTCGTCGCTGCCGTCGCCGCACACGCCGAAGCGGTCGACGACCGGCGCGAACGCCCCGACCTTCCAGATCCAGCGGAGCCGCGCGCCGGCGCTCTCCGGGACGCCGTCGACGCCCTCGACGGTCAGCCGCGCCGAGCCCGACACGGCCTCGACGCCGCTCCGGAACGAATCGGTCACGCTCCGGTTCCCGCGATGGATCGCGCAGACGGCGCCGACGCCGATCGCGACGCCGGCGATCGACAGGAGGACGCGAAGCGGATGCGTCCTTGCGGGCCGCAGGACGAGTCCCGCGAAGAGGAGCTTCACGCGATCCGGCCGTCCTTCAACCGGACGACGCGCCCGGCGCGCCCGGCCGCCTCGCTCGAATGGGTCGCCATCAGCACGGTGACGCCTTCCTCCGCGTGCAGCTCGGCGAGGAGATCGAGGACCGCGGCCCCGGAGACGGAGTCGAGGTTCCCGGTCGGCTCGTCGGCGAGCAGCAGCTCCGGTCCGGCGGAAAGAGCGCGGGCGAAGGCCACGCGCTGCATCTGCCCTCCCGACAGTTCGGAGGGGAACGCGTTCTCCTTCTGCGAGAGCCCGACCCGCGCGAGCAGCGCTCTCGCGCGCTCGCGGCCGCCCGGCCGGGAATCGAGGGCGATCGGGAGCTCGACGTTTTCCCGCACCGAGAGGGCGGGAATCAGGTTGAAGAACTGGAAGACCGTCCCCACCTGCCGCCGGCGAAAGAGCGTCAGCGCCTCCTCGGAGAGGGACGTCAGGTCCCGGCCGCCGACGACGACCCGTCCGCCCGAGGCGACGTCGATCCCGCCCGCGAGGTGGAGGAGAGTGGACTTGCCGCATCCCGACGGCCCGGTGACCGCGACGAACTCTCCGGCGCGCACCTCGAGCGAGACCCGGTCGAGCGCCGGCGCGTCTCTGGCGCCCGGATAGCTCTTGGAAACCGCCTCGAAGACCACGGGAACTCCCACCGGGGCAGCATACCGGAGCGACCGGCGGCGGCTTATAATACGGGCACATGGCCAGTCCGGCATCGGCAGCGGCCCGCGCGTTCGCGGAAGAGATCGCGTCAGGCGGCGCTCCTTCCGACGAGGAGGTCCTGCGTTCGGTCCTGCCCGACGCGCGGAAGATCGCGGAGCGCGCCTACAAGGTGCCGGCGCAGGACGTCGATGACGTGCTGCAGCAGGCCGCCGTCGATTTCCTCGTCCACGCGCGGCGCGGGGCGCCGGCGACGACGGGGCTCATGATCGTGATCACGCGGCGGCGATGCCTCGATTTCTGGAGGTCGCACTATCGCTCGCGCCGGGAGATCGGCATCGACGAGCTCCGCGACGACGAGTCGCCGTGCGTCGAGGAGTGCGATCTTCCCTCCGCGGAGACCGCCGTCGACGGCGCCCGCCTCGCCCGCACCTGGCCCTCGCTCTCCGACAATTGCCGCCACGTCCTCGCGCGGCGGTTCTGGCAGAACCAGCGAACGGCGGACCTCGCGGAACGGATGGGCTACAAGCGCGAGACGCTCAAGAGAATGATCAGCCGCTGCCTCGGCCGCCTGCGCCGAAGCCTCGGAGCCGCCGCATGAACGCGACCCCCCGCCCGCATCCGGAAGAGATCGACTGGCTCGATTACGTCCAGGGGGAGCTCGAGCCGGAAGCCCGGCAGGTCCTCGATGAGCACCTCTCGGAATGCGCCCCGTGCCGCGACACCGCCGGCTCGATGGATCGCCTTTCGCGCGCGATCCCGGCGGCGCTGCATCTGGTGGAGGGCGGGGAATCCGCCGGCGGGCGCTCCGAGGATGCGATCGCGCGGACCGCGCGCTCGCGCGCGTGGGACGGACGCGCGGGGGCGGAAGAGCGCCGGGAAGCGCTCGCCGCGGCCTTCTTCCCGGATGCGATTCCGTCGGCGGCGTTCGAGTGGGACGCCGGGCTCCTCGACGAGGCGAGCGTCTTCTGCCGGGAGCTCCTGCGCACCGACCCGGCTTTCGCGGGCCGGGTCCTGCGGAGCGCGATCGCGTATCTCGATTCCCGCGGCGAAGCCGATCCCACGGTGGCCGCTTCGCTGCGGACCTCGTTCGCCCACGTTCGAATGATCGAGGGTGCCGTCGAGGAGGCGCTCGCTCTCCTCGACGAGATTCGGGAGGATCTCGACGAGCTGCCGGTCCCGGAGATCGAGCTCGGGTTCTGGCACTACGTTCGTTCCCACGCGCTGTACAGCTCGAGCCGGGCCGCCGAGGCCCTCGCCGAGATCCGCGCCGCGCGAGCCCTGTACGAGCTGCTCGAGGACCGCGACCGGATCCTCCGGTGCCGGCAGGCGGAGGCGATCCTCGTCTCCCATCTCGGCGATCCCGCCGGAGCCGTGCGGCTCTACCGGGAAATCCTGGAGAACACGCGCCTCGGCGACGATCGCGCTCTCCATGCGACGCTGCTGATGAATTACGGCGCCGATCTCGTCCGATCCGGGAAGCTCGACGAGGCGCGCCGCGTGTACGTTCGCGCGGCGGCGCTCCTGGAGAGCACCGGTCAGGACCGGATGCTCTTCCGCGTGGAGTCGGGCCTGGCGAGCCTCGCCGAGGAGGAAAACCGGATCGAGGAGGCGCTCGCGATGCGGATCGGCCTCCGACCCGCCTTCCTCGCGCTCTCCATTCCGTGGGAAGAGATCCAGCACGAGCTGAACGTCGCCCAGCTCCTGTTGAAGCTCGACCGGGCGCCCGAGGCGGCCGGGATCTGCCGCGCGCTGCTCCCGCGGATCGAGGCATTCGGGTTCCACGAGGAGGCGGCGAGGGCCGTGTCCTTTCTCACGGCCGCCGAGAATCTTCCCGATCTCGGGCAGATCGGCCGGGTCCGGAGGTTCCTGAGACGCCTCGAAAACGGCGAAGACGTCCGCTGGTCGGCGGCGTAGCTCTTCCCGTTCGCCCGAACCCTTCCCGATTTCCCTCCTTGCGGCCCGGGGAGGCATCTGGTATGCCCGAGGTGTCCCCGTTTTCGTCCTGCCGCGATGGGAAGACGAGAAGGAGGGACCATGAAACGACGCGTCCTCGTTCTGCTTCTCGCGGCTGCTCTCGCGGCTCCGGCCGGCGCGCGCCCGGCGATCCGGGTCCCGCATCGCGTGGCGACCTGGTCGCACCTCTGGCAGGGATTCCTGGGATTCTTCGAAGTGTTCGAGCGGCTCGGCTCGTCCGACGCTTCGGATCACGGCTTTCCTCCGCCTGCGTGCACGACGTCGACGACATTCCAGTAAGCCGAGGCCGCAGAGTGGTTTGAGCGGGGCCCCTCCCGTCTGGCGGGAGGATCGATCCGCCGGAATCGGCGGGCACCGGTCGACGTGTCCCCATCGGAGGGGTCGCGCGATGAAGAGAGTGATGAGGCTTGCCGACCCGCTCTATGCGGCGGCGAAGCGGATTTCCGCCTCGCACGCGCGATGGCACGCCGCCCGGCTGCCGAGAAACGCCTCCTTGCGCGGCGCCGGAATGGAGTTCCCGGCGCTCCGGGCGGTCGATGAGCCGGGGAGCGGCGAGCAGTTCCTCGAGTACCACCGGGAGCTGCTGGCGGCGTTTCTCGACGCCGCGGCGTCAGAGGCGCGGTTGCGATATTCGTTCGACCGCTGGGAGCGCTTTCCCTCCTGGCTCGCCGACTTCTTCGCGTGGTCGCAGCCCGGTTTCCTGCCGGGCGCGCTCGCGCGCACGGAAGAGATCCTCCGCGGCGGCTCTCCGGACGACCTCGGGAACTTCCTGGAACCGACGCTCGTCGGCGGCGACCCGTTCCGCGGCCTGCACGACCTGGCGCACGCGAACATCGCCGCGTACGAAGAGCACCGGTTCGGCGCGAGTCACCCGTTTCTCCGGGATGCCGCGATGGATTCTCCCGAGAGCGCTCCGCACAACGAGCACTTCTGGAGCCTGCACGCCTGGATCGACGGGCTCTATTCCCGGCTGCTCCGGCGGGTGGCGGCGGAAGGGGAACCGGATGCGGCCGGCGCGTTTTCGGGTCGCGCCCGCCGCCCCGGCGGATCGCGTTCGGAAGGTTGAAGGGCCCTTCCCGTCCATGCTATGGTTGCCGGCCTTCGTGGGGCTGTAGCTCAGTTTGGGAGAGCGCCTGAATCGCACTCAGGAGGTCGACGGTTCGATCCCGTTCAGCTCCACCACTACCGTCGGCCGGCCGCGCTCGCGCTGACGCGCTGGAACGCGCCGGCCTCCCACATCGCGGACCTCCTCCCCTTCGGTTACTCGCGGAGACTTTCCGCGATGTCGTCCTCCGCGGCTCGGGTAAACCCTCGACCGCTCCGGGGCCGCGACCGGGGAGAAGCGCATCGGCGGCTCGCGATGATTCCGCTCGACCGCCGGGTCTCACCCGATCAGCGCGGAACGGCTTCGCCTCTCCCGGCGGGAGAGGCCGGCGCGAAGCGCCGGGTGAGGGGTTCATCGGCGTCCTCTTACGCTCCCACATCGCAGACCTCCTCCGCTTCGGTTACTCGCGAAGACTTTCCGCGATGTCTCCTTCGCGGCTCGCCTTTCCGGTTCGACGCTGAGCGAAGATTGTGGGGTCAGATCTTTGTTATACACCGAGCCGTCAGGAGCGTCCGGAAATGCCGGCGCCTGAGCGCCACCGAGACCGTCCGCAAGCCGCGCGCGCCGGCCGTTCCTCTGATCGAGGGTCAGTCGTGCGGCGTTTCCCGCCACCGGTCGCGGGGCCGAGGGGGCGGAGCCGCTTCCGTCTTCTCCTCGGTCCAACCCTCCGCGCGCGGGTGCGTGTCGTCGAGCGGATCGTAGAGAAATTCGCAATACGCGCAGCGGAGCGCGGGGGTTTCCGCTTCCGGCGCGACGGGCAGGATGTTGTGCGTTTCGCAGTTCGGACAATTCCAGCGAATGAACTTGTGCGTCATCTTCTCGCGACTCCTTTCGACCATCCCGGGCCTTCTCGAAGATCGTCGGAGTCGCAAATATCCCGCCACAATCGAAATTATTGATCATCAATCCGTTACGCGCTGATCGCCGCCTTCCCGTGTCACCGGGTCCGCGGCGGCGTTGACAAATTTCGGCGCCATCGCGGCAAGCAACGCTGTCCCCCCACGCGCCGGCGCCACGCGCATTTCCGACGTCCCCGCCCGACGATTCCGGGAACGGGTCTTCGCGAGGCGCTCGTTCAGCATCCACCCCATGAATTTCGGGTACGAGCTCGAAGGCGGCGAGGATCGGTAAGTCGTTCGCCCGACCCGGCGCGGAATGAAGATGCGCGACGACCGAAGGACCGCGTGTCGACAGGGACGATCGCCGTGACGATCCCTTTCGACCACGAACACGGCGTCGGCGATCGGTCACGGCTCTGCTGGCCACACACGTTCGTCGGCTTTCACGGCATCGTCTTTCCGATGCATCGCCGGTCGCCCCCCTTCCCGCCGCCATGGACTTTCTCGTCCTCTCCGGGAAGTCTCGGTCGAGCCGATACCAGCGGGCGTTTCGCGGCAGGAAACGCGGAACGTTTTCTCGTCTATCCGCGTCTCACACACAGGAGGAGGACGCGATGCGGAACTGCATAAATGCGCTTCGCGGTTGATCGGACGTGGGACGCCGCGGTCTCGAATCCGGACGCTTCGCCGCCGGCCATGCCCGGAAAACCGCGGCGCCGCGTGCGCCGGCGGCGTGGCACGGATTCTGCGAACCCACGGAGCCGGTGCCCTGCAAGATTGTGACAGCGGCGCTCAATGCGTTGGACGATGATCGATGACGATGCGAAACGCGGAAACTTTTCCCTACCCGAAGCGTATCAACCAAAGAAGGGGAGTCTACGCCGATGAACAGGGCCCGGGACTTTCCGATTCGAACGCCATGTCCTCCGACCCGCGCCGCATGACGGACGACGACGGCCGTCCGGGCGCGTGGGTCGGCCGTCCGGTGACGCACCTCGAAGGCTGGTCGCGCGTGACGATCGTGCTGATGAACCGCCAGATCGTGTATCTCGACCGCCTGTCGGCCGACATTCGCGCGCGCACGGGCGCGGTGGTGAAGCGCACGGAGATCATCCGCGCTCTGATCGACAGCCTCGCCGAATCGTCGGTCGACCTCACGGCCGTGCGGACCGAAGCGGATCTGAAGCGGCTCCTCCGCCGGACCGAGACCCCGCAGACCGCCGACGTTCCTTCCGGCGAGTAGAGCGCCTCTCCGTTCGGCGGAAGCCCGAGGCGGCCGTCGCCCGGACCGGCGGCGAACCCTGATTTTCAGAATCTCCGGCGGCTTCGAGCAGCGCACGGCGAACGAGATCCGGCCGCGGCGCGCGCTGCGCATCGCTCAACGACCCCGCCTTTCGCCGGCACTTTGCCGCGGCACGTCATGACCCCGCACAAAAAAAGCCCGCCGGCCGCGAGGCCGGCGGGCGAGAGACGAGCCGATCCGGATCAGAAGCTCAGGCGAGCACCGAACCGAAGCGTCCGCGGGGCCTGGATCTCGAAGATCTCGTTGGCCGTCGCGTTGCTGCCGTTGACCGCGCCGGAGTTGTCCGTCGAGGCCACGACCTGCTTCTGCAGGACCGTGTTCGAGTTGAGCACGTTGAACACGTCGAGCGACAGGGTGAGGTCGGCCTTCTGGAAGAGCGGAACGACCTTTTCGAGCCGCATGTCGAGCTCGTAGAGGTCCGAGTTCCGGTTCTTGTCGGGATTGCCGACGAGGGCGTTCCGCGCGCCGAGGTTGTCGCCCGGGTCCACCTGGACGTAGTACGGAAGCGGATAACCCTGGCGGCCGTAGAGGTTCGCCGCGACGTTGAAGTTGAGCGGCAGCTGGTACAGGCCGCTGACGTTGAACGCCCACTTGCTGTTGATGTAGACGTTCGAGAACGCGCCGCTGTTGACGGCGCCGCCGTACCACGCGATCGAGCCGTCCTGGCACGACGGTCCGGCGGCGGCCGCGACGACGTTCGTGGGATCCTGGCAGGAGCTCGAGCCGACGTCCTGTTTCCAGTTGTTCCACGTGAACGAGCCGTGGGCCATCCACCGGTTGGTCAGACGCTTCGTGACCTGGAGCTCCACGCTGTCGTACTTCGTGCTGTAGCCGGGCCGGTTCTCTTCGAGCTTTCCGAAATTCCCCTGGTAGCCGCCCGGGACGTAATAGATCGGGCCGGTCGTGCCGAGGAGATTTCCCTGCCAGTCATAGGCATCGACGCCCGGCGAAAAGACCGCGAAGTCGGAGCGGGAAAGGTCCGCATACGGCAGGTAGGGCGCGGGCCAGAGGAGGTTCTTCCTCTCGCGGTGCGTGTAGGTGAGGCCGGCGACGAACTCCGGGGAGATCTGGTGGTCGACGCCGAAACTGTACTCGTCCGTGGTCGGGGCCTCCAGGTTCCCGGCGATGACGTTCGGCGAGGTCGGCGAGTTCGGGTTATTCGGGTCGACGCCGTAGGCGTACGCGAAGCCGGCGAGGTCGCCCGGTCCCGTCAGGACATGGTTTCCGGTCGCCGCGTGAGCCCGGTACGCGTCGGACATGTTGTAGTACAGGTACGAGTAGCCGAGCGGATTGTCGAACGAGATGACGCCCTGCGCGAGCTGGTCGGCGTACCGGGCGTAGGAAGCCCGCAGCAGCGTCGATTTCTGGGGACCGATCGCGTAGGTCAGGCCGATGCGGGGCTCCAGTTCTTCCACTTGAACTCCGACGAGCTGCCGCGCGTAGTTGAGCGACGGAAGGCACGGGTTCGCGGTCGACGGCGCCTGAGGCCGGATCGCAGATCAGGTCGTTCCACGAGAGTCCCGGCGCGGTGCTCGGCTGGTTGCTCCCGTACTGCTCGTCGTAGCGCACGCCAGCGTTGATGGTGAGGTTCGAGATCGTGAGCGTGTCCTGGAGGAACCCGTCGTAGTACTTCGTGTTGACGGCGATGATCTTCGGACGCGTCAGCTTGAAGTTGCTCCGGTTCTCCTGGGGGATCGCGCCGTTGCCGGGCCAGGTCGAGTTCGACTTCAGGTCGACGTTGCGGTAGCCGAACCCGAACTTGAGCTCGTGGCCGATGTTGCCCGTGTTGAAGAACCCGGAGAGGTTCGCGCTGACCTGGTGCTGGGGGCGGTACGTCGAATAGTAGATGTACGAGTTGTGCCAGACGCGCTGGGCGTCGCGGTAGACGTCGACGTTGTCCGCCCTCGGGGGCGAATCCGAATCCGCCGCCTACGTAGTTGTACGAGGCGTCGGCGACGAGGTTCGGCCCGAAGACCTGGGAGTCCTCGCCCTTCCAGATCGTCGTCGGACCGGACTGGTCCCACGAAGTCGGCTGCGGCCGGGTCGGGCCGGAGCTCCGTCCGAACTTCAGCTTGTCGCCGCGGAAATAGAAGCCCGTCATCGAGTTCGACTCGATCGGCTGGACGTTCAACTTGCCGGCGAAGTCCTCGAGCGTCGTCTTGTCGGTCGTGCCGGTAGCCTGGAGCAGGTCGATCTGGTTCCTTCCGTAGCTGCCCCAGAGCCAGGCCTTGTCGGGCCAGAGCGGTCCGCCCGCCTCGACGCCGTAGTCCTGGATGTTGAAGATGCGGTTCTGCGTGGCGCTTCCGCCGAGGGCCTGCTGCTGCTCGCGGTAGTCCGTGCGCGTGTTGTAGGCCTCGAGCTGGTGCGGCGTGTCGAAGACGCGGGCGGACCCGTGCACTTCGTTCGTGCCGCGCTTGGTCACCATGTTGAGCGTGACGCCCGGGACGGCCACCGACGGGTCGGTGCCGCCGGTCGTCGCCTGCATCTCCTGGAAGGCGTCGAAGTCGTAGTAGGTCGGGGACGAGCCGACGGCGGACATGTCGGTGATCGTCACGCCGTCGACGTTCCACGCGTTCTGCGTCGGGTCGGTGCCCTTGCCGACGTAGTTGTCCTGCTGGCCGCTCCTGGCTGCCGCCGACGTTCTGCCGGTCGACGAGAACTCCGGGCGTCTGCTGCAGGATGACCCACGGGTCACGGCCGGTCGGGATCGATTTGAGCTCCTGCTGGTTGTAGTTCGCGCCGCTCGCCTGCTTCCTCGTGTCGAGCAGCGGGGATTCCGACGTGACCGTGATCGTCGTCGCGACGGAGGCGATCTTCATCGAGATCGAGAGCTCCGTGTTGGTCCCGAGGTTGACCACCACGTTGTTGCGCTCGACCGTGGCGAAGCCGGAGAGCTCCGTCCTGACGGTGTACGTGCAAGGCGCGAGGTTCAGGAACCGGAAGTCGCCCTGCGCTCCCGTCGTCGTGCTCCTCGGCGCGCCGCAGCCGGAGAGGCTCACCGCGACGCCGGGGAGCTTGCCCCCCTGCTCGTCGCTGACGGACCCGTAGATGTTGCCGGACGTCGCCTGCGCGTCCATCGACGCGGCGAGCCCGGCCGCCATCACGAAGATGGCGAGGCTTCGAAAGAGTCTCATTCGTCCTTCCTCCTTCCGCTCGGAAGCGAGCGAAAAAAAAATTCGGGAGCGGGAGTTTTTCGGAGACGGAGCCCTCCTTTCTGATGAAAAACATAACCACATATTTGGTGATAAACACTTCATTTTCAATAATTTACAAAGCAACACCATTGCCAGCTGCTTCTTTCCGTCAACTCGATGGAGAGGAGGGATTTCGGGTTCGAGCTCGGAGCGGAAGGGAAAGGGAAGATCCAACGCGCCGGATTTCCCGTCCGGTGCGCCGGATCAGCGGCGCGTCAGCGGGAGGCGCGCATCAGCGAATCGGCGCTTCGCATCCCGCCGGTGAACGATCCCTGCCGCTCGCGGAGAGACGCGCGGTTCGCGCGGGCGGCCCCTGGGGCGGCGTCAGCGTTCCCGGGCTTCGACGAGATGCCGGTAGGCGATCGAGGCCAGCGCGTCGAAGGCGGGGACCTCCCACGAGGCGCCGCTCCTCTCGCGCAGCCTTCCGCAGAATCGCGAGAACGCGGCGAGCTGGTCGGGACTCGGCGAGATCACCCGGCGCGCGTCCTTGGCTCGGACGAGCGCGTCGAGCGGTGCGTCGCCGCGGCTGACGAGGACGCAGAGGGCGAGGAGCGCGCTTCGGCCGATGCCGTGCTGGCAGTGGACGAGGACCCCCGCGCCGCGGTCGAGCCGCGCGTTCACCCAGAAGACCCCGTGTTCGATCATCTCCTCCGGGATCGCGCAGACGTCCTCCGTCGGGAGATGCAGCAGCTCGATTCCATGGCGGCGCAGGACCCGCTCGTCGTCGCGGGTCTCGATGCGCAGATCGACGACGTGCCCGATCCTGTGCTCGCGCGCGAGCCGCGCGGCGTCCGACGCGGAGAATCGTGCTCCCACCGCCAGGTTCGTCGTCACCCAGTCGAAATCGAGCTCGGAACGGGCCATGCCGGTTCCCGGAGCAATCCCGATGCCGGGGGAGCGGCCGCAAAGCTTCCGGCGGGGAACCGCGGAGGCTCGCCCGCTATTTGTGCGGGTGCGGAGGGATGATCTCCGGAAGATCTCGCCGCTCGAGCGTCTCGACGAAGAGGCCCGCCGGCCGCCACTTCGGGCGCTCCTGGCCGTTCCGATGTTCGGGGCAACGAAGGACGTAGAACGTGGTTCGCGTCGTCTCGCCGCCGTGAGAGAGCTCGATCGGATACCGCGCCCCCCCTTCGAGCGGGGCGTCGGTTTCGATCTCGAGGCCGATCCGCGAGAGCTTCAGCACGCGCACCGGTCCCGGCACGCGGTTCATCGCGGCGGTCCATCCCTCGCCGGAGATCCGCTTCGCGAACCGCTGGGGCTTTCGGTCCGATCCGGACCCGCCGCTCTCTTTCGTCATCCGAATTCTTGCGCGCATCATACCCCAGGCAGCCGGTCGAGCCGGTCAGAGAGCGGCGAGCGCGGCCGCGATCGCCTCGTCTTCTTCCGCGAACACCGCGCGGAGATCGAGGATCAGCCGCCCTCCCTGCACGCGGCCGACGACCGGCGGATCGTGAGCGCGGAGCGCCCGGGCGAGGTCCTCGGGAGCCCGTCCCGGCGCGACGATCGCGATCCCGGCGGAAGGAATCGACCGCTCCGGCGTCGTTCCTCCTCCGAACACCGCCCGGGTCGCCGCCGGTTTCGCGCCGAGCCTCGCCGGCGCCCGGGCCGCCAGCCGCTCCGCCCGGGCGCGAAGCGCGTCGGCCGGAACCGCCGCGAGCGCGTAGAGCGGAAGCCCGGCCGGCCCTTCGGTCAGCCACGTCGCGAGCGTTTCGAAGATTCCCGCGAGCGCGATCTTGTCGGGGCGAAGCGCGCGCGCCAGGGGATGCCGCCGGCAGCGTTCGACGAGCTTGCGGCGGCCCGCGAGGATTCCCGCCTGCGGTCCGCCGAGGAGCTTGTCTCCGGAAAACGCGACGATGTCGGCGCCCGCCCGCAGGGCGTCGGCGGCGCGCTCCTGCCCGGCGATCCCGAACGGAGCGAGATCGGCGATCGCTCCCGATCCGTGGTCGTGGATCCACGGCAGCCTTCGGGCACGGCAGAAGCGGGCGATCTCGGAGAAAGCGGGGCGCTCGGCGAACCCGCGGATCTCGTAGTTCGACGGGTGCACCGTGAGCACCGCGGCCGTTTCCTTCGTCCGGGCGCGCTCGAAATCCGCGAGGGTCGTGCGGTTCGTGGTCCCGACTTCCCGGAGCCGCGCGCCGGAGGCCTCGAGGATCTCGGGGATCTTGAACGACCCGCCGATCGCGACGAGCTCGCCCCGGGAGACGAGGACCTCTCCGCCCGCGGCGGATGCGGCGAGCGCGAGCAGCACGGCCGCGGCATTGTTGTTGACGAGGTGCGCGTCTTCCGAGCCCACGAGCCGCGCCGCGAGAGAGCGCGCGCGGATCCCGCGCGAGCCGCGCTTTCCCGACTCCCGGTCGAGCTCGACGGCGTGATATCCCTCCGCCGCGTCGGCGATCGCCTGCCGCACGCGCGCCGACAGGGGTGAGCGGCCGAGATTCGTGTGGATCAGGACGCCCGTCGCGTTGACGACGCGCGGGGCCTCGCCCGCGAACTCGGCCGCGAGCGCGCGTCCGGAGCGGGCGAGAATCGACGCGACGTCGCGGCCTTCCTGCCTCGCTGCCGCGCGCGCCGCGAGCTTCACCGAATCGCGTCCGTACCGCCGGATGAGAGGCTCGGCGAGCGGGTCGGAGAGAACCCGCTCGATCGACGGCGGCCGGTCCGCGGCAGGAGGCGGCGCCGGCTTCCGCGCGCGGCTCATCGGGCGGCCGAAAGCGAGGGGCCGGGCGGATTCCGCCCCGGCGCTGGTCCCGCGGCGCTCCGAACGCTGCTGTCGTTACTCCCGTGACGGGGCACTAGAATGGGGGAGGTTAGCAGATGTCGCTCGAGAAGGATTTCACCGCGTTCGAGGAGGCGATCATCCAGGTCGGAAGGGAATACGACGTCTTCCTCTACGGGACGCACGGGCGGCTTCCGGCCGAAGGACGCCGCCGCCTCCAGGAGATGGCGCGCGCTCTCTCGAGCCAGAAGATCGACTCGCCGGCCGATCGATATCGGCTCAACACCGTGCTCGGCCGGTACAACAGCCAGGTGGAGCACTGGGAGCGGGTCGTGCGCGAAAAAGAGGAAGGCCGGGGGCGATTCGCCCGCGGGTCCGCGGCGCTGGCCTCCAACGCCGCCGCCCGCTCCTCCGTACACCCGGAGGCGGCGCCGACGCCCGACGAGGGTCTGTTCGTCCGTTTCATCGAGGCGCGCCGGAGCCGGGGGGAGGACGTTTCCAGGTTGAGCTACGAGAAATTCCGGGACCAGCTCATGAAGGAGCGGCAGGCCCTGGAAGCAAAGACCGGGAGGACGGGCTGGGATTTCGAGGTCGCTGCCGACGGCGACCGCGTCCGGCTGATCGCCCGTCCATCGAAAGGGAAGACGGCATGAAATTTCGAATCTTCATCTCGGGCGGGGCCCTGCTCGCGTTCGCCGCGGCGGCCTTCGCGCAGACCGGCGTCTCCGGGCAGCCCGGAATTTCGACGGCGCTCACGACGACGCCCGACGCTTCGAGCTCGCCGGTCGTCGCGCCGCCGCCTCCCGCACCGACCCCGACGTCGGGAACGTCATCGACGGCCCCGCCTTCGCCCTACCTTCCCGCGCGTCCGGCGAGGAACGCCCCGCCGCCGCCGGCTTCGCCCTCCGCTCCGGCTCCGCCGGTCCAGGCCACTCCCTTGAAACCGCTGACTCCCGAGGCGACTGTGCCGCCGCCGCCGCCGCCGCCGCCGCCGCCGGCGCCGGCTCCCGAGACGCCGCCGCCCGCCGGCAAGCACGGAGCTTCCTTTTACGAGCGATATCTGTCGAATGCCGACGAGTTCGACCGCGCGATCTTCGATCTGACGGCGAGAGTCCAGGCGAATCCGTCCGACGCGGGCTTGCGCAACGACCTCGGGAACCTCCTCGCCCGGCGCGGTTTCGCGAAAGAAGCCGCCGACCAGTACCAGAAGGCTTCGAAGCTCGACCCCGCCTTCTATCTCGCCGATTACAACGAGGGACTCCTGTGGGAGAAGGAGGGAAAGTCTTCCGCGGCCATCAAGGCCTACGAGCGGTCGATCAAGAAGAAGCCCGGGTTCCCCCTGTCCCGCTTCCACCTTGGCTTCCTCCTCGAGAAGGAGGGGAAGAACGAGGCCGCGATCGAGGAATACGCGAAGGCTCTCCGGATCGATCCCTCGCTGCGCTGGCCGGCACGCAACCCGCTGGTGGTCCAGTCGCGAATCCTCTATCGCGCTTCTCTCGTCAACTACGGCCGCGATCTCGCGTCGACCGACGTCGCCGACGAGGAGAGCTTCGCCGACCGCGCGGTCTGGGAGCGCCTGCACCCGGAGCGCACGGTGAGCACGACGGACCTCGAGTCCGAGAACACTCCCGAGGAGGGCGAGCCGGAGCCCGCGGTTGCCGGAACCGGCAGTCCGACGACCGCCCCGCTGATCGGCGGAAAGGCTGCGCCCGCCAAGCCCGCCGACGCGCGGCGCCAGCAGCTCATCGACCAGTTCCGGCGAAACCGCGCCGCGCGGCCCGTTCCGGTGCATCCGCAGCCGACGGTCGCTCCCGTCCCTCCGGCCGAAGTCCCCGCCCCTCCGGAGAATGAAAACGCGCCCAATCCGGCGATGCAGCAGGAGGAGCCGCCGCCACCGTCGCATTCGTGACGCTCGCGGAGCTCGGATCACGAATGCTCCCGTCGCGCGGGGCGTCCGCTCGGTTACTTCGCGGACGCCTCTCCGCGCGCCGGCCTTCGCGGCTCGGGCTTGAACCCTCGACCGCTTCGGCGCCCCACGTGGGTTGAATGAGAGCCCGAGGGATCGCCAACGTCGCTTTCGCGCGCTCGGAGAACGGGGCGAGTGGCGGCTTCGCGGCTCGTCGAACGAGCGACTCGCCCGCGTAGCCGCCACCTCCTCGCTATGCGCGAAAGCTCCCGCATCGCGAAACTTTCGCCTCGGTTACTTCGGGCGAAAGGTTTCAGCGATGCGATGAGCCCCGCGATTCTCACGCTCAGTAGCAGTAGTGCTGCGGGAATCGTTTAAGACGATTTCCGCAGTGGGTGGTGGTGCAGATGTAACGTTCTCTGCTGCGGCTCGGTAAATGGAGCCGTGCGCGCCGGCCGCGTCGCGGCTGCACCTCGCGGTGCGCGCTGGAATTCCTTCAGCGGAAAGCGCTCGCGATGCGATTGGCCCCGCGTTCATCAGCCTTGATAGCAGTAGAACTGCGGGAATCGTTCCAGACGATTTCCGCAGCGGGTGACGGGCCTTACCGCGAACGGTCAGGTCTTCGCTTCGCTCAGGATTACGTGCTCCGTGCTCACCACCGCCCCCTCGCGGTGCGCGCTGGAATTCCTTCAGCGGAAAGCGTTCGCGATGCGATGAGCCCCGCGTTCATCGGCCTCGATAGCAGCAGGACCGCGGAAATCGCAAGGCCGTCCAGAAAGCTCGACCGCAGCTTGACGGTATGCGAACTCAACCGGGCGGCGCGCCAGACGTGCCGGAAGATGGACGCGGGCGGCCCGGGCCGCAGGCGCGGCGTACCGGTGCGTACGTTAAGCCTGCGGCCGGGCCGGCCGCGCCCGTATAACGGCGCGTATGGACGCGACGCCTTTTAGGAGAAGGTGGCTTTCGTCACGAACAGCGTCGGCACGGAAACGAGGGACTGCAGCGGGAAGATCCGCCGGTCCGTTCCGACGCCGCCGATTCCCTTCCAGAGCTCCGAAAGCCGTCCCCGGATCGTCGCCGCTGCGACCGGCGACCGCACGCGCCCGGCCTGGAGCGCCCATCCCTCGACCTCCAGGCGGTAGGCGTCGTTCTCGAGGTCGACGCGAGGCGCGGCGGCGAGCGCGGTCGCGTAGAGGCCCCGCGTCACGGACGACAGGAGCTCGGCGGCCGTCGCGGAGCGGCGTCCTTCGAGCGCGAAGAGCGCGCTCCCCGGCCTCGGGGGAAGCCGGAACGAAGGCCGGACGGCGTTGCCGGTCGGACTCTCGCCGGCGCGCGCGGACGAGCCGAGATCGTGGAGACGGGTGCGGAACACGCCTTCGCTCACGACTTCCTTCCGGCGGACCGGGACTCCCTCGGCGTCGAAGGGGCCCTCCGCCGAGGGATCGTCGACGAGCGTGACCCCCTCGGCCGAGAAGCGGCCGTTCCGGTCGAGATAGCGCCGCGAGAGGAGCGTCCGGTGGGCGTCCCCGCAGAAGAGCGGCAGGGTCGCCGCGACGAGCGCGGCCGAGACGGAAGGATCGAGCAGCAGCTCGCCCCGGGGGAACGGGCACGCCCTTCCCTTGAGAGGCAGCAGGCTGCGGTCGGCGAGCGACTGCGCGACCTTCGCCGCGTCGAAGGCGCCGCCCGGGCCGACGGGGAAAACCACGTCCGCCGTCACGCGCCGCTCCGACGCGACGCCGACGGCGCGGGCGTTGCCGTAACCGAAGCGCCGCGAACGCCCGCCCGAGAATCCCGCGCCGTTCTCGATCCGATCGACGATCTCGCCGCACGTGACGGCGAGCGAGGTCAGGCGGGCCTGTCCCTTCGATTCCGAGGCGAGGAGCTGGGCGACCGGCTCGAACGCGTCGGCGGGCGGCGGCGCGGCCGGATCGGCCGGCTGCGGGAACGTGCCCGAAGGGAGCGCGGGAAGAGTCCCCGGGACTCCCGAGCCGAAACGCGCGGTCTCGCCGATCACGTCGGAGAGGAGCGCGGGGGAGGTTGCCGCCGCGAAATGCACCTGTCCGCGCTCCTCCCATCTCGCCGCGCACCCTTCCTCGAGGCGTTCCGATTCCTCGCGCACGGGTGCCGCGACGCGCAGCTCCGAGGCGGCGGCCCGCTTTCCATAGATCTCCCACCGATCGCCGGCGCGCAAGGAGAGCTCGTCGCGGACCGGGTCGAACGCGAGACTCACCGGCGCGCCTCGGAGCCGGCCGCCGCGGCGGTTTTCGCGCCTCTCGCCGCGCGGCGAGCGCGAGAGCTCATCGAGACGGTTTTCGCGCTTCTCATCGAGACATTTTTCGCGCCTCTCATCGAGGCGACACCTGCATCCGGCGCACGATCATCGCGGGCGCCTCGCCGCCGACGGGCAGCACCTTTCCTTCGCGGGCGCACCAGGCGAGCTGCCGGCACGGCTTGGCGCGCGCGCCGAGCAGGGGATCGACCGCCGCGAGCGCCTCGACGATCTCTCCTTCGATGTGCCCGGGACCGAGCGGCTGTCCGAGCCGTCCGCGCTGGACGGCCTGCGCGGCCGGGAACCGGAGGCGAAATCTCCCGGAAGCGGGATCGACCGAGCCGCCGTCGAACTCGTCGATCCGGATCCCCGTGCCGAGGCGATGGAGCATTTCCTCTTCGCTCGCCCCGCCGGGGCCGACGACGAGATTCGAGCCGCGCGGGGCGGCGTGATCGAACGGCGACGGCCTCCTTCCGTTTCCGGTCGGCGGATGGAGAGGGTCGGACCGGAGCCGGTCCCGGAGCGGCCCGGCCAGGTGTCCGGCCGAGAGCAGCGCCGTGCGCCTCGCCGGGACTCCCTCGTCGTCGACCGGATATCCGCCGAAGAGGTCGAGCCGCGACGGCTCGTCGGCGACCTCGATCTCGCGGGGGCACAGCCGCGCCTTGAAGAGGTTCGCCAGCTTCGACGCCGGCGCGTCCGCCTCGAGCGGATGCGAGAGCACCTCGTGGAAGAAGAACGCCCCGGAGCCGTTCTCGAGGATCACGTCCGCGGCGCCCGAGGTCGGAGGAACCAGGCCGGGCCCTCCCGCGGCGAGTCCCCGCAGCCGCTGGCGGAGCTCCTCGAACGCGCCGTCGTCCGCCTCGGGAAGATGAAAGTTGAACGCCCGCCACCGCGGCCCGCCCCGCGTGTCGGCGAGGAATTCTCCGTGGAGCGAGAGGCGGGGCCGGTCGTGCCGGGACGGCGCGCGGCCGGCCGGCACGACGAGCCGCGTCGCGTGCCGGCGGCGGACCTCGACCCGGTGCGGCCGGTCCTCGAAGGCGCGCGCGACGAGCGAAGAGATCTTCTTCGTCCAGCGGGAGGGGTCCTCGGTTTCGTGCCGCGGCTCGGCGGACGCGTTGTCGGCGCTCTTCGGGAAGTGCGACGACGACAGCAGGGCGGCGAGCCGGCGGACGGCGTCGCGCGCGCCGGCCTCGTCGGCGCGGGGGGAGGCGGTCAGCACGACCCGCGACCCGCGGCGGGCGCGGGCCGAAACCGCGCCTTCGACGCTGAGCATCGAGCCGCCGGCCGAGCCGTCGCGGAGCGAGAGGTGCAGCTCCGATTTCCACTCGAAGAAGAGGTCGGCGAATCCGTCCCGGGCAAGCGGCTCGATCCACCGCGAGAGCTGCGCGAGATCGAGCGCCGGCGGCGCGGGTCGGTGACTCACCGGCGGATTCTAGCCGCGGACGCGGCCGGTTACGAGTCTGCGAGTTCGCGAGTTGCGAGTGGCCGGGGCGCGGGGGCGCGACCCGGTCCGCCGTCGCTCTCACAAGCTATGGCGGATTGATCGCTTCGAAGTCGATTGAGTCGACCGCATCGCCGAACTCTCGATCCGCCGTAGCCTTGGCGAAGGCGGGCGGGATGCGGGCGCTCCAGGGCGGCGGCTCGATGCACAGGTGTGTGGCGGAAGCGCGATCCCGGATCACTTCCGTCAGTTCTGAAGGCGATGAGGCGCGGCGAGACGTGCGGGAAGACGGGCTCGGCGGCCCGGGCGGCGTTCTCGGTGGGACCGGGGCGCGGGGAGGCGCGAGCCTGGCGGGATGCGGGCGCCCTGCGGCTCTGAACGCCTCGCGTGCCCAAGCACGACTCGGGAATCGCTTCGGTCAGTTCTGGAAAGCGATGAGGCGCGGCGAGACGTGCTGGAAGACGCGTTTGGCGGCCGCGGGCGGCGTTCTCGGTGGGACCGGGGCGCGGGGAGGCGCGAGCCCGGCGGGATGCGGGCGCCCGAGCCCGCGACCGAGGCGTACCATAGCGTACGTTGACGTCGCGGGTCGTGGCGCACGCGCCCGCCCGGCTCGATGCATCGCCGCGCATCTTGTGAATCAATAACTTCCGCCGATATGATCGGTTTGATGAGCCTTGCCGAGCGGCGGACGGAATTTCTCGCGGTCCGCATCGCGCAGCGACTCGCGCGGCGCGGCCTCTTCCAGGAGAAATCGCCGGGCGCTCTCGCCGACGCGGTCCGAGCCGTCTTCGCGGACGAGATGCGCCGCGAGCGCGACATCGACGAGGAGGCGCGGCGGCTCGTCGACGCCTCGCGCGCGGAGATCGCCTCGGGCGGGCTCGATTCGAACGAGCTCTTCCGCCGGATCCGCCGGAAGCTCGCCGAGCAGAAGGGGATCGTCCTGTGACGGTCGAGCGCCGGATCGCGCAGCTCGAGGAGATGCGCCGGCAGTCGGTCGAAGGCGGCGGCCCCGAGCGGATCGCGCGCCAGCACCGGGAGGGGAAGCTCTCCGCCCGCGAGCGCGTGGAGCTGCTGCTCGATCCCGGCTCGTTCTTCGAGATCGACCGGCTCGTGTCGCACCGCTGCCGGGATTTCGGCGCCGACAGGGTGGACATTCCGGGCGACGGCGTCGTCTGCGGGGCCGGGCTCGTCGAGGGGCGGCCCGTGTACGTCTTCGCCCAGGACTTCACGGTCTTCGGCGGATCGCTCTCCGAGACGAACGCCGAGAAGATCTGCAAGGTCATGGACCTCGCGGTGAAGAACGGCGCGCCGCTCATCGGCCTGAACGACTCGGGAGGCGCGCGCATCCAGGAGGGCGTCGTCTCGCTTGGCGGATACGCCGACATCTTCCTGCGGAACACCCTCGCCTCCGGGGTCGTCCCGCAGATCTCCGCGATCCTCGGCCCGTGCGCGGGCGGCGCGGTCTATTCCCCCGCGATCACCGACTTCATCTTCATGGCCGAGAAGTCGACCTACATGTTCGTGACGGGCCCCGACGTCATCGCGACCGTGACGCACGAGACGGTGACGAAGGAGGAGCTCGGCGGCGCGAGGACGCATTCGTCGGTCTAGGGCGTCGCCCATTCTCGCCGGCCCGACGACGCCGCGCGTGCTCGCCGCGATCCGCGAGCTCCTCGGGTACCTGCCCGGCAACAACCTCGACGAGCCGCCGATCGTCGAGACGTCCGATCCGCCGGACCGCGAGGATGCGGAGCTGAACACGTTCATCCCCGAGGAGCCCAACCAGCCCTACGACATGAAGAAGCTCGTCTCCGCGATCGTCGACGACCACCGCTTCTTCGAGGTGCACGCGAACTTCGCGAGGAACATCCTCGTCGGCTTCGTGCGCCTGAACGGGCGCTCGATCGGCGTCGTCGCGAACCAGCCGGCGTTCCTCGCCGGCGTCCTCGACATCGACGCGTCGGTGAAGGGAGCGCGGTTCGTGCGCTTCTGCGACGCGTTCAACATCCCGCTCCTCGTCTTCGAGGACGTGCCCGGGTTCCTTCCCGGGCGCGAAGCAGGAGTACGGCGGCATCATCCGGCACGGCGCGAAGCTCCTCTTCGCGTTCGCGGAGGCGACCGTTCCGAAGGTCACGGTCATCACCCGGAAGGCGTACGGCGGCGCGTACTGCGTGATGGCGTCCAAGCACCTCCGCACGGACTTCAACTTCGCGTACCCGACGGCGGAGATCGCGGTCATGGGGCCCGAGGGCGCAGTCGCGATCCTCTACAAGCGCGAGCTCGGCGGGGACCGGCGGCGGAGAGGGCGGAGAAGATCGCCGAGTACCGTCGAGAAGTTCGCGAATCCCTACATCGCGGCGCTCGCGCGGCTTCGTCGACGAGATCATCGAGCCCGCCGAGACGCGCGCGAAGCTCATCGCGGCGCTTCGCCTTCGCGGCGAACAAGCGCGACAAGCTTCCGCCGAAGAAGCACGGGAACATTCCGCTCTGAGAAAGCCGACGTTGAGCCGGCCGCCGGAGGCGAATGACTGCGCGCTAAGTCCTCGTCGCCAACCGCGGCGAGATCGCGATCCGGATCTTCCGCGCGTGCCGGGAGATGGGGATCCGCACCGTCGCCGTCTACTCCGACTCCGACCGGAGGGCGCTCCACGTCCGGTTCGCCGATGAAGCCGTACCGCCTCGGGCCTGCTCCCGCGCGCCGAGAAGCTACCTCGCGGTCGACCGGATCCTCGACGCGGCGCGCCGGACCGGCGCGGCCCTCGTCCATCCGGGCTACGGATTCCTCGCCGAGAACGAGGCCTTCGCGCCGCCTGCGTCGACGCCGGCGTGACGTTCATCGGCCCGCCGCCCGAAGTCATCGACGCGATGGGCAGCAAGACGGCGTCGCGCGCAGGCGGCTGATCGCGGCCGGCGTGCCGGTCGTGCCGGGCACCGTGGCGCCGGGGCGACGTCGCGCGGAGGCGGTGCCGCGCGTTCGGGCGCGAGGCGTCGGCTACCCGCTCGTGGTCAAGGCGGTCGGCGGGCGGCGGCGGGCAAGGGAATGCGGACCGTCGCATCGGCAGGCGGAGCTCGGCTCGGCGTTCGACGCGCGCCGCGTCCGAGGCGCGGCGCGTGCGTTCGGCGACCCGACGGTCTACCTCGAGCGGCGCTCTCGGGCCGCGGCACATCGAGATCCAGCTCGCTGGGCGACGCGCAACGGCACGGTGCGTGCCGTCGTGGAGCGCGAGTGCTCGATCCAGCGGCGCCACCAGAAGGTCGTGGAGGAGTCGCCGTCCCCGGCCGTCGACGCGGACGCTCCGCGCGACGCATGGGGGAAGCCGCGCCGCCGCGGCGCGCGCGGTCGGCTACATGAACGCCGGCACGATCGAGTTCCTGCTCGACGAGGACGGCCGCTTCTACTTCCTCGAGATGAACACGCGCCTGCAGGTCGAGCACCCCGTGACCGAGGAGGTCTGGGGAGTCGATCTCGCGCGCGAGATGATCTCGATCGCTCTCGGCGAGCCGCTTTCGTTCTCGGCCGAAGACCTCGCTCCGCGAGGCCACGCGATCGAATGCCGGGTGTACGCGGAGGACCCGGACCGGCAGTTCGCCCCGTCGCCGGGGAAGATCGAGGCGATGTCGCTCCCGCAGGGGCCCGGCGTGCGCCACGACGTCGGCGTCGAGAGCGGCTCGATCGTGCCGATCGACTACGACCCGATGCTCGGGAAGCTGATCGTCCACGGCCGCGACCGCCGCGAAGCGGTCGCGCGGCTCGCGCGGGCGCTCTCGGAGTACGAGGTCATCGGGATCCACACGTCGCTGCCGTTCTTCCGCCGGCTCGTCTCCGACCCCGACTTCCTCGCCGCCTCGTTCGACACCGGGTGGCTCGACCGCCGGCTGGCCGCCGGCCTCGGAACGGCCGACGCCGCGCCGGACGATCACCTGGTGGCGCTCGCGGCGGCGGCGCTCGCGCGCAGCGAGGAGAAGCGGTTCGCCGCGCCGCGCCGCGGGCGGGCCTCGGCCTGGCGCGACGCCGCGCGCCGGGAGGCGCGCCGGTGAAGCGGATCTTCCGGCTCGTGCGCGCCGACGGAGCCGAGGCGGCGGTCTCGGTGGACGCCTCCGGCGACGTCGCCACCGTCGACGTCGAAGGGAGGCGCTATGCGCTCGAGCTCCTCCCGCGCGCCGACGGAACCCTGGTCGCGCTCTTCGAGGACGGCCGCGTCATCCGCGCGCGGGTGACTCCGGGCAGGAAGGAGACGCGGCTCCGCTCGCGCGGCGTCGACACGGCGCTCCACCTCTTCGACCCCCGCGACGCGTCCGCGTCGGGGGAGGAGTCCGAGGGCGCGGCCGAGGTCGTCGCGGCGATGCCGGGGCGCGTGCTCGAGGTCCGGGTGGAGGAGGGGAGCCGGGTCGCGAAGGGAGACCTGCTCCTGATCCTCGAAGCGATGAAGATGCAGAACGAGATCCGGGCGGACGCGGACCAGGTCGTCGCGGAGGTGCGCTGCGCCCCCGGACAGGCGGTCGAAACCGGCGCGATCCTCGTGCGGTTCGCATCCGACCGGATATGATCGGCGGCGGAAAAAGCGTCCGCGCGGGAATGAAACGCGCGGATTTCCGTTTGAGGTGGAAATGAAACCGACTCCCACGAATCTCCTCCGTGTGCGCGGCGCCCTGTCGGCCGCCGGAATCGCGGCGTTCCTCGCTGCCCGCGCGTTCGCCGGCCCCTCCGCGGCCCCGGCGCCTCCCGCCCGCGGCGTCGCGGCCGAAGTCGAGCGCTTCGCCGCCGAGTACCTTCCGTGGGAGCCCGAGTCGCGGGTCACGGCGAAGGCCGACCCGAAGAGCGACATCCGCGGTTTTCACGCCTGGGCGATCGAGCGCAAGGGGAAGTACGAGAAGCTCGATGCGAAGCAGGACATGCTCGTCTCCGACGACGAGAAGTGGATCTTCACCGGCCAGACGATCAAGAACAGCCAGGCCCAGAAGGTCACCGCGATGATCCGCAGCGACGCGGACGTGGCGGGCATCGGCGCGTACTTCTCGAAGATGTTCGGCGCGACCGCGCGCGCCTATCTCGACGCGGCCGGGGACCGCGCCGGCATGAAGGCGGTGCGCGTCGAGATCGATACCGGCTACTTCAGCCAGCCCCTTCATTACTACGTCGAGCCCGACGGCTCCGTGTTCCTGATGGGGACGATGTGGAAGCTCGCCGAGCCGGTCACGGACCAGCGGAAGGCGATCATCGATCTCTCGCAGTCGCCTTCCTACGGCGCGGACAACCCGAAGATCACGGTCGTCGAGTACGCGGACATGGAATGCCCCTTCTGCAAGCGGCGCGGCGAGCAGATGGACAAGCTGATGGACAAGTACTCGGGCAAGCTGGGCATCCGCCGGTACTACAAGTTCTATCCGCTCTGGGTCACCCACCACTGGTCGACGAAGGCGGCCTCGGCGGCGGCGTGCCTCCAGAAGCTCTCGTCGGACCTCGTCTTCAAGTTCAAGCAGATCTGCTATGACAACCAGGACACGATGACGCTCGACCGCGTCGACCAGCAGGTGTTCGACTTCATCGACTCGGCCGGCATTCCGCGCAAGGATTTCCTTTCGTGCTACCTCCAGGACGCGTCGTTCGCCGCGATCCGCCGCGACATGAACGAAGGGGGCTATCTCGGCGTCAACTCGACCCCGACCTACTACGTCAACGGCACCGAGATCTACTGGCTCCCCGACGACATCATGGAGGAGTACCTCAAAAGCGGCCTCGCGACGAAGAAGTAGGGGCCGCGCCACGGCGCGGCCAGTTGCGGCTTGCGGCTTCGCCGCCAGCAGTTGCGAGTTTGCGAGTTGCGAGGCGAAAGTCGGGGTCCGGATCGCGATTCCCCTCTGCTGCCTCCGATCCTCACCTCTCCCGGCGGGAGAGGTCGCCCGCGCGATCCACAGGATCGGCGCGGGCGGGTGAGGGAGCCCCGGCCGTCCGACCGATATCATCCTCCCGTGAACGCGCGACGCGGGACGGCTCGACTCGCTGCCGCAAGGCGCCCCGTCCTCGGCATCATGGGCGCGGGCGAGCGGGCCGCCCGGCGCGACGTGAAGCTCGCGGGCGAGCTCGGAGAGCTCGCGGCGCGCGCGGGATGGATCGTCCTGACCGGCGGCCGCGACGCCGGCGTGATGGCCGCGGCGCTCCGCGGCGCGAAGAGAGTCGAAGGGAGCCTCACGGTCGGCGTCCTTCCGGGCCGCGATCGCGCGGGCGCCTCGCCGTTTGCCGACGTCGTCGTCGCGACCGGGATGGGCGAAGCCCGCAACGTCGTCAACGTCCTCTCGAGCGACGTCGTCGTGGCCTGCGGGCGCGGGGGCCCCGGAACCGCTTCCGAGGCCGCTCTCGCCCTGAAGGCGGGGAAGCCGCTCGTCCTGCTCGCGCCGTCCCGCGAAGCCGCGGCGTTCTTCGCGGCGCTCGGGCGCGTCCGGGTCGCGGAAACCCCTTCCGGGGCGGTCGCGATCGCGGAGGAGGTCCGTAGCCGTTCGGAGAAGCCGCGCCGGCGAGGCCGGTCTCCGGCGAGACGGGGGTGAGCATCTTCACCCGCGCGATCCTCCGGGCTCCCGCCGCGAACTTCGCCGACGGACTGACGACGGCCGGTCTCGGCGCGCCCGATTTCGAGACGGCGCTGGCGCAGCACCGGGAATACGCCCGGGCGCTCGAGCGCTGCGGCCTCGCGCTGACGATCCTGCCGCCCGATCCCCGCTTTCCCGACTCCTGTTTCGTCGAGGACACGGCCGTTCTCTGCGGAAAGACCGCGATCGTCGCGCGCCCCGGCGCCGAAAGCCGGGCCCGCGAGGTCGACGAGATGCGCTCCCGTCTGGCGGAGATCTTCCCCTCGATGCGCGCGATCGAGGAGCCCGGCACACTCGACGGCGGCGACGTCTGCGAGGCCGGCAGCCGGTTCTTCATCGGCGTTTCCGCCCGGACGAACGAATCGGGCGCCCGGCAGCTCGCGAACATCCTCGAAGCGGAGGGCAAGACGGCGACGCCCGTCGACGTCCGCGCGACACCCGGGGTTCTCCATTTGAAGAGCGGCGTCACGTCGATCGGCGACGGGCGTCTCGTCGCGATCGAGGCGATCGCGGAGAACCCGGCGTTCTCCGATTTCGAAATCGTGCGTGTCGCCGCCGGCGAGGAGTACGCGGCCAATTGCGTCCGCGTGAACGACCACGTCCTCGTCGCCGCCGGGTTCCCGCGTCTCGAGGCGGCGCTCGAGGGCCTGGGCTATCCGGTCCTCGCGCTCGCGATGTCCGAGTTCCGGAAGATGGACGGCGGGCTCTCGTGTCTGTCGCTGCGCTTTGAGTCGGGGCCGAACGGAAGGCTCGGCCAGTTGAGAGTTTGCGAGTGAAGTTGGATGCATGAGGAAGGATCGGGGCTTCCGGCCCCGGAACCCGGAAAACCGCAACTCGGAACTCGACCCGCAACTGGCGGCGCCCGCGG
This sequence comes from uncultured Acidobacteriota bacterium, assembly GCA_963794295.1. Lineage (GTDB taxonomy): Bacteria > Acidobacteriota > Thermoanaerobaculia > UBA5066 > DATFVB01 > DATFVB01. The sequence goes on from CAWCDE010000002.1 coordinate 27,711, forward strand.
CGCGGCCCCGCCTTCCCACTCGTAACTCTCAAACTCGCCGACTCGCAACCGGCCGCGGCGCCCGCGGCGCGGCTCCGATTCAATTGCATCAATCCGTCCCGCCAGGCGACCGCTAGGATGCACCCGTGACCAACCTTCCGGAAGTGCTGCGTCTCGGCGTCGCCGAAATGGACACGGAGCATCTGCTCCAGGTGCAGATCCTCACGGCGATGCTGGAAGCCTTCGCCGACGACGACTGGCCGCGCGCGAGCGATCTGGTCCGCCAGCTCGAGGACGTGACGGAGGCGCATTTCGTCGCCGAGCAGCTCCTGATGCGGCTGCACGCGTATCCGGGGTATGCGATCCACGAGCGCGAGCACGACCAGCTGATCGGCGATCTCCGGACCCTCGAGGAGTCGATCGTGTCCGGCGACACAGGGCTCCCCGCGGCCGCGCGCTCCTTCGAGCTCTGGCTCCTGCACCACATCCATACGGCCGACAAGGCCTTCGCGGCGTTCCTGCTGGGGAAGCAGACGGGCGCCGGCTCTTCGATATCCTGAAGCGGGCGGGCGCCTCGCCCGGCCGCGAGTTCCTTCCCGGATCGCGAGTGTTGAAGGAGGGGGGCATGAAGAAGTACGGGGCCGAGTTCTTCGGAACGTTCTGGCTGGTTCTCGGCGGGTGCGGCAGCGCCGTGCTCGCCGCCGCGTTTCCCAACCTGGGCATCGGGTTTCTCGGCGTCGCCCTGGCGTTCGGGTTGACCCTGCTGACGATGGCCTTCGCCATCGGACACATCTCCGGCTGCCATATCAATCCCGCGGTCACGGTGGGGCTCTGGGCCGGCGGCCGCTTTCCCGGCAAGGAGATCGTCCCCTACGTCGTCTCCCAGGTCTTCGGCGGGATCGCCGCCGGAGGCGTCCTCTACGTGATCGCGAGCGGCAAGCCGGGCTTCGACGTGTCGGCGGGCTTCGCGTCCAACGGCTACGGCGCCCATTCCCCCGGCGGATACAGCCTGCTCGCCGCCCTCGTGTGCGAGATCGTCATGACGGCGATGTTCCTCCTGGTCATTCTCGGCGCCACGGACAGGCGGGCGCCGCAGGGTTTCGCGCCGATCGCGATCGGCCTTTGCCTGACGCTCATCCACCTGATCTCGATCCCCGTGACGAACACCTCGGTCAATCCCGCGCGCAGCACGGGCGTCGCGGTCTTCGCCGGCGGCTGGGCGATCTCTCAGCTCTGGCTCTTCTGGGTGGCGCCGATCGCCGGCGGAATCCTGGGCGCCGCGATCTACAAATTCCTGGGCAACGAGACGCCGGCGACCGCGCGCGCCTGAGTCCGGATTCCTGCGACCGGTGGCCGGCGTAGAACCAGCTGCCCGGCGGTTGTCAAAGGCGCAAGAAAGGCGTATATGATTCGACATGGCCGAAATCATCGCCATCGCTCCGCTGGCGCCCGCCAGGCCGGTCCGCCTCCTTGACGCGGTTCGAATGCGAGTTCGGGCTCGCCATTACTCGCTAAGGACCGAGGAGGCGTACGTCGGCTGGATCCGGAGGTTCGTCGTCTTTCACGGCAAGCGCCATCCGCGCGAGCTCGGTGAGCCGGAGATCAATGCCTTCCTGACGCACCTCGCCGTGAAGGAAAAGGTCGCGTCCTCGACGCAGAGCCAGGCGCTCGCGGCTCTTCTATTCCTGTATCGCCACGTTCTCGAGATCCCGTTTCCGAAGCTCGAATCGCTGATCCGGGCCAAGCGGCCGCGGCGTCTGCCGGTCGTCCTCACCCGAGAGGAGGTCCGCGCCGTCCTCGAACGGCTCGACGGCGCCCCGAAGCTCGTCGCGACGCTCCTCTACGGCGGCGGCCTGCGTCTGCTCGAAGCGCTGCGGCTCCGCGTGAAGGACCTCGATTTCGCGCGCGCGCAGATCACCGTCCGCGACGGAAAGGGAAGCAAGGACCGCGTCACGATGCTCCCCTCGGCGATCCGCGAAGCCCTGATCGGCCATCTCGGCCACGTCCGCGAGCTGCATCGCGCGGATCTCGCCGCCGGGTTTGGAGCGGTGCTCATGCCGGACGCGCTCGATCGCAAGTATCCCGGAGCAGCGAAGGAGTGGGGCTGGCAGTGGGTGTTTCCGGCGGATTCTCTCGGACGGGATCCCCGCTCGCGAGAGCTGCGCCGGCACCACATGCACGAGAGGGCGATGCAGCGGGCCGTTCGGGAGGCGGTCCGTGGCGCCGGCATCGACAAGCCGGCCTCCTGCCACACCCTCCGCCACTCATTCGCGACGCACCTGCTCGAGAGCGGCTACGACATCCGGACGATCCAGGACCTGCTGGGGCACAAGGACGTCTCGACGACGATGATCTATACCCATGTTCTGAACCGCGGCGGGGTTCGCGGGGTCCGGAGCCCGGCGGACGCCCTGTGAACCCGGCGCGGAGCGTCCCCTTTTCAGCGCTCCGGCGATGGTAGGAGTGATGAGGCAGCACCGGGGCGCCGCGCCGTTTTGTCGCATCCTGAAGACGTCCGCATCGGTATTAGGCGACGGGTCGGCGGCAGCCGTAAAATGGAGGCGCCGATCAGGCGTCCAGCCGGATCAGAGGCTTGACTCGGGCAAGGGGGCGCCCTATCAGACGCGAATCTCGACACTTCGCCGTCGCGTTTCACGGAATCGCTTAGGACGTCTAATTACATGTTAGGTTCCGCGGAATGACCGATCCCAAGTTTACTAACTTCATGAACGGCTTCACTGCGGCCGGTCAATTGATGCAGCGAGCGGCAAAGAATGGCTATTTTATCGAATATCTCTGCCTGGCCGCCGCCGTGATCGATGGAAGCCTGAGGATCGGCCTGATCCTGCAGCACCAGCTGGACACGGCCTCGTCGATCATTCTCGATGATCTGCTGTTCCAGTCGGAAGCAGATAAGGTTATCTCAGAGCGAGAGATCTACCGGCGAGCCCATGAACGGAAGGTCATCACCGACGACCTGTTTAGCCGGCTTGAGGAGCTCTACCAGAAACGAAATCGTGTGGTGCACCGATATGTCATAAGCGACCTCACTACGGCGGACGTCCTCCGTATTGCCACGGAGTTCGAACGAATAGTGCCCCAGGTCAACTCCGCTGTGGTCAGAATCGAGGAGTTGCAGGTTGAACGTGGAATCGGGATCACGAGAGAAGGTAACCTCCCTGGCCTAAATCGGCGCCTAGACGACATGAGCGCAGCAAAGCATGGAAGCCGGTGGTTGCATGAGGAAATCAAACGTGGCGGAACCTAACATCGGCTTGCAGCGGACGGCGATCCGCCGGCTCGCCGCCGCTGAAGCCGGGTCGTTCGGGGTGCTGGGCGACGTTGGCGGTCGAGGTAGAATGGGATGACTCAGGAGGGCGCATGGAGCTCAAGCTCACGGCCGTGTTTCGCAAGGTTCCCGAGGGCTATATCGGTTTCGTCGAAGAACTGCCCGGTGCCAACACCCAGGCTTCGACGCTCGATGAGGCCCGGGAAAGCCTGCACGAAGCTGTCGCCCTCGTTCTCGAAGCCAACCGAGTTCTTGCCGAGGAGCAGCTGGGTGGCGACGTCGTCATCCGCGAGCCGCTCCTCATTTCTTGAAGCGGGCCGATCTCGTCCGCCATCTTCAGGCGCACGGTTGCGAGTTCTTTCGGGAAGGCTCGCGCCATTCGGTGTTTGTCAATCGCGCAACCCGGAAATCAACGGCGGTTCCCCGTCACCGCGAGATCAACGACTACCTCGCGAAGAAGATCTGCCGTGATCTCGAGGTTTCGGAACCCTAGCACCCCGAACATCGGCTTGCAGCGGACGGCGCGCCTGCGGCTTGCCGCCGCTGAAGCCGGGTCGTTGGGCACCCCGTCAAGGTGGGTTGGCCGGTGAGACGCGTGTTGCGCTGGGTCGCCCTCGCGTGCCTAAGCGTATTTGCCGCTGCGGCGCTCACAGCTGCAGCCGTCGCGGTATCAAATCCGCACGACACCGGGCGCTGGGTGGCGCGCATCCGGGAATCGATCAACCTTACGCGCCGGCTCCATTGGTATCGGCTCGCCCTGGAGTATCGGCTGCGAAACCCGGAGCGCGATGCTCGTCACGCCATCGCGGCCGGCGACGTCCGACTCCTGGCAGGGGCGACCCTAGGCGAGTTCATCCCCGGCGCGCCGATCAACCAGACCCGATCGCTCGATCGCCGGTACGGCGCGAAAGTGCTATACGCCGGGTGCACACCAGATTGGGGAGAAGACCCCTATCGTCGCGCTGCCAATGAGTACATGTTTCGGTATAACCAAGTGATTCTCGCAAAGGTCACGCGATGACGGCGGGGGTGCCCAACATCGGCTTGCAGCGGACTGCGCCCTGCGGGCTTGCCGCTGAAGCCGGGTCGTTGGGCGGCCCGTGAGACGTTGGCCGGTGATCGTCGCGGGGGTTATTCTGGTTATGGTGTCGGTCGGCTACGCGACGATCGTGCGGCCTTTCCGCCTCCGTGAGACTCAGATCCGAAATCTCGTCGTAATGCGCTCGGTCGACGGAGAGCTTCGTATTTATCGAGAAGCACACGGCGTCTTCCCTCGCAGTCTTGAGAACCTTCCTGGGGTACCCAACACGGACCAATGGGGGACCGGCTTCCTTTATCGCTCCGACGGTCGCGAGTACATCCTCGTGAGCTACGGTAGCGACAGCCGTCCGGACGGTTCGGACTATTTGCGCATGCGGGCTGCGGGAAAACTCGATAATCTCGCCTTGCGCGAATTTCAACGCTGACCAAGTCTTTTCTGACAAAGGGGAGGTAAGAAATTGCGGCAAGTAGGCGGGCCCCCCAACATTGGCTTGCAGCGGACGGCGCGCCTGCGGCTTGCCGCCGCTGAAGCCGGGTCGTTCGGGCACGTTGTCCAACATGGCCGCTGATTCATCTCGTGGGCGGACGGCCGATGTTCAGGCCGATATGGAGGTCGTCAAGGATGCTCTTCGCCGCTGGGATCCGATCGGCGTAATCGAAGAGCTCGTGAATAGCGGCATTCCCCCAAACGAATACGATTCATACGCTCCGCACGTCCTTGGGATGCTCCGGGAAGAGTGCTCGATTTCCAAGCTGCAGGCATATCTCGAATACACCCGGGAGGAGACGATGGGTATGGGTCGAGCCTTTCCTGATACGACCGCCGACGCGAACCGCATCGCCACAGAATTGGTCACGTGGTGGGAGTCGAAGCGATGACCCAAGAACAGGTTCCGTGCCCGAACATCGGCTTTCAGCGGACGGCGCGCCTGCGGCTTGCCGCCGCTGAAGCCGGGTCGTTCGGGCGCACAATCAAGGTCGTGCCGTGTCAAGGGTGACTGGGGGGAATCTATGCGGCAGCATGGCTTCTGGTAGCAGGTGGCTGCCTGTGGGAAGGATCGACCGCGGCTCATGGTCCGCTGTCTGCTCTGCTCATCACCTTCGGTATATTGGCGATCGGAAACGCGGTGGCGGGAGCGCGCGGCTGGTCGGCGTGGAGGGTTTCAAGCAGAGCCCTCGGCGCGGCACTGGTTCTGTACGCCTTAGACATTCTCGCTTTTGGTCAGGGCGAGGACGTCGGCGGAGTTCACATCCTCCTGCTCCTAAGCCTTCCGGCACTCGCATTGGGAATCTGGAGCCTAGCAATGCCATCGTGGGTTCGAGAGATATGACCATGCGCCCGAACATCGCGTTGCAGCGGAAGTCGAGCCGCGGGCTCGCCGCCGCTGAACGCGGGTCGTTCGGCAGCGGAATAGAGGCTGGCCTTTGAAGCTAGGGGTAGGGCAATTGATGAACGATCCCCGGTTGAGCCGGCGCGCTCAGCTGGCAATGAATCGGGTCTTCGTTCTGATATTGGGCGCAACCGGGATAGCCCTCGTCGCTCGCGGCGCGTACCACCGAACTCTTTCATTTCCCGGGGCGGCGTTTATCCTGGTCTTTGGCTTGGCGGGAGTGCCTTACGCGCTCGGCCATTTCCGGTACCCCAGAATCTCTCGAATCGCAGGCATCATCGCCAACATCGATGGTGGAGTTACCCCGATTCAGTGGAGAGTCCCCGGCTTGGGTTGTCGGGGTCCAGGGGCGGAGCCCCTGGCGGGGTGCGGGGCAGCGCCCCGCTCCGTTTTTCAACCATTGAGCGTGGCCTCCTCGATCCTCCTTTCATGCATCTGTGTTTCGTAGATCATCGGCGACCGGTAGCCGATCGAAGAATGACGACGTCTCGGGTTGTACCAGCCCTCGAGGAAGTCGAAGACGGCCATCCTCGCGTGAGCCGGCGTGTGGAAGGAGCGGCGATCGAGAAGTTCGCACTCGAGTGTCGCGAAGAAACTCTCACAGAGCGCATTGTCGTAGCAGTCTCCAATCGATCCCATCGAAGGCCGAACACCAGCCTCACGGCACCGCTTCCCGAACGCAATCGAGGTGTACTGCGTTCCATGGTCGGAGTGGTGGACGACCGCCTTCGGACGCCGCTGCGAGAGCGCCATCTCGAGCGCCTCGAGCACGAGCTCGGTCTTCAGGTCCGTTCGCATCGCCCATCCGACGATCCGCCGGCTCCAGGCATCCAGCACGACAGCCAGATAGAGGAACCCGGCCCACGTCGGAACGTAAGTAATGTCGGCCACCCAGAGCCGATCCGGCGCCGTTGCCTCGAAGTGGCGATCGACCAGGTCCGGCGCAGCCGACCCTTCGGCGCTCCGTACGGTCGTGCGAATCCATTTTCGCCGGCTCACACCCTGAAGGTTCGCCTTCTTCATCAACCGAGCTACCCGGTTGAGGCCGACTCTCTGACCCCCCTCCTTGAGCTCGGCATGAACGCGCGGCGCTCCGTAGGTCCCGCGCGACACCTGATGGATCTCCCGGATCCGATTCGTCAACGCCCTGTCGGCGCGTTCCCGGGCCGACGGCTCGCGGTCGACCCACGCGTAGTACCCGCTGGAGGAGACATCCAGCAGACGGCACATCGCCGATACCGAGTAGACGGCCCGGTTGCTCTTCACGAACTCGAAGACTTCTCCGGCACCGAGCCGGTCTCCCGAGCAAACCAGGCCGCGGCTTTTGCCAGGATCTCCCGCTCCTGTTTGAGCCGCGCGTTCTCTCGCCGCAGCCGACGCAGCTCCTCACGTTCCTCCGTCGTCAGGCCGTCGCTGCGTCGTCCCTCGTCCAGATCGCTCTGGCAAACCCAGTTCCGGATCGACTGCCCCGACGGCTCGAACTCCCGAGCCAGCTCCTCGGGACTCCTGCCCGACCGTACCAGCTCGACCATCTGCCGCCGAAACTCGGGCGGATATGCCTTCCTACTCCTCGGCATCGTGAACTCCTCTCTCCCAAGTCTCTACCTGTCCACGAAACCGGGGCAACTCCAATGGCGTTGTCTTTCTATCCCTTGCCCTTCTCCGGGAACCGCGGTCGGAATGGCTCGAGATAACTCTCACGGCAGTGCTCGTCGTATGGCTCTTTATTCTTCCTGCAGCGTTCCTTATTCAGGGCGGGCAGCGTGAATTTGCGAGGAAGGCATGAGCACGCAGCCGAACATCGGCTTGCAGCGGACGGCGCGCCTGCGGCTTGCCGCCGCTGAAGCCGGGTCGTTCGGGTTGCTAACGAGATGAGCGGCGTAGTCATCGGGGTATGGATCGTTCTCCTCGCAGACGCGCTCGTAATGTCCGTCCTTTCTTTCTTCGTTATCGGTCGCCATCTACCGGACCGAGGTGCAACGCCGCTCGCGGGTTCGCGGGTGCCATTCTTTAGCGCGTCCCACGCTCAGCGGCTACGGGACTTTCGAAGGTTGCGCGAAAGCTCGGGCAGGTCTCTCGTTCCCTGGGGGATCGTGTTCTATTCCGTCCGCGCATGGCCGTGGGTTCTCGGTGTGGCGTTGGTGCTTACGCTTCTCGCGGTGGCTCGGTGAGCACCCCGAACATCGGCTTGCAGCGGACGGCGCGCCTGCGGCTTGCCGCCGCTGAAGCCGGGGCGTTCGGCGTGGCAAGAAGGGTGCTCATCCTGCTCTCGCTTCTCGCGGGGGGCCTCGCCTGGGCACAGACGCCCGCTAACGTCACGATCGATTCATACGGCATCTATCGCCCACTGAACCGGCCCGGGATTTCCGGAGACTCGGTTACATGAGTCCAGCCTCGATGGCTGGAGCGTTCTGACCACAATAGTACGCTGCCTCAAATTCGGCCGGGGGAAGGTAGCCGAGGGGCTCGAGGAGGCGGCGGTGATTGAACCAGTCCACCCACTCGAGGGTCGCGAACTCGACGTCGTCGAAGGTTCGCCAGGGTCCTCGGCGCCAGATGACCTCCGTTTTGAAGAGACCGATCACCGTTTCGGCAAGCGCGTTGTCGTAGGAGTCGCCGACGCTGCCCACCGATCGCTCGATGCCTGCCTCGGCGAGACGCTCGGTGTATCGGATCGAGAGGTACTGGACGCCCCGGTCGCTGTGGTGAACGAGCTCTCCGATGTGCGGCCGGGCGTGGAGCGCCTGCTCGAGAGCGTCGAGCGCCAGATCGCTCCGCAGCGACCGGGAGACACGCCAGCCGACGATCGAACGCGAGAAAACATCGATGATGAAAGCCACGTAGACGAAGCCGGCCCATGTGGCCACGTAGGTGAGATCGGCTACCCAGAGCTGGTTGGGACGGTTCGCATGGAACTCCCGCTCCACGAGATCCGGCGGCCGCACGGCCGATTTGTCCGCAACCGTCGTGACCCGGAAGGCTTTGCCACGAACCACTCCCCTCAGGCCCATTGCCCGCATCAGCCGCTCCACCGTGCACCGGGCAACAGTCGTACCCTCTCGCCGGAGCTGCCGCCACACCTTCTCGGCCCCGTAGACGGCGAAGTTCTCCGCAAATACCCGAGCGATATCGACCATCAGATCTTCGTCGCGCCTGGCGCGCGCCGGCCGCCGGCTCGGGTCCTGCTGCCTGGCACGATGCTCGTAGTAGGTCGCCGGGGCGATCGGCAGCATCGCGCAGATCGGCTCGACCCCGTACGCACCCCGATGTTCTTCGATGAACCCCACCATCACTTCGCTCGGCGGTCGAGCTCCGCCTGTGCGAAATAGGCTGATGCCTTGCGAAGAATCTCGTTGGCTCGCCTAAGCTCACGGATCTCCCGCTCCTGCTCCTTGAGCCGCTCCCGCTCCGACGTCGTCAGCCCCGGCCGCTTGCCGGCATCTCGCTCCGTCTGCCGCACCCAACCCCGCAGCGTCTCGGCCGTGCAGCCTATCTTTCCGGCAATCGATTCGATCGCCGCCCACTGCGACGCGTGATGACCCTGCTGCTCGAAAACCAGCCGTACCGCCCGCTCTCGTACCTCCGCCGGATACCTCTTTCGCTCTTCCATGCTCCCATCCTCTCAAGATCGGGAGCCTCCACGAAACCCGGGCCGGTTCACTACCAATGACGACCGGGGCGTTGAGCTGGTGTCGCAGACCGATACCGTGGAAGCGACCCTTGGACTGCGGTTTGGATACCACTACGTCGTGACCGGCCTAAAGCCGGGGGACCCCATCACTTTGCGAATGACTGCGCGGCACCCTGCTATGAAAATGCCAGACGGCTCGATTTCGCGTTGGTACGATAGGGATATACCCACGACCGTCCGGAGCGATGGGACGGTTGGAGGCTATAGGGTGTTTGGATTCGATCACACGTATGAGTTGGTACCCGGCACGTGGACGCTGGAACTTTGGCATCAAAGCGACAAACTGGCCGGCATGTCTTTTACGGTGGTTGGCGCAAGTAGATGACCACGCCGAACATCGGCTTGCAGCGGACTTCGGCCTGCGGCCTTGCCGCTGAAGCCGGGTCGTTGGGCGGCTCTAGACGCTGCGTCGTCCAACGTCGTACAGGTGGCATGAGAATTACGATTCTTGCGGGCATGTCGATTCTGGTCGGGATGAATCTACCTGCCGAGGCGCAGCAGCAGGAGCCACCTCGCCACATCGTTGTCGAGGCTACCGCGGGTGCGGCGATCCCGGCCGACTCTTCCACTCGAACAGGCTTCAGCCTGAAGGGGGCCTTGAAGGTGCCTTTATCGTCGTCCTGGGAGATTGGAATTTACGGCGGAGCATGGTCCGGAAAGTCGGACTTCAATTCAGATTCAAAAGAGAGCTACATCGGTGGAACGGTCGAAAGAATTTGGAGCTGGGGGAGCGTGCGTCCATTCATCAACGCCGGTGTCGGAGTCTATGACCTGAAATTCCAGTTTGAATCGCGAAACCGCTTTGCGGAGAGCGACTCCGAGAGTCGCGTGGGCGCGTTCGGCGGTGGGGGAGTCCAGATACCTGTATCCCGTGGATAATCGATGCTGAGCCTTGTGGAATATCACCTCACGGCAGGTCCCGTGGGCAACGCGCGTGTCCGGTTTCTGCTGAACATCGGCGCCGGTATCCGAGCTGTCTTCTAGCAATGGAGAGCACGCCGCCCAACATCGGCTTGCAGCGGACGTCGAGCCGCCGGCTCGCCGCCGTTGAAGCCGGGTCGTTGCGCCGCGGAAGATGATTCTGTCTCGTCGTGCCAAGAAGAGTCGCAAGGAGGCGGGCGTAGCTGAACTCGGCGGTGTTCAGAAGATCCTCCGAACGATGGACACGATCGTATCATTGCGGAGATGTTAAGCTGACGGCCGTGATCCCGACGAGTTCGTCAGCTTCGCCGGGCGGATATACCGGATGATGTCGTAAGGGTGCTCGGTCGAAGAGCTCGCGAATCATCTTGAATCGTGCCGAACCAAGGCGATGGGCCTCGGAAGCAACCCCAGGGGCCAGATCCGCGGTTTGCCCGAGAGCTAATGTCATGGTGGAAACACCACAGGGCACCATGAAAGCGCCGCGGCCGAACATCGGCTTGCAGCGGACGGCGCGCCTGCGGCTTGCCGCCGCTGAAGCCGGGTCGTTGGCCGGCTAGAAGATGTCTCAGCCGCAACTGTCCACCGCCGAGATCGAGCGTCACGACGCCCACTTTCGCCGTGGATGTGAGTTGATCGAGGGCAGGCTCCTTATTCACGGGAAGATGTCCAGGCGAATCGGTTGGTTTGGGAAGCGTCGTCTTCGCGAGGCCATCCGCGAATTCCAGGTCGCGCTCGATATCAATCGTCTTAATTGGCCTGCGATGTGGAATCTTGGAAAGATTTACCAATGTCTTGGGGACCACGTGGAAGCGCTCGCATGGTTCACGCGCTCGCACGAAGTCAAACCGGATCAGCCTGACGTTGCGCGAGAGGCTGGGTTGGAGGCCCTCGAGACGAACGATTTCGCGGGTGCAGCGGTTCTTTTCCAGAGCGCGGTCCGAGCAAACCCAACCGATCCAGGACTCGTCGCGAACCTTGCACTCGCCCACCTCCTTAGCGGCGACATCGCGTTGGCGAGCCAATCGGCGGCCGAGGCCCTCGCCAGAAACCCGAGCGACCGCATTTCAGCGACCGTGTCACGAATTGTCGAGAAGGTTAGGCTTGGTAAACGCAAGGCGCCAGAATCAATGGACGAGCTCAGGAGGTTCGCGTGAACTCTGAGCCGGCCAACATCGGCTTGCAACGGACTGCGCCCTGCGGGCTTGCCGCTGAAGCCGGGTCGTTCGACGGCCGAGCTAGGCTGGCTGCGCGATGACAGCAGTCTGGCGACTCCTAATTCCGAGCACGTGGCACATGCCGGACGCGCGAATGCGGGCTGAACCGGCCCGGGATTTCCGGAGACTCGGTTACATGAGTCCAGCCTCGATGGCTGGAGCGTTCTGACCACAATAGTACGCTGCCTCAAATTCGGCCGGGGGAAGGTAGCCGAGGGGCTCGAGGAGGCGGCGGTGATTGAACCAGTCCACCCACTCGAGGGTCTGGTCTGCTCCCCATTTCGGCTAGACACTTTTGGTCTGCTCCCCATTTCGGCTAGACACTTTTTGGAGCCTATGATGGCTCCGGAGAGGCTGGTGGGAGATGGGAGAGTTTCCACGGCGTTCTGACGGGCGGCGGGTATTTTCGGCTGAGTTCAAGCGGGAGACGGTGGGGCGGATCAGCTCGGGAGAGAAGACGATGGCCGAGCTGTCGCGAGAGCTCGAGGTGCAGCCGTCGGTGCTGCGTAATTGGATGAGATTGGTCGAGCGAGGCGGGACGACGGCGGTGGCGGCCGGCGAGGACGTCGTGCCGGCCTCGCGGGTCCGGGAGCTCGAGCAGCAGATCAAGCAGCTCCAGCGATTGATCGGCAAACAGGCGATGACCATCGAGATCCTCGAAGCAGCTCGCGAAGTCATAAAAAAAAATCCCAGTTTTCTCAAAGGATCAAGTCGGTGACGGGACGGCCAATGGCTGCCGTCTGCCGAGTGCTCAGGGTTGCCCGATCGACGGGCTACCTGCGACAGCGTCCCCGTGTGGGGAGGTTCTACCGGCGAGCCGATGACCATGAGGTCCTTCTTTCGATCCTAGTGTCCTGTACCTGAAATATATTTAGCGTAGGATTGTTCTACGTATCATGGGATACGTGGGACCGGAATTCGAGTTGAAGGTGAGAGATCGAAGGGTGTTGGAGAGTTGGATGAGGCTTCCATCGACTCCACAGCAGATGGCCAAGCGTGCTGGGGTGATCCTGGCGAGCGCCGACGGTCAGAGCATCCGAGCGATGGCCAAACGGTTCGAGATCTCGCAGATGACGGTGTGCCAATGGCGGAAGCGGTTCCTGGAGGAGGGGATCGCGGGCTTGCACACGCGGCACCGGAGCGGCCGAAAGAGGCGGGTCACGCCGACCGATGAAGCGCGGATCGTGGCGACCGCGATGAAGCCTCCGGAGGGTCGGACGCACTGGAGCGTGCGGCTTCTGGCTGAGCGGTCGAAGGTCAGTGCCATGACGGCTCATCGGGTGCTGAAAAAGCACGGGCTCCAGCCGCATCGGGTCGAGAGCTTCAAGTTCAGTACCGATCCGGACTTCGATCGAAAGATGGCCGACGTGGTGGGGCTTTACCTCAACCCTCCGGAAAAAGCCCTTGTCTTGTGCGTGGATGAGAAGTCGCAGATCCAGGCTCTCGATCGGACGCAGCCGATTCTTCCGATGCGGCCCGGCTTGCCGGCCCGGATGACACACGATTACGTCCGGCATGGGACGACGAGTCTTTTTGCGGCGCTGGAAGTGGCCACAGGAAAAGTCTCCGGGCGGTGTTTTCCCCACCATACCCATCGGGAGTTCTTAGGATTCCTGAAAATGCTCAGTCGAAAATATCGGGGTCGCGAGGTCCACTTGATCTGCGACAACTACGGGACGCATAAGCACCCGGTTGTCCGAGAATGGTTCAGAAAACATCCTGCGTTCCACCTTCATCTAACCCCGACCAGCGCTTCTTGGCTCAATCTCGTCGAGCGGTGGTTTGCCCGGATCACCCAGGAGGCCATTCGCCGAGGGACGTTCATAAGCGTTCGCGCCCTCGAGAGCGCCATTCTCCATTACCTCGCCACATGGAACGACAACCCCAAACCCTTCGTCTGGACAAAGTCGGCTTCACAAATCCGGCACCGCATCCGTCACGCTAAGAAATCTTTTGGTACGGGACACTAGCAGGCTGCTGAAAAATTGATGGTATTGGCGACTTTTCGGTGGACGCGATTTTGATCGACATGCTTAACGAGCGGTGTTTTGGTTCGGGCCACATCGATAGGTTCGTTCCTTTCCCGCTTCCGCGGCAACCAGAACGGGTCGGCGGTCGATCACGTGCCACCCAGATTTGCCATCCGGAGGAGATCGTAAGCGACGGCGCCGAAGAGCACCTGAGCCGAGACTCGAGCCAGACCTCGAAATCTTGTTTTGGCGAGCCCGGCAATCGTCTTCATCCATCCGAAGATCTCCTCGACCCGTTTCCTCCTGCGCTGGCTCAATCTGTATCCGCCACTCCCGAGAGTTCGGCGTCCGATCAGGGGCGTGATCCCCTCTTTTGCCGCGATGTGGGCTACGACCCCTTCTTCGACGAGCTCGACATGAAACTCTCCCACGTCGTATCCCTTGTCGGCTCCCAGCGTCACCCGGCGAGCCATCGGATCCGTCGACCTCTTCACCATCACGATCGCCGCTTCCGGCTCCGCTTTCCCCGATGCCCGTGTCACGGTCGCATCGACGCAGAGCCCGTTTCGGTTCTCCATCAGAACGTGTCCCAGGTAGCAAAGCTGGGAGGGCTTGCCCTTGCCCTTCCGATAGAGCCGAGCATCGGGATCGGTTGTCGACTCGTGCGTCTGATTGCTGCGCTTCTCTCCTCGAAAATCGACCTCTCCGTTCTTGCCCCCCGACGAACCACCCTTGGGCCCACCCTTGGCCTTGAAGCTCTTCATCGACGCGTTGGCCTCGATCATCGTCCCGTCGACGGTGAAGTGCTCATCCGACAGAAACCTCTTCTCCCGCGCCTGTTCGACCACCGTTCGAAAGAACTCTTCGACGAAGTCTTCCTTCAGAATCCGCTCCCGGTTCTTCGTAAACGTCGTCGCGTCGAAACTCTCCGAATCGATCGAAAGATCCAGAAACCACCGAAAAAGCAGGTCGTATTGCAGCCGCTCGCAGTAGAGCCGCTCCGACCGCACCGAATAGAGCGCCATCAGCACCTGACTCTTCAAAAGCACTTCCGGCGGTATCGATGGTCGTCCCATCCTCGAGTACCGTTCCGAAATCTTCGGCTCCAACCGCACCAGAGCCTCGTCGGCAATCTCCTTGATCGCTCTCAGCGGGTGGTCCGCCGGAACCCGCTCCTCCAGCGAAACGTAGGCGAAAACCTTCCCCTGAGAATCCGTTTCTCCTCGCATGATCCCAATGTGCGCCCGCAATCCCTTCGCGTCAACGAAAATCAGACTTTTTCAGCAGCCTGCTAGTGGACAATACGGCGGCGCTTATGCGAAATGGCTAAGGGGCCCAACATCGGCTTGCAGCGGACTGCGCTCTGCGCGGCTCGCCGCTGAAGCCGGTTCGTTCGGGGTGCTGGGCGACGTTGGCGGTCGAGGTAGAATGGGATGACTCAGGAGGGCGCATGGAGCTCAAGCTCACGGCCGTGTTTCGCAAGGTTCCCGAGGGCTATATCGGTTTCGTCGAAGAACTGCCCGGTGCCAACACCCAGGCTTCGACGCTCGATGAGGCCCGGGAAAGCCTGCACGAAGCTGTCGCCCTCGTTCTCGAAGCCAACCGAGTTCTTGCCGAGGAGCAGCTGGGTGGCGACGTCGTCATCCGCGAGCCGCTCCTCATTTCTTGAAGCGGGCCGATCTCGTCCGCCATCTTCAGGCGCACGGTTGCGAGTTCTTTCGGGAAGGCTCGCGCCATTCGGTGTTTGTCAATCGCGCAACCCGGAAATCAACGGCGGTTCCCCGTCACCGCGAGATCAACGACTACCTCGCGAAGAAGATCTGCCGTGATCTCGAGGTTTCGGAACCCTAGCACCCCGAACATCGGCTTGCAGCGGACGGCGCGCCTGCGGCTTGCCGCCGCTGAAGCCGGGTCGTTGGGCGCGGCTTCGCCGTTTTGCCCGAAAGGAAACGTCATTTTGATGCCCGGAAACGTCATCCGTGGGGCCGCGTTCATCGCCCTATCGCTGATTGCCCGGGGCATATTCGCTGGTGCCCCGGTGCCCGGAACATTTCGCGTCGTCTGCGGGGCCGCTCCGAAGGACGGGGCCCTGTCCGCGGTCGCCGGAGCGCCCATCGTCTTTGAGGCCGACGCGGGAGGGGCCGGGTACACATATTCGTGGCAGTTCAGCGACGGCTCCACCGACACCGGCTTTCAAGTCACCCACGCTTTCCCGACGGGCGGGAGGCAAACGGTTTCGCTCAGCGTGGTCACTCCCGGTCCCCACGAGGTCAGATCGACAGAAGCGATTCAGGTGATCGGCCTTGGTGTTGAGCCGAACGCAATTGTCATAGCGGGTGCGGGATCGACGGGGAGTTGGGACACGGAACTCGTCCTCGGTAATCCTTTCGACTCGGAATTGACGGTTCTCCTCTTCACCAAGCGGATATCGAGCGAGTTCGGCGGTTGCATATTAGCTACCTGTCCACCTCCCCAACCCGCCTTTATTACTCTCGGGCCGGCCGCACAGCGCACGGTTCGGTATTCCGACCTCTTCCCCCCGGGCATTACCGGTCTTTACGTCAGCAGCTCCCCGGGCGACGCGCTTGCCCGCTTTCCTACGATCCGCGCCAGGGCCTACGCACCCGACCAACCTGCCCGCGCCATGGAGTTGCCGATGGTGACATACGAGACCCTGGTGTCGTTGCCGCCTTCGCCGCTGATGTTCGTCGGGGCTGCCAGGTCGCCCGGCTCGCATTCGAATCTCTTCCTTGCGGAGACCTCCAATTTCGCGGAGAGCGAAGCGGTCGTTCGTGTCGACGCTATCGACAGCTCTGGCAGTGTCGTCGGCTCGCTAAGCCACTCGATTCCCGCCGGCGGTGCGGTCACTTTCAGCGACATCCTCGGTTCCATGGGCATCACCCAGTTCGATGGCGCCGTTCGTGTCACGCAGGTCGGCGGGAGCGGGGTGGTGAATGGTGCGCTGGCGACCCTGTCTGAGGACGGATCTTTCGCGGTGAGCGCGGGGCTCATCCCGTGAAGCTCAACCGCTTGGCGGCCCCGCCCAACATCGGCTTGCAGCGGACTGCGCCCTGCCGGCTTGCCGCTGAAGCCGGGTCGTTCGGGGGCAGGTGGCGGACTTCTCGTCGGATAGAATGCCGTGATGCCGACGGTCGGGCAAATCGGCCCTTATCGTTTCTTTTTCTACAGCAACGAGGGCGACGAACCTCCGCACGTGCACGCCCAGCAGGAACGAAAAATGGCGAAATTCTGGCTGAATTCGGTGGGTTTGGCCGCGTCTGGCCGCTTTTCCGCTTCCGAACTTCGGTCAATCGAGCGTATCGTCTTGGAGAACCGGGAACGGTTCTTGGAGGGCTGGTATGAGTTCTTCGGTCGTTGAGGCAAACCCCCGGGCTCAAGACGTCTCGGTTTCCGAGGACGAGCTAACTGTCCGACTCGCGGACGGCCGCCGAATCAGCGTTCCCCTCGCATGGTTTCCACGATTGCTCCACGCCCCCGAAGCTCATCGTTCCAACTGGGAGCTTTTGGGTGACGGCGAAGGAATCCGATGGCCCGACATCGACGAAGATCTTAGCGTCGCCGGAATCCTTCGTGGAACGCGCGCGGCATCACGCGCCTAATCCTTTGCCCCCGAACATCGGCTTGCAGCGGACTTCGGCCTGCGGCCTGGCCGCTGAAGCCGGGTCGTTCGGCCGTCTCAGCCTCGTCACGGCGATGTGCTGCGTCTTGGTTGCTTGTACAACGTTACCGAAATCTGCCCCCGGCCAAGCATCAGAACTGGAAATCATCGGCGCTGCACTTCAGGATGGCTGGCTGGGCGCGCCGGATCTCAAGCGACCGTCGAGCCACCTGCTTCGGAATACCCGATCGGCATGGCTGACCGAACCGGACAGCACAGCATTCTGGCATCGCGGTACCGTCGGGAAGTCGGATGACGTGGGCATCGAGGTTCCCTCGGTCCTGTTGACGAAATTGAGTCTCGCAAACAAGCGGTCGATCTCGTTGAAGCCACTTCAGCAAACGACTTATGCGCTCGCGCACTCGATGGACGCGACACCGGACGGCAAGATTATTGTCAGTCGGCCGGGGACGTCCGAAGATGGCGCCTCCGCCGTCGTGGCCTTGATGTTTTCGCCCACCGCAGGCTGCTGCAAAAACGGGTATACCGCGTACTTGGAAAGAGACCACTCCCAATGGAGAGTGATTGGCTATGGAAATATCTGGGTCGAGTAGGCGGGCGAACATCGGCGTGCAGCGGATGTCGCTGTGCTCCGCCGCTGAAGCCGCGTCGTTATGCACCCCGAGCACCGTCGCGGTAGAATATCGGCCATGAAGCCGGGTCTCTTGGACGAGGTTCTAGGCCTTCCGCCGGGTGAGCGGATCGCCATCCTCGATGCCGTCTGGGAGCACCCTCTCGCCCGAAGACCTTCCGGTCACGAGCGAGGAGCGCGCCCTTCTAGACGCCCGCATGGCCGATCTTGAATCCCGACCTCAAGATCAGAGTTCATGGCCCGAAGTGAAGGCGCGTCTTGAGAACCGTCACTCGCGTTACGTTTACGTCGTGGTCCCCGATTCGCGGAAGCGATCTCTAATCAATCGTGGTCTGGCTGGAGACTCGACGTCATGGCCTCGGTCTCGAATTTCGTACTTCCCTCGATGAGGCCATTTCCCGAATCGTCGCAAATCCCTTCTCGTACGCGGATCTCTACCGCGGGAACAGAAGGGTTCTTCTTCGCCGTTTCAAATACGCGCTTTGGCGCCATGTGTCCGGCGACCAAGTCGTTGGCCTCGCCTGGTTCACGGTTGCCGCGACCTCGGGGTTACTATCGTCGCTTGCGCGGGGGTGCAGAACATCGGCTTGCAGCGGACGGCGCGCCGTTCGCGCGCCGCCGCTGAAGCCGGGTCGTTAGGCGGCTGAAGCAATGAAGGGCATGGTGGCGGCGTTGTTGTTTCTCATTGGATACGCCGTAGTGGTGGCGTCCGGCGTAGCCATTCAGGCACGCTGGCACAATGTTCTAGGTGACGCGGTGTTCGGACCGGAGACGTTCTTCGTGATATTTGGTGCTCTGTTCCTTCTCGCCGCGATCCTGGGTGCATTCGGAATTAGCCTTACCGGTTTGTCCTCATGGACCAGGGTTCGGCATGGAGTCGAGTTTTCCTTCTCATCATCGGCTTCTCGTTGGAGGCCACTCTATCGCTCACTCCTCCTATCGAGCTGCCAGGCGGGGTGGCGGCGCTCGCCTTGATTGGGTGGAATCTCGTTCTGGGGATAGCGTTTATTCGCTTTTCATTGCGCAAGAGTTGGGCCGTCCGTGCAGCCGCCTAACATCTCGTTGCAGCGGATGGCGCCCTGCGGGGCTTGCCGCTGGAGCCGGGTCGTGCGGGCGCAGAAGTCTGGTCGTGGCTGTGGTCCTCGCAGGGTCTGTAGTGTTTGCGGGGGAGCATCTCGACCTTTCCATTCGCGGAGTCAAACTGGGAACGCTAAAGCCGGTCGCCCTCACCGCTCTCGGCAAGCCCTTGCGAACTGAAACTGACCACGATTCCGAAATGGGTATGGGCGACACTCTCGATTTGAGCTACCCAGGCCTTACGGTCGAGCTTTGCAAACCGGAGGGCCATCCACCCTCCATACCCGCGGCGACTGAGTTTCACGTCTGGAGGATCAAGGTCACGGACGCCCGCTGGAACGTTTCCCCCGGCCTTCACGTCGGCATGTCTCGGGCCGCGCTGGAGCGCGTTTCGGCAAACCACGCTCCGCGGAGACCAAGAACGGCATCACGACACTGAACTTCGCGCCCTTTTCATTTGATGCCTTCGTTTGGGTCCAACTGCGAAACGCCGTCGTCACCGAGATCGGGATGGCCGAGGATTGGGCGTGAGAGTGCTGCGCCCGAACATCGGCTTGCAGCGGACGGCGCGCCTGCGGCTTGCCGCCGCTGAAGCCGGGTCGTTCGGGGGCGGGGCATAGTCGTGGCAGATCCCTTGGTGACTGGGCGTCGGGCTTGCGCATTTCTGCTCCCGTGTGCGCTCGCGTATGTCGGCTTCGCCATTCTGCAAGCGACACCGATTGAGCCGTGGTTGATGAGCGGGAAGCTCATACCTTCCGTGTTGAACGGGGCGGGCTTGCTCGGCATGCTGGCCTCGTGGGCTGGCGCGATTTACCTTTGGTTCACCGTGGGAAGGGCAATCGGCTCCTCCGTGCTCTGGCTTGTCGCCGTTATTCCGCTTGGTCTGATGTTCGGGCCGATCTACGTTGTTCGCGTGGCCCAGGTCGTCAACCGACGTGCTGCGGTTCAGAGACAACCATGAAAGCGCCGCCCCCGAACATCGACTTGCAGCGGACTGCGCCCTGCGGCTTGCCGCCGCTGAAGCCGGGTCGTTATGCACCCCGAGCGCCGTCGCGGTAGAATATCGGCCATGAAGCCGGGTCTCTTGGACGAGGTTCTAGGCCTTCCGCCGGGTGAGCGGATCGCCATCCTCGATGCCGTCTGGGAGACCCTCTCGCCCGAAGACCTTCCGGTCACGAGCGAGGAGCGCGCCCTTCTAGACGCCCGCATGGCCGATCTTGAATCCCGACCTCAAGATCAGAGTTCATGGCCTGAAGTGAAGGCGCGTCTTGAGAACCGTCACCGGCGTTGACGTTTCACGTCGTCGTCCGCCGATTGGCGGAAAGCGATCTCGAATCAATCGAGGGCTGGCTGGAGACGTGACGTCAAGGCCTCGCTCTCGAATTTCGTACTTCCCTCGATGAGGCCATTTCCCGAATCGTCGCAAATCCCTTCTCGTACGCGGATCTCTACCGCGGGAACAGAAGGGTTCTTCTTCGCCGTTTCAAATACGCGCTTTGGTTCCGTGTGGCCGGCGACCAAGTCGTTGTCCTCGCCTGCGTTCACGGTCGCCGCGACCCCAGAGTTATCAAATCGCGCTTGCGCGGGGGTGCATAACATCAGCTTGCAGCGGACGGCGCGCCGTTCGCGCGCCGCCGCTGAAGCCGGGTCGTTCAGCAGGAGATCGAGGTAAAATCAGAATATGGCGGTGAAATGGACTTCGAAATCCTCGGTTCGATCTCGGCGGTCGAAACCATCGCGGTCGGCCGTGGCATCCGCGACCATCGGCGTCTCAACCGCATCCACGGGCAAGCGAGGTGGCGGAAACGCAAAGGCTTCGCGCTCGTCCGGCTCGACTCAGGGGAAATCTTCCGAGCCGAAATCCACTGGTACGAGGCGTCGGGGATCGGTCGGCGGGAGCTCAAAATCAAACGTCGGATCGGCTAGCGTGGTCGCAGGTACTGTGATCTGCACCTCAAACGCCGGGTATCCGTCCTCCCTGGAGGTACGAAAGGTTTACGAATTCCTCTCTCCTCTACCCGGTGATCCGACCTCCCGGCTTCGGGTCATCGACGAGTCAGGCGAGGACTATCTCTATCCACAGGCGCTGTTCTGTCCGGTATCTCTTCCGCAACCCGTTCTCAAAGCCCTCAGTTTCGGGTAGCCGTGCTGCTGCCGAACATCGGCTTGCAGCGGACGGCGCGCCTGCGGCTTGCCGCCGCTGAAGCCGGGTCGTTCGGGGCCGGTAGCGGGCGGGGTGCTAGAATTCAGCCATGCGAAGCGTCGAGGAAATCGAGAAGGTGGTCGCGAAGCTGTCGCCGCAGGAATTCGCCGAATTCCGCGCGTGGTTTGCGGAATACGACGCTGAGCTCTGGGACCGGCAGCTCGAGAAGGATGCCTCGGAAGGCAAGCTCGATCGATTCGCGACCGAGGCTCTCGAAGAGCATCGCCGGGGCGAAACCCGCGACCTTTGAGGCATTCTGCCTCCAAACGCTTCTGGCGCTGCCTGGCCGCGCTCCCCGAACCGGTTCAACGCCTCGCCCGGGAGAATTTCGAGCTCCTGAAGTCCAACCCTCGACATCCCTCTCTTCGCTTCAAAAGGGTTCGCCAGTTTTGGGCGGCCAGGGTTGGAACGTCGTATCGCGCGCTCGGAATCGACGCGGATGATCGAGTCATCTGGTTCTGGATCGGCACCCACGCGGAGTACGACCGCTTGGTCGGGTAGCGAAGCGCCGTCCCCGAACATCGGCTTGCAGCGGACGGCGCGCCTGCGGCTTGCCGCCGCTGAAGCCGGGCCGTGTGGCCGAAAATCGGGGCGGCCTAACATGCGCTTGCAGCGGACTTCAGCCTGCGGCCTTGCCGCTGAAGCCGGGTCGATAGGCGTCAGGGAAAGGTCAGTGAGTGAATCAACGATCACATCGGATAGCCGGTCTGAGCGGACTGCTTGGCGCCCTGCTCTTCTTCACGGGCGACATGCTGTTCTATGGGCACATCGGATCGGGCGCCAGCTTCTCTGTTGGCATGCTCGCTACCGTGGCGGCGGCTTCACGCGGTCGCCTCTTCCTTGGCGGCCTCCTCGGAATCCCAGCGGCATGCCTGTGTATCCTCGGCTTCTGGCACGTTCGTGGCAACGTCAAGAGCTCAAGCCCGCTTCTCCGTCGGCTAGTCTTCCTGTCATTCGCTGCACTCATGGTCGCAGGCAGCGCGATCCATGTCCTGTGGGCGGCGAAGGGGCTGGCAATCAAGTACTGCTCGGACGGCAGTTCTTCGTGCTCTGCGGTGACCGCTGCGCTACGCTCGTATTGGAGCCTCGCCTACAATATCGGCTCCGTCCCTGGTTATCTCGGAGCTATGTTGCTCCTGCTTCTCGTCGCTTTCGGAAAGACTCACTACCCAAAGTGGACCGTTCTCGCGAATCCGGCGATCCTGATCCTCTTGGCTCCTCTCGCAGACAAGGCTCCTGCGCCACTCGGTGCGATTCTGGTTGGCGGCTTCACGAACCTCACGATCGCCGTCTTCTTTCTCGTTTCGATCTTGACAACATGGCGCCAGCCGCGCGACTCGCCCTCGGAAGTACCCTCGGCGCAGGCGACCTGACGCCTAACCCCTCGTTGCAGCGGACGCCACCCGGGTGAACTCGCCAACGTTCTCGCGTCTGGCGTCGAACAACAGTGGCTTGCTCAGCCGCTCGGCCGGGCGGCGCCGCTGAACTCAAAGGCCGTTCGGCGTGAAAGGAGCGTTCATAGGAAGCAGTCGGATATCGAGGTCGTAAGAAGCATTCTCATGTCTATCCCCGATGTCCAGGAGAGCACGCTTCATGGCTACCGCTCTTTCAAGACGCATGGGACATTGCTGGCTTGCCCGGCCATCCACAAATCGGTGGAACCCAACTCCCGGTAGTAAGGCTACCCGCGGAAGAGCGCGACCGGTTGCTTGCTGAGCAACCCCGCACCTATTACGTCACGGATCATTACGCCAGAAATCCAGTCGTTCTGGTCCGGTTGTCTAACATCGACAGACATTCGCTGCGTTCTCTTTTGGAGCGTGCATGTGGTCTGCTGAATCAAGATCGACGCAACAGTGGCGCGAAACCACGAAAGGCCGTACCGGCACCCGCTTCGGCGCCGAAGAAAAGCCTGACAGGCCGTTCAGCCCGATCGGGCCTGAAACCCGCTTCGGGTTAACGGCGGCGTTGGGCGGGTCTTAGGGACGATGGACCTCCAATCACGGCTGGAACGCGCCTATGCGGCAGTGGCTGAGACGATCAGCCGCGGCCCTGAAGAGCTACCAGCTATGAGCCCGCCGAACATCTCGTTGCAGCGGACAGGCGCTTGTGCGCCTGCCGCTGATGCCGGGTCGTTCGGCACCCCGAGTGGCCTTATTAGCGACGTCTTCGCCAGTATCCGGGGCGGCGCCTCGTGTGGGCGACGGCCCAGACGATCAGCTCGTCGCCTCTTCGCTCGAAATGGAGAACGTACGGGAAGCGGCTCAGCGGCAGCTTGCGGATGTCGTGGCCCTGGACCGACGTGGTTGGTGATCCTGGAAGCATTCCGGCGGCAGCCTTGTCGACGTAGTCGTCGGCCTCCACCTGAAAATCCACACCGAGCCCCGGTCGGGCGTCTTCGTAGCGGGTCGCGGCCGCGAGGTACTCGTCGCGAGCAGCCTCGTGAAATCGACCCGCGCGCTCAACCGCGCTTCAGGGCTTTCGAAATCTCGGCCTTGACGGTCTTTCCATCGACCAGGCGCGCCTTACCGGCATCGGCCTCCCGCACCCGGCTCTCGACTTCGGCGTCCCAGGCAGTCGCAACGCCGGCTTCGGGTTCGCCGTCAAGGCTGGCGATCAGCTCGGAAGCCAGTTTCGCCCGGTCTTCCCTGGGCAACTTCAAGGCCGTGTCGAGCAGATTTCCCGCGGATGGGCTCATCACCCCTTATTTTAACCCGGCGGGCGAGGTCCCGAACATCGGCTTGCAGCGGACGGCGCGCCTGCGGCTTGCCGCTGAAGCCGGGTCGTTAGGGGCGTGCTCAAGGTGAGCCCAACCGTCTTCCGCGAGGGCCCGTATCGCGGGTTCTTTTTTCCCATGTGAAGAGTCACGGATTCACGTCCATATCCAATCCGCACAAGGGGAAGCGAAGTTCTGGCTAGAGCCCCGGGTCGAGTCCTAGTTGTCCCGTCCCGGAAATAACTTCACCGTCGCGCCTGCGGCTTGCGGACGAGGTCAAGACGCGTCGCGGGAGCAGATGCCGGAAGCATCGGGCCCGCGACGCAACGCAGAGATCGTTCGCAATGTGCTGGCGCCCTTCGGGTTCGGGCGGCGCGGGGCAATCTGCGGCGCCGCCGCGACGAGGTCCTCGCGAAAGCGGGGATGGCACCGCATCGCCGTCATCGCGGCGACTGGCAGCTTACCCCGCGGCGCTCCGAACGACGGTAAAGCTATTTCCGGGACGGGACACTGGCGGAGAACTTCGGGCTTCCCGAGCGCGAGCTTGGTAGAATTCAGGAGCTGGTCGAACGCCATGAGCACCAAATCCGACAGGCGTGGAAGCGCCACTTTGCAGGCGAGCGTTGAGAACATCTCGGAGCAAGGCTTCTGGATTTTTCTCGGGGACCGTGAGGTCTTCGTGGCGTTCGCTCAGTTTTCCTGGTTTCGCGACGCCACGGTTGCAAAGATTCTCGAGCTCGAGCGTCCCAGCCACGATCACCTATATTGGCCAGCTTTGGACGTCGATCTTTCGCTGGCATCGATCGAGAATCCCGAAGCGTTCCCTCTCGTCTCGCGCCCCTAACATCGGCTTGCAGCGGACGGCGCGCCTGCGGCTTGCCGCCGCTGAACTCGGGTCGTTGGGCCGCGGTGAGTTCGCGTGATGGTAAAATCATGGTCTGATGACGACGAAGCTGGAAAAGGCCATCTCGGCGCTCGGAGATCTGCCGGAAAATGAGCAGGATGAAGTCGCGGACTGGTTGCTCGCAGAGCTCGAATCAGAGCGCCGCTGGGACGAACTCTTCGCGCGATCGCCGGGCCTGCTCGAGAAAATGGCTGCGGAGGCCCTCGCGGAGCATCGCGCGGGGCGCACGGTCGAGCTCGATCCCGATAAGCTTTGAAATCCCGCACAACCGCGGATTTTCGTCGTCTCTTCGCTGGCACTCCGAGTACGAAAAACTCCTCGCGCGCTAACATCGGCTTGCAGCGGACCGGCCGTCGCTCGCGGTGCGAGCTATGGCGGGGCAAGCTGGCGCGCCTGCGGCTTGCCGCTGCTGGCCCGCCGCGCCGTCGCCTTGTGCAAAGGCGGGAAGCCGGGTCGTCAGGCGCCCGCACGAAACGGTATCATTGGTGAGAGAATGGCCACGCTACAGTTAGTTGCCACCAGTCTCGCGTCTCTCGGCTTCAGCGGTCTATTTGGCGCGTCGCTTTATGACACCGTCGTGCTCGCGCCTAACCTCAAGGGCGGGCCGGCGGCCCTCGAGCACGGCCGTTTATTCATGGTAAATGCAACGCCGGCGAATCTCTTTCGCGTCCTGTCACCCAGCACACAGGCACTCCTGCTTGTGTCGGTTGTCGCCAACTGGTCCGGGCCTGAGCGCAGATGGCCTCTGATCGGAGCACTGGTGGCCCTCGTTCTCTGTGACGTGATCACGTTTACATACCACTATCCCCGACTCCGACTAATGTTCGACGCGCCGCTCACGGTAGCGGCAGAGCGCGTGAGTCTCGCCGCGAAGCAATGGACCGCGGCGAATTACATACGTCTCGCGCTCTTGCTTGGAAGCTGGTGTGCAACGCTGTTCGCCCTCATGCGGCTCGTTCAAGCGATGCATCCAGGGCCGGGCGCCTGACATGCGCGTGCAGCGGACTCGCGCCTGCGGTTCGCTTCGGCGCTTGCCGCTGACGCGCCTCACGTTCGGCACTCCTCCGACCATCCGTGAACAGCTCAGCGTGGCTTCGGCATTCGCGTCCGCACCGAGTATGTTTTGAGTGCGCTGCCACCGTGATGCCGGAGCTCTGATGATCGACGCAACGCAACGCAAACTGATCGTCGGCATCGTCATCGCAACGCTGGCGGTCTGGGCCATCGTGATCGTCGACCTGGCGCTCGGCGGCCGCCCCGATCCCCCGGAGCTGCGTGCCGGTGCGACTTTGCTGGATGGCAGCTGGCGATTCCATACCGGCGATGACCCTGTCTGGGCGGACGCCAGGGCGGACGACGGCGATTGGGAAACAATCGATATGACTGCCCCGCCGGGCAGTCACGACGACGACGTGGGCCTGCCGGATTACGTAAGCGGGTGGACGGCGCACGGTCACCCCGGCTATGCCGGCTACGCCTGGTACCGGCGCGCGGTGACGGTCCCCGCGGGACATGCGTCATGGGAGATCCTCGGACCGACACTCGTCGAAGACGGCTACGAGATCTACTGGAACGGCCAATTGTTAGGCGGATCGGGCAGGCTGGGCGCACATCCGCGTGTCGTCGGCACACGGCCGCTGCGGTTCGCCCTTCCCATCGGTGCGGCCGGCACCCGCGGCGTGGTCGCGATCCGCGCATTCATGCGTCGTCGATCCGCGCCCAGCGCAGACGGCGGCGGGATACACAGCGCGCCGATACTGGCTCCTCGGCCGATCGGCGATGCGCTCCACCACGCGCAATGGGAGCGAACCATCGCCGGTTACGTCGTCGATGCGATCGAGCCGCTCATGATGTTCGCGGTCGTCGGCCTGGTGCTTTGGTGCTGGTCTCGAAGCAGCCACAAGGGTTTCCTGACCTTTGCGAGCATCGCACTTGCGCTGACCGGAGCCAGGCGACTCAACAACGCGATCACCGCCTGGACCGATCTGCAGGACCTCGCTACCTATTCGTTACTTGCGAAAGTGATGTGGATTCCGACCGTGGCGGCGTGGATATTGGCCTGGAATCGCTGGAGCCGGCGTCCATGGCGAACAACCGATGTATTAGCGGTCGTGCTGGCGGGCGCCGCGATTGGCGGCGCCATGAGCCAATGGCCGGGCGTGACAACCGGCAGCCGGCTCGGGTCGCTCGCGTTGCTGGTCGTAATAGGTGCGCGCATCGTCCGCGGCGGGCCGATGCGGATCCTGGCGCTCGGCACGTTGGCATCGATCATCGCCGCATTGTTCGGCGGTGAATTGCTCGATCCGATCGGCGTGCCGGGCATCTGGTTTCCGTTCGGCATCGGCGTGTCGCGGACGCAGTACATCTACGCCATCGCCATTCCGCTGCTGGCCGTCTTGATCGTGCGAACGAATGGGAAGGTGAGAGGTAAGGAAAGGATCCCGAATCCTAGCAGGCTGCTGAAAAAGTCTGATTTTCGTTGACGCGAAGGGATTGCGGGCGCACATTGGGATCATGCGAGGAGAAACGGATTCTCAGGGGAAGGTTTTCGCCTACGTTTCGCTGGAGGAGCGGGTTCCGGCGGACCACCCGCTGAGAGCGATCAAGGAGATTGCCGACGAGGCTCTGGTGCGGTTGGAGCCGAAGATTTCGGAACGGTACTCGAGGATGGGACGACCATCGATACCGCCGGAAGTGCTTTTGAAGAGTCAGGTGCTGATGGCGCTCTATTCGGTGCGGTCGGAGCGGCTCTACTGCGAGCGGCTGCAATACGACCTGCTTTTTCGGTGGTTTCTGGATCTTTCGATCGATTCGGAGAGTTTCGACGCGACGACGTTTACGAAGAACCGGGAGCGGATTCTGAAGGAAGACTTCGTCGAAGAGTTCTTTCGAACGGTGGTCGAACAGGCGCGGGAGAAGAGGTTTCTGTCGGATGAGCACTTCACCGTCGACGGGACGATGATCGAGGCCAACGCGTCGATGAAGAGCTTCAAGGCCAAGGGTGGGCCCAAGGGTGGTTCGTCGGGGGGCAAGAACGGAGAGGTCGATTTTCGAGGAGAGAAGCGCAGCAATCAGACGCACGAGTCGACAACCGATCCCGATGCTCGGCTCTATCGGAAGGGCAAGGGCAAGCCCTCCCAGCTTTGCTACCTGGGACACGTTCTGATGGAGAACCGAAACGGGCTCTGCGTCGATGCGACCGTGACACGGGCATCGGGGAAAGCGGAGCCGGAAGCGGCGATCGTGATGGTGAAGAGGTCGACGGATCCGATGGCTCGCCGGGTGACGCTGGGAGCCGACAAGGGATACGACGTGGGAGAGTTTCATGTCGAGCTCGTCGAAGAAGGGGTCGTAGCCCACATCGCGGCAAAAGAGGGGATCACGCCCCTGATCGGACGCCGAACTCTCGGGAGTGGCGGATACAGATTGAGCCAGCGCAGGAGGAAACGGGTCGAGGAGATCTTCGGATGGATGAAGACGATTGCCGGGCTCGCCAAAACAAGATTTCGAGGTCTGGCTCGAGTCTCGGCTCAGGTGCTCTTCGGCGCCGTCGCTTACGATCTCCTCCGGATGGCAAATCTGGGTGGCACGTGATCGACCGCCGACCCGTTCTGGTTGCCGCGGAAGCGGGAAAGGAACGAACCTATCGATGTGGCCCGAACCAAAACACCGCTCGTTAAGCATGTCGATCAAAATCGCGTCCACCGAAAAGTCGCCAATACCATCAATTTTTCAGCAGCCTGCTAGAGAAGGAGTCGCATGATTATCAGACGCATTCAGCCGCTACCTCTCTCAGAAATGGCACCATGGCCAAGTACCTGATCTCCTTTCCCAGCGCTGCGATGGTCGTGCCCGAAGGCGAGTGGGAGGCGGTGGGTCGCGACGCGCACGCCGTGATCGACGAGGCGAAAGCTGCCGGCGTCTACGTCTTCGGCGGCGGCATCGACGAAGGCGTGCTGCCCGTTCTCGTCGCAGCAGACGGAGCAGTCGCCGAGGGCGGCTACCCATGGGCGCGCCCGCTTAACGGCGGCTTCACTGTGCTCGAACTACCCTCACGCGAGGAGGCCGTCGCGTGGGCCGCGCGCATCGCGAAGGCCTGTCGTTGTGACCAGGAGCTGCGCGTCTTCGGGTTCGACCCGCAGTCCTGAGGGTGCCATAGGCGTCATCTCAGGATTCGGACAGGAATGCCCTCCAGTTGCCACAGGCGGCGCGGAAGAATGAGCCGCCTCAGCTGGTTCCGTCCAGCCCGCGGCCGAATGAAGTGGAAAATCCGGCGACGAGGGCTGGCGTTCAGATTGTCAGATTCTTGCCATTTGATCGAAGCATTTCGCCAAAGCAACTTACGGGCGTAGATTACGTACCTGTCTTGCCGGGCGGCCTTCGCGTCCGAATCCTGAGGTGACGCCAACGGCAGCCCGGACGGAGGGAGACGATGAAGATCAGCCGCCGATCCTTTCTCAAATCTGCAGCAGGAATCGGTGCTTCGCTCGCATGGGTCGGACCGGCTCGAGGTTCGCGTGTCCACTGGCATGAGCGGCGTGATCTCTATCCCCAAGGGGTCGCCTCGGGCGATCCCGATCCGCACAGCGTCATCCTGTGGACGAGGCAGTCCGTTCGCCCGGGGCACACGCCAGCTCCTGACCGTCGAGGTCGCCGAGGACGAGGCATTCCGCCGCGTCATTGCGCACGCGCAGACACCGGTCTCGAGCGCCACGGACTGGACCGCGCGCGTTCTGATCGGCGGACTCAAGCCGGCGCGCACTTACTGGTATCGGTTTACCGACGCCGACGGCAACGGCAGCCGCGTCGGCCGCACGATCACCGCGCCGTTGCCACAACGATCCGCGCCCGGTGAACTTCGCATTCGTGAGCTGCCAGGATGTCAATGAGGGCAAGCTCAACGCCTATCGCCGGATGATTTACGAAGATGAACGCGCTCGCCGCCGCCCAACAGCTCGGGTTCGTTCTGCACCTCGGCGATTTCATCTACGAGGTCGTCGAGTATCCCGACGAGGTGAAGACGCGCTACGACCGCACGATCTACGAGGTCGCGCGCATCCCGGACGGCCGCAAGGTCGGCAACTTCCACATCCCGCTGACGGTCGACGGCTACCGGGCCGATCTACAAGGGCTATCTCGCCGATCCCGACCTCCAGGACGCGCGCGCGCGCTGGCCGTTCGTCGGCGATCTGGGACAATCACGAATTCTCGTGGCAGGGTGGCAGAGCATCCAGAAGGCGGGAGGGCCCGAGCAGCCCGGCCAGAGCATCAAGGTCGCCGCCAACCAGGCCTGGTTCGAATATCTGCCCGCGCGCGTCGCTCCGCCGAGCGGATCGCTCGACGCGTTCGGACCGCCCGCGGTGAAGGATGTTCCCATCGAGGAGTGGGATGAGAACGGGCTGGGGATCGAGCCGAACAACCTGACAGCGATCAACAGCCTGATCGGCTACCGGACGCTACCGCTACGGCCGGCACCTGGACCTGATCATCACCGACCAGCACAGCTACCGCAGTGCCGATCCGTTCAGCGACCAGGCTGGCGGAAGCTTCGGGCCGGAGTTCACCGGCATGTTCCCGGAGGATGCGGCGCAGATTCTGGATGGCGGCCGCGCCTTCAACGGCGGCAATCCGCCGGCCGAGATCTCCTTCAACGACGCGCACGTCCCGAACCCGCAACGGAACGCGCCGCCGCAAACGATCCTCGGCGCCGAGCAGAAGGCGTGGTTCAAGGACCAGCTGCGCAAATCGACGGCGACGTGGAAGATCTGGGGCAATTCCGAGGGCGCGCCGGATCAGCGCGGCGACCCGCAGAACCTGCCGCCGGGACTGACCAAGGAGACCTGGCCGAAGACCACCTATGCCGCGATGAGCAGCGGCGACTACGGCACGGCGTATCGGGAGCGCGCCGAGATCTACGACCTCGTGCGCGACGAAAAGATGCCGGGCTTCGCGATCGTCTCCGGCGACCGGCACAGCTTCTGGGCGGGCTACGCGACGTCGGAGTTG
The DNA here is from genome assembly GCA_963794295.1 of uncultured Acidobacteriota bacterium. Classification (GTDB taxonomy): domain Bacteria; phylum Acidobacteriota; class Thermoanaerobaculia; order UBA5066; family DATFVB01; genus DATFVB01. Next base: position 58,387 of record CAWCDE010000002.1, read on the forward strand.
CCGCCGGGCAAGTTCGATCCCGTCGGCCTGAGTTTCGTCGGCGCCTCGCTCTCGAGCGCCGGCACCATGGAGGCGCAGGAGCACAATCTTCCGAAGGACGATCCGCTCCGTCCGCTGTTCCTCGCCGGACGCGGCCGGCGGGGCAAGCCCGATTGGACCTACAACATGCTGCTGAAGCACGGCGTCCGCTCGTGCCTCGAGTATGCGAAGAGCTTCGACCTGAAGCGCGCGCATGCCGCTGTCGAACCCGGAACTCGCCCCGCACCTCGAGTTCGTCGATCTTGGCGGCCACGGGTACGCGAAGGTGCGGCTCGACGGCCGACGAAATGCGGACGGAGTTCGTCTGCATTCCGCGCCCGATCGCGCGCAGCGAAAGATCGGACGGGGGGCCCATCAGGTATCGGGTATTACACACTGCTGCACTGTGGAAGAGCGGAGAGCGCCCGCAGCTGAAGACGTCGGTGCTCGAAGGCGACGTTGGACTGGCGATTTGATGGACCCACGGCGCTCGTTTCCATAGCGGCCGGAAAGGCTGCGGATCTGGTGGTCCTTGCCGGTAATCGGCCACGGCCGTGAGCTTGAGCTCCATCGCCGCCGCGAGCGAAGGCGGAGCTTGTCGCGCCGTAGCCACTCGCGGCATTCGGTCTTCGTCAACCGCAACACCCGAAAATCCACGGCCGTTCCCCGTCATCGCGAGATCAACGGGCATTCACGAGAAGATCAATGACTTGCTGGCTCGTTCGATGCGGGCAGGCTCGCGGGGCGCGGGACCGGTCGTCGAGACCTTCGATGCCCGCCTCGTCGAACCGTTCGATCCACTTATAGCCCGTCTTGCGGCTGATGCCGTAGCGCTGGCAGAGCTCGCTCATGCTGAAGAGATGTCCCTCGAAATCGACCGGGAACCGCATCCGCTCCTTCACCGCCGAGGTCTCCTTCCATGGCATCCCCGACCCTCCCCTCGGGGTGTATCCTCATCCCATGTGTCACCCATGTTCCCGGACAGATCTGTAACCCATGTACGCGGGCTGCACCCGCGGGGGCATAACATCCCTGCGGCGGACTTCAGCCCGCCGCTCTGCGTCGGGCTTCGCCGCTGAGGTCAAGTCGTTGTTCGGCCCGATGGCTTCGGAGGTTGATCGATGCTGGTAGACGTATTCGAGGGACCACAACGCGAGTACCTGTTCCGCGATCCTGCGCGCTCCGATCTGACGCCGCCAGCAGGGTGGAAGGCGATTGGCGAAAGAGACACGCGCTCCTTTCCAGGGGCGGAGCGGATCGAGAGTGAGGTAAGGAATAAAGGCTTCTGGCGAGGGCCGTTTGTCACGCCATTGCCAGCTATCAAGCCGTGAACAGGCCGAACATTGGCTTGCAGCGGATCCGCCTTCGCCAAAGGCTACGGCGCGACAAGCTCCGCCTTCGCCAAAGGCTACGGCGCGACGAGCTCCGCCGTCGCTCGCGGCGCGAGCTATGGCGAGGCAAGCTTGCGCCCTGCCTCCTTCGCCCTTCGGGCTTCGGCGTCCAGGGCGGGCTTGCCGCTTAACTCGGCTCGTTGGATTGTCAGGAGTCTCATGCTCGACGCAATTAGCCATGTCGCCCTGGTCGTCAAGGATTCAGCCAAATCGGCCTCTCTGTTCAAGGAGCTGTTCGATTCCAGGGTCATATCGCGGACCGATCCTGACGGCCACGATGAAACGTTCGTCCGGCTGGGCCGAACGTGGTTCGTGCTCGTGCAGGCATCCGTGGAACGTCCAAGAACCGGCGACCACGTTGCCTTCTCGGTCTCGAAAGCCACTCTCCTGGCCTGCGCCGAAAAGCTCAGGGCAATGAGCCACGAGTTCATGCTTGCCCGAGGCGATACGGCTCTATACTTCTTCGACTACGACAATCATGTATTTGAGCTCGACACGACGGACCTGGAAGCAGAGCTCGCCAATGAAAACTGACATTTCGCTGCTGCGGACGCGGGGGCAAGCGCCTGGTCCGTGAGCTTCGTTGGAGGCCATGCGTCCGCTCGCCGCCAGGCGGCCGGAAGTACAGAGAGGAGAGCACGATGAGCAACGAACAGGTGGCACCTGAGACGAAAGGTGTTACGGTGAAGTTACTTGCAACGGTTGACCTTGGCCCTGAGATCGAGGGCATGGCAGGGCGCCAACTTCGAATGCGTATGGTGACCATCGAGCCTGGAGGCGTCTTCGGCCCGATTCACGACCATAAAGACAGACCAGGCACCGTCTACATACTGCAAGGAACGATCACTGACCATCGAAATGGAGTCGCTACGGACTATGGGCCGGGAGTGGGCTGGCCCGAGGATAGGAACACCACACACTGGCTTGAGAACAGAGGAACGATTCCGGCGGTGGAGATCTCGGTCGATATAGTCAGGCAAGAGTAAGCTCAGGCCCGACATCCAGACACGGTCGGGCCTGACACGCGGCTCAACCGGACGCGCTTCAGTCGGCTTCGCCTCTTTTCGCGCGCCGGTTAGGATAGTCTTCATGAACGACAGTCTGCCTTGCCTCGACCTGCTCGAAGCGACGCCGGCGATCCTGCGCGGCCTGATGTCGGAGATCTCGGAAGAGGATGCCCGCTGGAAGCCGGCGGAGGACCGTTTCTCGATCGCGGAAGTGCTCTGCCATCTTTCGCATTCGGAAGGTCACTGCTACCGGCCGCGGGTGGACCGCTTCCTGAGCGAAGAGACGCCGACGTTCGAGCCCGATGACGCGCAGATGCATCTCGACGTTTACAGGAACGCGGATCCGGAGGAGGATTTCGGGCACTTCGAGGACCAGCGGGAAACGAATATCGAGCTGTTGCGCGGCCTGCCGGCGGAGGCCGGTTCGCGAAAGGCCATGCATCTGGCGGCGGGTGAAATTACGCTCTCGCAGATGCTGCACGAGTGGGCGCTGCACGATCTGGGGCACGTGCGGCAGATCGCGGAACTGGTGCGGGCGCGGAAGTATCTGGCGGGCGCGGGTCCACTGGGCCGGGACTATCAACTGAAGCCGTGACGATGCCGCGATCGGGCCCCGGGAAAGCAGCAGCCCGTGCTATCGTGCATGCAGCCACGACGGATTCCGCTGACCTGACGTCACCCCGGGAGAACGAGCCATGATCAACAGTAAACGCGCACTGACCGCCACCACATTGATGGGTGTCTTTGGAATCGGATGGCTGATCGCGCCCGGTGCACTGGGGAGATACTGGAGGATGGCACCGGGCGAGAACCTCAACTACATGGGCCATCGTTACGGAGCATTGCTCGTCGGTCTGGGGGTGACCGTGTGGCTGGGACGCAATGCGGTCAATACGCCGGCCCGCCGCGCCCTGATGATCGGCGCCTTTGTCTCGCTGGTGCTGACCACCGCCCTCAGTCTGTATGGCGCGCTCGCGATGGGGCTGAACGCCTGGCCTCCATTTGTCGTAGAACTCACGCTGACGGCGGGTCTGGCCTGGGCTCTGTTTGTCAAACCGGATCCGGTCAGCTAACCCCTCGGTTTCGAGGAGAGCAGGCAGTTGCGATACCGCGCCCCTGGGTCGAGTAGAACGGAATGACTGCGCATGGAGCTCGGGCACACACGCGTGCGCGACGGGAACCCGGGTTCGTTCGACCAGCGCTTGAACTGCCATGAAACGCACGTGGACGGTCATCGGCGTCGGCGACGTTGCGAGGAGCTTCAAATGGTACCAGTCGCTCTTCGGCCGCGTCGGCTCGCCGCCGAAGACGTCCCGCGTGTCGGAAGCCGAACGCGCTGCCGTCGGCCTTCGCGAGGGCGAGCGCGCACTACAATCTCGACCTCCGGGGCCGGTATCGGAGGGGAACCATGAAGAACGTCGCGAACTCACGATTCTCGATCACGAGCTGGGACGAGAAGCCTTACAGCGAGGGAGAGGACCTGCCGAAGATGACGCGTGCCGCCGTCGCAAAGACGTTCACGGGCGACATTGCGGGCGAGGGGCACCTCGAGTACCTGATGATGTACCGGAGCGACGGCTCGGCCGCGTTCGTCGGCCTCGAGCGGATCGTCGGGCGCCTTGCCGGAAGAGCGGGGAGCTTCGTGCTGCAGCGCACGGGCGTATTCGAGAACGGGATGGCGAAGGAGTCCTATTCCGTCGTCCCGGGATCCGGCACGGGCGAGCTCGAGGGCCTGCGAGGCGAGGGCGCGTCCTCGGTCGGGCACGGGATGGAGCATCCGCTGACGCTCAACTACGAGCTGGATTAGCGTGGGCGCCGTTCGGGTCGCCCGTCGTGGCGACGGCGCGGGGCGGCGCTGGGCGCCGGGTATCATGATCCGCCGCGGCGAGGAACGCCGCGCCTCCGGCTTTGGCGCGGCGACCGCCGTGGGATACATTGCGAAGATGCGCTGCCGCACCGACGCCGTCTTGCCGGCCCGCCGGACCGGCGTCCGTTTGCTCGCGGCGCCGGCTCTCCTGGCCTCGGCCGCCGTCCTCGCCCTGACGGCGGGCTGTGCGACCAGTGCGAATCCGCAGTTTCACGGCCGGAGCATCGAATCGCTCTCCGGAGTCTGGAAGGGCACGGTCGAGACCACGGAAGTGGGCAACTGCCCGCGGGTGCAGAACCCGGGCAAGCAGCCCGCGCGCGCGACGGTCGCGTTCCGAGCGGACCGCGGGATCGAGATGCATCCCTATGCCGGCCGGATCCCGGACGTCACGTCCACGGTTTCCGGCGTCGTCGCCCGGGACTGGCAGATCCGGGCGGTCTGGACGGCCCAGGCGAACTGTCAGGGCGGGAAGCGGGAGAGCCGGGCGAATCTCGTCGGCCACATCGAAGACTCGCCCGAGGGTCCGACGATCGTCCTCGACGGCGTCTACGAGACCTGTCCGGAGAGCGGCTGTCGCTTCACCGTGGAGTGGCGCCTCGTGAGAGAGCGCAGGCCCGGCGAGCGCTGACGGCCGCGGGACGCGCGACCCGGCCTGAGGGGAGAGTCCCCGGCCGCGTCAACCGACGACGCGGCGGCCATTGGCTCCGAATCGCTCAGCGCAGCCGGAAGCCCACACGGAATCCGACGAGCTCGCCGGCCGCGTTGGGAGACGAATCCCATGCGAGCGTCGGGCCCTCGACGAGGATGTCGACGATCCCGGCGTTGAGCGCGACGCCGAGTCGCGATCCGGCGCGGAAGTAATAGCGGCCGTCCGCCGAGCCGTGCACGCCCGGCGATTCGTCGATCTCGGATTTCCCGCTGACTCTCGGACCGTACTCGAGGCTCACCGGAGTGATGGAAAGGCCGACCGGGCCGAGGGCGTACCAGCGCACCGCCGCGGCGAGCGTCCCCGTGAAGTACTTCGAATCGCCGGCGGTCGAGCGCGTTCCGACGCCGAGGGACAGTGCCGGAGCCCAGCGGAACCGTCCGCCCCAGCGGTCCCGGTCCCACGCGACTTCTCCGCCGACGAGTCCGCGCCCGTAGTGGCGGCCTTCGACGGCCTCCTCGGGCGTCCGGGCGACCGTCACGCCGGTGACGACGTACCAGGAGGGCGCCCGGCCCCGGAGCCTTCCGTACGGCGCGGGCGGCGGAACCCAGCTCTCGTCGCGCCGCTCCGCTTTTTCCTCCTTCTCTCCGAGGTCGAGCCCGCGGTCGAGCCGGTGCGAGACGGGGGAGAACGTCAGGCCCGCGCCGAAGGTCCATTCGGTCTTCGGCTTCAGCCAGTCCACCTCGATCGGCGCGTCGACGGAAAGGAAGAGCCGATCGTTCAGCTTGTAGTTGAAGCGGAGGAGGCGCGAGACGATCTCCGGATCGGAACGATTCCCTCCGACGACGTAGCGAAGCCCGACGGGCTGGAGGCCGACGGTGACGCGCTGGCCGACCGGCAGCACGAGATCGAACCCGAGGCCGACGAGGGCGGCGTCGCGGTCCGTTCCCTCGGTGTAGTGGCGGTAGCCGACGTTCGCGCTCACCGCGTACAGGAAGGGGTTGAGGTCCCACGCGTACTTCAGCACCATTCCGCGGGCGCTGACGTCGAAGAAATGGCGCGTCGGGTTGACCGACGTGTCGAGGCCGAGGAAGGCATACGCGCCGACGGGAAGGTCCGGCGGGGTCTTCTCGGCGCACGCCGCGCCTTCGCAGGGATGCGCCGCTGTGAACCACCTCGCCTTGTAGTCGCGCCAGGCGGCGGAGCGCTCCGGCGAAGTGTCCGTTCCGGCCGGCGCGGCGAGCTGTGCGGCGCGAAGGTCGCGCACGACGACGAGGAGCCCGGCAAGCGCGCGGCGCGCGGCGTCGCCTTCCGGCGAGAGGCACGCGTAGGGGACGTCGTACGGGGCGCCGGTGCGTTTCTCGCAGTGCGCAGCGCTTCCTTCGATCACGTACGACTTGTCGCGGTGGTCGTTCCACGTATGGTACGCCGCGGCCGGGATGCGTTTCGAACGCTCCGTCGGGAGGCGGGCGAGCCGTTCGATCGGCTGCCAGACCCGCAGATAGTCGATCCTTCCGTCGGGAGTCCGCGCCGCGTGGGCTCCGGAGAACGAGTCTCCGACGGCGTGCATCAGCTCGTAGAGCCCCCATGAGCTTCGGCGGGCCGCGGGCCCCCCCTGCACGACGATCTGCCGCACGAGCGAGTCGAGGAGGTCGTTGCACCGGACGACGGCGGTCGTCGAAAGGCCCCGCGGCACCGACGTTCCGGGAAGCGGATCCGTCTGCGCGTCGGCGAGTGTGGCCATGTAATGGAAGCACTGTCCGGCGTCGCTGAACTGGCGGCGGAAGGCGGCGTCGGGGCGGTCAGTCAGGGGCTGCGGCCATTCGAGAAGGGGATTCTTCGCGGCCGCGTCGAGACACGGCTTCGGAGGCGACCCGTCGTCGTCGAAGCAGAACGGCGCCTCGAGGGCGCCGTCGTTGATGAGGTCGCGAAGCACGTCGGGACGCGGCGAATTGCCGTCGTGTCCCTCGACGAGGCTCCGGTAAGCGAGCGCCTCGATCACGAGATGACCCTTGCTGTCGAACGCCGAGAGCGGCGCGGCGAGAACGAGCGCCGCGAGGAGGACCGCCCACTCCCGTCGTCCGGGCGCCGTGCTCCGTGCCATTTTCCGACACCTTAACATCCCGGACGCTCGGCGCCCGTTGATCCGAACGCCTGATGACCCGCAGCGGCTCGTCACCGGAGTTACACTCGACGTCACGCCCGCGATGGACGACAGTGGCCCCAGAGAGAGATGGATCCCGGCGGCGGCGCTCGTCGCGGCCGGATACGCTCTGGTCGGCATCGCCTTCGCAGAGTTCGCCCGAATTTCCGCCGGCAGCGAGATGCGCCAGTTCTGGCGACTCTCGGCCTGGGTCGTCAGTTTCGCCCTGCTCGGGGCGCACCTGGCTCACGAGGCTGCGGGGAGGCGCCGGGAGCCCCGGCGGGCCGCGTTTCACGTCGCGGTCGGGGTCGCTCTGGGCGCGTTCGGCCTCGCCGCGTGGATCAACCTGCACGCGCGCATCGTGTCCGGCCATCGAAGCCCGCTCGCGCCGCTGGCGCTCGTCGTTTTTCCCGTCGTGACCGGGATCCCGGCCTTCTTCGGCGCCTGGGCGGCGGCCTCGGTGCTGGCGCGGCGCCGCCCCGGTCGCTCCGCGTAGAATCCTCCCGTGCCGGAGACGGAATTCGACCTGGACGAAGCGATCGCCGCGCTCGAGAGGACTCCCGCCGCGCTCCGCGCGATCCTCGAAGGCCTTCCCGATCGCTGGACGAGGGCGACGGAAGGGCCGGGAACGTGGTCCCCGCTCGACGTCCTCGGACATCTCATTCACGGCGAGCGCACCGACTGGATCCCGCGGACGCGGCACATCCTCTCGGGGGAGAGCCGGCCGTTCGATCCGTTCGACCGCGAAGCGCAGTTCGCCGAGAGCCGGGGAGCGACGCTCCCGGACCTTCTCGACCGGTTCGAAGCCGCGCGTCGCGAGAGTCTCGCGGCGCTCCGCGAGCTGAAGCTGACCGCGGCGGATCTCGGGCGAACCGGGACGCACCCGGTGTTCGGAACCGTGACGCTGAGTCAGCTCCTCGCGACGTGGACCGTTCACGATTTCGACCACATCGGACAGATCGTCCGGACGATGGCGAAGGTCTATCGCGCGGAGGTCGGACCCTGGAAGGCTTACCTTTCGATCCTGGCGGATCGGGAGCCCGGAGAGGCGCTCGGGAGCGCAGGATCGGCGGGCGAACGAGAAGGACGGGAAGGAGAGCAATGAGGAAAATCGGAGTGTTCGCGGGAATCGCCGCGGCGGCCGGGCTGCTGGCAACGACGCCCGCCGCCCGCGCGCAGGACGCCGCGGTCGTCAACGCCCGGACGATCCACGTCACGCTCGACAACGATCGCGTCCGGGTATTCGAGGCGACGCTCGCGCCGGGCGAGAAGGAGAAGATGCATTCGCATCCGGCGAGCATCGTCTATGTCGTCGAGGGCGGGAAAGTGAGGAACCACTCCGCGGCCGGCGCTGTCAGCGAAACGGAGCTCCACGCGGGAGACACGATCTACCGCGAGCCGGTCACGCACTGGGCGGAAAACGTCGGAACGACGACGATCCGGCTCGTCCTCGTCGAGTTGAAGACCCCGCGCTGAGAAAGCCTTCGTCGGAATGATCATCGCGCTCGCCTCGCCGCGGCCGGCCTCGTCGTTCGACGACGGAATCGAGCGGGTCGAGAGGTTCGCCGCGGAAGCGGCCGCGCGCGGCGCCGGGATCGTCTGCTTTCCCGAAGCTTATCTCCCGGGATTGCGCGGACAGGGCTTCGACGTGCCTCCGTACGGCGCCGCGGAGCAGGAACGCGCCGTCGAATCGGCGCGCGAGCTCGCGCGCTCGCGCCGCATCGCAGTGATCCTGGGGATCGAGCGGATCGTCCCCGAGTGCCGCCAGATCGCCGCGGTCGTGATCGACGCTTGCGGCGAGGTCACCGGCTTCCAGAGCAAGAACCAGCTCGATCCGACGGAGGACTCCTTCTACGTACCGGGAAGCGGCCGCCGGATCTTCGAAATCGCCGGCTTGAAGTTCGGCATCGCGATCTGCCACGAGGGATGGCGATATCCGGAGACGGTCCGGTGGGCGGCGGCGCGCGGAGCGAAGGTCTTGTTCCACCCGCAGCTGACGGGAAGCGACCGGGAAGGCGTGCGGCTGACGAATTGGGGCGACCCGGCCGCTCCCTATTACGAGAGGGCGATGACGATGCGGTCGATCGAGAACACCATGTATTTCGCGAGCGTCAACTACGCGCTTCGGTTTCCGGAATCCGCGACCGCCTTGATCGACCCGTCCGGTGAATGCCGGGCTTACCTGCCGTACGGGGAGGAAGGCGTCCTCGTCTGCGAGATCGATCCGGCCCGGGCGACGGGCCTCCTCGCCTCGCGCTACGCGCCCGAGCGCTACGGCGAGGCGGAGGACGCGTGACTGCCCGACGGAACGCGAAGACCCGGACTCCGACGCTTGCCCGGTGGGCGGCGATTCCGGGAAGGCTCCGGCGGGCGACCGCCGGAATGTCGCGCCGGGACCTTGCGCGCCGTGGAGGGCGCGACGGACGCGCGATCTCCGAGTACGTTCACCATGTCGTCGAGGCGAATCTCGTCGCCGCGTCGATCGTTCTCGCGGCGGTCGGAAGCCCCGGCGCGGAGTACGACTGGTCGTGGCTCGTGCCCGACGACGCCTGGATGAAGCGGCTCGGCTACGGCCGGCTGCCGGTCGATGCGGCGCTCCGCCTGCTCGACGCCCTCTGCGTCCATCTTTCGGCCGTCCTTCGAGGCTCTCCGGACGCGATGCGGCGCGTCGTCCGGCTTCGTGGATCGGCCGCCGTCGAGCGCCGCACCGTCGGGCAGGTCCTTCGGGACGAGTGCGACCACGCGGAGCAGCATCTCGAGGACATTCGCGCCGCGATCGGCCGCGGCGTCGGACGGTAGAATCGCCCGATCCATGAGCGACATCGACGAGCTCTTCGAAAACAACCACGCCTGGGCGGCGGAGATGACGCGCCGCGACCCCGAGTTCTTCGCGCGCCTCGCGCGCCAGCAGCGGCCGCGGTACCTCTGGATCGGCTGCTCCGACAGCCGGGTCCCCGCGAACCAGATCGTGGGCCTCCTCCCGGGCGAGATGTTCGTTCACCGCAACGTCGCCAACCTCGTCTCGCACACCGATTTCAACTGTCTGGCGACGATCCAGTTCGCGGTCGAAGTTCTGCGGGTCCGGCACGTCATCGTCTGCGGCCACTACGGCTGCGGCGGCGTCCTCGCCGCGCTCCGCGACGACCGTCTGGGGCTGATCGACAACTGGCTGAGACGCATCCAGGACGTGCATGCGCGACATCGGAAGGAAGTCGACGCGCTCGGCGCCGAAGCGCAAAGACACGAGCGGCTGTGCGAGCTGAACGTCCTCGCGCAGATGGAGAACGTCGGGCGGACGACGATCGTCCGCGACGCCTGGGCGCGCGGGGAGGAGCTTTCGGTGCACGGCTGGATCTACGACATTCGCGACGGCCTGCTGCGGGATCTGGGGACACGCCGGTCGGCGGAGGATGTCGATTCCGCGGAGGCGCCGCCGCCGGGCTCGTGAAGGACGGAGAAGGACGAAATGAAACGAAACCGGGTCGTTTTCCTCGCACTGGGGCTTCTCGCGTCGGCCGTCGCCTTCGCGGGCACGCCGGATGAGGAGCTTCGAGGGACCTTCGAGAGGTTCGTCGCCGCCCAGAATGCCCACGACGCCAAAGCGGTCGAGGCGCTGCTGCCCGATTCGCCGGGTTTTCTCTGGATCACCCGGGGAACGCCGGTCTGGGGACGCGCGGCCGCGATGGAACGCTTCTCCGGCCTGTACGCGGGCACGTGGCGTCTCGCCCCGGATTTCGGCGAATTCCGGGTCGTCCTCGTCCGTCCCGATGTCGCGCAGATTTTCGTCCCGGTCCTCTTCTCGATCGGGGCGGCGGGGGAAAGTGGCGAGCATTCTCCCGATTCCGGTTCCTCCCCGCCCAAACCGTGACCGGCGCGGCCCGGTTCGCGTCGTTTCTCGCGGAGAGCCGGACGCTCCGCCGGGAGACCGGTCGGTGAGCACCCGGTGGATCGGACTGGTTCCGTTCCTCGTGGCGGTCGCCGTCACGGCGTTCATCGCGGGCCGCTTCCGGCCGGGCGCGTGGTACGCGGCGCTCGTCAAACCTTCGTGGACTCCGCCCGGCTGGCTCTTCGCTCCCGTCTGGTCGCTTCTCTATCTCGGGGTCGCCTTCGCGGGATGGCTCGTGTGGCGCCCCGACAGGGCCGGCGCGCTCCTTCCGCTCGGGATATGGGGTTTCCAGCTTGCGGCCAACGCCGCGTGGTCATGGCTCTTCTTCGGCCGCCATCTCCCCGCCGCGGCGCTCGTCGACATCGTCGTGCTCCTCGCGGCGATCGTCGCGTTCATCGTCTCTGCGCGCCCGTTTTCGGCTGCCGCCGCCGGATTGTTCCTGCCGTATGCGGCCTGGGTTCTGTTCGCGGCGTCTCTTAATGCCGCGATCGTCCGGTTGAACCCACGGGTGCCCTGACTTCGCAGCGCGGACGCCTCGTCGAAAATTCGCTTGACGGATAGGGAGGCGGGGGAACGGTGGCTGCGGACTCGCTGACCGCCACGTTCGCCGCCTTGTCGGACCCGACTCGGCGCGCGATCCTCGCGCGCCGCACAACCGGCGAGGCGACCGTGGGCGAGCTCGCCGAGCCGTTCGCGATCTCGCTCCCCCGGTATCGAGGCACCTGAAGGTGCTCGAGCAGGCGGGCCTGATCGCGCGCGGGCGTGACGCGCAGTGGCGGCCGTGCCGGCTGCAGGCGAGGCCTCTCCGCGACGTCGCCGACTGGGTCGAGCCGTACCGGCGGTTCTGGGAAGAGAGTTTCGACCGTCTGGATTTTTGTCTAGAGGAGCCTCAGAAGGAGGAGAGGGAGCCTGGCCGTGCCGGACGCCGAAAGAGCTGAGTCCGCACCGACATCAGTCGAAGTCGAAGATCGCGAGGTCGTGCTGACGCGCAGGTTCGACGCGCCGCACGCTCTCGTGTTCCGCGCGTTCACGGAGCCCCGGCACATGATCCGCCGGTGAGGACCCCGCTACCTGCCGATTGCCGGAGTCCGCCCGGGTGTCCACGGCGCGCCCGCCTCGTCGAGCTCCCGGTCGAGGGCGGCGAGGTCCTTCGCGCGCCAATCCGAAAACGCCGAGATCTGCTCCGAAAGGAGCTTCGCGGCGACCGTCATCTGGTCGAGGTCGGTCTTCGTCGGCGCCGCGGTCGCGAACCGGAGATCGTCCGCGACCTGGTCGACGCGGTCCGCGATCGCCGGCGGAGGATTGAGCGAAGCGAGCTTCGGGTCGCCGCGAAGGGCGCGCCGGATCCCTCCGAGCCGGCTCCGCACCGCGCGGTAGCGGTCGAAGAGCGCGGCGGACGCGCCCGGCGTGTCCTCGATCGCGGCGGGGACCTTCTCGAGGTCGCTCCACGCCTGCTCGACCGACTGGACGATTCCCCACGTGGCGTTCTGGAGCGGGCGAAGACGGGAGAGCGCCTGGTGAAGGGCCTCGCGGTCGGCGGTCGAGAGCGCCGCGTCGGCGTCCGTCCGCACCGCGAACGTCCTGCGGCCGGCAAGCGGCTCGGTCTTCTCGTCGACGCGAAGCGCGAGGGCGACGGAGTAGGTTCCGGGAAGGACGAGCGGACCTCTGGGCGGCGGGTTCCATTCCTCGTTCGACGGACCGGGCCGGCGATACGGCGGCGGCATCCGCATGTCCCAGACGACCCGGTGGAAGCCGGCCGTGGCCGGCCCTTCGATCGTGCGCACGGCGCGCCCCGATTCGTCCGTCACGGTGAGGAGGGCGGCCGGCTTTTCCGGCTCTTCGATCTCCGCGGAGGTCCGCGGATTCGCCGCCCGGATCGCGTCCTCGAGGCTCATGGCGGAAGTTTCCTTCCGCTCCCCTTTCTTCTTCCCGGCTCGTCCGTCCTCCTTCTTCCCGGCCCCGGCCGCCTCGTCGAGCCGCTTCTCGGCGTCCTTGCGCCGTTTGTCGGCGGCGTTTTCGAGCTCGTCCTTCAGGTAGTACGTGAACACGGCCCCGTAGGGCGGGTTCTCGGCGTAATAGAAATCGTCTCCCTGATCTCCTTTCGGGAACGCTCCGCGCGGCCGGCTCGGGAGATAGAGCCGTGCGTCGGCGGCGTCGACGAGCGCCGCGCGTTCCGACAGGGTCGCTGCGGGGAGCTTCTCGACCGGCGAGAAATCGTCGTAGACGTAGAAACCGCGCCCGAACGTCGCGAGGATCAGGTCGTGCGTGTCGGGCTGAACGGCGATGTCCTTCACGGCGATCGTCGGCAGGTTCGGGAGCTTCGTCCAGTGGCCGCCGCCGTCGCGGGTGAAGAACGCGCCGAACTCGGTTCCCGCGTACAGCAGGTCGGCGTCGAAGGGGTCCTCGGTGACGACGTAGACCGGCGACGTCTTCGGAAGATCGCCCTCGATCCCTTTCCAGGTGCGTCCGTCGTCGGCGCTCCGGAGGAGATGCGGCGCGAAATCGCGGTTCTTGTGGCCGTCGAACGCCGCGTAGACGACGTCGTCCGCGTGCGCGGAAGGCGTCACGCGCGAGACGTAGGTCATGTCGGGGACGCCGGGGAACCTGTCGATCGCTCTCCAGTGCGCGCCGCCGTCGTCGGTCGTCTGGATTCGGCCGTCGTCGGTCCCGACCCAGAGCCGGCCGGCCTTGCGCGGCGACTCGGCGATCGCCGTGATGCTGCCGTAGTAGGAGATCCCCTCGTTCTTCGCGACGGCGTTGCGTCCCCAGAACCGGCCCATCATCGGCAGCGTGTCGCGGTCGATCCGCCGCGTGAGGTCGGGCCCGAGGCGCTCCCACGAATCTCCGCGGTCGGGGCTGCGGAAGAGGTAGTTCGCGCCGAAGTAGATCGTGCGGTGGTCGTGGGGAGAGACGATGATCGGCGCGTCCCAGTTCCAGCGGTAGGCCTCCTCGCCCGGCGCGGGCTGGGGCACGATGCCGATCCTGCCGCCGGTCCGCGTGTCGAAGCGCACGAGACCGCCGTACTGCGACTCGCTGTACACGGTCGTCGGGTCCTTCGGGTCGACCTGCGCGAAGAACCCGTCGCCGCCGACGGTCACGTACCAGTCGGCGTTGACGATTCCGGACGTGCTGTCGGTCGCGGACGGCCCCCCGACGGTGTTGTTGTCCTGGGTGCCGCCGTAGACGAAGTAGTGCGGTTTCCGGTGATCGAATGCGACCCGATAGAACTGCGTGACCGGCATGTTCGCGGTGAAGCGCCAGGTTTCGCCGCCGTCGTAGGACTCGTAGATGCCGCCGTCGCACCCGGCGCGCAGGTGGTCGGTGCGGTCGGGGTCGATCCAGACGACGTGCGTGTCGCCGTGCTTGGCTTTCTCGTTCAGGTGCCGGAACGTCTTGCCGCCGTCATCGGAGACGAACATCCCCTCGCCGACCACGTAGACGCGTCCGGGCGCCTTCGGGTCCGCCGTGATCTGACTGTAGTACCAGGGGGTCGGGTTCAGGTCGTTGCGCTTCTCCCACGTGGCGCCGGCGTCGAGGGACCGGAAGACGCCCCCCTTCTTCTCCGACGCCTCGACGGTCGCGTAGACGACGCGCGGGTCCGCCGGGGAGATGGACAGGCCGATGCGGCCGAGGTCCCGCTTCGGAATGCCGTTCATGATCTTGTTCCAGCTCTTTCCCGCGTCGGTGGATTTCCAGATCGCGCTCTCCGGGCCGCCGCCGATGAAGGACCAGACGCGCCGTTCGCGCTGGTAGGCGGAGGCGTAGACGACGTCGGGATGCTCGGGGTCGATCGCGACGTCGGCCGCGCCGGTGTGATTCGAGACGAAGAGGACGTTCTTCCAGGTTTTTCCGCCATCGTCGGTCTTGTAGACGCCGCGCTCCGGCGTCGGCCCCCAGAGCGAGCCTTCGGCCGCGACGTAGACGACGTTCGAATCCCGCGGATCGATCGCGATCCGCCCGATCCGCTCGGAATCCTTCAGCCCGACGTTCTTCCAGCTCTTCCCGCCGTCGACGGACTTGTAGATCCCGTCTCCCCAGGAGACGCTCCGGGTGCTGTTGCCTTCTCCCGTTCCCGCCCAGATCACGGCAGGGTCCTTCGGGTCGATCGCGAGGGCGCCGATCGAATAGACCGGCTCGTGCTCGAAAACCGGCGTCCACGTCACCCCGTCGTTGACCGTCTTCCACACGCCGCCCGAGGCGAGGCCGGCGTAGAAACGATCGGGGTCCTGCGGATCGACGGCGAAGGCGACGACCCGGCCGCCGGTCATCGCGGGTCCGAGCGCCCGCGGGACGAACCCCGCGAACGGATCCTCCGCGGCGGCGAGCGGAAGGGCGGCGGCGAGAGCGGCGGCGAGCAGGATCCGGGCGGAACTCTTCATCGGTCGGTTCTCCTTGTCGATCCCGGCATTCTACGAAACCCGGAGGCCGGACCGCGGCGAATTCGGCGGCGGGTGTAGAGTTCGCGTCGAGTCAGCCCGATGCCGGTCAACGCGATGCGGGGAAGAGTGGTCGTCGTCGAAGACGATCCGAACTACCGGGAGGTCCTGGTCGGCGCCCTCGCGTGCGGCGGATACGAGGTGCAGTCGGCCGCCGACGGCGCCGCGGGCCTCGTCCTGATCCGGAAATGCCTCCCCGACGCCGTCCTCCTCGACTGGGTGCTGCCGATCCTGGACGGCGGCGCGCTCACGCGGGCGATCAAGGGCGACCCGGCGCTCGCGCGGGTCCTCGTCATCATCGCGTCGGCCCGGGGCGAAGGGCCGATGCGGGCCGAAGGGATCGAACTCGGGGCGGACGACTATCTCGTCAAGCCGGTCGACGTCGCCGAGCTCCTCGCCCGGCTGCACGGGGGTCTGACGCTCCGCCGCCTCCAGGCCGAGCTCGAGGAAAAGAATCGGGAGCTCGCGCGGCTCGCGGCGACGGACCCGCTGACCGGTCTTCCGAACCGCCGCTCCTTCGACGCGAACCTCGAACGGGAGTCGCTCGGCGCGAAGAGGTACGCCGACGCGCTTTCGCTCGTCCTCCTCGACGTCGACGAGTTCAAGAAGGTGAACGACCGTTTCGGGCACGACGTCGGAGACGAGGTCCTCCGCGAGATCGGACGACGCCTCCGCGAGTCCTGCCGCGCGGGCGACACCGTGGCGCGCATCGGCGGCGAGGAGTTTGCCCTGATCCTCACGCGCACGGGCGCCGAGGGCGCGTCGGCGGTCGCCGAGCGGACCCGGGCCCTCGTTTCCGGGGCGCCGGTGCCGACCACCGCCGGCGAGCTGGCCGTCACGGTCTCCGCCGGGGTTTCCAGCCTGGGAGGGGAGATCGGCTTCGACACGCAGGCGCTGTACCGCTCGGCCGACGAGGCGCTCTACGCCTCGAAGAAAGAAGGCCGCAACCGGGTGACCTCGCGCGCGTCGCGCCGCCCGTCGAACCCGCCGGCCTGAACGCCGGCAGTTTCGAGTCCGACAGTCGAAGGTCGCAGGTCGAAGATCGAAAGTCGAAGTTCCAAAGTCCCGGGACCTTCGACTCGGGACCGGATGACATTCTGACGGGCGCGTTGGCGCCCTGACTAGCGCCGGACCTTCCTCTTCGATCGCCCGTAGCCCATCGCTCCGTCGGCGGGCGACCCTTCGGACGGGGAGGCCGAAGCCGTACGCGGAGCGCGCGGGTGCGGCGCGCGCGACGGGGACGGGCGATGCGGGCCCCTCGGCCCACCGCGGGGCGCGGCCGGACGATGGGGGCGCGTCATCCGCGTCCGGATCTCCGGGTGCCTGTACAGCGCCGGGTCGGCGACCTCGGCCGGAATCCCCCGGCCGATCAGCTTCTCGATCGCGTCGAGCGAGAAGACGTACTCCTCGTCGGCGAACGAAATCGCGTCTCCCTCGGCCCCGGCGCGGGCGGTCCGGCCGATCCGGTGCACGTAGTCTTCGGCATCCTGCGGAAGGTCGTAGTTGATGACGTGCGTGACGCCCTCGATGTGCAGGCCGCGCGAGGCGACGTCGGTCGCGATCAGCGTCGACGCCTTCCCCTCCTTGAAGTCCTGCAGGATCCGCATCCTCCGCTGCTGCTTCACGTTGCCGGCAAGCGCGCAAACCGGATAGCCGTTGGCGGAGAGCGCCGCGACGAGATCGCCCGCCGTCGTCTTGCGATTGACGAAGATCAGGGTGCGCTCCCAGCGGTCCCGTTCGAGGAGCCCGAGCAGGAGCGGCAGTTTCTCGTGCGTCGGCACGTGGTAGAGCCGCTCGCGGATGCCGCGCGCGGTGATCCGCTCCGGTTCGATCTCGACCCGGACCGCGTCGTTCATGTGCTCGTAGGCGAGCTCCATGACGCGAGGGGAGAGCGTCGCCGAGAACAGCATCGACTGCCGCCGGTCGTACGGAGGGCACTTGCGGAAGATCTTCCGGAGATCGCGGATGAACCCCATGTCGAACATCCGGTCCGCCTCGTCGATGACGAGGACCTCGACGTCGCGGAACGACGTCGCTCCCTGGCCCTCGTAGTCGAGCAGACGCCCGGGGGTGCCGATCAGGATGTCCGGATGCCGGCGGAGCGCATCCCGCTGCTTGCGGTAGTCGACGCCGCCGAAGACCGCGAGGATCGAGAGACCGGTGTGGACGCCGAGCTTCTCGGCGTCGTCGCGGATCTGCTGGGCGAGCTCGCGGGTCGGAGCGACCGCGAGGAGACGCGGGCCGCGGCGCGGATCGGGAGCGGGGCGCCGCAGGAGCCGGGTCATCGCCGAGATCAGGAACGCCGCGGTCTTGCCCGTCCCGGTCTGGGCCTGGCCTGCCACGTCGCGGCCGGCGAGCGCGAGCGGGAGGACTTTTTCCTGGATCGGCGTCGCGAACCGGAATCCGGCGTCGTCGATTCCCCGGCGCACCGATTCGGGCAGGTCGTACCCGGTGAGCTCCGTCGTGGTGAGGTGGCTCACGCGCCCGCCGTCTCCCGCCGGCGGCCGGCAAGCGCCGCCATGCGGTCGGACTGCTGCGGCGTGAGGGGGACGACCGAGAGCCGCCCCATGGTCACGAGCGGGCTCTCGGCGAAGGCGGAGTCCTCCTTGAGGACGTCGAGAGGAACCGGCCTCGGGAACCGGCGTCCGGCCCGGACTTCGATCGCGAGGAACTTCGGATTCGGCTCCCCGCGCGGGCGGTGCGCCGGCTTCGTGACGATCGCGACGCCGACGGCAGCCCGCTCGGCGCCGGTGTGGTAGATCGCGACGGCGTCCCCGATCTTCAACTGCTCGAGGTTTCGGAGCGCCGCGAAGTTGTGGATCCCCGACCAGAGCGTCACCCGGTCCTTCTCGAGCTGGTCGAAGGAGTATTCGGAGGGCTCCGTCTTGAGGACGGCCTTGATCGCGCTCATCCCCTTGATTCTATTCGATCGCGCGGCGCACGATTCCTTCGAGCGTTTCCTTCTCCGCGGTTCCGAGCGTCGCGCCGATCCCGAGCCGTTCCCGTCCGTGGACGAGCGCCAGGCGGCGGAACGTCCAGGTCCACCACGGGGGGACCGGGCGCGTCGTCCAGAGGAGACGCGTCGCGGCGCCTCGCGGCAGCGTTCGCTGCCGGGCGCCCCCGAATACGGCGATTTCGCGGCGGATCGCGCCGTCGGCGATCTCGATCGTCTCTTCGGCGAAGAACAGCGCGATCAGACCGAACAGAGCGCCGGGTGCGCCGACGAGGACGGCCGCGGACAGGAGCGCGAGGACGATCGGCGGCAGGGTCTCTCGCCCGCCGGCGACCTGACGCCACTCGAGCCCCAGCCGGATCGCTCCCAGGATCGTTCCGGCCGCGAGGAGCAGTCCGGCGGCGATCAGCCGCCGGCGGAGTTTCGGCGAGGAGATCGGCGGAGCGATCTCGATCCGGAGCGCGCGCGGGTCGGCGCGTACGGCGATGCGCCCGGGGTCCACATATATGATTATAGGAACCGGGAGCATCGTCCCGGAGAGGAGAAGAAATGGCGACGAAGAAGAAGGCGAAACGTCCGGCGAAGAAGGCATCGAGGAGCGCGGGGAAGGCGCGGAGCTCGGCGAAGAAGAGAACGTCCCGCGCGAAATCGACCGGCCGGAAATCCGCGTCGCGCAAGCCCGCGAGGAAGGCGGCCAAACCGGCCGCACGTCTCTCGGCGAAAAAGGCCGCTCCGAAGAGGAGCGCGAAAAGGGCCGCTCCGAAGAAGACCGTGAAAAGGGCCGCTCCGAAGAAGACCGTGAAAAGGGCCGCTCCGAAGAAGACCGTGAAAAGGGCCGCTCCGAAGAAGATCGTGAAACGAACGGCTCTGAAGAAAGCCGCACCCGCGAAGGCCGCCGCACCGAAGAAGGCGACGGCGCCGCGTCCGGCCGCCCCGTCGACGGGCGTCTTGGGCGAGGGCGACTGGAAATCCGACGAGAAGTACACCGAGAGCCTGCAGGAATGGGGCGCGGGCCACGACGCCGAGGCGCTCGCGCGCCAGGCGGAATCGGATCTTCCGGAGGACCTTCGCGAGGCGGATGACCAGGACGTCGCGGACGCCGCGGCGCGCGGGGCGGAGAAGAAGGAAGAGGCCGACGAAGAATGGTGATCGCTCGCGCAGCCGGCAGGTTCGCGGGATAGCGGAGGCGAGCCGGCAGCGTTCGGGCATCTGACGCCGGACGCCGGCGCCGCCGGGCGGTCGCATCATTCCGGACGGCGCCTTGACCGCTCGGCGCTGACCGCCGGGGCATCTTTCACGGTCTCGTTTGCGCCTCGCTCGAGCGTCCGGCGCAGACGCCCGCCCGCCCGGCTCGCCCCGGCGGGCGCCTTCCACCTTCGCTGAAGCTTCGGCGGACTCGTCCACCTTCGCTGAAGCTTCGGCGGACGAGACGGCGCAGATCGGTCGCCTTCGCCAAGGGGCGCCGGCGACCGAACCGCCGGGCTGAACATCTGACCTGGGGGATGCTTCCCCCAAGCCCTCTCTGGAGCCCGGGATGATCCCACTCCCCGAGAACGTGGAATCCGCCGAACCGCCGGGTTGAACGTCTGACCTGGGGGATGCTTCCCCCAAGGCCCCTCTGGAATCCGGAACTCGGCCTCGGAAAAATTCCCGCAGTGAAACCGCGTCGATCGCGGCACGAGCTCTTTGAAGGGTGGCGGGCGCCTTCCGCCTTCCCTGAAGCTTCGGTGGACTCGTCCGCCCTCGCTGACGCTTCGGTGGGCTTCCACAGCCCGGAAACCATGTATTACTCGGCGGCGAGGCGCACCCGCGTCCGCTCGATTCCCGCGCGGACGAGAGGCAGCGCAATCGGGACGAGGAGGCGGCGCGCGATCGGGGAGAAGAGCGCCTTTCGGAAGATCCCGTCCCACGTGAACGGCGCGCGGAAGGCGCGTTCCCACGTCGCGCGGTGGGCCCTCTCGAGCGCGTCCGGTGCGATCTCGCCGCGGAGGAACGAGTCCGCCGTGCGCGCCGCCCCCACGCCCGCGCGGATCGCGGTCGCCTGGCCGTCGCCCGTGAACGGATCGCGGATGCCGGCCGCGTCTCCGATCGCGAGAATTCCGCGGAAAACGGGGGAGTGCCGCTCGAAGAACACGGCGGAGGTCCCGAGCACCTCGCGCACGGGGGCGAGCGGCGCGAGATCTTCCCTCAGGCGCGGCTCGGAATCGACGAGGGCGGCGAGGAAGCGCTCCCAGCCGCCGCCTCCCTCGGGGGCCGCTCCGAGCCGGCGGCGGAGCTCCTTCTCGGCGACGACTCCCGCGAAATTCACGACCCCGCCTTCCACGCGCGAGAGACCGCAGTAGCCGCCGCGGAAGAAATGGAGATGGATGCGGCCGGCGAGGTGCGACGAATCGCCGGCGTCGTGCCGGCTCCATCCGAACCAGCGCCCGCGCGTGCGGGAGGCGAAACCCCGCCCGAACGCCCGGTCGAGAGGGCTCCATCTGCCCCAGGCGGCGAGCACCGCGCGCGCGGTGGCCGTCCCTTCTCCCGCGACGGAGATCGAGAACCCGTCCGCGGGCGAGCCCTCGATGCGTTCCACCTCGCTTCCATATCGCACGTGCGCGCCCGACGACTCCGCCTCGGCCGCGAGCACGGTGTCGAGCAGCCGCCGCGAGACGCCGAGGGCGGGCCGGGGGAGCGGAAAATCGACCGTCCGGCCGGGCGCGAGGAAAAAGGTCCCGCGGTCGATCCGTTCGACCGGCTCGGCCGCGAGCCGGGCGGCGGCGCCCCAGCGGGCGATGTCGTCCATCGCTTCGGGGGAGAGGAACTCTCCGCACACCTTGTCGCGCGGAAAGCGCTCCTTTTCGAGGAGCAGCACGGACCATCCCCGCCGGGCGAGCTCGATCGCGGCCGAGGCGCCGGCCGGCCCCGCCCCGACGATCGCGACGTCGAACTCCGCCCTCACGGCCGGGCCGAAAGCACGAGCCGGAACGGCGGCGCGGCGCGCACCGCGATTGCCGAGAGTCCGGCGCGGCGCGCGATGTCGCCGACCTCGCCGGGCGTGTAGGCCTGTTCGACGGACATCCGCGCGTCGGCAAGGGTGATTCCGCTCCGGAAGAAGACCGGGCCGAGGCCCATCACCGCGAGCCGGGCGACCGCATGGCGCCGGAGGTCGAGCACGAAGAGGCCGAGCCGCGCGAGCCGCGCCATTTCGCGCAGGATGCCGACGTTCTCCTCCGGCGAGAAGTGATGGAAGAACTGGGCCGAGATCACCCAGTCGAAGCTGCCGTCGGAAAACGGCGTGTTCTTCGCGTCTCCGGCGACGAGCGGCGGGGCGGCGGCGCCGAAGAGCCGCCGCGCGGCCGCGAGGTGCGCAACCTGGACGTCGAGCGAGCAGACGTCGAGCCGCACGCCGAGGCGCGCCGCCTTCCGCGCGAGGACGATCGGGACGTCGGTCGAGCCCGAGCCGAGGTCGAGCAGCGTCTGGGGGCGCGCCGCCGCCACGATCGCGCCGAGGACGGCCGAGCGCGCGACCCGGTGCCCTCCCCAGAACCGGTTGATCCAGCGGATGTCAGCGAGCGATCGCTCGATTTCCTCGGCCGGAACGCCGGCGCCGTCGAGCATCTCGCGCTGCGGGCGCCGCTCCGGGACGAGGAAGCTCACGACACGCGCCCGACGACGAGCGCCGAGTTCTTCGACCCGAATGCGATGCAGTTGCAGAGCGCCGCGTCGAAGCTCGCTTCGCGCGCGGCATTGGGCACGTAGTCGAGGTCGCAGTCGGGGTCCGGGACTCCGAGATTGATCGTCGGCGGCAGGAACCCGTCGCGCATTCCGAGGAGCGTCGCCGCGACCCCCGCGGCGCCGCAGGCCCCCTGCGGGTGCCCGATCATCGACTTGACCGACGAGCCCGGGACTTGGAGGGCGGCGTCGCCGAACGCCTTCTTGACGGCGCGCGTCTCGACGCGGTCGTTCAGCTCCGTCGAGGTTCCGTGGTAGGCGAGATAACCGATGTCCCGCGGCGAGAGCGCCGCCTCGCGGAGCGCGAGGCGCATCGCGCGGGCCGGCTCCTCTCCCGACTCGTCGAGCCGGATCCGGTGGTGGGCGTCGCAGGTCGCGCCGTAGCCGCGGATCTCTCCGTAGACGCGTGCCCCTCTCGCCCGCGCGCGGTCGAGGTCCTCGACGACGAACATCCACGAGCCTTCGCCGAGCACGAATCCGTCCCGGTCGGCCGAGAACGGGCGCGAGGCTTCCCGCGGCCGGTCGTCGCGCCGGGTCGAGACGACGCGCATCAGGATGAAGCCTTCCATGATTCCGCGGACGATCGTCGCGTCGACGCCCCCGACGAGGAAGATCGACGCTTCGTCGTGCTTGATCGCGCGAAACGCGTAGCCGAGCGCGTCGGTGGACGAGGCGCAGCCGGTCGTGATCACGTGCGAGGCGCCGCGCAGTCCGAAACGCATCGAGAGCTCGGACGACATCGTTCCGATCGTTCCGGTCGAGATCGTGTGCGCCGACGCCTTCCGCTGCTGCCCCGTGTAGTAGAGGTGGTACATCCGTTCGGCGAACTCGATCGCTCCTCCGCCCGTCCCGAGGAGGACGTTCAGCTCCCGGGCCTGCTCGAGCGTCATGCGGCCCGCGTCGATGCCGGCGTCCTCCAGCGCTTCGGCCGACGCGGCGATCGCCATCGGAACGGCCCGGGAAAGCCGCGCGACTTCTTTGGCGGGCAGGTAGTCGGTCGGATCGAAACCCTTCACCTCGGCGGCGATCGTGACCGGAAGACCTTCCGGATCGAAGAGCGAGACCTTTCCGATGCCGGACCGTCCCGCCCGAAGGGCTTGCGCGAAGCTCTCGCGCCCGAGCCCGTTCGGCGAGACGCATCCCATTCCGGTCACGACGGCACGCGCCACGAATCCCCCTCGAGCCGATTGTTGCACGCGGCGCGCCCCCGGCGGAGCGTCTTCACGAAGGGATTCAGGAAAGGGGGAAATCCCCGGAAGCGGCGCTCCACGGCGCGAGGGGGAGGCAGCGCAGGGACTCGCCGCTTCTCCATTCGCCGCCGACGGCAGGCAGGACGAGAAGAGCGTTCCGGCGCGCCTGCACCCGGACGTCGTGGCTTCCCCGCGAGACGAGCGGCTCGACGACGAGACTTCCCTCGACCGACTTGAGCACGGCGTCGCGATAGATCTCGCGCCCCGCCTTCGAGCGCACCGGTGTGGCGAGCCGCGCGACGACGTACCGCTCCCGGAGGATGCCTTCGAAGCGGTCGAGCGCGGCCTCGACGAAGACCGCGAACGTCGTGAGCGCCGAAACCGGATTTCCGGGGAGCCCGAACCAGAACGTCCCTTCCCGCCGGCCGAAGGCGATCGGCATTCCCGGTTTGACGGCCACCCGGTGGAAGAGGATTCGGAACCCCGCCCGCTCGGCCGCCTCCGGCGTGCGATCGAAATCCCCGGCCGAAACGCCGCCCGTCGTGAGCACGAGATCCGCACCGCCGGCGCCTTCGAAGAACGCGGCCAGGGCGCCGAGATCGTCCGGGACGGCGGGCGTCCGGCGGGCCCGGATCCCGCGGCGCGAGAGCGCGGCCCCGAGAGCGGGGCCGTTGCCGTTCCGGATCCGCCCGGGGGAGATCGGCGCGCCGGCGTCGACGAGCTCGGCGCCCGTGGCGGCGACGACGACGTCGGGCCTCCGGACGACGGCGACCGGATCCGCGCCGGCCGTCGCGAGGAGGAGGATCGTTTCCGGCGAGAGCCGGACCGGGGGCTCGAGGAGGATGTCGCCGGCGCGAAAGACCTCTCCGCGGCGCCGGACGTGCGCTCCGGGCTCGGGAGCCGCGCGGGTCCGCAGCGTCCCGCCGGAGACCTCGGCGTCCTCGACGGGAACGACCGCGTCCGTGCCGGGCGGAAGGGGAGCGCCCGTCATCACCCGCGCCGCCTCGCCGGGCGCGAGCCGCGGCATCGGGGCGTCGCCCGCGGCGATCGTGCCCGGCCGATCCCTCCACTCGGGCCCGGGGCCCGCGACCGCGTAGCCGTCCATCGCCGTCGTGTCGAAGGAGGGGTACTCGCCGTCGGCCGCGACGGCTTCGGCGAGCACCCTTCCTTCCGCGTCCGGGAGCGGGATCCTCTCCGCGGACAGGGGGAGGACCTCGCGGCCGATCCGCTCGAGCGCTTCGGCGACGGTGAGCACGCCGGGATCTTATAGAATCCGCACTCGTCCACCATGAGCTCGAAATTCCAGTACCGGGGGGACCTCGCGGCGACTCCTCTTCCGAAGGTGCTCGCGACCATCCATCGGTATCGCGTGCCCGGTGTCATCACGGCGCGCCGGCCGGACGTCGTCAAGAAGGTCTTCCTCGACGCGGGCAGGGTCGTCTTCGCGACGTCGAGCGACATGGACGACACCCTCGGCACGTTCCTCGTTCGAAAGGGCCTGATCACCGCGGCCGATCTCGAGGAGTCGGGCCGGAGGATCGTCTTCGGCGGCAAGCGCCAGGGAGAGGTCCTGATCGACATGGGCGTGCTCGAGCCTCCGGAGATGAGCTCCGCCGTGCTCGCCCAGGTCTCGGGAATCCTCTGGTCGATCTTCGACTGGGATTCCGGCGAGGTGACGTTCGAGGTCGGACGGTTCCGCGCGGAGGAGAAGATCCAGATGGATCTCCCGATCGACCTCGCGATCCGCGAAGGGATCATGAAGGTCGCCAATCCGAAGGCGCTCGTCAAGCAGCTCGGCGCCTCGTGGACGCTCCTCGAGCGCGTCGAGGGCACGGCTCCCCCCGGGGACCTCTCGGCAGACGAGCGGACCTATCTCTCGTTCGTGGACGGGAGGACGCCCTTCGTGGATCTCTGCCGGAAGGGGCCCGGCGATGCGGCGACCAACGCGCGCCTGCTGTTCCTCTTCTTCTGCCACGATCTCATCCGGCGCAAGCCCGAGCCCACCGTCAAGAAGCTGCAGTGGCGCACGCCGTCGGGGGGCGGCGCCGCGGAAGGACAGGGTTGATCGTTCGATGCCGCTCTACGAATACCGCTGCGAACATTGCCGGCAGAAGACGGAGGTCATCCAGAGCTACAGCGAGAAGCCGCTGAAGATCTGTCCCCACTGCGGTCAGCGGAAGCTGAAGAAGTTGATGTCGGCGCCCGCGATCCAGTTCAAGGGGTCGGGCTGGTACGTCACCGACTACGCCGGGAAGAAGTCGGGCCCGGAATCCGCCGGGGATTCGGGAGAAGCCGCCGAGAAAAGCGAAGCGAAGGAAAAGAAGGCGGAGAAGTCCGCGAAGTCGGAGAAGCCCGCGAAAAAAGGCACGAAGAAGGACTGAATTCAGGCGGGAGTCCTCTTCGCGAGAGCGATCCCGATCGCCGCGAGGCCCGCGGCGCTCGCGAGCAGTCCGCCGATTCCTCCGGGCACCCTTTCCCTCCAGACGACGCGGTGGCGGCCCGGAGGGACGCGAACCGCCGAAAGCGCGGTCCGCTCGGGGACGGCCGCCGCGGCCGCCCCGTCGATCCGCACGTCGCGGAAGCTCCAGTATCCGCGCGTGACGCGGAGCCAGCACCCCGAGGGACAGGCGACGCTCGCGTCGAACCCATTCTCCCGTTCCGCGTACGAGAGAATGGCACCGGGGGAGTCCGCCCCGTCGGCGTTCCTTCCCGTCTCGAGGATCGCCGTCGACGGAGGGAACTCGGCCGACCGGACTGCCGACTCGGCCGCTGCCGGAGTGGAGAGCCCCTTCCACGCGGCGGCGAGCGAAACGCGCGGGACGGCGCCCGGGATCGCGTCCACGACGACCTCCCCGGCCTCCGCCGCGGGAACGGTGCCGGGGAGCGGAGGAGAGTCGGGCAAAGCGAACGATCCAGCGGATCGAGAACCCGGCGAGGAACCGCGCGACGTCCCCGGGCGAGCGCGCGAGGACGTCGAAGAGGTCGCGGCGGACGAAAGCGTGGCGCGCGAGATCGGAAGCGTCGGGATCGCTGTTGAGGACCGAGGGCCGCCCCCAGAGCGAGCCGGCGAACGCGCGCAGGGCGATCTCCGGCGGACGGTCGCCGCGCCGGCCCCGCTCGGCGTCGCGCGAGCCCGGAATCGGGAAATACATCGCCTGGGGCACGAACGAGTACGCCGCGGGGGGGTCGAGCGCCCGGAGCGCGGCGATCACGGGAGGCGCGCCCAGCACGTCGGACTCCGGCGCCGTGGCCGCGATTCGCCGGGTCGCGAGCGCGAGGTCGGCGGCGATGCACAGGAACGCCGCGGCGAGGAACGCCCGCCGCCCCGACGAGCGCGCGAGGAGGAGCGCGGCGGCCGCGGCGAGCGCCCAGTGCATCGAGCCGGAGAGGATCGCCCGCGGCAGCTCCCCGGCGACGACGGCGGCCGGCGCGCGGCCGTCGCCGGTCCAGGCGAGCATCGCGCGCGCGGCGGCCGCCGGAAAGCGCGCCGCGGCGAGCCCGATTGCCGCGAGAGCGGCGGCGACCGCCGCGAGGACCGGAGCGATGCGCCGGCCCGCCCGCGCCGCGTCCCAGGCGCGCGCGGCCCACAACGCCATCACGAGGAGGGCCGCGAGAACGAATTTCTCCGGGTACCGCAGCGCGATGCGCGTGGGGAGCGAAAGCAGCCGCTTCGGGACGAACACGGCGGCGGACGCGGCGACGACGCTCGAAGCGAAGATCACCCGGAGCGCGCGGCCGAGGCGGCGGTCGTCGAAGCGCGCCGCCGGGAGGAACATGGCGGCCGCCGCGAACGCGCCGCTGAAGAGTGTTGCGAAATAGCCGCTCGGCCGGCCGTCGAAGAACCGGCCTCCCCACGTCTTCCACGCGACGAACCGGGTCGGATCGCCGAAGGGATACGGCACGATCCACTCGAGGAGGCGCGCCGGCGAGAGCGACCACTGGAGTGTCGCGAGCAGCCGGAACCGGACCTGCGCGCGGAAGGTCTCCGGAAGGTAGAGGAACATCGGCACGAGCTGGATCCCGGAGGCGACGATTGCGGCGGCGCACGCGGCTCCCGCCCATCCCGCCGCGCGAAGCCGCCGCCCGGGCAGCGCGGCGGCCGCGAACGCGAAGAGGAACGCTGTCGCGAGGAGCAGCGTGAAGGGTTCGCCGGCGAGGACGTCGGCCGCGAGGACGGCCGCCGCCGCCGCGGCCCGCCGCGCGTCCGGGCGCTCCGCCAGGCGTTTTCCGGCGAGGGCGGCCCACGGCAGGAGGGCGGCGCCCGGGAGCATGTTCGAGAAGAGAATCGTCGAGAGCACGGGACCGGAGAGCGCGTAGGTCGCCGCCGCGACGAGCTCTCCGCCGCGCGACACACCGAGCGCGCGGGCGAGACGCATCGCGCCCCAGCCCGCGAGGAAGACGTGGAAGACGAGGTAGAGCTTGAACCCGGCCGCAAACGGCAACGCCGCCGCGAGCATCCGGATCGGGTAGAAGACGCCCGCGTTCGGGTTCGGGAGCAGGGGCTTTCCGCCGGAAACGCCCGCGAACCAGAGCGGCAGATGTCCGGACGCCCACGCGCGATGCACGGCGCTCTCGAGCGGGAGGAAATAGCTGTCGACGTCCCTCCCGAAGATCATCACGGGAAGGAAGAGGATGTCCGCGAAGAGGACGACGACGAGCCCGAGCCAGAGCAACGCCGGGTCGAGCCGTTTCATTGCGGCGATCGTATGCGAAGCGGCGCGATAATGAGCCGATGGAGTGGGCCGGCCTCGAATCCTGGGATCCGCGCGACGGGGAGATGAGCGAGCGCCGTCTTCGCCGGGCGATGGAGCACGAGGGATTCGAGGTCGCCGTGTATGCGTATCGGCCCGGGACGATCTTCGACTGGCACACGCACGCCGAGGAGAAGTGCGATGCGGTCGTCGAGGGAGCCTTCCGGATCGAGATCGAGGGAGGAGAGGTTTTCGACCTTCGGCCGGGCGACCGGCTCTACGTCCCCGCGGGGGCGCGCCACCGGGCCGAGGTGCTGGGCCAGAGAACGGTCATCTCGCTCGACGGCACCCGTCGCTGACTGGGCTGGTGCGGCGACACGTCGCGCCGAAGCCTCGGCGAAGGCGGATGCCTCGAGCCGGCCGGGCGCGCGCGGAAGCGTCGGAAATTCCAGGTCTCAAGCCTCGAATTCCAACAAGTTCGAATCGCCAAATCCCAATCCCGAAACCGAATCTCGGGTCAACGAGCCGAAGCGTATTCGTGTATTGTTCGAGAATTTCGGACCTGCGCGCCTCGTCGTTTTTTGGCACGCGGTCCCGCGATCGATCGGATCAGCGGCGGAGGAGATCGGAGAGATATTCGCGGAACGGCGCGCCGAGGTCCTTCCGCTTCAACGCGAGCTCGACCGTCGCCTTCAGGAACCCGAGCTTGTCTCCCGCGTCGTAACGCTTCCCCTCGAAGGCGTAGCCGTCGATCGGGCGGCGTCCGAGGAGCGTTTTCAGGGCGTCGGTGATCTGGATCTCTCCCCGGTGGTCGGGTGGGGTGCTCGCGAGGATCTCGAAGATGTCCGGGGTGAGGATGTAGCGGCCGATGATCGCGTGGTTCGACGGCGCGCTCTCCGGAGCGGGCTTCTCGACCATCCCGGTGACTTCGGTCAGCCGGTCGCCGATCTCCCGGCCGGACACGATGCCGTACATCGCAGTGTCCTGGCGGGGCACCTCGCAGAGCGCGAGCACGGGATTGCCGCGCGACTCGAAGACCTCGATCATCTGCCGGAGCACGGGCCGCTCCGCGTCGATCACGTCGTCGGCGAGGAGCACGGCGAACGGCTCGTTGCCGACGAGCTCCCGCGCCTGCAGGATGGCGTGGCCGAGGCCGAGCGCCTGTTTCTGGCGGACGTAGGCGACCTCGATCATCTGCGAGATCTCCTGCACCTGCGCGAGCAGCTCTTCCTTTCCGCGGTCGCCGAGGAGCGTCTCGAGCTCGAACGAGATGTCGAAGTGATCCTCGATCGCGTTCTTCCCGCGCCCCGTGACGAGGAGGATCTGGCCCAGCCCGGAGTCCCGCGCCTCCTCGACCGCGTACTGGATCAACGGCTTGTCGACGAGCGGGAGCATCTCCTTCGGGAGCGCCTTGGTCGCCGGAAGGAAACGGGTGCCGAGCCCGGCGGCCGGGAACACGGCCTTTCGAATGGTGCGCTGCACGGCGGCGAGAATAGCAAACGACGCGCCACGGAACATCCGGGGCGCACGGAACGATCGAGGCGTCCGGGGGAATACGGCCGATCCGGGTTAAAATCGCCCGCGGTGATCCGTCGTTTCCTCCTCTTCTTCGGCTTCCTCGCGTACGGGGCCGCAGCTCGCGCCGGCTGGGTCCGCATTCCCGTCGCCGGCGCCGACGTGACGGCGATCGCCGTCGACCCTTTCCACGCCGATTCCGTTTTCTGCGGGACGTCCCGCGGCAACGTCTATCGCTCGACCGACGGCGGCCGCTCGTGGGAAGCGACGCGTCCCGGCAACCAGTTCCCCGGCTACGTCGTTTCGACGCTGAAGGTGGACGTCCGCACGCCGGGCCGGCTCTGGGCCGCGCTGTCGGGGACCGGGCGCGGAGCGCTCGTCGCGGTCTCGGACGACGATGGCGTGGACTGGACGGTGCTCGCCCGCTGGGACCGCTCGGTCGACGCACGGGCCTTCGCGCAGGCGCCCGGCGACCCGCGATTCCTCGCCTGCGGCGGGGACGACGGCGTGTTCCTTTCGCGCGACGGCGGACGGAGCTGGAAGCCGAGCGGGGAGGGCGTCGCCGGGTTCGCGCTCGTCCAGTCGCTGGCGTTCGATCCCGCCGACGCGTCGACGATCTATGCCGGAACGTACCGTCAGGCGTTCCGCACGCGCGATGGAGGCAGGACGTGGGCGAGGATCGCCAACGGGATGGTCCTCGACGCGACGGTCTACTCTTTCGACTTCGATCCGCACGACCCGTCGCGCATGTGGGTGTCCACGTGCGGCTGGGTCTATCGCTCCGACGACGGGGGCGACCGCTGGACGCGCTTCACGGCGGGCTTCACGAACCGCCGCACGCCGGTGGTTCACCTCGATCCGAGGGCGGAAAACGTCCTCTATGCGGGGACGGTCGGCGGGCTGCACCGCTCCGACGACGGCGGGAAGACCTGGAACCGGATCTCCCGCGAGACGCTCGACGTCTCGGCGCTCGAGGTCGATCCGCGAAGCGGGCGCCTCTATCTCGGGTCACTCGGCGAGGGGATGTTCTACTCCGACGACCGCGGGGCGACGATCGTCCCGGCGTCGGCCGGCCTCGACGAGGCGCGGGTGCCGGCGATCGCGGCGGACCCGTCGGAGCCTTCGCGGATCCTCTTCCTCCGGGCGTATGGAGGAGTCGAGTCCGGCGTCTGGGAGACCTCGGGCGGGGAGACCAGGCAGATCTCCGCCGATTCCCCTCCCGGAGCATTCGCGCTGGCGGCGGCCGTGGTCGGCGGCCGGACGGTGTGGCTCACCGCGTCGGCGTCGAGCCTGCTCGTGTCCGGCGATTCCGGCCGGCGATTCGTTCCCGCGGCGACGCCTCCGGACGGCCGGATCCTGAAGATCTTCGGATATCCCCTCCCGGCGCCGATGACGGTGACCGATCGGGGAGTGTTCACGACGGCGGACGGCTCGACGTGGCGGAGGGTCGAATCGATCGCGGGCGCGCCGCTCGACGCGGAGCTCGTCGCCGACGCGACGGGACGTCCCGAGCTCGAAGTCCGGACCTCGTCCGAGATCTACCGCGGGACCGTCCGGTTCGAAATGAGCCGGAGACCTCTCCTCGCGGGAGGGATCTACCGGAAGTACGATCCGGAGGCGGCGGCTCATCCGCTCTTCCACTACGACGTGCGCGACAGCCGGCTGACGATCCAGCGGGGCGCCGAAACCGCCTCGCTCGAGCTGCCTCGCGGGGAGCTCCAGGTTTCCGATGCGGTGATCGCGGGCGATGGGAGCCTCTACCTCTCGACGATGGGCGACGGCGTTTTCCGTTACACACCAGACAACGCCCGCTCCGGCGCCGGTGGCAGCTGAGCGTTTTCGCAAAATTTCGATATCGCTCCCGGGAGTTCGCAGGTACTTTGAGCCGGTGAGCGCCTCGGGTATTCCCCGCGTGTCCCCGTCGATCTCGGCGAGCGCGTACGCGGTCGGCGTCGCGATCGAGCCGCTGTTCTCGACCGAGATCTTTCGGATCGGCCGATGGCGATGCGTCGTCGGCGCCTCCGAATCGACGGCCATTCAGACGCAGCGCTGGCCCATGATGTCGTTCACGCACGTCGGGGCGTTCGTCGTGCACTCCGGCGCCCGCTCGGCCGTGATCGATCCGACATGCACGCTTCTGATCAATCCCGATGCGCCGTACCGGATGAGCCGGCACTTCGGAGAGCGCTCGCACGGAGCGTACATCCTGGTGCGTCCCGACGTCTTCCGCGAGGTCGCGAGCGAACGGCCGAGCGCGCCCGCCGGTTTCGCGGAGATCGAAGGACCGAGCTCCACCCGGAGCTATCTCCTCCATCGGTCTCTCCTCGATCGGATCGCCACGGAGCCGGGGCCCGGATGCGCTCGAGGTCGACGAGATGGCGATGGCGCTCGTCGAGGCCGCTTTCCGCACGGCCGGCCGGGTCGAAGCCCGTTCCGCGCGGGCGTCCGCGCGCCCGCATCGACAGGGCGCGCGCCCTCATCCTCGAGAATCTGGCCGCGCCGCTCAAGCTCGACGACATCGCGCAGACCGTGGGACTCTCGCCGTTCCACCTCTGCCGCGTGTTTCGACGGACCACCGGCCGCACGCTCCACCAGTATCGGACGGCGCTCCGGCTCCGGATCGCCCTCGACCGGATCGGCGACCCCGGCATCGATCTGGCGGGGCTCTCGCTCGAGCTCGGCTATTCCAGCCACAGCCATTTCACGGCGGCGTTTCGCAAGGAGTTCGGGGTGAGCCCCTCGAAGATCCGCGGGAAGGAAAGGGCCGACCAGCTTCGCCGCCTCGCGCGGGAGTCGGAGTCGGTCGGGGAGGTGCCGGAGCTCGGCGGGTCGAACTGAGCGACCCTTCGCGCCGGCGACTCCGGCGCGTTCCCGGGCGAGGCGGCGGCGCGCCCTCTCCTATCCCTCGTCGATCTCGTCGGGAAGCTCGTTGACGTTGCGCTCTCCGCGCGGGAAATGCGCCGCGAGGACGTCGCCGGCCTTCTCGACCGCGGCGACGATGCCGCCGGCGAAGTCACCCTTTCGGAAGTGATCGCTCATGACGGCGGCGGCGTCGTTCCAGAAGTCGGCGCCGCATTTTTCATGGATCCCCGAGTCGCCGAGGATCGCGAAGTTCCGGGAGCGGGGCGCGACGAAAATGAGCACCCCGTTCTTCTCCGCGGTCGCCGTCATGCCGAGCTTCTGGAAGACCCTCCGGCCCGCTTCGATCGGATCGCCGACGGATCGGTTGTGGAGATGGACGCGGATCTGCCCGCTGCTCTTCGCCTCCGCGTTCGCGATAGCCCGGATGATCCGTTCGTGATCCCCGGCCTCGAGCAGGCCCTTCATCGTGCTCTCCTCACCAGCTTCCCGACGAGCCGCCGCCCCCGAAGGATCCGCCGCCCCCGGAGAAGCCTCCTCCTCCGCCGCCACCCCAGCCGCCGCCCCCGAAGCCTCCGCCGCCCCATCCCCCGGTCCACCAGCCGCCGCCGCCGTACGTCCTCCACCGCCGCCGCCGGAACAGGAGCGGGAATCCGAAGAAGAGGAGGAGAACGGCGGCGCTCACGCAGTTGAAATTCCCGGCGGAACGACGGCGAGGGGCGGGCTTCTCCGCGGCCCGATACTCGCCGCGCGTCGCCTTCATCATCGCGTCGACCGCGGCGTCGATTCCGGCGGCATAGCGTCCCTGACGGAACTCCGGGGCGAGGCGGTCCTGGAGGATGTCCTTGCAGACCGCGTCGGGAAGCGCTCCCTCGAGCCCGTAGCCGACCTCGATGCGGGTCTTCCGGTCCTTGACGAAAATGAAGAGCACCGCGCCGTTGTCGAGCTTCTTTCGCCCGACCCGCCACGCCTGGGCGGTGCGGACGGTGAAGTCCTCGAGCGAAGGCTCGGGGAGCTCCGGGAAGACCACGACGAGGATCTGGTTCGAGGTCTGCTCGTCGAAGTCCCGGAGCTTCGCGTCGATCCGCGCCGCGTCCTCCGGCGACACGAGTCCGGCCTCGTCGTTGAAATAGTGCGCCGGAGGCGGCGGGATCCCGACGTCGGCGCGCGCGGGAGCCGCCAGGAAGGCGAAGAGCGTCGCCGCGGCGACGGCGGCGATTACCGCCGCAGCCCCGCGGGACGAACGCCCGCTCGGCAGCCTCGTCACGCGATACCTTCCCGGCAACGGCGAGGCCGGATCAGTGCGTCGTCGCGGGCGTCGTCGTCGTCGCGCTGCCCGTTCCGAAGTTGAAGTTCACCTTCGGCGCCGCCTCCGCCCCGGGCTGCGCGTGGAAGTACGCCTTCTCCTTGAACCGCGGGAAGAAGCCCGCGATCATGTTCGTCGGGAACGAGTGATAGCTCGTGTTGAAGTCCTGCGCGACCTCGTTGTAGCGCATCCGTCTCGACCGTAATCCGGTTCTCGGTCCCCTCGAGCTGCGCCTGCAGGTCGCGGAAATTCTGCGTGGCCTTGAGCTCCGGGTACCGCTCGACGACGACCATGAGCCGCGACAGCGCCGAGGTCAACTGTCCCTGAGCCTGCTCGAACTTCTGGAACGCCTGGGGGTCGTTGACGAGCTCCGGGGTCGCCTGGATCGAGGTCGCCTTTGACCGCGCTTCGATCACGCTCTCGAGCGTCGATTTCTCGAAATTGGCCGCCCCCTGGACCGTCGCCACGAGGTTCGGAATGAGGTCCGCCCGGCGCTGGTAGACGTTCTCCACCTGGCCCCACTGCCGGTTGACCGCTTCGTTCTTCCGGTTGAGGTTGTTGTAGGTGCCGGCGAACGAGAGGCCGACGATCACGATGAGAATCAACACGATGGCCGCGCACCCGAGGCCCAGTTTTCCCATTTCGATCCTCCACGGCGCCGAGTCGGGCGGCGTGAACCGCCAGCTTCAACCCGGCCGTCGACTTACCTCCGTGGCGCCGGGTTAAGCGGCGCAAAGCGTCCGCTTCAACTCGGCCCCTCCTTCTATTCTACGTAAACGCGGCGGCGGTGTTTTCCGTAGATACCGGCAGATCTCCTCCTTCCCGGCCGCGCCGAGGGGCGCGGCCGTTCCTTGTGGGGGCGGCAGGCCGCATTTTCATGACTCTGTCGGGGCCCGCGGCCTCAAAAAAAAGCCCCGCAGGATGGCTCCGGCGGGGCGAGAAAAGGACGGGAAGAACCTAGAAGGAGAGCCGAGCTCCGAACCGGAGGGTCCGCGGGGCCTGGATCTCGAAGATCTCGTTGGCCGTCGCGCCGCTGCTGTTGACCGCTCCCGCGCTGTCGGTCGGCGCCCGGATCTGCTTCTGAAGGACCGTGTTCGAGTTGAGCACGTTGAACACGTCGAGCGAGAGGGTGAGATCCGCCTTCTGGAAGAGAGGGACGACCTTCTCGAGCCGCATGTCGAGCTCGTAGAGGTCCGAGTTGCGGTGGTCGTCGGGGTTTCCGATGAGGACGTTGCGCGTTCCGAGTCCGTCTTGCGGGTTGACGCGCACGAAGTAGGGGAGCGGATAGCCCTGGCGGCCGTAGAGGTTCGCCGCGACGTTGAAGTTCATCGGGAGCTGGTAGAGGCCGCTGACGTTGAACGCCCACTTGCTGTTGATGTAGACGTTGCCGAAGGAGCCGGAGTTGGAGGCGCCTCCGAACCAGCCGATCGATCCGTCGGCGCAGTTCGGGCCGTTGGCCGTCAGCGTTGGTCGGGTCCTGGCACGAGCTCGGGCCGATGTCCTGCTTCCAGTTGGTCCAGGTGAAGGAGCCGTGCGCCATCCAGCGGTTGGTCAGGCGCTTGGTCAGCTGGAGCTCGACTCGCGTCGTAGCGTCGTGTGTAATCCGGGGCGGTTCGTCCTCGGATTTTGCCGAAGTTGCCGCCGTAGCCGGCGGTGCACGCCGTAGATGGGGCCGGACGTGCCGAGGGGGTTGCCCTGCTAGTCGAAGCCCTCGACGCCGGGGTTGATAGAGAGAGTAATCGGCGCTCGTGAGCCCGGTGTAGGGAGTCCAGATCAGGTTCTTCCGGTCGCGGTGGGTGTAGGTGAGTCCGGCGACGAACTCCGGAGGATCTGGTGGTCGACGCCGATCATGTACTCGTCGGTCGTCGTGGCCTCGAGGTTCGGGTCGATCGTGTTCACCGAGACGGGCGTGTTCGGATTGTCCGGGTCGACGCCGTAGGCATAGTAGAGGCCCGCCAGGTCGCCGGGTCCCGGATCGTGTGATTGCCGGTCGCGCGTGCGCGTTGTACGCGTCGGGAGGTAGTAGTAGAGGTATGAGTATCCGAGCGGGTTGTCGAACCCGACGGTGCCCGCGCCGAGCTGGTCGGCGAAGCGCGCGTAGGAAGCGCGCAGGAGCGTCGTCTTCTGGCTCGCCGAGCGGCGTAGGTCAGGCCGACGCGCGGCTCCCAGTTCTTCCGCTTGAAGTCGGTGCTTCCGCCCGCATACGGAGGGTCGGCAGGCAGGGGATAGCTGCGACGGGGCCGAGCCCGAGTCGCAGAGCGCGATGTTAGGCGAGTCCGGGGCCGTGCTCGGGAGGTTCTTCCGTACTGCTCGTCGTAACGGAGGCCGACGTTGACCGTGAGGTTCCCGGCCGTCAGCGTGTCGAGGAACCGTCGTAGTACTTCGAGTTCTCCGGTTGACGATCTTCGGAGCGGGTGAGCTTGGCGAGGCCGACGTCTTCGAGCGGACTGGGCGCCGCTGCCCGGCCAGGTCGGTTCGATTCAGGTCGACGTGCGGTAGCCGAACCCGAATTTCAGCTCGTGGCCGATGTAGCCCGTGTTGAAGAACGCCGAGAGATTCGCGTCGGCCTGGTGCTGCGGGCGGTACGTACGAATAGTAGACGTACGAGTTCTGCCACACGCCCTGCGTCGTTGCGCCGGACGACGTCCTTGTTGCCCCCTTCGGGCGACGAGACCGAAGCCGCCGCCCACGTAGTTGTAGGAGGCGTCGGCGACGAGGTTCGGCCCGAAGACCTGAGAATCCTCGCCCTTCCAGACGTCGTCGGCCCGGACAGGTCCCAGGACGTCGGCTGCGGACGAGTCGGGCCCGCGTTCGCCCGAAAATCAGCTTGTCGCCACGGAAGTAGAAGACCGTGAAGGAGTTCGACTCGATCGGCTGAATGTTCAGCTTGCCGGCGAAGTTCTCGAGCGTCGTCTTGTCGGTTGTGCCGGCGGCCGCGCAGGTCGATCTGTTGCGGCCGTAGCTGCCCCACAGCCAGGCCTTGTCGGGCCAGAGCGGTCCGCCCGCTTCGACGCCGTAGTCCTGGATGTTGGAGATGCGGTTCTGGTCGAGCTCTGGCCGAGCGCCGCCTGCTGCTCGCGGTAATCGGTGCGGGTGTTTAGGCCTCGAGCTGGTGCGGCGTGTCGAAGACGCGGGCCGACCCGTGCACTTCGTTCGTGCCGCGCTTGGTCACCATGTTGAGCGTGACGCCCGGGACGGCCATCGATGGGTCGCTGCCGCCGGTCGTCGCCTGCATCTCCTGGAAAGCGTCGAAGTCGTAATACGTCGGAGACGATCCGGTCGCCGCCATGTCGGTGATCGTCACGCCGTCGACGTTCCACGGAATTCTGCGTCGGGTCGGTGCCCTTGCCGACGTAGTTGTCCTGCTGGCCGCCCTGGTCCCGCCGACGTTCTGACGGTCGACGAGCACGCCCGGCGTCTGCTGCAGGATGACCCACGGGTCGCGGCCGGTCGGGATGGACTTGAGCTCCTGCTGGTTGAACTTGGCTCCCGAGGTCTGCTTGCGCGTATCGAGCAGCGGCGATTCCGACGTGACCATGATCGTCGTCGCGACGGACGCGATCTTCATCGAGATCGACAGCTCCGTGTTGGTCCCGAGGTTGACCACGACGTTGTTGCGCTCGACCGTGGCGAAGCCGGAGAGCTCCGTCTTGACCGAGTACGTGCACGGCGCGAGGTTCAGGAAACCGGAAGTCTCCCTGCGCCCCCGTCGTCGTCGAGTGCGGCGCGCCGCAGCCGGAGAGGATCACCGCGACGCCGGGGAGCTTGCCCCCCTGCTCGTCGCTGACGGACCCGTAGATGTTGCCGGACGTCGCCTGCGCGTACATCGACGCGGCGAGCCCGGTCGCCATCGTGAAGATGGCGAGGTTCCTGAAAACCTTCATAAAACTCCTTCCCGACCCCCGTACGGGGAGCCGAACGTGCGCGCCGCCGCGTTCTTCCATGTTCGAGACGAGGCGCACGCTTCCTGAATTGCAACCGGATTGCCACGATTGCGTAATTGTGGGGTTGTGTATTTCGAAGAGGAAACTGTTGCCCGGAATGCAAAGCGGACCATTTCTCCGGAGCCGACTCCAAGCGCCCGGATAACGGCATATTTATGTCCCGGCCTCGACGCCGCCGCTGGCTGCTGGAGGAAAGCGGTAACAACGCGCGACCGTGCCGCGTTACAGAGTTCATGGAGCCGCGAGGACGCGCTGTCGGGCGGACGTCTCTGGTTCTCAGCGCGACACAGGTCGAGTTTCTCGAGCGTCTCTGCGCCCGGTTTCGAAGGGACGCCGGCATGCGCTTCACGAAGGCGCTCCTGATTCGAATTCTGGTCAGCGTCCTCGTCGAATCCTCGATCCCGTTCGCGGAGGTTCGCACCGAAACGCATCTGAAGGAGTTCCTCCATGCCGCCACACGGACGGCGGAGGCCCCCGAGTCCGAGCAATGGCTGAAGGCGACAGGCCGCTGACGAAGCGGGAAGGCGCGCCGCTGGCCGGCGAAGAACGCCGCCCGATCACGCTTCGGCTTCCGAACGAGACGCTCGCCGCCCTGCAGTTCGCCTCGGCGGCGATTCGACGGTCGAGCGGCGTCGCGCTCGGTTCCTCGGCGATCGTTCGCGCGCTGATCTCCTGGCTGGCCGAAACCGACATCGACACTCAGCGAATCCGCTCTCCGCAGGACCTTCGCGCCCGTCTCCTGAGCCGCGTCCACGGCGCGGAGGCCCGCGCCGGACGCCGTGGCCACTGAAGGCGGATCGCCGCCCGCGGTGTCGCTTCGCGATCACACGGCGTCCCATGAAAGGGACGAGCGGCGTTCTCCGCCGGCGCGATCCCGGAAATCCCGTTGTCCGCGTCTCGGGCGCGAAAAGCACGGCGTGAATGGGTGATCGCGGCCCGTCCGGCGCGCGGTCGCATCTCTCCCGCCCGCTGGCAGACCGGTTGCTCTCTCCGGCCGATCGAGGATTCGAAGCCGCGCGGCGGACGCGATCGACGCGAGCGCAGAGGCAGGGACGCCGGAAGGACGGTACGCGATGGCAGCTTTTCCACGAGAACGGCTCTTGGCCCCGCCCGGTAGCGGGGCGAGCGTCACGGCGGGGGAGAGCCCCTCGGTCGCGGCTCCGGCTTTCGCGCCGAACGGAGAATTCGGCGGGCGCCTCCGCCACCTTCGCGAGGCGCGGCGGCTGAGCGTCCGGCGGCTGGCGAGGCTCGTCGCCATCAGCCCTTCCTATCTTTCCCGCATCGAGAGAAGCCACGTTCCCCCGCCGAGCGAGCGGACGATCGCCCGGATCGCCCGCGCGCTCACGGTCGAGACGGACGACCTCCTGGCGGCGGCGGGTCGCGTT
Organism: uncultured Acidobacteriota bacterium; assembly: GCA_963794295.1. Classification (GTDB taxonomy): domain Bacteria; phylum Acidobacteriota; class Thermoanaerobaculia; order UBA5066; family DATFVB01; genus DATFVB01. The sequence goes on from CAWCDE010000002.1 coordinate 97,341, forward strand.
CCCGAAGACGTCGTCGCCCGCATCCTGCGGCGCCCGCAGCAGATGGCGAAGCTCGTCCGGCTCGCCGACGCCCTGCCCGACGAGAAGCTGGGCGAGCTGTCGGGCAGGCTGGAAGAGGGAAGCTAGACGAGCCGCGGCGGGGCGTCTCCGCCGGGAGCCGTGCTGCTCCTTATCTTCGTCGCTGCTCGCGATCCGAGCTCCGCGAGCGTCGCGAACGGTTCGGGCCCCCGGGCAGGGGCCCCGCAGCGGTCGAGCCACACACGGCCGCGAGCAAAGCGAGCCGCAGCGCTACTTTCCCCGCGGGAGAAGGTGGCGGCTGCAAGCCGCCGGATGAGGGAACAAGGCGAGCCGTGGAGGGCACATCGCGGAAAGTCTCCACGAAGTAACCGAGTGGAGGAGGTCTGCGATGTGGGAGCGTAAGCGGACGCGCGGAGCGCGGGCCGCGGAAGCGACGGTCTAGAAACTCTTCAGGAAGTCGGCATTGGTCCGGAACTTCTGGAGCCGCGCGAGAAGCAGCTCCATCGCCTGGACCTTGTGCGCGCCCGCGAGCGCCCGGCGCAGCTTGTGGATCTTCGGGAGCTCTTCGGGCGTGTAGAGCTTCTCTTCCTTGCGCGTTCCGGACTGCTGGATCACGATCGCGGGGAAGATCCGGCGCTCGAAGAGGTCGCGGTCGAGCAGGATCTCGGTGTTTCCCGTCCCCTTGAATTCCTGGAAGATCACTTCGTCCATCCGCGACCCGGTATCGACGAGCGCGGTCGCGATGATCGTGAGCGAGCCGTGGTTCTCGGCGTTCCGGGCGGCGCCGAAGAACCGCCGCGGCTTTTCCATGGTGCGCGCGTCGATGCCCCCGGAGAGGATCTTGCCCTGGCCCTTCTGCATCTGGTTGTACGCGCGGGAGAGCCGCGTGATCGAGTCGAGGAAGATGATCGCGTGCTTGCCGCACTCGACGAGGCGTCGGGCCCGCTCGGCGACGATTTCGGCGACCGCGACGTGGTTCTGCGCCGAAAGGTCCGAAGACGACGCGATGACGTCGCCGCGCACCGAACGCCGCAGGTCGGTGACCTCCTCCGGACGCTCGTCGACGAGCAGCACCATCAGCTCGACGTCGGGGTGGTTCGTCGAGACCGCCTGGGCCATGCGTTTCAGGAGCGTCGTTTTTCCGGTCTTCGGGGGAGCGACGATCAGGCATCGCTGGCCGCGCCCGATCGGGCTCACGAGGTCGACGACCCGCCCGCACATCTCGTCGGGCTCGGTCTCGAAGCGGAGCCGCGTGTGCGGATCGACGGAAATGAGCTCGGTGAACGCGGGGTGCCGGCGGTACTCCTCCGGAGGCATCTGCTCGATCGTGTCGACGCGCAGGAGCGTGGGACGGCTGCCGCCGCTCACCCTTCCCGAAACGGTCACGCCGGCGAGCATCCCCTCGCGTTCGGCGAGATCCCGCGGGACGAGCGGATCGCCCGGTGTCGGCAGATAGTTGTTCTTCGCATTGACGAGGACCCCCGACCCCTTCTCCGGAAGGGAGAGGACGCCCGTGGCCTCGGTCTCGACCGATCTTCCCGCGTCGCCGGCGGCCGACTCCGCCGCGCCCGGGGGCGGCGTCGACGGTGCGCCCGCGCCTCCGCCTCCACGGCGACGGCGGCCTCTTCTTCGGCGACGGGATTTTCGGGGAACACCGCCCGCAGTATTTCCGGGATTTTCCTGATCCATCCACCCTCGACGGAAACGGCTTCGCGCGCATGGAAGACCGGAAGACCGGCGAAAGGCCGGGGCGAAGCCGAAACCCGATATTAGCATGGAATGGGCCAACGTCCCGCAAGGGCCCCTTGGGGGGCCGGAGCCGCCGCCGGGGTTGACCGTGGAGCCGGGTCCATCGTTTAGCGTCCTCCCGTCCGACGACCCCCGGACGAAAAGGAGGTTCCATGAAGGTTCCCGGGATTCTGGCGGCAATGCTGCTCGTCATCGTTTCGCCTCTGGCCGCGGCGCCGGCTCCCCGCGACTGCCCGATGCGGGACAAGAGCGCCAATCACGCGGATTGTCCTCTCGCGGCGAAGCCCGCCCACCGGCACGACCCGGCGCTCGAGAGGCGGGGCGACGAGGGAATGGGTTTCTCGCAGGCGAAGACGATGCATCATTTCCGGCTCGCGAACGACGGGGGATCGATCGAGGTGACGGTCCGGGACGCGAAGGATTCGGAGAGCATCGGTCGCGTCACGATCACGACCTCGGACGCCGACGCGCTCGACGCGGTCCATGACTTTCTCCGGTTCCAGATCGCCGGGCACGAAATCGGCGATTCGGCGGCCGTCCCCGAGCGATAGAGTCTCGCCGTGCGACGCAGCGGAAACGGCGAAGGCCGGCGCGAGGAACCTTTCGGACCGGTCCTTCCGGCGCGAGGCCGCTCCGCCCGATGAGGGGAGCACGATTCTCTTTCGCGATCCTGCTCCTGACCGCGCCTCTCGTCGCGCAGCCGGCCCGCGAACACGACCCGTCCTCCGGCGAGACCTCGAACCCCGACCCGATGGCGGCGATGGATGACATGCCCGCGATGCCGCACTGGATGACGATGGTTCACGGATATGCCTTCCTGAACGCGAACCGGCAGGACGGTCCCTCCGGCGGGCGCGAGTTCGAGTCGCAGAACCATCTGATGCTCATGGCCGTCCGAGGCTGGTCGGGCGGAAAGCTCTCCCTGCTCGGCACCTTCACGCTCGAGCCGGCGACGATTCCCGCCGAAGGCTCCCGGCAGCTCTTCCAGCGCGGCGAGACCTACGAAGGAGTCCTGCTCGTCGACCGGCAGCACCCGCACGATCTGTTCGTCCAGCTCGGCGCCGCCTGGGAGAGGGAGCTCGGCGGCGCCGGCCGGCTCCGGCTGTATGCGGCGCCCGTCGGAGAGCCGGCGCTCGGACCGGTCGCGTTTCCCCATCGCCTGTCCGCGTCGGAGAATCCCGGCGCCCCGCTCGCGCACCACAACCAGGACTCGACGCACATCGCGGCCGACGTCGTCACGGCGGGATGGAAATACACGATTTTCGAGATCGAAGGCTCGGCGTTCCACGGGCGCGAGCCGGACGAGAACCGATGGGACATCGAGCAGGGGAGCCTCGACTCGTACTCGGGGAGGCTGTGGATCCGTCCGACTCCGGAGCTCTCCTTCCAGGTCTCGACCGGCCACCTCGAGCATCCCGAGAAGATCGAGCCGGGGAACCAGACGCGGTCCACCGCGTCGATCGGATGGCAGAAGGCGCTCCGCGGCGGATTCTTCGCCGCGACGGTCATCGCCGGAAGGAACCTGACCCCGTCGGGGCCGGAATGGGGCGACACGCTCGAATGGACCTGGAAGTTCGGCGGCGCGAACTTCGTCTACGGGCGCGTCGAGTCGGTCGACCGGGACCTTTACGAGCTGACGAACAAGCGCCAGCGGCCGGAGGACGTCCCTCCGAACCGGACGGCGGTGCAGGCGGCAACGCTCGGCTTCGTGAGGAACCTGCCCCTCCTGTCCGAGGCCGAAACCGGGGTCGGCTTCGACGCGACCGTCTACCGGTTCACGGACCGGCTGAACTCCGTATACGGCGCGCACCCCGTGTCGATCCACGGGTTCCTGCGGGTGCGATTCGGGTCGCACGGGGGGCACGACGGCATGAAGATGTGACCGGCGCGTCCTCCGGTCGCCCGCCCGGATCGGCTCCCGACGGGGGAGAATGATGCAAACGCCCCAAACGGAGCGAAGCGGGAACCTCTAGAATGACCGCGTGTTGAAACGCGCCGCGTTCCTCGTCGTTGCGCTGGCGGTGCTCTCGGGCTCGGGAATGCCGCTCCGGCTGCCCTGCTGCTCGCTCCGCATGCTCGCGGCGACCTCCGTGCAGTCGGATTGCTGCCCGATGCCGGGATGCAGGCTCGCCGAGAAGGCGGGACCGGCCGCGGCGGCCCTCCGGCCGGCGGAGACGCTCGAGATGCCGGCGGCCGCCGCCGCCCGATTCGTGAATGCGGCCGCTGTCCTGCCGCCCGCCCCGTTCGTCGGCGTCCCGGCTCTGGCCGCCTCGCCGCCTCGAGGCCGCCCCTCCCTCTCCCTCCTCTCGATCTACCGGATCTGATCGCGTCCCGCCGCGACTGAACGCGGCCCACTCCCTCTTTGTTCGCGAAAGGAGCCGGTATGCGATTGCCCCTGATCGCGGGAGCGCTGATGCTCTCCGCGCTCGGCCTCGGCGCCGAGGTCCCCGACGCGTCTCGCCCGGCGCGTCTTACTGACGCGGCGTCCGCGCGTCCCGCCGACGCGACTGAACTGGCGCGTCTCGCCGACGCGTCCGCGCGTCCCGCCGACGCGGCGTGGCAGGCGCGCCTCGCGGCGACCATCGAGGCCGCCACCGCCGACAATCCGGAGCTCGCGCGGATGGACGCCGAGATTCGCGCCGCGCGCGAGCGCGCCCGCCAGGCGGGAACGCTCCCCGACCCGGAGCTGTCCGGCGGCGTCATGAACCTGCCGACGACCGGCTCCTTCACCGAGGATCCGATGACGATGAAGACGGTGGCGCTCATGCAGAGCCTTCCGGCGGCGGGGACGCGCGGCGCCGCGCGGCGCGCGGCGGAGGCCGGCGCGGAAGCGATCGAACGGGAGCACGCGCACCATGTCGCCGAGGTCGCCGCGCGGGCCGCCTCGGCCTTCTTCAATCTCGCCGGGATCGACGCCCGGCTCGCGATCGCGGCGGAGACGCGCGCGCTCCTCGAGCGGGACGCGAGGGCGGCCGAGGAGCGGTACCGCGTCGGGAGGGGCGCCCAGGCCGACGTGCTCCGAGCGGATCTCGAGAAGACGCGTCTCGAACGGGAGATCGTCGCGTTGCAGGGGGAGCGGAGCGCCTCGGAAGCGGCGCTGAACGCGCTCCTCGCCCGGCCCGGCGCGGCGAAGGTGCCGCCGATCCCGGCGATCGACCCGGACGAGTCCCTCCCCGACGGCGACGCGTTCCTCGCCCGCGCGCTCGCGGAGAGCCCGGTCCTCGCGCATTACGAGGCCGCGGTCGTCGGAGCGCAGGAGGAGGCGCGCGGCGCGGCATTCGAACGGCGGCCGATGTGGAGCCTGTGGGCGCAGTACGGCGTCCGGGAGCACCTCGACGACATGGTCTCGGCGAGTGTGGGCGTCTCCCTGCCGTTCCTTCATCCTGGTCGCGTCCGGGCGGGGGCGGCGGAGGCCGAAGCCCGGCTCGACGCGGCGCGCGCCGAGCTCTCCGAGGTCGAGTATCGCCTCCGCGGCGCGGTCGAGGCGGCGCTCGCGAAGTTCTCGAGCGACGTTCGACAGGCCCGGCTCTACCGCGACTCGATCCTGCCGGAGGCCGAGATGAACGCGCGTTCCGCGCACGAGGCGTACGCGGTCGGCGCGATCGACTTCTCCACCCTGGTCGCCTCCTCCGTCGACCTCCGGACGTTCCGGTCCGAGTACGCCGAGCGCCTCGCGGCGATCGGCCGCGACCGGGCCGACCTCCAGATGGCCTCCGGCCTGCCTCTCCTGCCCGGGACTCCGGAAATGGAGCACGAACATGAATCGAAATAGCCGGATGGGATTCCTCGCTGCCGCCGGAGCGGCGCTGCTCGCCGTCGGGTTCCTGGTCGGCCGGTCGCGTCGAACCGTTTCCCTCGTTCCGGCTCCGGACTCGCGACTCGCGACTCGCGACTCGCGACCCTCGCGCCGGCCTCTCTACTGGTACGACCCGATGAAGCCGGAGGTGCACTTCGACCATCCGGGCAAGTCGCCGTTCATGGACATGGAGCTCCAGCCGAAGTACGCCGCGGAGGAGCCTGCCGCGGCCGCCGCGCCGCCCGGATATTCCGTCGTGCGGATGCCGCTCGAGCGCCGGCAGGAAATCGGCGTGGGGACGGCGAAGGTCGAGCGGCGGAAGATCGGCGGGAAGATCGAGACCAACGGGGTCGTCGCGGAGGACGAAGGACGCGTCCACGCCGTCAACGCGAAGTTCTCCGGGTACATCGAGCGCCTGTTCGTCGACCGGACGGGGCAGACCGTCCGGAAGGGCGAGCCGCTCTTCTCCGTCTACAGCCCGGACCTCGTCGCGACCGAGCGCGAGTACCTGCTCGCGGTCGAAAACGCGCGGAGGCTCTCCGGTTCCTCGAGCGCCGGGGCCTCGGCCGACGCGGCCTCGCTCCTCGCCGCCGCGCGCGACCGCCTCCGCCTCTGGGACATCCCCGACGCCGAGATCCGGAAAATCGAGAGTGCCGGCACGGTCTCGAAGGACCTCGTCCTTCCGTCCCCCGCCTCGGGCGTCGTGCTGAAGAAGGACGCCCTGCCGGGGCTGGCCATCGCCGCGGGCATGCCGCTCTTCACGATCGCCGACCTCTCGACCGTGTGGGTCCTCGCCGACGTCTACCAGTCGGAGACGGCGGCGACCGCGGCGGGCGAGGCCGCCGAGGTTCGCGCGTCCTTCCTTCCGGGGGAGATTTTTCGCGGCCGGGTGGACTTCGTCTACCCGACGCTTTCGGAGGAAACGCGCACCGTCAAGGTCCGCATCGTCATCGCCAATCCGAAGGGGGAGTTGAAGCCCGGCATGTTCGCGGCTGTCTCCCTCGCCGGCAAGGGGCGGGACGTCCTCGCGGTCCCGCGGTCGGCGCTCGTCGCGACCGGGGAGCGGCAGATCGCGTTCGTCGAGGAGTCTCCGGGCGTCTTCGTGCCGCGGGAAGTGCGAACCGGCATCGCCGGAAAGGACTTCGTCGAGGTCGTCTCGGGCCTCTCGGAGGGGGAGGCGGTCGTCACGTCGGCGAACTTCCTGATCGACTCCGAATCGCGGATCGGCGCGATCGGCTCGGCGCCGGCGGGCTCGGCGGGGCAGCCCGCGCAGTCGCTCGGCGGGAAGGAGAAGCCGAAGCCGTCGAAAGGACCCGGAAAATGATCGAGAAGCTGATCGCCGTCTGCGTCCGCAACAAGTTCCTGACGCTCGTCGTGGTGGCCGGCGTGTTCGGCGCCGGGATCTGGGCGCTCCGCCGGATCCCGCTCGACGCCATGCCGGACCTCTCCGACACGCAGGTGATCGTCTACACGAACTGGGAGGGGCAGAACCCGACACCTGATCGAGGACCAGGTGACGTATCCGATCGTCTCGGCGCTCGCTCGGGCGCCGCAGCGTCAAGACCGTGCGCGGCTACTCCTTCTTCGGCTACTCCTACGTCTACGTCATCTTCCAGGACGGCACGGACCTCTACTGGGCCCGGAGCCGCGGGTGCTCGAGTATCTGAACGGGATCAGGGCGCGCTGCCGGAGGGCGTCAGCACCGAACCTCGGTCCCGACGCCACGGGCGTCGGATGGGTGCTTCGAGTACGCGCTCGTCGACAGGAGCGGCACGGAACTCCCTCGCGGATCTCCGCACGTTCCAGGACTGGTATCTGTCCTACTGGCTGCGGGCCGTGCCGGGAGTCGCCGAGGTCGCCTCGGTCGGCGGCTTCCAGAAGCAGTATCAGGTGAAGGTCGATCCCGACCAAGCTCGCTGGCGTACAAGCTGCCGCTCGAGCACCGTGGTCGCGCGGTCCGCAAGGAGCAACAACGACGTCGGCGGGCCGCGTCGTCGAGTGGACCGGCCGCGAGTACATGGTGCGCGGCCGGGGCTACATCGGGAGTCTCGAGGACCTGCGGCGGATCTCGTCGGGCACCGACGAGCTCACCGGCACGCCCGATCCTCGTCCGACGTCGCCTCAATCCACTTCGGTCCGGAGATGCGGCGGGGGATCGCCGATCTGGACGGGGAGGGAGAAGCGGTCGGCGGGCGTCGTCGTCGATGCGCGCGGGCGAGAACGTGCTGCGGCGTCGTCGGAAGCCGTCAAGGAGAGGATCGCGGAGCTGAAGCCTTCGTTTCCGCCGGGAGTCGAGCTCGTGATCGCGTACGACCGCTCGGAGCTGATCCATCGCGTCGATCGACACCCTGAAGCACACGCTGCTCGAGGAGATGATCATCGTCGCCTCGTCATCCTGATCTTCCTCTGTCACATTTCCGCTCGGCCATGGTGCCGATCACGGTGCTGCCGATGGCGATCGTCGCGTCGTTCATGCCGATGTACCTGCTCCGCGTGTCCTCCAACATCATGTCGCTCGGCGGCCTCGGCGCTCGCGATCGGAGTCCTCGTGGACGCCTCGATCGTGATGGTCGAGAACGCGCACCGCCATCTGGCCCTCCTCGAGGGCCCTTCCGGGCGCTCGAATCCCCTGGCCCGGGCCGATCCGGGCGGAGGCGAGCCGGCCCGCGAGCGGGCGATCGTCCGGTCCGCGCAGCAGGTGGGCCGGGCGATCTTCTTCTCGCTCGTGATCATCGTCGTGTCCTTCCTGCCCGTCTTCCTGTTGACCGGAGAGGAAGGGAGGCTCTTCCATCCGCTCGCGTTCACGAAGACGTTCGCGATCGCGGCGGCGTCGATCCTGTCGGTCACGCTGGTCCCGGTCCTCATGATCGCGTGGATGCGCGGACGAATTCGTCCGGAGGACGAGAACCCGGCCGCGCTCTGGACGCGCCGCCTCTACGCGCCGGTCCTGGACCTCGCGCTCCGGTTTCCGAAGACGACGCTCCTGGTCAACTTCCTGCTCGTGCCCGCGGTCGTGCCGCTGGCGCTCTCTCTCGGCTCCGAGTTCATGCCGCAGCTCCGGGAGGGGTCGCTCATGTACATGCCGACGGGCCTGCCCATGATGTCGATCGAGCAGGCGCGGGACATTCTCGTGAAGACGGACGGCATCATCAAGACGTTCCCGGAGGTCCGGTCGGTCCTCGGCAAGTCGGGCAAGTTCGAAAGCTCGACGGACCCCGCTCCCGTCGAGATGTTCGAGACGACGATCGTCCTGAAGCCCCGCGCGGAGTGGCCGAAGCGCAATCACGGCCGCGCCCTCACGCAGGACGAGCTGGTCGCCGCCATGAACGCGAAGCTCCAGATTCCCGGCATGCCCGCCGCCTGGACGCAGCCGATCCGGAACCGCCTCGACATGCTGGCGACCGGCGTGCGGACGAAGGTCGGCGTCAAGGTCTACGGCCCGGATTACGGCGTGATCGAGAAGGTCAGCCTCAACGTGGAGAGCGCGCTGAAGGACCTGCCGGGCGCGCGAAGCGTCTACGCCGAGCGGACGACGGGCGGCTCGTATCTCGACTTCACCGTCGACCGCGACGCGGCGGCGCGCTACGGACTCTCGGTCATGGACGTCGAGAACACGCTCGAGGCCTCGACCGGCGGCAAGACGGCGACGACCACGGTCGAAGGCCGGCGCCGATTCACGGTGCTCGTGCGCTATCCGCGCGACTTCCGGAGCGACCTCGACGCGCTCCGCCGGATCCTCGTCATGACGCCCTCGGGCGTCCAGGTTCCGGTCGGACAGGTCGCGCGGATCCGCGTCACGACCGGGCCGCCCATGTACCGCGACGAGAACGGCCGTCTCGCCGGCATCGTCTACGTCGACACCGCCGCGTCGGATCTCGTCGGGTTCGTCCGCGCCGCGCAGCGGCGCCTGGCGGCGCGCGTGACGCTGCCGCCGGGGATCACGCTCGACTGGACGGGGCAGTACGAGTTCCAGGTCCACGCGCGGAAGACCCTCCAGGTCGTGCTGCCGCTCGTCTTCGTCGTCATCTTCTTCCTGCTCACGTTGACCTTCCATTCGCCGTCCGAAGCGGCGATCGTGATGCTGTCGGTCGTCTACGCGATGACGGGAGGGGTGATCCTGCAGTGGCTGCTCGGCTACAACTTCTCCGTCGCCGTCTGGATCGGGTACATCGCGCTCTACGGCGTGGCGGTCGAGACCGGCGTCATCATGGTCATCTACCTCCACGAAGCGCTCGACCGGCGCCTGGCGAAGGGAGAGCCGACCCGCGACGACGTCCTCGAGGCGACGCGCGAGGGCTCGGTCCTGCGTCTCCGGCCGAAGCTCATGACGGTCTGCGCCGCGACGCTGTCGCTCGTCCCAATCTTCTGGTCGAGCGGGACCGGCGCGGAGGTCATGCGGCCGATCGCGGCGCCGATCGTCGGCGGGATGGTCACCTCGACGATCCACGTCCTTCTCGTGACACCGGTGATCTTCTTCCTGATGAAGGAGCGGGCGCGCAAGAAAGGGAGACTCCGCGCCTCCGGGATGACGCCCGGAGGGACTGCCGAGGCGCGATGACGCCGCTCGCGATCCCCGCGCTCTCCGGGCGGACCGCTCCGGCGGTCCCGCCCGGGAAAGCGCTCAGCGGGCTTGTTTCCCGTCCGTCGACGCCGGGTTCCGGCAGTCCGCTTCCCGCAGCAGCGGCGCGATTTCCCGCTCGACGCGGGACGCGTCGAGCTCGCCGTCGTGCCTCGCGGCGATCCGCCCGGCGCAGTCGATGAGAAAGGTCACGGGCAGGCCGAGAATCCGGCCGTATTTTTCAGCGAGCCCGGCATCCCCGATGGCGACGGGATAGTTCATCCGGAACTTCTCGTAGAAAGGCCGGACGGGCGCCGGGTCGTCGTCGAGCGAGATGCCGACCACCCGGGCCCGGGGCGAGTAGCGGTTCTGCAATTCGACGAGACGCGGGATCTCGGCGCGACAGGGCGCGCACCAGGTCGCCCAGAAATTGAGCAGGACGACGCTTCCCCGATACCGGGCGAGAGTGATCGTCCGGCCGTCGAGACCTTCGAGGGAAAACGGCGGCGCCGCCGGCCGTTTGGCCGCCGGGGTCTGAGCGGAATGAACGAGCGCGGCCGTCTGCCCCCGCAGGAGCGCCGGAGGCGCCCCGAGAACCACAAATGCCGCAAGGACCCGAAAGGCTCGTCTGTTCGCGTTCTTCCCGCATCGCATGGGCGAAATCGCGTCATTCGCCCCTGGCCGTGGGATAGCCCCTGTCGACCCAGTCGCGGCCGAAGTTGTCCGCGATGTAGAGGACCTTCACGTTCTCGAAGCCCATGCGGCGGAGCTCGGCCCAGGCCGGCGCGATGTTCGGACATTTGATCCACGGGCAGCACCCGCAGTAGAGCACGATGGACTGCGTCCGCGGCAGCGATTCGACCCGCTTGCGAAGCTGTGCGAGGCCCTCGGGCTTCGAGGCGGGTCCCACGTACGCCGAGTCCGGGATGTGCGCCTGGGCGTAGAGAACGTGGAAGCCGACGTGAAGAACGAGGGGCCGCGGGCCCTTCGCCGACTTCAGCGTGCCGGCCAGCTCTTCCGGCTGAATCCGGTCCGACTCGGAGGGAGCCGCCGGCTCCGCGACCCCGGATCCGGGCCCGCCGGCGTTCCCGGCGGTTGCACGCCCCCTCGCCCCGGCGAGCAGAAACAAGACGAGGACGACCCGCGAGGCCGAGCGGAAATCTCTGCGGTCGGTGTCAGGTCTCATGAGCACCTCCGAACCTGACGAGAGACTATCAGGGGGCGGAGTCGATGCTCCTCACGAGCGGACCGCTCGCCGTAGAAGTTGCCGCTGCCGAAGCCTGCTTTTCCGTCGCCGGTTTCGATGAAGAAGGCGGCGGCGTCCCCGATCAGGAAGACCCGAGCGTTCGCTCCTTCTCGTGCAGCAGGATCTCTCCTCGGCGGGCGCGGGCGACCAGGTTCCGGCGCCCGGCGGGGCCGACGAGCGTCGGATCGCTCATGAGGTCGCGGGAGATGCGCTCGAGCTCGGCGAGGCGGGACCCGGTGTGCACCCGAGCAGGAGGTTCGTGTACTGTTACCGCCGAGGGAAAGGAGCGTCAGAATGAGACTCACGAGATTGGGACTGGTTCTCTCGATAGGTTCCTGCTTCCTGTTCGCGGCGGCGGGTCTTCGCGCGGCCCCGGAGCACCCCGAGCATCCCAACGGGGAGAAGAAGATCTCGATCGACACGCTGGAAAAGGCGATCCAGGCGAAGATCGCCGAGAAGACGAAACAGGACGGCGGAGTCTTCAAGCTCCACGACGACGTCCTGAACAAGACCTGGGAGCTCGACCTCGTCAAGGTCCACCGCGACAAGCTGGCGCGGCTCGAGGACGGCCGCTACTTCGCGTGCGTGGACATGAAGGCCCGCGGCGGCAGCGACGTCGTCGACGTGGATTTCTTCCTGACGGAGAAGGATGGCGAGCTGGCCTTTTCCGACATGGCCGTTCACAAGGTCAACGGGGTCGCGCGATACGGCTGGGAAAAGAAGGGGGAGACCTGGGTCAAGGTCCCGGCCGCGAAATCGTAGGTCAGAGGGCCCCGGCGGCAGGCTCGGAAATCATCGATAAACCCGCTCCGGCGGGGTGACCCCGGCCCTGCGGTGGGCCGAGGCGCCGCCATACTCCGGCTCACGAAATGCCGAGCAGCGACTTCGCCTCGCTCGCGCTCGGAACGCGCCCGGCGAGAATCACCCTGCCGTCGACGGCGACGCCGGGCGAAGCCATCAGGCCGAGCTCGGCCATTCGTTCGATCGACTCGTTCTTGGCGACCGGCCAGTCGAGGCCGGCCTGCTCGACGACCTCCCGGACGACGCGATACGTCTGCTTGCAGCGGGCGCAGCCGGGGCCGAGGATTTCGATGCTTTTCGGGATGGACATGACGATCTCCTTTCAAAGAAGCGCGTTGAAGAGATACCCGACGAGGAGGATTCCGGCGGTCACGACGCCGGCGAAAAAGGCGATCAAGGCGGGGCGGAGAACCTTGCGGAGGATGATCATCTCGGGGAGCGAAAGCGCGACGACCGACATCATGAACGCGAGCACGCGTGCCGAGGGCGGCGCCCTTGCCCAGGAGCGCCTGGACGATCGGAATGATGCCGGCCGCATTGGAATACATCGGGACGCCGAGGAGCACCGCGAGCGGCACGGACCACCATGCGCCCTTGCCCATGATGCGCGGCCATAAAGTTCGTCGGCACATAGCCGTGAATGCCCGCGCCGACCGCGATGCCGACGACGACATAAAGCCAGACCTTGCCGACGATCTCGCGACCGCCGTCCGGCCGGCTTCGAGGCGGTCCGCCACGAGAGCAGGGGCGCCGTCGTCCGAGGGCCGCGTGCCCGGAGCTCGTAGACCCACATCTCCACGTGCCGTTCGAGCTGGAGCCGGCCGATGATCCAGCCGGCCGCGATGGCGACGGCAGGCCCGATGCCGAGGTAAAGCGCCGCGACCTTCCAGCCGAACAGGCCGAAGAGCAGCACGAGCGCGACTTCGTTGACCATCGGCGCGGAGATCAGGAACGAGAACGTCACGCCGAGCGGCACGCCGGCCGTGACGAAGCCGATGAAGAGCGGCACGGCCGAGCAGGAGCAGAACGGCGTCGACGATGCCGAGCACCGCGGCGAGCACGTTGCCGGACGACTCTCGCGGTGCCCGGCCAGAGCGCGCGCGTGCGCTCGGGCGTGAAAAAAGAGCGGAGAATGCCGACGCCGAAGACGACGGCGGTCAGGAGCATCAGGACCTTGGGAGTCTCGAAGAAGAAGAACTCGGCGGCGGCGCCCGAAGGGGAGCGCCGGTCGAGCCGGAGGACGGTCGCCGTCAGAAAAACCGCCACGCCGGGGAGCGCGAGGTAGATGCCGAGCCAGGCGGCCGGAATCGCGGCCGCGGCGGCAATTGCCCGCCATTTCGGAAAACTCCGAATTGATGAAGCCGGGGCCGTGGCGCTATTCCGTTCCACCGTACTCATGGACGACCTTCTAGGACTCCCGGGCGGTTTCGCGGAGCGCGTCCGCGCGCGCGACGGCCGCGAGCAGGGAACGGTTTCCCAGGCGAGCGAGATCGAGCCCGGCGCCGCAGAGGTCTTCAACGGAGACGCGCCGAAGGTCCCGAAGCACGAGGGCATCCGCCTGGACTTCCGCGTCCCGGCCGATCTCCTCCCAGATCTCGGCCAGGAGCCGTCGGCCGCGGCCGCTTTCGGCGACCCGGTACCGGACCCATCGTCCTTCTTTGCTCTCGGTCACGAGCCCCGCGCGCTTCAGCTCGGCCAGGTGCTCGGAAACGGTCGAGCTCGCCAGACGGACGACCGCCGTCATCTGGCAGACGCACAGAGGCGCGGCGCGAAGCATGGCGAGGAGGCGCAGCCGGACGGGATGCGCGAGAGCCTTGTGCATCCGGACGATCTCGCGGACCGAAGTCATTTCGTCATCTCGCGAAATATAGTGACAGGGCGTCCGGGGGTTGTCAAGAGCGGTTTGCGGGAGCGGGGCCGGCCTACCGGAGGCGGCGGATGACGGCGAGCAGAGCGACGATCGTCGCGACGATGAGAACGAGCGAGAGCAGCAGTCCGCGGCGGCGGTAGTCGCGCTCCGCCATCGCGCGATGCCCGGCGGCTTCGGCGGCGCGGGCGATCACGAGGCCGTCTTCGGTGTCCTTCCGGACGGCCGCGAGCTGGAGCTCGTGGACGTCGGTGCGCGCTTTCGTCAGCGCCTCCTCGGCGTTGGTGAGCTCGAACTTCTGTTTGGAGACCTCCATGCCGGCCTCGGACGCCGTGTCGAGAATCCGATGTGCCGCCTCGAGCCGGTTGCGCAGCGCGACGATGTCCCCGTGCATCGCGGTCGTCGCGACGTCGCAGCGATCCCCCTTCTCGTGGCACGACCCGCACCGACCGTTCGGTCCGGTCCCGAGGAAGTCCTCCGTGGGCTGCGCGATGTCGTGGTTGCCGTGGCAGGTGACGCAGCCCGGAAGCCCCATGTCCGCGAACGCCCGGGAATGGGCGCTCGCCTTGAACTTGTCGGCGAAAACCGAGTGGCAGGTCCCGCAGACGTTGGCGACCGACGTCACCGCGGGCGGCGTCGCGCCGTGGTTGCCGTGGCACGAATTGCACGTCGGCGCCGAGATGTCGCCCTTCTCGTACATCGCCTTCGCGTGGACGCTCTGCATGTACTTCGCGTAGACGTCCGAAGGGAGGTGATACGAGGCCATGAGCTTCGCGTCGCCATGGCAGGTGTTGCAGGTCTTCGCGACCCGCGTCGGATAGACCGGAGAACGCGAGTCCTTGATCGGGAGGATCCCGTGCGCGCCGTGGCAGTTCGCGCATTCCGCCACGTGCTGGTCTCCCGTGGCGAGCATCTGCCCGTGCTTGCTCGTCTTGTACTCCGAGAGCTCGTCGACGCGGAGCGACGGGTTGTACTGTTTCATCAGCGCCGCGTCGCTGTGGCATTTCGCGCAGACCCCCGGGATCTGCTGGTGGGTCGGCTTCCCGATGAAGCCCTTCTTCGCGTCGTGGGCCGCCTCCATGTCCTCCTGCGTCGGGTCGCCGCCGTGGCAGTTCGCGCAGGTGAAGCCCGCCTTCGCGTGGACGTCGTCCTTCTGGAACGCCCTGGCCGGCGGAGTGAGGGTGTCGTCATCGAGCGAGAGGTGGCAGGACAGACAGGTATTCACCGGAACCGGAGCGGGCTTCGGAGCTCCCAGTTTCGGCGCCGGCGCGCCGGAGGCGAGCCGGGCGGCGAGCGCCAGCGCGAAGGCGAGCGTCGTGCCCTTCCTCACGACGGCCCCGCTCCCGGCTGCGGCAGCAGCGCGAGGACCGTCAGAGCGAGCGCCGCGAGCAGGAAAAGCGCGGCGATCCGGTTCCACCAGGGAGAGGACCGTCCCTGCCCGGCCCGGCGGTCGAGGAACGGCACGAGGAGGACGACGAGCCCGATCGCGCCGAAGGCGACGATGCCGAAGAGCTCGCCCGGGATCCCGGCGATCGTCGCGGGGAGGTACTTGAGCGCCTGGAACATCGAGAGGAAGTACCACTCGGGCCGGATGCCCGCGGGGGCCGGAGCGAAGGGGTCCGCCTTCTTTCCGAGCTCCCAGGGGAAGAAGACGCAGAGGATCGCCAGCAGCGCGACCGCCGTCAGCCATCCGACCATGTCGCGGAGCAGGAAGTCGGGGAAGAACTTCATCCGCCGCGTCGGCCCTCCGCGCTCGACGGCGGGCGGGACGCTCATCCCGTGCAGCTGGACCAGGTAGAGGTGGATGCCGAGGAGGATCGTTGCCGTCGCCGGGAGGATCGCGACGTGCACGCCGTAGAAGCGCGACAGCGTCGCGCCGGTCACGTCGGAGCCGCCGCGGAGGATCCGCGACAGGAGCGGCCCGATCCCCGGGATCTGCGCCGGAACGTCGGTCCCGACCTTCGTCGCGAAGTACGAGAGGGTGTTCCACGGGAGGAGGTAGCCCGAGAAGCCGAACGCGAAAGCGAGGAAGAGCAGGCCGGCGCCGGAGAGCCACGTGAACTGGCGGGGGGGACGATACGCCTTCTCGAAGTACGCCGAGAGGAAATGGAGGATCACGACGCCGACGAAGATGTTCGCGCCCCAGGAGTGGATCGAGCGGATCAGCCATCCGAACGGGACTTCCGCCATGATGTACTGGACGCTCTCGTAGGATTCCGACGCGCTCGGCCGGTAGTAGAGCAGGAGGAGGATCCCGGTCGCCGCCTGGATCAGGAAGAGGAACAGGGCCATTCCGCCGAGGTAATAGAAGACCATCGACCCGTGGACGGGGACGTCCTTCTTCTCGGTGAAATGGCGCAGCTTCTCCCAGCCGATCGCCTCGAGCGACCGCTGCCGGAACCCGGATTCACGCTTTGCGGACAACGATCTTTTCTCCGCGAACGTTGACCTCGAGCGGCGTGAGCGGCCGCGGCGGGGGCCCCGACACGTTCCCGCCATCGAGGTTGTAGGTCCCGTTGTGGCAGGCGCACCAGATGTCCGAACGGTCCTTGCGGTACTGGACCGTGCAGTTCAGATGCGTACACACGGCGGTGAGCGCCTTGACCTCGCCGGACGGGGTCCGGAAGACGAGGATGGGCTTCCCGCCGAACGGCACGATGCGTCCGGAGTTCGGGGCGAGATCCGACGCCTTGAAGGGAAGCTCGAGCTCGGACAGGGAGGGCTCGGAGGTGACCGGCGGGATCAGGTACCGGAGCACCGGGTAGAGGAACGAGACGATCGTCGCGCCGACGCTCGTCGCCAGAAAGGCGGAGAGCCACCGCCGCTTCGAGTCGTCCAGCGGGGGACCGGAAAGCGGCGGCGGCTCGGTCGACATCGTTCAGGCGTTCCGGAGGATCAGTCCTTTCCCCCGGGGTAGTCCTTGAGCCAGTGCACGTCGACTTCCTTGACGTTCTTCTTCTCCATCTGGGCGAGGAGCCACTTGCCGCGATCGTTCAACTGCTGCTTGGCGTTTTCCTTCTTCGGGAGCTTTTCCGTGTGGCAATAGAGGCAGTTCGTCGCCGGATACCCGGCTTCCTTGGCTTCCTTGACGAAAGCCGCCTTCGCGGACAGAGATTCGGCGCCCATCACCGCCAGGTAAATCGCCGCCGCCGTACCCAGGATCTTCTTGGTCGAGTTCATCGGTCCTCCTTGAGTCGGAATTCTTTCAGAAGCGAGACGGGGCGGACTAGTGCAAATGAATCAATCCGATCACGTGGGACGGCCGGGGCGGATCTCTGCCGGGTATCATCGCCGGATGATCACGATCGAGGACACCGGAGGGGTCGCCGTTGTCCGGATGGACGAC
>CAWCDE010000003.1:0-25293 GCA_963794295.1 uncultured Acidobacteriota bacterium
AGATACGAACGGATTCTCGCCCGGCCCCCGAGTGCCCCGTTTGATGAAAACAAATCAATTCGTTCGCCGAGCACGTTTTCGGCGACGCACGGGCGGACGTAAGATCCGCTCGATGAACCCGGCCGCCGATGCTCCGGATCCGGCGCGCCTTCCGCGGGTGCCGGTTCGGAATCGCATCCTCTATCCGTTCCTCGGCGTCGTCCTCGCGACCGGAGCACCGCTCGGCGGCCTCGCGATTCGACTTGCGACCGGCTCCGTGGCGGCGGGAATCGAGGTGAGGAACCATCTCTTCTACTACCTCTACGAGCTCCTCGGCACGGCCCTCGTCTTCGGCGTCGCCGGTTTCTTCGCGGGGAGGCGAACCGACCGCCTGCGCGCCGGCCGGGAGAGATTCCGGGAGCTCGCCGGCCGCGACGACCTGACGGGGCTTCCGAACCGTCGCCTGTTTCGAGAACACTATGCGCGCGTGGTCGCGCGTTCGCACCGCTTCGCCGAGCCGGTGTCGCTCCTCCTCGTCGACGTCGACGGACTCAAGGACATCAACGACCGCTGGGGACACATGGCCGGGAATGCCGCGCTCCGCCACGTCGCCCGGATCGTCCGCGAGAGGAAACGGACGGAGGACCTCGCGGCGCGATGGGGAGGCGACGAGTTCGTGCTGCTCCTTCCCGGCGGCGACGAGGCCGCGGCGGAACGCGTCGCTCGAGAGATCCTGAAGGCGGCGGAGCGCGCCGTCCTGAAGACGCCTCCCACCGCGGTCACCGTCACGATCGGGATCGCGACGGGCGTCGCCGCATCGTCCGACCACGATTTCTTCGAGGCCGCGGATCGGGCCCTCTACGAGGGGAAGTCCGCCGGCCGAAATCGCTACCGGGTCGCGCGGACCGGAGTCCTTCCCGGGGAAGATCCCCGGCGAACCTCCCCCTGAGACGCCCGATTTCCGCGCCGCGCTGATTCATTCGCATCTCCCGGGCGTTTCGCCGCCGGCCCCAGAATGGCTCGAGCCGCAGGGCTCGGGAAGGAAGTCGCCATGCCCACGATCGCCGGATGCCGGGAAGGGAAAGATGCCGCGCGCCGGCGGCGCGCCCCCCAGGGCGCCCCGGCGGAGAGCATTCGTCCGCGACCTCATGACGGAAAACGTCGTGACGTTTTCCCCGAAGGACAATCTCGCCGACCTCACCGACCGGATGGCGGACGAGCACATCCGGCACGCTCCGATCGTCGATCGCGAGGGCGAGCTCGTCGGCCTCGTCACCGAAAGGGACCTCGCCCGATTCGCGCTCTTCGATTCTCCCGACACCCCGCTCTCCGTCGAGCGCGAGGTGCTCGGCACGCGCCGGGTCCGCGAGATCATGGGCACGGAGGTCGACACGCTCGAGCCCGATGCCCTCCTGCGCGATGCCGCCGAGCTCCTTCTCGAGAACAAGATCGGCTGCATCCCGGTCGTCGAGGGGCGCCGCGTGGTCGGAATCCTCACGGAGGCCGATTTCGTCCGCCGCTACCTCGAAACGGAATAGATGTTCCGCCGAATCCTCGTCCCCGTCGATTTCACGCCCAAGGCCCTCCGCGCGGCACGCGCCGCCGCCCGCCTCGCGGCGCCCGACGCCGACGTCGCGCTCCTCCACGTGATCGAGCGCCTCCACGGCGACCTCCCCGGTATCGACCGCTTTACCGCCGGCTCGAGCGGCTCGCGCGGAGCAAGGCCGTCCCGTTCGCGGCGCTCTTCCGCCGCAAGGGGATGCCGGCCCGCGTCGAGATCGTCTACGGCGACCCGCTCGAGGAAACGCTCCGCTACGCCTCGTCCTGGCGCGCGGACCTGATCGTCCTGGGAAGCCACCGGTTCTCCCGACGCCGGGCCGGGCGCGGATGGGGAACCCTGTCGTACAAGGTGATGCTGCTCTCCCCGATTCCGGTCCTTCTGGTCAAGTAGTCGCCGCGCCGCGCGCCCGGAGGAGAGTCCTGCGGGAGCGGCCCGGATTTCGGAGTACGATGCCGCGGCGATGGCTCGTCTCCTCGCCCGCGGCTTCCAGGTCCTCCGCGCGGCGTGGCGCCATCTGGCCGTCCCGGCGCTCCGCCGCCGCCCCGTGCCGGCGCGGGCGGAGCGCGTCCAGAGCGCGCTCGAAGAGCTGGGAGGCACGTGGATCAAGCTGGGGCAGGCCCTCGCCCTCCGCTTCGATCTCCTCCCGGCCGACTACTGCCTGCAGTTCTTCCGCCTCCTGAACCGGGTCTCGCCGTTTCCCTCCGAATCGGTCCGCGAAATCGTCGAGCGCGAGCTCGGAGGCCGCGTCGAGGACCTCTTCCGGGATTTCGACTGGACGCCGATCGCCGCCGCCTCGATCGGACAGGTGCATCGGGCGACGCTCCCCGACGGTTCGCGCGTCGCCGTGAAAGTGCAGCGGCCGGGTATCCGCGAGCTCGTGCACGCCGACCTGCGTTGGATGCGCCTGCTCGCCGCGCTCGCCGACGCGGCCGGGCTCTTCGGCCGCATGCGGGCGCGGGACCTCGTCGTCGAGCTGGCCCGCTGGACGGAGGAGGAGCTGGACTACCGGATCGAGGCGCGCCACGCCGCCGTCCTGCGCCGCAACGCGGACGAGGACCCGTTCGAGAGGAATCCGCGCGTCTTCCGCGAATACACGACCCGCGCCGTCCTCACGCTCGAGTACCTCCCCGGAATCCCGGTGATCGACGTCATCGAGGGGCTGCGCAGCGGCGACGCCGCGTTCGCGGAGCGGCTCCGCGCCGAAGGGCACGACCGGAAGCGCATCGCCAGCCGCATCGTCTGGAACGCGCTGAACCAGATCTACCGCTTCGGCTATTTCCACGCCGATCCCCATCCGGCCAACGTGATCGTCCTCGCCGGCGACGCGATCGGGTACGTGGACTTCGGCATCGTCGGCAAGCTCGACGGCCGGACGACGGATTCGCTGCGCCATTTCGCGCAGAGCCTCTTCGCCGGCCGCACAGCGGACGCGGTGGACGAGTTCATGCGCTTCCTGACCCCGTCGGCGCGCACGGACGTCGCGGCCGCGCGCCGGGACCTGGTCGAGGCGATGAACGACTACGTCGAGTCGTCCCGGGTGGGGCCCGAGGGCGACGCGCTCTTCGAGGACGTCTTCGAGATCGAGATGCTGGAGGTGGTCCGCGCGCACGCCATGACGCTCGCCCCGGAGGCCGTGCGGTATCTCAAGGCGGTCCTGACCGCCGAGGCGATGGTGAAGGAGCTCGATCCCGATTTCGACCTGCGTGCCCACGAGAACCGCTTCTTCGGCCGGCTGATGGAGATCGAGGCGATCGAGAGCCTCCGGCCCCGCCGCGTCGCCGAGCGGCTTCTCGACGCGAGCTTTCGCCTCCGGAAGCTGCTCGACTCGATCGACCGCGCCGAGGAGACGCCGCAGCGCCTGGTCGAGATCGCCCGGAGCGTGCGCGCGCGGGTCCAGTTCTTCTCGGGCCTGACGATGCTCGGCTGGATCGCGGTGGTCGCGGTGACCTGGGCCGCGCGGACGGCCCGGGGAACGCCGATGTTCGGCTATCCGACGAGGCTTCTCGCGTTCGCCGGGGCGATCGCGAGCTTCGTTTTCCTCATCTCCTCGATCTTCCAGGCGCGCCGGCTGCCGTCGGAGATCGACGCCGAAGCGCTCCGGCGCTTTCCCCGCCGCCTGCGGTGAGTGTGCCGGCGCCCGACCCTCGGCGCCGTCCCGGGGCGCGGCGGATCGGCCGTCCGGTCGACGGCGGCAGTCCCGGCCGGGATCTCCCGAGGGCCTTCAGTACGGAACACGACGCCGCCGCAGCGGCTGGTAGGCGTCTCGCTCGAACTCCCGGCCGGCCCGGATGAAATAGGACCAGAGCAGCGACGGCGCGCGCGAGAGCGCGAAGAGCGAGCCCTTCGCGGCGAGCTCGGCCTCGCGCGCCAGGCGGCGCGCCGCCTCCGGGAGCTCGTCCTCGAAGATCGACGGAAGCCGCTCCTCCCGGAAGCCGCCGCGCTGGCGCTCCGCCCATCGGAGCTTCTCGTCCTCCGACGGCCCCGCGGCCCACCCCCGACGGCGCGCCCGCTCGCGCTCGGCCCACGCCTCGACGTCGGCCTCGGCCGCTGCGGTCCGGCGCGCGTAGGCGCGCTTCTCCTCCTCCGCCGGCCCGGCGAGCCAGGCCTCGCGGCGCTTCTGCTCGCGTCCGGCCCAGCCCTCGATCTCGTCGGCCGTCGGCCCGAGCCGGGACTCCTCGAGGCCGAAGGCCGCGCGACGGCGATACCGACGGGCGAAGGCTTCCTTCTCCTCCGATCCCGGACCCGCGAGCCAGGCCTTCCGCCGCGCGCTCTCCCGCCGCGTCCAGGACTCGATTTCCTCCGGCGTCGGCAGTGGCCCGGCGTCCCGGGGATCGACGAACGCTTCGGACTCCTCGGATTCGATCATGGCGGACCTCCCCAGAACGCCCATTATCGCACCGGCGGAAGACTCCCGGCCCCCGGCCGGCGGCTGCTCAGGCAAACGGCGGCGCGCCCGCGCGGCGCGACCGGCGGAGCGCCTCGTCCCGCTCCTCCTCCTCGACGGCGTCCCGGATCGCGCGGATCTCGGCCGAGAGCTGCGGCAGGATGATCTTCTCCAGGGCGTTCACGCGACGCGCCGTCCGGGCGAGGCCGCCGCGCAGGCTCCTCACGGCGAGATCGGACTCGGCAACCTCCACGAGCGCGTGCAGGAACGACCGCTGAGCTGCGCCGGCTTCGTCGAGGGACGCCGCGGTCGCCGCCGGGCCGTACCGCGCCCGAAACGGGGGGGAGCCGTCGCGCAGCTCCGGCACCGCCACGCCGAGGATCGTCCGGTCTCTCCATTCGATCCGGGCGGTGTCGCCCTGCGCAAGCGCGGCCGCGACGACGCCGGCGATCCCGGCTTCGACCTCCGCAGCGGCCTGCGCTTCCTCCGCCCTCCGACCGGCGAGGCGGGCGGACGCGGAGCGGGCGTCGAGCTCGGCGAGGTTCCGGCTCACCTCGCGGAGGAGCGCCTCGCGCTTCCGGTCGAGGAGGTCGTGTCCGCGCCGGGCCGCCTCCCGCGTCCTCCGGAGCGTCTGGATTCTCGCGCGGTCCGGCGCCGTCCGCATGCTCCGCCCCCTACGCCGCGTCTCCCGCGACGCCCTCCGCCGCGGGGGACGGCGGGGCCCCGAACCGCTGCCGGATCTCGCGGGGAATTCGCGGAAGCTCGGCCTCGGGAAGCATGCCGAGGAGGCGCCAGGCGATGTCCAGGGTCGCCGCGATGGGCCGGAATTCCGCGGGGCCCTGACCGATGAACCGGCGCTCGAACGCCTCGCCGAACGCGAGCGCCCGGCTCTCGCTCGCGGAGAGCTCGTCGCGCCCGATGATGGACGCCAGCATTCTCGCGCGCGCCGCCGCCGCGACCAGAGCGTAGAGCTGCCGCGCGACCGGCGCGTGGTCTTCGCGGGTGCGGTCGCGGCCGATCCCCTCGTCCATCAGCCGGGAAAGGGAGGGAAGGATCGCGACCGGAGGATAGACGCCGCGGCGGTCGAGATCGCGGTCGAGAACGAGTTGTCCCTCCGTGACGTAGCCGGTCAGGTCCGGAATCGGATGGGTCACGTCGCCGGCGGGGAGCGTGACGATCGGGACCTGCGTGAGCGACCCGGGCCGCCCGCGGATCCGCCCCGCGCGCTCGAAGAGCGAGGCGAGGTCGCTGTAGAGGTAGCCGGGGTAGCCCTTCCGGCTCGGGACGTCGCCCCGCGCGGCGGCGAGCTCCCGCAGCGCCTCCCCGTACTGCGTCATGTCGTTCAAGACGACCAGAACGTGCATGCCGAGATCGAACGCGAGATACTCGGCCGCCGTGAGGGCGCAGCGGGGCGCGATCAGGCGCTCCGCCGCCGGATCGTCGGCGAAGTTCAGGAACGTGACGGTGCGCCCGAGCGCGCCCGTGCGCCGGAAGCTCTCCTCGTAGCGGATCGCGGCGTCGCGCGGAAGGCCGAGCGCGGCGAAGACGACGGCGAAGCTCTCGACCCCGGGCGCACGCGCCTGCGCGATGATCTGCGCGGCCAGCCGGTCATGCGGAAGCCCCGACTCGCTGAAGATCGGGAGCTTCTGGCCGAGCACGATGGCGTTGACGCCGTCGATCGCGGAGATCCCCGTCTCGAGGAACTCGCGGGGGTATTCGCGGCGGGCCGGATTGATCGGGGCTCCGTCGACGGGACGCTCGGCGTCCGCGGTGGGCGGCGGAAGCCCGTCGCGGGGACGCCCGAGGCCGTCGAAGACGCGCCCGAGGAGCTCCCGGCCGACGCCGAAGAGGAGCGGACGGCCCGAAAGTCGCACACGGGTGCTCTCGAGCGCGAGACCCGAGGTTTCCCCGAACACCTCGACGACGGCGGAGGTTCCGGAAAGGGCGAGGACCCGGCCGAGGCGCGATTCGCCGTCCGCGCCGAGGATCTCGACGCTTTCCTGGAGCGTCACGCCCGAGACGCCGTCGATCGCCGCGAGCGGTCCCCGCAGGCGGGCGAGCCCGCGCCGTTCGAGGCCCCCCGTGTTCAAGCCGCGCTCCCGGCCGACGCCGCTTCCAGGCGGGCGACATCGCCGACCGCTCGCGCTTCCAGGAGATCGAGCCGGTCGAGGTCCTCCTCGCCGATCTCCGAGCGTGCGCGGGAAAGGTCCGCGACGACCGGCAGGTCCATGATTTTCCGGTCGGACGCTCCGCGCTCGACCGCGGCGAGGGCCCGATCGGCGAAAGACACGAGCGTGCGCAGGAGACGGTGCTGCCGCCGCGGAGAGCAGTACGCGTCCGTCTCGTCGAAGGCGCTCTGGAGCAGGAATCCGTCCTCGAGGAGGAGCCGCAGGCGAAGGAGCAGCCTCTGCCGCGCCGGCAATCCCTCGCTCCCCACCAGCCGCGCGGTCGCCTCGACGTCGTCGGCTTCGGCGAAGATCTCGAGGACCCGCGCCCGCAGTCTCTTCCAGTCCGCCGACGTTTCCCGCTCCCACCACGCGAACGTCGCCTCCGGTATCTCGCTGTACAGTCCCGGATGTTCACCGCGGGAAACTGTCGCGCCTCGGCGAGGGCCTTGTCGAGGGCCCAGAAGCACCGGGTGAAGTTCTGCGTGTGCCGGGTGACCGGCTCCGAGAGATCGCCGCCGGGGGGCGATACGGCCGAGATCACGGTGACGGATCCCTCGCCCCCGCCGAGCGTCTCGACCCTCCCGGCCCGGCCGTAGAAGCTCGCGAGACGGCTCGAGAGGTACGGCGGATACCCCTCCTCGGCGGGCATTTCACCCAGCCGTCCCGACACCTCGCGCAATGCCTCGGCCCAGCGCGACGTGCTGTCGGCGAGGAGGGCGACGTGCCGCCCCATGTCGCGGAAGTACTCCGCGACGGTGATCCCGGTCTGGAGCGAGGCCTCTCGCGCGGAGACCGGCATGTTGGAGGTGTTGGCGACGATCACGGTTCGCTCCGACAGCGTGCGGCCCGTCCGAGGATCCGAGAGCGCCGGCAGCTCGCGGAGCAGCCGCGTCATCTCGTTGCCGCGCTCGCCGCAACCCACGAAGACGATCACGTCGGCGTCCGCCCACCGGCACAGCTGGTGCTGGAGCACCGTCTTTCCCGTGCCGAAGCCGCCGGGCATTCCGGCGGCGCCGCCGCGGAGGATCGGAAAGAACGTGTCGAGCACGCGCTGCCCCGTGACGAGCGGCGCTCCCGGCTCGAGCCGGCGACGGCAGGGCCGCGGCGTCCGGACCGGCCATGTCTGCCGCATCGAGAGCGCGGCCTCGCTCCCGTCGGGCAGCGTGACGCGGGCGATCGTCTGTCCGACCGAAGCCGGCCCTTCCGCCGCGATCGCCGCGATCCGTCCGGAGAGGCCGGGAGGGACGAGGATGCGATGCTCGAACGCCGGCGTTTCCGCAACACTCCCGAGCGCGGTCCCCGGCGACACCGCGTCTCCCGCCGAGACCGCAGGACGGAAAACCCAGAGCCGGCTTTCGTCGAGCGTCGGGGCGCGCACCCCTCGGTCGAGGAAGTCGCCCCGGCTCGCCGCGAGGCGCTCCAGCGGACGGAGCAGCCCGTCGAAGACCTCGCCGAGAAGCCCCGGGCCCAGCTCCGCGACGAGCGGACTCCCCGTCGACTCGACCGCGTCCCCCGGCGCGAGCCCTGTCGTCTCCTCGTAGATCTGCAACGTGGCGACGCGCCCGTCCAGAGCAATGACCTCGCCGACGAGCCCGCGGTCGCCGACGAAGACCACCTCGCCGAGGACGAAGGACTTCTCGACCGCCGCCCGCGCGACCGATCCGGAGATGTCCGTCAGCCGGGCGCTCGCCGGATCATTCATGCGCGTAGAGGGCGGTCAGCGCCGACCGCCACGCCGACTCGAATCGCTTCGACCGCGCTTCGAGCGTATTGTCGAAGGCGTATCTCCCGTCGTCCGAGCGCGCCAGGCACCCGCTCTCGACCCGCAGCCCGTCGGACGCTCCGCGGCGGACCGCGCGCTTGCCGCTCCGCTCCGCCAGGCGGGTGAGCCAGGGCGCGTCGACGAGCGCGGCCGATCGCTCCGGCACGATCACCTCGCACGCGTCGACCGGGATCCGGGCGACCGCCTCGGCGGCGAGCGCGAAGAGGAGGTCCGGGCCGCCAGGCCCCGATTCGTGCTCGCCCGCAAGCTTCGCCCCCGCCGCCCGGACCTCCCGGAGCCACTGCTCCCTCCTCTCGATGGCCGTCCGGGCGTCGAGCCGGTCTTCGCGCGCCCTCCGCTCCCGCGCCTCTTCGCGGGCCTTCGCCACCCGGGCGAACCCCTCGGGAGAACGGAGGCCCTTCTCCGGGCGGTCCTCGGCGAGGATCGCGGCCACCGCGGCGTCCCTCCCGGCGCTCCGCCGCTCGATCTCGGCGTCCGCCTCGTCCGTGATGGCGGCGACGACGGACTCGACGCTGCCGGCGATCGGCGTCATCGGCGTTCTTCCGCCTCGCCGGCGCCCGGGATCCGGAGGGCGACGGGAGGCCGATCCCGTCCCCGCAGCTCGCGCACCCGCTCCGCGAACTCGGTTTCCGGCCGCCGGCCGATCAGCACGAGACCGACCCCGTCCTCCGCCGCCCGACGAACGAGGGATTCCCGCGGGCCCGCCGGGGGATCCGGCCAGGCCGCGACCCCCGCGAGGGCGAGTCCCCGGACCGTCTCCTCGTCTCCGAGAACCGCGACTTTCATGCGATCCGCTGGAGAATCATGATCGCGACGATGAGACCGTAGATCGCGATTCCCTCGGCGAGGCCGACGAAGACGAGAGCTCGCCCGGCCGTCTCCGGCTTCTCGGCCACGGCGCCCATGGCCGCGGCGCCGACGACGGCGACGGCGTGCGCCGCGGCGATCGCGCAGAGGGCCGTGACCCCGGCGGCCGCGATGAAGCCCCAGCGGACGAGCTCGGGGGGCGCCGGGGCCTTCGCCGCGGCGGTCGCGGCCGGGCCGGCGCCGAACAGCAGGAACGGAGTCAGGATCGCGACGGCGAGGAGCGGCGCGGCGGCGAGCGCGATTCGCCGGCGGCGGGTGACGGGAAGCCCCATGGGGAATCTCCTTTCGGCGCCGGCGAACGCAGCGCGAACGGGCGGTAGATCTCTCCTCCGCCCCGGAAGAACTTTCCGAAGAACTCGTAGTACTCGAGACGCAGCGCCTGGACCGAGATCGCGAGCCCTTCGAGCAGGATGATGACGGCGTTGCCCGCGACGAGGGACGCGATGGACAGCGCTCCCCCGAATCGCATGCGCGCCACCGTGTCCGCGAGGGCGAAGACCGCGAGGAAGACTCCCGCGTGCACCGCCGCGAACGCCGCGACGCGCAGGAAGGACAGCGTGTTGGCGAAGAAGCCGATCAGCGAATCGACCAGCTCGACCGATCCCTCGAGGAGCGCGAGCCAGCGGGGGCCGACGGGCGTCGACGGCTCGCGCCGGCGTCCGAGGCAACGGACGAGCCACGGGCGCCCGAGAAGGAGCGCGAGGAATCCGCCGGCGAGACCGAAGATCGCCGCCGGAGGCACGGTCAGGGAACCCGGGAGGAACGCGCGCACCAGGAGCGCGAGCGCAACCCAGTAGGCGAACGCGCCGAGCAGCCCACGGGGACCGAGCAGCGCCTCGAGGCGGTTTCCCGACTTCCAGCCGTTGACGATGTTCAGCACGAGCCCGGCGCTGACCAGCACGACGCCGAGCGCGACCGCGTAGCCGAGAAACCGATGGAGGTCCTTCAGCGGCGAGATCCAGAGCACCGGGAGGACCGATTCGAGGCCGAAAACCGATCCGTAGAGGACGCCGAACGCGGCGGACGCCGCGCCCGCCTCCATGAGGAGGATGCCGTAGTCGAGGAACCTCGGGAAATGTCGGAAGAGGAGGAAGCCCGCGAGAAAGAGCACGGCGCCGTGGCCGACGTCGCCGAACATCATGCCGAACATCAAAAGGAAGCTGACGGCGAAGAACGGCGTCGGCTCGATCTCCCCGTAGGCCGGCGTCCCGTAGAAATCGACGAGCTTCTGGAACGGGCGGAGGAGGATCGGGTTCCGATACAGGATCGGAACGCGCGCCGCGCCGTCGCTCGCCTCCGGGAGGTCCTCCGGCCGTTCGACGTCGACGACGGCGCGATCGCCGAGCTCGGCGCGAAGCATGGCGACGACCGTCGCGGCGCCGTCGGCGGGCACCCAGCCGGAGATCACGACGAAGCGCCCGGAAGGGGCAAAGCAGGCCTGCGCCTGCAGCAGCGCCGACCGGATCGCAACCTCCGCGGCGAAACCCGCAACCGTGCTCCTCAGGTCGGCGGCCTTCTTCGCCAGGTCCTCGTCCGCGGCCGCGCGTTCCGCCTCGGCAACGCGCAGGCGCTCGTCGAGATCCGGCGCCGCGTCGTCGGCGTCGGGAAGCGCGAACGTCTCGCAGGCGACGAGCCGCACGGCTTCGTCCAGGCGCCCGCGAAGCGAGGATGGCACGGCCACCGCCGCGAGCGGTCTCGGCCCCGGGACTCGAGCGGAAGGATCGCGTACGGCATCGGCGCGAGGAGGCGGCCGAGCCCCGCGAGATTCTCCCGGGAGGCGGCGAGAATCCGGACCGTGCCGAAGCGCATCCGCGCCACGCGCGCGACCGGGACGCCCGCGCCCCGGAGCCGCGCGGCGCGCGACGCGGATTCCTGGAGCGCCCGGCACCGCTCTTCGGCGTCGCTCTTCCGCTTCCAGGCGTCGTCGGCCTGCCGCTCGATCGGGGCGACGGCTGCCTCGAGGCGCGCGCGCTCGGCCGCGGGGTCGTCGCCCTCCGGCGACGGCAGCTCGCCCGCGAGCTCCGGAATGGCGAATCCGAGCTTGCGCGCGATCCGTCGAAGCCGGGCCTCCAGCGCGCGAAAGGCGGGAAGCAGCTCCTCCGCTTCCGGAAGAGCGACGGCCGGAAGACCCGAACCGTGAGCGATGTCGACGAGATGGAGGATTCCCGCCTTCGCGATCACCCGCGTCGCGCGCGCGGAATCCTTCGCGAGCACCTGGACGCGCAGACGCACCATCGGAACGGGCCGGAACACGTCAGGCCTCCATCGGTCCCGCCGCGAGCGCGAGGTCGAGGGCGCGTGCCGGCGCGACTCCGGCGGCGGAGTACGCGTCGAGCGCCACCACGCTCCGCCGCTCCTCCTCCTTCAGGACGAGGAGGGCGACGGCCGGAGCGGTCGAGAAGGGTCCGCGCCGGAACGCCCGGCGGCAGAGGTCCCGGCGGCGCCGGCGCAGGCGAAGCTCGAGCGCCGGCCAGTCCGTCGGAGGATCGCCGCGGAGGCCGAGACCGCGGGCGATCCGCCGATCCAGCGGCGCGGTGCCGCGCCAGCCGCAAAGGTCGGCCACGCCGGCCTCGCCGAGTTCGTCGGAGAGAAGCGCCGTCGACGCGGCGGTCGCGGGAGGATCGAGGCCGTAGAAGGCGGCGCCGCGCCGCACGATCTGAAGGTCGCGCTCGCGCACCAGCGCGAGCAGGATCTCGCGCGAATCGCCGTCGCGCAGGCCGCGGGCAGCGCGCACGAGCTCCCGCGAGCTCCGCCGGTCCCAGCCGATCTCGACGCTCGCCGGGTCCTGCCGGCGGGCGAGCGCTTCCTCCCAGAGCGTTTTCCAGGGAGGCGGGAGCCTTGCCGCCGCCGACTCGACGGTCTCCTCCCGGAAGATCTCGGGATCGAGCGAGCCCAGAGGGCCGAGGGGGCGCCACAGCGGGATCCAGCGGTCCGCGGGAACCGAGCCGGAAAGCGCCCGCCAGGCGACTTTCAGGTTTTCGATCTCATGGAGCCCGACGAGCGCCGTCACGACGCCTTCGGTTCCGGGGCACGACGCCCGCACCGTCGCGTACGCCGCGACGAGCTCGCCGAAGAGCGATCCGCCGTCGCCGCCCCGCGCCCGCCCGCGCCGCCGATCGAGCCGGCGGCGAGCCGCCTCCGGCGGGCCCCGCAGTCGGGATTTCATCGCGCGGACACGGGTGTTGCCGTAGGCAAGGCGGGCCGCGGTCGTCATCCGGACTCCTTCGGCGGGCCCTCCTCCAGGATCCGGGCGTAGATTTCCGCGCCGCGCCGGAGCAGCGCCTCGCGCGACGGCGCGTCGCGTTCGCCGAACAGCCCGCGGCGCCGCTCGCGTTCCCGCGATTCGCTTTCGCTCTCGGCGACGATCCGGACGATCTCCTGTTCGATCGCCTTCTCCGCCGCGGCGCGCTCCTCGCTCCGTTGACGGTCGGCTTCCGCCCGCGCCTCCTCGATCCGGCGCCGCGCGTCCCGCTCGAAAGCCTCGATGCGGGAGCGCGCCTCTTCGTCGGCCAGCACGATCGCTTCGAGTCCTTCGCTCACGGCGGTGATCAGCGTACGACCGTCGGAGGTTAAGTTATTGATGCATCTATACCAGCGCCCCCCGGCCGCTGGCAGCGGGAGCGGGTTCCTGGCGGGGCGGGTCTCCACGCGCCATCCGTCCCCGCACGCCGCACGCTGCGGGAACTCCGGCGCCGTGCGCATCGGGCCCCCGAAAACGCGCGCCGACATTCCCGACTTGATGCGTCCGAATCCGGGACACCCCCGCGACGCCGCGCGTTCGGATCCCGGATCACCTTGCGGATGCCGATGTCGCCCGGGCGGAAGCGGGCGCGACCTCCGACGCGAGCGCGCTCAGCCTGCGAAGCCATCGCGACGCCGTCGAGGCGACGGATCCGCCGCGAGCGCGCGGCGCCGTCAGGATACGGTCACCCTGTTCCTACAGGGCCTGCATCAGGTACCGGTGGAACCGGTGGCAGACGGCGGTCTCGATCGGCAGCCACAGCCAGCGGGGCTGCCGCATCCCGGCGAACGTCGTCGTCACGGCGACGTCCGTCGTTCCCGGCCCAGCCTCCTGCAGCGCATAACTCCCGCCCGTCAGCCGGATTCCTCCGCCGAAGACGAGGCGCTGGCCGACGACGACGAAGTCGTAGCGGCGAGGCTTCTCGACACGCGTCACCCGCTTCACGAGCTCGCCGCGGGAGTAGACGCACGTCGCTTCGTCCCCGACCTGCGCCTTCGGACCGTCGACGCGGATCGGCCGGGGCAGCAGCATTCTCAGGAGCAAGGCCGGCTTTGCGGCGAGCTCCTCGTAGAAGAGCAGCCGATTCCAGACCTCGTCGATCGAGACTGCCAGACGGGCCCGCGTCTCGACACTCGTCCGTCCGGAGCAGGTCGCCGCCAGGGCGCGGGGAGGCGGCGGGGCCGGAATCCCGCCCGACGCGCTCAGAACGCCTCCGCCGGAAGCACGTTCACGCTCCCCCAGAGCATTGACCGGTCGTCAGCGGCGCGATTCGTGTCCGGAGGGAACCTCCCGTCCCCGAAACTGCGGATCACCACGACCGCGCCCGGCGCCGCCGCCCGCCGGACGGCCGCGGAGAGGCGCTCCGCGTAGGGCCCGTCGGCTCCGTCGAGGATGTTCGAAAAGGAGAAGCCGTGGAAGCCCGCGGGCTCCGACTCCTCCAGGAACGAGGCGGCATCCGCGTGCACGAGGCGAATCCGCGCCGGGTCGC
Organism: uncultured Acidobacteriota bacterium; assembly: GCA_963794295.1. GTDB lineage: Bacteria > Acidobacteriota > Thermoanaerobaculia > UBA5066 > DATFVB01 > DATFVB01. Next base: position 13,973 of record CAWCDE010000003.1, read on the forward strand.
CGGACGCGGGCCCGGGCGGCGGTTCTCCGAGGAACAGGTCCCCCACGAAGGGATTGCGGCGGTTGGCGTGGCGGGAGAACGTCCGTTCCCACCGGCCCCGCAGGATCCTCCCGAAGCGGGGCGGCAGCACTCTCAGAAGGGCCGGGGCGTACACGGTGCGGAGGACCGGGATCGAGAAGGCCGCGTCCATCGCGGCGCGAAAGCGGACGGTGTCGAGGAAGCGGCGCCAGTACGCGGTCTGTTCGGCCGTGTCGTCGAGGCCGACGAAGGCGAGGACCCGCCGGCGCGTCCAGCCGACGGCCGGGGCGAGGGCCCGGGCGAGAGCCATGAACCGTTCGGCGGCGCCGATCCGGAAGCCCCGGCCCTCGAGGCGGCTGCGCACGTAGGCGATCTGCACGGGATTGACGTCCACGGCGACGACGTCGTGCCGGGCGGCGAGCGCGATCGCCGTGCAGCCGGCCGAAGCGACGCAGAATACCCGCGTCCCCGGCGGAAAGGCTTCGAGCTCGATCGACGAGTCCTCGTGCATGCGGCCGAACAGGAGCTTTCGGGGTCCGCGCCGCGCGTCGAACCGGCCGCGGTCCCATGCCGTGCCGCCGGGACGATCCGGCCGGTGCGCCGTCACCAGCGCGGCAGCCCCGCCGCCACCCACACGAGCACCAGGAAGGAAAAGTTCTTCACGACCATTCCGGCGGGATCGTGAATGAGGTGACGCGCCCACGCGAGGCCGTTGGCGTTCAAGGCGGCGAGGAGCAGCGTCTGGATGCACGCGCACGCGATCGGCGCGGCCCCGGTCAGGGCCCAGAGCGCGACTCCCGTCTCCAGCGCGCCGAGGGCGTAGAGGAAGCGGGCGCCGTCCCGGGCGGAGAAGACGGGAACCGCCTCGACGATGCGGAACTGGTTCGGCTCGCCGCGCAACAGCTTGCACCAGAGGCCTTCGTAGAGCCAGACCGCGGCGACGGCGACCCGGATCAGCCAGAACGGCGGGAGTATCCGGATCACCGGAGCTCCCGGGTCGAAGTCGGCTCGATCGCGCGAATCATGTCCGGTGTCGGGAAGCTCGCCTCCGGCGGAATACTAACCCTGGCGGCGGCGCCGCACCGCGGCTCACGCCGAGCGCGCGAGAACGACGCCGGCCGCGACGACGGCCGCGGCGATCCCCTTTCGGGCGAGGTTGCGCCGCGACAGGTCTTCGCGGCCGAGCTTCGGGACGAAGCGCGTGAGGAGGATCCCGAAAAGGAAGACGAAGAGCGGCGTCGTGCTGCTGACCGCCTGCACCAGGGCGAGCGGCGCGAGGAGGAGCGCGTACCGGACGCTCAAGCCTCCGCCGAGATTGATGAGCTCGTTCGCGCCGTTCACCCCGAGCATCGCCTCTCGTCTCGTGCGGAAGAGGAGGACGAAGGGACGGCGGTAGGCGGGAATCGCCAGAATGAGCGCGCCGACGAGGGCCTCGCCCGCGTACGTCCAGAACGTCGTCGTCCAGAATTCGTCGCGGACGGCGAAGAACTTGAAGATCACGGACGAGAGGGCGAGCGCGAACGTGGCGCCGAGCATCCGGAGGACCAGCCGGATCTTCGCGTTTCGGAAGGATCCGCCGTCGAACGAAAGCGCCGCGGCGCCGGCGACGATCAGCGCGCCGCCGGCGATCTGAAACGCGTCGAGAGTCTCCCCGAGGAGAATTCGCGCGAGCGCGAAGCCCCAGAGCGCCGAAAGCGGAAAGAGCGGCGCGACGACCGACGCCTCATCGGTCTGAAGCGCCTGCAGGTAGAGGATCATCGCTCCCATGTAGAGCGCGCCCGACAGCGCCGTCACGAGCGCCTCGCGAGGCGCCAGGGAGAACACCGAACGGTCGAAAACCCACACGAACGGGAGCATGGCCGCTCCGGCCAGCGCCGTGAACACCATCAGCACCGGGGTGGGGCTCCGCTTGAAGTACCTCTCGACGAGATACTTGTCGATGTGCGTCGAGATCGCCCAGGCGATCGGTCCCGCGAAGGCGAAGAGGAGCCACGCCATCCAAATTCAGTGTCCCGGGGGGGCGCGCGGCGCGCGCTCCCCCGGCGATCATGGAGGTTTCCCGGCTCAATGCCGTTCGGCTCAGCGCGCCGTGTACAGCCCGATCACCCGCTCCAGCGCGCGCCGGCACACCGCGCAGAAGCCGACTTCGTCGCGCGTGAACATGATGCAGTCTTCCTGCGGCCGGTAATATCCCTTCGCCTGATAGTCGGCTCCTTCGAAGGCCCCCACCTTCCCGGAGTAGCGGTCGGTCCCGAGGAGCTTCGTCGCCTCCTCCCGTTCGGCCCGGAAGAGCGCGTCCATCTCCGACTCGGGGCGGTTCGCCGCCCGGATCGCCCGCCGCTTCGCCTGGATCTCCCGCTCGCGGGCCTCGAATTCCTGCTTCTTCCACGGGGTCGGAACCGGCGTTCCCGGAGAGACGAGGTCTTTCCACTTCAGCGCCGACGGGTCCTTCATCGCGGTCGCGTTCGGCTCCCAAGGCTCGACCCTCTCCCCTCCCGTGTCGTAGGCGACGTCGGAGGTGTAGTACTCGTCGGCGAGGCCCGAAAACTGGTGGCCGAACTCGTGCACGAAGATGTACGGGGCCCAGGCGCTGTCGGCGGCGACCGTGCTGTAGAGGTTGAAGATCCCTCCCCCTCCGTACGTGTCGCTGTTGACGAGGATCTCGACGAATTCGTAGGGGGCGAACTGCGCGATCTCGCGAAACGCGCGGTTGTCGAACGTGAGCACGTAGCGCTCCGAGCCGAACGCGTCGTAGGTCGCACCCACGGGGTTCCGGCGGTGGATGCCGGTCGAAGGACGGGAAATCCCCGATTCGGGCGAAGGGGGGCAGAGTCCCCAGACGTTGAAGTCGGATCGATGCTCCTTGAACGGCGACGCGGCGAAGAGGATCCCGACCAGCCGCCGGGCGTCCTTCTCGAACTTCGGCGCTTCCTCTCGCGTGTACCCGTCCCCGAGGATCAGGAAGTCCACTTTCGCCGAGGGATCGCCCGACTTCTGGAGCGCGAGGAGCGGCGCGGGGGCGGGGGGAACGGACGAGTCGACGAACATGCTCTTCGGGTCGATCGTCGTGCGCCAGATCTCGCGGAAGGCGTTCGCCGCGTCGCGCTTCTCGATCACGACGGTCACGGAAGCCTCCGGCGCCGGAAACCGCAGCGATTCCTCGAACGTGCGGTCGATCTTCTTCGCCTCGTCGGTCGTCTCCCACTCGCCGTAGATCGACGCGAAGCCGCGCGAGTAGAGGAGCCGGCCCGTCGCCGCGTCGCGCACCTCGAAAAAATACTTCCCGAGATTCAGGTCGTCGAGAGGTCGCGCGGGATTGCCGGGCCACTCGAGAGGCTCGAGGACGACGCGCCCCCACGCGAAGCGCTCCTCTTTCGCGTTCCCGGAATGGTAGTAGTCGAAGCGCATCGTGCGCGGCGCCGCCCCGACGAGAGCGGGCGCGGCGAGGATCAGCAGGAGTGCCCGGACGGCGTGTTTCATTCGGGAATGATATAGGTTCGACGGGGGTTTTCGCCCCGGAGAGGAGTCCGAACCTGGCCACCGTCCGCCCTCCCCGTTCCGGCCCGCTCGAGACGATCCTCGCCGAATACGGGATCAACGCGGACTACGCTCTCGAGCTCTTCGACCGCTGGCGGAGCGATCCGGCGCTCGTCGACGACGACTGGCGCGAGTATTTCGACACGCTGACCGGCGCCGCGCGTTCCGTCCCGGACGCCGCTCCGGCGGAGGCCCCCGCGGCGCGCGTTCCGCCAGCCCCGCCAGCACCGGCGCCCGCGCCCGCCGCCCCGGCCGGCGAGCGTCAGCCGATCCGCGGAGCGGCCCTCCAGATCGCCCGGAACATGCAGGCGAGCCTCGAGGTGCCGACCGCGACGTCGCAGCGCCAGGTCGCGATCAAGCTGCTCGAGGAGAACCGCCGGCTCGCCAACGACTACCGGGCGGCGAACGACGAGAGCCGGCTCTCGTTCACCCACCTCGTCGCCTGGGCGGCTCTCCGCGCCCTGCGCGACTTCCCGCGGCTCAACGACGCGTTCTCCGGGGGCCCCGAGGCGGAGCGGGTCGTCCGGACGGAGGTCAACTTCGGGATCGCCGTGGACGTGGAGAAGCGCGACGGGAGCCGGAGCCTGCTCGTGCCCAACGTCCGGAACGCCCAGGCGCTGCGATTCGGCGATTTCGTCCGGGCGATGGACGACGTCGTCTCGCGTGCCCGCACCGGAAAGCTCGCGATCGCCGACTTCCAGGGAACGACGGTGTCCCTCACGAATCCCGGACCGATGGGGACGACCGCGTCGATCGCCCGCCTGATGCCCGCGCAGGGCTTCATCCTCGCGACCGGCGCCATCGACTGGCCCGCCGGTTTCGCCGCCATGGCGCCGGAGGCGATCTCCAATCTCGGCATCAGCAAGGTGATGACGCTCTCCTGCACCTACGATCACCGGATCATCCAGGGAGCGGAGTCGGGCGCCTTCCTCGGCCGCATCGAGGAGCTCCTCCTCGGCGAGCACGGCTTCTACGAGGAGATCTTCGAAGACCTCGCGATCCCGTATCGCCCCTTCCACTGGGCGGTCGACCGCAATCCCGCGGTCGGCGCCGCGGGCGTGTCGCGGCTCGGCGAGATCGAGAACCAGGCCCGCGTTCTCGAGCTGATCAACGCCTACCGCGTTCGCGGGCACCTGGTCGCGGACATCGACCCGCTCCGCGCCGCGCCTCCGCCGCGCGTTCCCGAGCTCGATCTCGAGACGTACGGCCTGACGATCTGGGATCTCGACCGCGAGTTCATCACGGGCGGACTCGGCGGCGCCGAGACCCTCCCACTCCGGAAGATCCTCGAGATCATGCGCCGCTCTTATTGCGGAAAGGTCGGCGTGGAGTACCGGTTCATCCAGGACGGCGCCGAGAAGGAATGGCTGCGCCGGAGGATCGGGGCCGTTCCCGAGCCTCTTCCCCCGGAAACCCGCAAGCAGATCCTCTGGAAGCTGCTCTCCGCGGAGGCCTTCGAGAAATTCCTGCACAACCGCTTCCTCGGACAGAAGCGATTCTCGATCGAAGGCGTCGAGACCCTCGTTCCGTTCCTCGATCAGCTCGTCTCGAGGGCCGGGGCCCGCGGGATCGAGGAGATCACGATCGGGATGTCGCATCGCGGACGCCTGAACGTGATCGCCAACGTGATCGGCCGCTTCTGCGAACGGATCTTCGCGAGCTTCGAGGGGGTCGTCCATCCCGACTTTCCCGCCGACGAAGGCGACGTCAAGTACCACCGCGGAGCGCGGGGCGTGCGCGAGGTCGGCGAGGGGCGGCGGGTCTCGATCGAGCTCGTTCCGAACCCCTCGCATCTCGAGTTCGTGGACCCGGTCGTCGAGGGCATCGCGCGGGCCCGCCAGGACGCGCTCGGGGGACGGGGCCCGGCGGTCTGGAAACGCGTGCTTCCCGTTCTCGTGCACGGCGACGCGGCGTTCGCCGGCCAGGGGATCGTCGCCGAGACGCTGAACCTCGCCCAGCTCCGGGGCTATCGAACCGGCGGAACGATCCACGTGGTCGTCAACAACCAGATCGGCTTCACGACGCCTCCGGGCGAGAGCCGCTCCTCGCTCTATTCGACCGACATGGCGAAGATCAACCAGGTGCCGATCTTCCACGTCAACGCCGACGACCCGGAGGCCGCCCATCGCGTCCTCCAGATCGCCCTCGACTATCGGCAGGAGTTCCACAAGGACGTGGTGGTCGATCTCGTGGGCTTCCGGCGGCACGGCCACAACGAGGGGGACGAGCCGAGCTACACGCAGCCGGTCATGTACCGGCGGGTCCGGGAGCACCCCGGGATCTTCGCGATCTACGCGAAGAGGCTCGTCCGGGAGAAGGTCGTCACGGAGGAGGAGGTCCGGGAGCTCGAGGCGGAGCGGCTCCGCCGCTACGAAGGCGCGCTCGAGCGCGCGAAGGAGATCGCGGCCGCCGGCGGGGCTCCCCGCTGGGACGATCGCATGCCGTCCGCACCCGCGGCGGCGCCGGAGACCGCGGTCGGCGAGAAGGCGTTCGACGCGATCGGTGCGGCGCTCGCGAAGGTCCCGCGCGACTTCCACGTCAACCCGAAGGTGGCGACCCTCCTTTCGCGGCGCGCGAAGATGGCTCGCGGGGAATCCCCCGTCGACTGGGCGTCGGCCGAAGCGTTCGCGTTCGGCTCGCTCCTCCTCGAAGGGATCCCCGTCCGCCTCTCGGGCGAGGACAGCAGCCGCGGGACGTTCTCGCAGCGCCACATGGTCCTGCACGACACGGCGACCGGCGCGCGATGGACGCCGCTCGAATCGGTCGCTCCCGGGGTGCCTTTCTTCGTCTTCGACAGCGCGCTCTCCGAATCGGGGGTCCTCGGATTCGAATACGGCTACAGCGTCGAGGCCCCGGGAACGCTCACCCTCTGGGAGGCGCAGTACGGCGATTTCGTCAACGCGGCCCAGGTGGTCGTCGACCAGTTCATCGTCTCCGGCCGCGAGAAGTGGGCGCAGCCGAGCCGGCTCGTCCTCCTCCTTCCGCACGGGCAGGAGGGGCAGGGGCCCGAACACTCGAGCGCGCGTCCCGAACGCTTCCTCGCGCTCGCCGTCGACGGGAACCTCCAGGTCTGCCAGCCCTCGACTCCCGCCCAGTATTTCCATCTCCTGCGCAGGCAGGTGCGGCAGCGGGAATCGGCGCCCCTCGTCGTCCTCACGCCCAAGAGCCTGCTCCGGTTCCCGGGCTCGTTCTCGGATCGCGCCGAGCTGATCGCCGGACGCTTCGCATCCGTGCTCGGAGATCACTCGCGGCCGGACGCGGAGCGCGCGATCCTCTGCAGCGGAAAGGTGTATTACGAGCTCCTCGCGGCTCGCGAGAAGCTCGGCGCGAAGGCCGCGATCGTGCGCGTCGAGCAGCTCGCCCCCTTTCCCTCGGCCGAGGTCAGCGCGGCGCTCGACGCGCTCCCCGGCGCGAGCGACCTCATCTGGGTACAGGAGGAACCGCGAAACATGGGGGCATGGACGTACGTCTCCGAGCAGTTCGCGGAGGGCGGCGGGCGAAGCCTCCGGTACGTCGGCCGTCCGGCGTCCGCCTCGCCGGCGACCGGTTCGGCGGAGGTCTTCCACGAGGAGCAGGAGAGGCTGATCGCGGAAGCTCTCGGTTAGCCGCGTTCAAACCCGAAATCCGGATCTCGAAACAAATTCGAAATCGGAAGCTCCAAAACTGCCGGATCCCGTTCATCCGGGCTCTTGAAATTGTTTCGGACTGGCTCGCGCAACTTAATTATGATTACGATTTCATACTAACTGTTTCATAGTCTTCCCTAGCGTGCGCGGCGAACGCCGCGCTCGGCGGGATGCGCCAGCCGCTTCGCGGCTGCGCCTCCGGCGCGCGCCCGTTTCGAAATCCGGCCTTCGAATTTCTCCCGCTCCCGGGCGTGACGGGCGACGAACGCCTCTCGGCGCCGCTCCGGACACGAACAAAAGACCGTGCCTTATCATGCGCGGATGCTGACGATCCTGCTCGCCTCCGCCGTCGCTGCGTCCTCGTTCGCCCCGATCCGCGACCGTTACCTCGAGCGGTACTTCGCGGCCTATCCGACCGTCGCGACCCAGGCGGGGCGGCACGAGCACGACCGCGATCTCGAGGATTGGGACGCCGGAAAGCGCCGCCTCTGGCTGGACTTCAACCGGCGGGCCCTCGCGTCGATCACCGCCTGGCAAAGCGCTCCCTCCGGCAGCGCCGACGACCGGCTGGACGCGCAGGCGCTCGCCGCCCAGGTGCGGCGGGAGATCCACGATTTCGCGGTCCGGCGGCGGCCGGAGCGGGATCCCCTCTGGTGGACGGAACCGATCGGCAACGCGACCGTCTTCCTGCTCATCCGGGACGACCGCCCCGCGAGAGACCGTCTCTCGGCGGCCGCGGCCCGGGCCGCGCTCCTGCCGAGGCTCGCGAAGCAGGCGGAGAAGGCCCTCTCGGGCACGCCGCCGGGAGAGATCGCTCCCGAGCTCTGCTCGATCGCCTCGTCCCAGGCGCGGGCGAGCGCCGCCTTCTACCGGGAAGGGTTCCCCCGGGTCGATCCGTCCGACGCGGCCCTCGCGCGCAACGGAGCGCAGGCGGCGCGCGCGCTCGATCGGCTCGCCGGGTTCCTCGATCGGCTGGGCCGCCGGGCGACCGGCACGCCGCGTCTCGGCTCGGATTACGCGGAGACCTTCCGGCTCGGCACGGGGATCGAGGAGCCCGTCGACGCGGTGCTGGCCGACGCCGAACGCGACCTCGCCGCCAAACGCGGCGAGGCGGCGGCCTTCGGAAGGACGATCTGGACGCGCTACTTCCCCGACACGCCCCCTCCGCCCGACGACCGCGAGCTCCTGCGCAGGCTCTTCGCGCGCGCGGCCGAGGACCACGCGGCGAGCGTCGACGCGTTCGTCGCGCAGTATCGGGCGCGGGTCCTCGAGCTCGAGCGGTTCCTCCGTGAGCGCAGGATCGTGACTCTCCCGGACCCGCTGACGATCTGGACGGATCGCTCGCCGGCCTTCTTCGTCGGTCAGAGCGTCGGCGGAATCTACGCGGCGGGCCCGTGGGAGCCGGATGCCAAGACGCTCTGGTTCCTGCCCACCCCGCCGGAGAGCGCGACGTCGGCGGAACGCGAGGCGTTCTTCCGCGATTTCAACGACCACTTCAACGCCATGATCACGCCGCACGAAACGCTCCCCGGACACTACCTGCAGCTGAAGTTCGCCGCCCGCCATCCCCGCAAGGTCCGGGCGCTCTTCGCCGACGGCGTGTTCGTCGAAGGATGGGGCACCTTCTGCGAACGCCTCATGCTCGACGAGGGATGGGGCGGACCTCTCGATCGCGTCGCGCACCTGAAGAAGCAGATGGAGAACATCGCCCGGACGATCGCGGACATCCGCGTGCACACGAAGGGAACGACCCGCGAAGAGCTCGCGCGGTTCCTCCGCGACGACGCGGTGCAGGACGAGCAATTCTCCGCCAACATGTGGACGCGCGCGATCACGAGCGCCCCTCAGCTGACGTTCTACTACCTCGGCTACCGGGAGGTCCGGGGCCTCTATGACGACGTGCGGCGCGCGCGCGGACCCGCATTCCGGCTGCGCGACTTCATGGACGCCATGATGGAGGACGGGCCGGTGCCGGTCGAGCACTACAGGACGAAATTCCAAATCTCAAGCCACAAAATCCAATACCAGGCCGCAAAGGCCCACTGAAAATCCGAAATCCGCTGCTCGAAATCCGAATGGCCGAAACGGGACGAGACCGGAAACTTCAGACGAGCGTCGCGGTGTTTGAGAATTCGAAATTGGAATTTATTGAGAGTTGGAATCTGAGATTTGGAATTTCCGGCTGAGCTGGCGGAGCCGGCTCAGCCGCCCGCCGGGCGGATCGCGTAGAGGGGCGGCAGCTCCCCTTCCACGGGGTGCCCGCCGTCGATCCATCCGTCGAACCCTCCCTCCAGCGGCCGCACCTTCATGAATCCCCTGTCCATCAGCAGGCGAGCCACACGGGCCGCCGAGGCTTCGTTCGGTCAGGTGCAGTAGAGGACGATCTCGCGGTCGGGAGGAAGCTGGTCGATCGAGGCGTCGATCTCTTCGATGAGGAGCCGGATCGCTCCGGGAATCCGGCGCGGATCGCGCTGGGCGGCGGCGCGGTTCCGGACGTCGACGATCACGGGAGCTTTCCCGCTGTCGATCAGATCCCGGAGCTGCGCGGGAGTGATTCTCGCCATCCGGAGGAAACGGTAGAACCGCCGCCGCTGCCACCATTTCCATCCGATGAACCCCGCGAGCAGGATCGCCGCGAGCGCGACCGACCAGAATCCGAGCCCCTCGAGGAATCGCGCGACGCGGTCGATCGTCCGATGGAAGAGGATACCCGCCGCGACGCCCGAGCCCGCCCACAGCATCGCTCCTCCCGCGTCGAAGAGCGCGAACCGGAAGAAACCGACGCGGAGCGCGCCCGCGAGCGGCGGGGCGACGGTCGAGAAACCGGGAATGAACTTCGCGTAGAGGAGAGAGCCGGCGCCATGGCGCTCGAAGACCGACTCCGTCTGCCGGACGCAGGAATCGGGCGAAAGCGAAATCCCGCAGACCGTCTTCAGGATCCGGTACCCGTGGCGGCGGCCCAGGAGGTACCAGAGCGAATCCGCGATCAGCGAAGCGCCGACGGCGAGCGCGACGAGAGCGGCCGTCGAGAGGCGGCCGCCCGCCGAGAGCGCGCCGGCCGCGATCAGGGTCGGTATCGCCGGGACCGGAAGACCGAGCTGCTCGAGCAGGACGTTGGCGAAGACGAGCGGCAGACCGTGCCGCGCGAGCTGTTCGATCAGCGCGTGCACGGGGCGGCGAGGAAGCGGGAGTCTCTGATTCGGGGAACCATCGCGCGGTAGCTTACCGCGGGCGGGTCACTCCTCGCTTTTCTCCTCTTTCGCTTTCCGGTCGGCGACCGGCTCGGAATAACCGCACTTCGAGCAGCGGAAGAATTCCTCCGCGAGAGCCCTGTCGCTCAGCGGAACGAGGAACACCTCGCCGCAACGGGGGCATTTCCGGGCGATTCTCGGCTCGCTCATGGGCGGCCTCCATCCCACCGTCGAACAAAAATGTATTTCCTCCGGGTTCGCAATCGCCGCGCCAAGCGTCGGGAGCCGGATTCTTGCCGAAATCACAAGGACTTAGCCGGTGGGCGAGCGCGGGGACGACTGATTTTCTGTCAGACGGCGGATTGAGGCGGTGACAAAAAGACGCACTCAACTCCCGGAGCGGGCGCTCCGGCGGACGCGCCGCGCCCGGTGCTCGGCGACGGCGAAGACAAGCGTCAGCCATCCGAACCCGATCGCCCAGCCGCCGAGAACGTCGGTCGGCCAGTGGACGCCGAGCGCCACGCGCGAGAACCCGACGAGGACGACGGCCGCCATGCCGGCCGCCAGGTACCCGGCGGCGTGCCGGCCGCGCTTCGCGGAAGCGGCGGCGAGTCCCGCGACCGAACCGAAGAACGCGGCGGAAGCCGCCGAATGCCCGCTCGGAAACGAATAGCCGATCGCGAGGACGAGAGGGTCGAAGAGGTCCGGACGGGCGCGCTGGAAGAAACCCTTGAAGATCTGCACCCAGAGCACGGCTCCAACGACCGAGACGAGGAAGGCCCGGAGGCGGCGCGGCGCCCGGATCCGCGCGAGAAAGACGGCGACGACGATCGACGCGGCCGCGATGAAGGCGGTGCTCCCGAAGAAGGAGATGGACCGAAGGAGCGCCGCCACGGGACCGGCAATCCAGCCGTGGACGTCGAGCTCGAGGCGCCGGTTGATCCGATTC
>CAWCDE010000004.1:0-43879 GCA_963794295.1 uncultured Acidobacteriota bacterium
GACGGCGTCAACGCCATCGTGCTCGGCCAGAAGCTCCCGATCTTCAGCGAGTCGGGGCTTCCGCATGACCGGCTGGCCGCGCAGATCATCGCGCAGGCGCGTGCCCCCGGGGTCGAGAGCTTCGCCGTCGTCTTCGCCGCGCTCGGCCTTCCGCGCGACGCCGCGATCCGCTACGAGGAGAAGCTCCCGGCGCACGGGCGCGCTCGGCTGGTCGCCGTGACTGTCCCGAACTTCGCCGACGATCCGGCGGCGGAGCGCCTGATCGCGCCCCTGCTGCGCCCTCACGGCGGCCGAGTATCTCGCGTTCGATCTCGGCATGCACGTTCTGGTCGTCTTGAACGACATGACGCAGTACGGGGAGGCGCTGCTGGAGCTCGCCGCCGCGCGGGGCGACGTCCCGAGCCGGAAGGGCTACCCCGGCTACCTCTACAGCGACCTCGCCTCGCTCTTCGAGGGGGCGGGGCGGATCCGCGGGTGGCCGGGTCGCTCACGCAGGTCCCGATCGTCACGCTCCCCGCCGGCGACGTGACCCATCCGATTCCGGACCTGACCGGCGACCTGAACTTGGACTCGGAGGGACAACTCGTTCTCGACCGCGATCTCGACCGCCGCGGCGTCTGACCTCCGGTTGCCGTCCTTCTCCCTCCCTTTCCCGGCCGACGGACGAGGGGATCGGCCGCGACCGCACCCGCGAAGACCACGCGCCGGTCGCGCGGCAGCTTGACTCCCTGGTCGCGGCGGCGGCGCGCGCGAGAATGCTGGCGTCCATCATCGGGCGCGACGAGCTCTCCGCGAGCGAGAGCCGGGCGCTCGCGTTCGGCGAGGCGTTCGAGCGCCGGTTCATCGGTCAGGGCCCCGCGGAATTCCGGCCCATCGCGGCGACCCTGGACATCGCCTGGCGCCTCCTCGGGCATGCTTCCCGAGGCCGAGCTTCCGCGAATTCCCCGCGAGATCCGGCAGCGGTTCGGGGCCCCGCCGTCCCCCGCGGCGGAGGGCGTCGCGGGAGACGCGGCGTAGGGGGCGGAGCATGCGGACGGCGCCGGACCGCGCGAGAATCCAGACGCTCCGGAGGACGCGGGAGGCGGCCCGGCGCGGACACGACCTCCTCGACCGGAAGCGCGAGGCGCTCCTCCGCGAGGTGAGCCGGAACCCGCCGAGCTCGACGCCCGCTCCGCGTCCGCCCGCCTCGCCGGTCGGAGGGCGGAGGAAGCGCAGGCCGCTGCGGAGGTCGAAGCCGGGATCGCCGGCGTCGTCGCGGCCGCGCTTGCGCAGGGCGACACCGCCCGGATCGAATGGAGAGACCGGACGATCCTCGGCGTGGCGGTGCCGGAGCTGCGCGACGGCTCCCCCCCGTTTCGGGCGCGGTACGGCCCGGCGGCGACCGCGGCGTCCCTCGACGAAGCCGGCGCAGCTCAGCGGTCGTTCCTGCACGCGCTCGTGGAGGTTGCCGAGTCCGATCTCGCCGTGAGGAGCCTGCGCGGCGGCCTCGCCCGGACGGCGCGTCGCGTGAACGCCCTGGAGAAGATCATCCTGCCGCAGCTCTCGGCCGAGATCCGCGCGATCCGGGACGCCGTCGAGGAGGAGGAGCGGGACGAGGCGCTCCGCCGGTCGCGCCGCGCGGGCGCGCCGCCGTTTGCCTGAGCAGCCGCCGGCCGGGGGCCGGGAGTCTTCCGCCGGTGCGATAATGGGCGTTCTGGGGAGGTCCGCCATGATCGAATCCGAGGAGTCCGAAGCGTTCGTCGATCCCCGGGACGCCGGGCCACTGCCGACGCCGGAGGAAATCGAGTCCTGGACGCGGCGGGAGAGCGCGCGGCGGAAGGCCTGGCTCGCGGGTCCGGGATCGGAGGAGAAGGAAGCCTTCGCCCGTCGGTATCGCCGTCGCGCGGCCTTCGGCCTCGAGGAGTCCCGGCTCGGGCCGACGGCCGACGAGATCGAGGGCTGGGCCGGACGCGAGCAGAAGCGCCGCGAGGCCTGGCTCGCCGGGCCGGCGGAGGAGGAGAAGCGCGCCTACGCGCGCCGGACCGCAGCGGCCGAGGCCGACGTCGAGGCGTGGGCCGAGCGCGAGCGGGCGCGCCGTCGGGGGTGGGCCGCGGGGCCGTCGGAGGACGAGAAGCTCCGATGGGCGGAGCGCCAGCGCGGCGGCTTCCGGGAGGAGCGGCTTCCGTCGATCTTCGAGGACGAGCTCCCGGAGGCGGCGCGCCGCCTGGCGCGCGAGGCCGAGCTCGCCGCGAAGGGCTCGCTCTTCGCGCTCTCGCGCGCGCCGTCGCTGCTCTGGTCCTATTTCATCCGGGCCGGCCGGGAGTTCGAGCGAGACGCCTACCAGCCGCTGCGGCGGCGTCGTGTTCCGTACTGAAGGCCCTCGGGAGATCCCGGCCGGGACTGCCGCCGTCGACCGGACGGCCGATCCGCCGCGCCCCGGGACGGCGCCGAGGGTCGGGCGCCGGCACACTCACCGCAGGCGGCGGGGAAAGCGCCGGAGCGTTTCGGCGTCGATCTCCGACGGCAGCCGGCGCGCCTGGAAGATCGAGGAGATGAGGAAAACGAAGCTCGCGATCGCCCCGGCGAACGCGAGAAGCCTCGTCGGATAGCCGAACATCGGCGTTCCCCGGGCCGTCCGCGCGGCCCAGGTCACCGCGACCACCGCGATCCAGCCGAGCATCGTCAGGCCCGAGAAGAACTGGACCCGCGCGCGCACGCTCCGGGCGATCTCGACCAGGCGCTGCGGCGTCTCCTCGGCGCGGTCGATCGAGTCGAGCAGCTTCCGGAGGCGAAAGCTCGCGTCGAGAAGCCGCTCGGCGACGCGGCGGGGCCGGAGGCTCTCGATCGCCTCGATCTCCATCAGCCGGCCGAAGAAGCGGTTCTCGTGGGCACGCAGGTCGAAATCGGGATCGAGCTCCTTCACCATCGCCTCGGCGGTCAGGACCGCCTTGAGATACCGCACGGCCTCCGGGGCGAGCGTCATGGCGTGCGCGCGGACCACCTCCAGCATCTCGATCTCGAAGACGTCCTCGAAGAGCGCGTCGCCCTCGGGCCCCACCCGGGACGACTCGACGTAGTCGTTCATCGCCTCGACCAGGTCCCGGCGCGCGGCCGCGACGTCCGTGCGCGCCGACGGGGTCAGGAAGCGCATGAACTCGTCCACCGCGTCCGCTGTGCGGCCGGCGAAGAGGCTCTGCGCGAAATGGCGCAGCGAATCCGTCGTCCGGCCGTCGAGCTTGCCGACGATGCCGAAGTCCACGTACCCGATCGCGTCGCCGGCGAGGACGATCACGTTGGCCGGATGGGGATCGGCGTGGAAATAGCCGAAGCGGTAGATCTGGTTCAGCGCGTTCCAGACGATGCGGCTGGCGATGCGCTTCCGGTCGTGCCCTTCGGCGCGGAGCCGCTCCGCGAACGCGGCGTCGCCGCTGCGCAGCCCCTCGATGACGTCGATCACCGGGATTCCGGGGAGGTACTCGAGCGTGAGGACGGCGCGGGTCGTGTATTCGCGGAAGACGCGCGGATTCCTCTCGAACGGGTCCTCGTCCGCGTTGCGGCGCAGGACGGCGGCGTGGCGCGCCTCGATCCGGTAGTCCAGCTCCTCCTCCGTCCAGCGGGCCAGCTCGACGACGAGGTCCCGCGCCCGCATGCGGCCGAAGAGCCCGGCCGCGTCGGCGAGCGCGGCGAGCAGGCGCATCCAACGCAGGTCGGCGTGCACGAGCTCGCGGATACCCGGCCGCTGCACTTTCACGGCGACGCGCGAACCGTCGGGGAGCGTCGCCCGATGCACCTGTCCGATCGAGGCGGCGGCGATCGGCGTCCAGTCGAAATCCCGGAAGAGGTCCTCGACGCGGCCTCCGAGCTCGCGCTCGACGATTTCGCGGACCGATTCGGAGGGAAACGGCGAGACCCGGTTCAGGAGGCGGAAGAACTGCAGGCAGTAGTCGGCCGGGAGGAGATCGAAGCGGAGGGCGAGGGCCTGCCCCAGCTTGATCCACGTGCCTCCCAGCTCTTCGAGCGCGCTCTGGACGCGCTCCGCCCGCGCCGGCACGGGGCGGCGGCGGAGCGCCGGGACGGCCAGATGGCGCCACGCCGCGCG
Source organism: uncultured Acidobacteriota bacterium (assembly GCA_963794295.1). Lineage (GTDB taxonomy): Bacteria > Acidobacteriota > Thermoanaerobaculia > UBA5066 > DATFVB01 > DATFVB01. Next base: position 4,079 of record CAWCDE010000004.1, read on the forward strand.
GAGGACCTGGAAGCCGCGGGCGAGGAGACGAGCCATCGCCGCGGCATCGTACTCCGAAATCCGGGCCGCTCCCGCAGGACTCTCCTCCGGGCGCGCGGCGCGGCGACTACTTGACCAGAAGGACCGGAATCGGGGAGAGCAGCATCACCTTGTACGACAGGGTTCCCCATCCGCGCCCGGCCCGGCGTCGGGAGAACCGGTGGCTTCCCAGGACGATCAGGTCCGCGCGCCAGGACGAGGCGTAGCGGAGCGTTTCCTCGAGCGGGTCGCCGTAGACGATCTCGACGCGGGCCGGCATCCCCTTGCGGCGGAAGAGCGCCGCGAACGGGACGGCCTTGCTCCGCGCGAGCCGCTCGAGCCGGCGGTAAAAGCGGTCGATACCGGGGAGGTCGCCGTGGAGGCGCTCGATCACGTGGAGGAGCGCGACGTCGGCGTCGGGCGCCGCGAGGCGGGCGGCGGCGCGTGCCGCGCGGAGGGCCTTGGGCGTGAAATCGACGGGGACGAGGATTCGGCGGAACATCTATTCCGTTTCGAGGTAGCGGCGGACGAAATCGGCCTCCGTGAGGATTCCGACCACGCGGCGCCCCTCGACGACCGGGATGCAGCCGATCTTGTTCTCGAGAAGGAGCTCGGCGGCATCGCGCAGGAGGGCATCGGGCTCGAGCGTGTCGACCTCCGTGCCCATGATCTCGCGGACCCGGCGCGTGCCGAGCACCTCGCGCTCGACGGAGAGCGGGGTGTCGGGAGAATCGAAGAGCGCGAATCGGGCGAGGTCCCTTTCGGTGACGAGGCCGACGAGCTCGCCCTCGCGATCGACGATCGGAGCGTGCCGGATGTGCTCGTCCGCCATCCGGTCGGCGAGGTCGGCGAGATTGTCCTTCGGGGAAAACGTCACGACGTTTTCCGTCATGAGGTCGCGGACGAATGCTCTCCGCCGGGGCGCCCTGGGGGGCGCGCCGCCGGCGCGCGGCATCTTTCCCTTCCCGGATCCGGCGATCGTGGGCATGGCGACTTCCTTCCCGAGCCCTGCGGCTCGAGCCATTCTGGGGCCGGCGGCGAAACGCCCGGGAGATGCGAATGAATCAGCGCGGCGCGGAAATCGGGCGTCTCAGGGGGAGGTTCGCCGGGGATCTTCCCCGGGAAGGACTCCGGTCCGCGCGACCCGGTAGCGATTTCGGCCGGCGGACTTCCCCTCGTAGAGGGCCCGATCCGCGGCCTCGAAGAAATCGTGGTCGGACGATGCGGCGACGCCCGTCGCGATCCCGATCGTGACGGTGACCGCGGTGGGAGGCGTCTTCAGGACGGCGCGCTCCGCCGCCTTCAGGATCTCTCGAGCGACGCGTTCCGCCGCGGCCTCGTCGCCGCCGGGAAGGAGCAGCACGAACTCGTCGCCTCCCCATCGCGCCGCGAGGTCCTCCGTCCGTTTCCTCTCGCGGACGATCCGGGCGACGTGGCGGAGCGCGGCATTCCCGGCCATGTGTCCCCAGCGGTCGTTGATGTCCTTGAGTCCGTCGACGTCGACGAGGAGGAGCGACACCGGCTCGGCGAAGCGGTGCGAACGCGCGACCACGCGCGCATAGTGTTCTCGAAACAGGCGACGGTTCGGAAGCCCCGTCAGGTCGTCGCGGCCGGCGAGCTCCCGGAATCTCTCCCGGCCGGCGCGCAGGCGGTCGGTTCGCCTCCCCGCGAAGAAACCGGCGACGCCGAAGACGAGGGCCGTGCCGAGGAGCTCGTAGAGGTAGTAGAAGAGATGGTTCCTCACCTCGATTCCCGCCGCCACGGAGCCGGTCGCAAGTCGAATCGCGAGGCCGCCGAGCGGTGCTCCGGTCGCGAGGACGACGCCGAGGAACGGATAGAGGATGCGATTCCGAACCGGCACCCGCGGAAGGCGCGCCGGATCCGGAGCATCGGCGGCCGGGTTCATCGAGCGGATCTTACGTCCGCCCGTGCGTCGCCGAAAACGTGCTCGGCGAACGAATTGATTTGTTTTCATCAAACGGGGCACTCGGGGGCCGGGCGAGAATCCGTTCGTATCTCGGAGGTACGAAAGATGGAGATCCTCAGGCGCCTAGTCGTTTTGGGAATGTCGGCTGCGGGAATCGCGGTTCCGTTCCGAGGGGCGGTGGAGAGTTCGGCGCCGGCGCGGATAACGCGGTCGATACCGAAGACCAGTCCGGCGGCGTATGCGACCAGTGCGAAAGAGCATTACCTGACGACCGATCAGTTCGGCTACATCCGGCCGGGCTTCCACATCACGGTCAACGGGGTGGCGATCGGAGCGGACCGGAAGGCGGTGGTCGACGTCACGTACGTGGACGACGCCAACCAGCCACTGGACCGTGCGGGGCAGGTGACGCCCGGGGCTTTGAGCATCAGCTTCATTCTGGCGTGGTGGGATCCGGCGACGAGGGAGTACACCTCCTACACGACGAGGAAGGCGACGTCGCTTCCGGACAGTCCGATCCAGCAGACGGTCAACCAGGCGGGGACGGACTCGGGCGGGACGTGGAACGACATTGCGCTCGGGCACTCGACCTACACGTTCAAGACGGTTCTCCCGGAGGGCTACGACCAGACGAAGACGACGACTCTGGGCGTCTACGGGACGCGCAACCTGACGGCGATTGCGGGCAAGAGCTACTACGCCAACGCCGAGTACGACTTTCGACCCGACGCGCAGGCGGTGGCCGAGAAGTGGGACATGATCGACCAGGCCGCGTGCAACGCGTGCCACAATCCGCTTTCGGCCCACGGCGGTTCGCGCCAGGACGTCAAGCTCTGTGTCCTGTGCCATTCGCCGCAGACGGTCAACCCGGACACGGGCAACACGGTCGACTTCAAGGTCCTGATCCACAAGATCCACGACGGCGCGAACTTGCCGAGTGTGGTGGCGGGCACGCCCTACCAGATCATCAACAGCCACGGCGTCTCGGATTTTTCGACCGTCGAGTTTCCGCAGGACGTGCGCAACTGCACGAAGTGCCACGCGGCGCCGGCGACGCAGGCGACCAACTACTACACGTACCCGAACCGGGCGGCGTGCGGCTCCTGCCACGACGACGTCAATTTTGCGACCGGGGAGAACCACGCGGCGGGGCTGCAGGTCGACGATTCGGCGTGCGCGGCCTGCCACCAGCCGCAGGGCACGGAGTTTGACGCGTCGATTCTCGGGGCGCACACGATTCCTCTCAAGTCGACGCAGCTTGCGGGGCTCGATGCCGAGATCCTCGGCGTGACCAACACGGCGCCGGGCCAGAACCCGACGGTCACCTTCAAGATCACCAACGGAGACGGGACGGCCGTTGACCCCAAGCCCCTGGGCTCGAGTCTGAACCTTCTCCTGGGCGGGCCCACGACCGAATACGCGATCAACCCGTTCCGCGAGCGGGCCGACGGGGCGGCTTTTGACGGGACGCAGGCCGTCTACACGTTCAAGGCCGCCATCCCGGCCGACGCGACGGGAACCTGGGTGGTTTCCATCGAAGCGCGGCGGACGGTCAAGATCGACGGCGGGTCGAACCCGGACGGGTCGGCACGGACGTTCTCGGTCACGGAAGGCGCGACCAACCCGATCTTCTACGTCGGCGTCACCGATTCGACGCCCGAGCCGCGGCGGCAGGTCGTCGACATCGACAAGTGCAACGTCTGCCACGACCGGCTGGCTCTTCACGGCGGGCAGCGGTTCGTCGTCAACGAGTGTGTCATCTGCCACAACCCCAACGCGACCGACGTGAGCCAGCGCCCGGCCGACGTGGGATCTCCGGAATCGATCTCGTTCCAGCGTCTGGTCCACCGGATCCACCGGGGCGAGAACCTCACGCACGACTACACGATCTACGGGTTCGGCGGGAGCGTCAATCCCTTCAACGACATTCGTTTCCCGGGAGACCTGCGCGACTGCGAGAAGTGCCACGTCAACGGGTCGCAGCAGCTGCCGCTTCCGGCGACGAACCTGGCGGTCCAGACGCCGCCTCCGCCGCAGGAATGGTTCACGCCGATGCAGACGACCGCGGCCGCGTGTCTGGGCTGCCACGACACGGAGGAGGCCGCGGCGCACGCGTACGTGATGACGGCGCCCTTCGGCGAGTCGTGCGCGGCGTGCCACGCCCCGGACGACGACTTCTCGGTCGACAAGGTCCACGCCCGGTGAGCAGGGGGTGAATCGCAACGGAGAGGACGCCATGAAGAAAAACCGGGCTGTCCTGGCGGTGCTGGTCTTCGGACTGGGCGCCGCTTCTTTTTCCCTCTTTGCCGCAGACACGCCCGCGGCCAAGAGCCCGCCGCCCGCCGGCAAGGAAGCGGTGGCGGCCTGCGCGGACTGCCACGACCAGGCCAAGGACTTCGACCGCAATCCCCACGCCCGGATCCCGTTTAAGGCCGGGGCGGCGAAAGTGACGGGCGACGCCGTCTGCTCGAGCTGCCACGGCGACACGGCGGCGCACGTCGAGTCTTCCGGCGAGAAGCCCGTCGAGCGCAAGCTCCACGGCCGGACGGGCGCGGAGTTCTGCCTGACCTGCCACGACCGGCCCACCGATCACGCCTCGTTCCGAAACGGCGTTCACGGCAACTCGGCCACGGTCAACTGCCTGAGCTGCCACGCAATCCACGCCACACCCGCACGGGCGCACCTCCTGGTCAAGGACACGGTCGCGCTGTGCGAGTCGTGCCATCCGGGCAAGGCGGCCGGGTTTGCCGACAAGCCTTTCGCCCACCGGTTGAAGGGCGGGATGGACTGCGCTTCGTGCCACGATCCGCACGGGCTCGCCCGCGACTCGGCTCTGCGGTTCACGCGGGCCAACGAGCTGCCGTGCCTGTCCTGCCATGCCGAGAAGCGCGGCCCGTTCGTCTTCGAGCACGTCAACGGGGTCGTCGGCAACTGCATGAGCTGCCACGATCCGCACGGGTCGTCCAACCCGAAGCAGTTGAAGCGCGCACAGGTTTCGCAGCTGTGCCTCGAGTGCCACTCTCCCACGACGTCGGGGACGCTCGGCTCGCAGCCGCCGTCGTTCCACAACCTGCGGCTGCCGCGATACCAGAACTGCACCGTCTGTCACACGGCGATCCACGGTTCGAACCGTTCGCCGGCGCTTCTGAAGTAGAGAGGACGCGATGAAGAAGCTTCGCCTCGTCATCGCCCTGGTCGCCGCCGGCGCTTCTGCCGCCGCCTTCGCGGCCGATCCCCCTGCCGTCGACGTCGAGCTCGGCTACCGGTTCGTGGACGTCAGCGGCAACGAGGACATGTACCGCAGCCAGATCAACGAGAAGGAGGGGTTCCTCCTGCGCTCGCTCTCCCTTTCCACCGGCGGTCCCGCCGGCGCGGGTCTCTTCGACCAGGTGCGCCTGGACGCGAGCGACCTCGGCGCCGGTCCGGCCGGGTTCCTCCGGCTCCAGGCGGGTCTTGCCGGCAAGTACGACCTGCAGTTCACCTACCGGCGCACCGAGATGTTCTCGGCCCTGCCGGCCTTTGCCAATCCCCTGATCTCCGACGGGATCATCCCCGGCGAGCACACCTACGACCGCACGCGCAACATGTACGGCATCGAGGTGCGCTTTCTCCCCGGCTACTGGATCACGCCGATTATCGGCTACACGCACAACCGGTATGAGGGGCCGGGCCGCACGACCTACACGATCGGCGGCGACGAGTTCCGTCTGACCCAGAACCTCGACGACGACGAAGAGGAGATCTACGGGGGCGCCTCCTTCGACGCGGGCCCGGTGTCGGGCCAGGTCACCCAGGGCTGGAGGAAGCTCCACGAGGTCGAGACCCAGGGGCTGGTGCCGGGGGCCGGCGCCGGCAACAACGCGGGGACGGTTCTGGGGGTTCCCGTTTCGCTCGACAACTTCAACCGCACGACCAAAAACGACGCCAACACGCCGGTGACCAACGCCGCCGTCGCGGCGCGCCTGGGCGAGCGGGTCAGGCTGATCGGCTCCTACGTGCGCGCCTCGGCCTCGGCCGACATCGCCGAGGAGGAAGATCTCGCCGGCAACCTCGTCTCCTTCGGCATCAGCCGGATCTTCAGCGGCCTCTCCGGCACGATCGACTCGCGCGCCGAGAACGTCTCCTGGCGGGGAAGCGGCCGCGTCGAGGCCAACCTCGCCGACGGGATCGATCTTTCGGCCGGATGGTCGAAGAACCACCAGGAGCTCGACGGGTTCGCGCTGATCTCGGATCTCTACCTCCAGACGGTGACGTTTGCGGGGGAAGACCCCCGCGATCTGCTCCAGTCAATCGAGGCCAACACCTCCGTCGAGCGCAGCGACGAGATCATCGACGCGCGGATCGACGCGCGGGCCATCGGGGGGCTCTCGGTCTTTGCCGGGGGTTCCCGGGACAAGCAGCGCGTCGATGTCGTCGAGGGCGCCGAAGAGATCGTCGTGCCGGGCGCGCAGGACGGGAAATTCGACCGGCGGATCGACGGGTTCGATCTCGGGGCGAAGTTCACCGCGAGCGGCCTGACGCTGGGGGCCGACTGGCACCGCGACCGCGCCGACGACCCGGTCGTCCGCACCGACTTCCTCGACCGCGACCGCTACCGGCTCCGCGCGGCCTGGGCGGTCAAGGAGGTCTTCCGCATCAGCACGACGGCCGAGCAGACCGACGCCTCCAACGACCGCACCGGAATCGGCTACGACGCCAGGATCCGCCAGTACGGCGGGGAGGTCGAAGGCTCTCCGGCGAAGTTCCTCAAGCTCCGCTTCTCGGGCGAGAAGTACGAGTCCGACAGCAAGATCCTCTTCCGGCATCCGGAGGACTTCTCGATCGACCGCTCCATCCATCAGGAGGACGGCAAGTCCTACGAAGGCGGCATCACGCTGATCTTCGCGCCGGTCTCCATCGACGGCGCCTTCGGCCGGTATGAGAACGACGGATCCTTCCCGTTCACGATCGACCGCGCGGCCGTGCGCGCCGCCGTCGACGTGACGAAGAGCGTCTCGCTCATCGGGGAGTGGAACCGCGACAAGTACGAGGAGAGGGGCACGCTCGCCGGGTCGCTCGCCAACTACGACGCAAACCGGTACGGCATATACATCCGCTGGCACAACTAACCGTCGCGGGAGCGGGCTCGGGGACCGGGAGCGCGTGACGGCGTCGCGGCTCGCCGAACGAGCGGCTCGACCGCGCCACCGCCACCCCCTTCGCCTTCGCTCCCGCTCCCGCATCGCGGAGCTTTCGCCTCGGTTACTTCGGCAAAAGCTCTCCGCGATGCGATGAGCCCCGGGACCCATCGACCCGCTTCGTCGGAACTGACTTACGACGTCTCGCTCGCGTCTGGCCGCGCCTCATCGCCGACTTCGCCTGAGTATTAATGAGGGACCGGCCGCGCCCGCCGGCCGGGCCCGCCGGGCCCGTCTTCCAGCACGTCTGGCCGCGCCTCGGCGTCAGGGAACCGGGATCGGGGCGGCGCCGGCCTGTCGAAGGCGCGCGTTGAACTCAGGAAGCTCATCCGTGAGAAATCGGTTTCCAGCCGAGGTGACCCCGCGGACGAGCTCCGCGTCCGCCTTCGCCGCCCGGCGGTCGTCTTCCGACGGCGCGCCGTCCGCGCTCTCGAGCGTGAATGCCAGTTTCGTGAGGACGACGGATACTCCGGAGAAGCTCGCGAGATCGAGGCCTCCTCCGCTCAACTTCATCATGTCGTCGGTCCCCGCGAGCGCGTCGAGGCGCGCGGCGAAGGCGACGCGCGCTCTCTCGGCGCCGCCCGACAGCTTTCCGGCGAGCGCCGCGACTTTCTTCCGGACCGCCTCGACGCGGCGCGCCGACACCGCAAGCTCGAGCCGCGTCTTCTCCACTTCGCGGGAGAGCGCGAACTGCGCCGCGAGATCCGCGTCGGTCGCCGGGATTCTCGGATCGCGCCGGACCTCGACCATCCGATCCTTCGACTCGCCGCCGGCGGTGAGCCGCACGGTGTACCGCCCCGGAGGCACCCAGAGTCCCGTCTCCCGCGAGTCCTCGTCGGGAGGCGAGAGCTCCGTGCGCGGGGTCGAATGCAGGTTCCAGACGAAGCGGTGCATTCCGGGAGCGGCCGAAAGCGGCGCGATCTCCTTTTCCCAGTCGGGCGTGACGACGATCCTGCCGAGGTCCGGCTGCTTGACCGGATCGGCGCTCGAGAACTTCCGCACGACGTCGCCATTCGCGTCGCGGATCTCGAGCGTGACTTCCGGGGCCGGAGCGCCCAGCCAGTAGTCGAGGAACGCTCCGAACGGCGGGTTCTCGCCGATCGCCTCGTCCTTCGGAACGGGGGTTCCCTGGAAAACCGCCGGGTGGACGCGGAAGGCCGGCTCGGGGGAGAAGAAATGCAGCCGCTCGCGCGCGATCTCCGGCGCGAGCTCGCGGAGCGGCGAGACGTCGTCCAGGATCCAGAACGAGCGCCCATGCGTCGCGATCACGATGTCGGCGCCGTGCACGTCGATGTCCCGGACGGAGCATTCGGGGAGGTTCAGCTGCAGCGGCTGCCAGCGGTTTCCGGCGTCGAACGAAACGAAGACGCCCTTCTCGGTTCCCGCGTAGAGGAGACTGCGCCGGACGGGGTCCTCGCGGACGACCTGGAGGAACGCGTCGTCGGGAATTCCCGCGACCGTCTCCGTCCACGTGCGGCCGCCGTCGGTCGTGCGGTAGATGTGCGGCCGGAAGTCGTCGAGCCGGTGGCGGTCCACGGCGGCCCACAGCGTGTCCGCGTCGAATCGGGAGGCCTCGAGCCCCGTGACCTTCGACCATGGACCGACCGCGGGGGGCGTGACGTTCGTCCAGTGCGCGCCTTCGTCGGACGTTTTCCAGACGAGCCCGTCGTCGGTGCCGCACCAGATCTCGCGATCGCGGAGATACGACGGCGCGATCGCGTAGACGACGCCGCGCCGCGGCCCGGCGACGGGGCTGTCCGCGGCCGCCGCGGGATCGAGGTTCGCAGGCACCGGCGGCGCCTCACGCGAGAGGTCGGGACTGATGGGTGTCCACGTTCCGCCGCCGTCGGCCGTCCGGAAGACGCGCTGGTTGCCGTAATAGAGGACCTTCGGATCGCGCCGCGAGAAAACGAGAGGGTTTGTCCACGTATGCCGGTAGGCGTCGGGATACGCCCGCCCGGGATCGACGTCGCGGAGCTGGAGCGTCTCGAGATCGAAACGCGTCACGCCGGCGCCGAACACGGTCCGCGAATCGGAAGGATCGGGCGCGATCATCCCGTTCTCGTAGCCGACGGCCACCGGCCGCCAGTCGAACATCGTGATCCCCTGCCATTCGCTCCGCGAGGAGATCATCGCGGCGCCCGAGTCCTGCTGCGCGCCGTAGACGCGGTACGGGAAGCGGGAGTCTGTCGTGACGTGGTAGAGCTGCGCGGTCGGCTGGTTGTACCAGGAGCTCCAGCTGGCGCCTCCATCGGCGGTGACGATCGCGCCCTGGTCGCAGCCGGTGATCATGCGGCGCGGATCGGAAGGATCGATCCACAGCGCGTGGTAGTCGTCGCCGCCGGGCGCGCCGCGGAAGGGCCGGAAGTTCGCGCCGCCGTCGTCGCTCCGGTACGTCGCCGTGTCGCAGACGTACACGACGTCCGCGTTCTTCGGATCGGCGGTCACGCCGCCGAAGTACCAGCCGCGGTTCCAGATCCGCCTGTCGCCGGAGACCTTCGTCCACCGCGCGCCCCCGTCCTCGGAGCGGAACAGCCCGCCCTCCTTCGCGTCGACGATGGCGTACATGCGCCCGGGCTTCGACGGCGCGAACGCGACGCCGATGCGGCCGAGCCCCTCCGTCGGCAGGCCCTCGCCGGCCGGTCGCCACGTTCGCCCGGAATCCTCCGATCGCCACAGGCCGGAACCGGCGCCGTACGACGGCGGATACGTGTTCCACGGCGGACGGCGCGTCGCCCAGAGCGCCGCGAAAACCGTGTCGGGATGCGCCGGGTCGATCGCGACATCGATCGCCCCGACGTCCTCGCCCCGGAAGAGGACGCGCGTCCACGTGCGGCCGGCGTCCGTCGTCCTGTACACGCCCCGCGTCGTGTTCGCCGCGTACGCGTGGCCGAGCGCCGCGACGAACGCGACGTTCGCGTCGCGGGGATCGACGGCGATCGCGCCGATCTGCTCCGAATCGTCGAGGCCGGAGTGCCGCCAGGTCTTCCCGCCGTCGGCCGAGACGTACATGCCGTTGCCGCGCGTGATCTGGGAGCGCATGTCGGCCTCGCCGGAGCCGACGTAGACCATTCGGGGATTCGAGGGAGCGACCGCGATCGCGCCGATCGAGGCGACCGGCTGGCCGTCGAAAACCGGTGTCCAGGTGCGCCCCGCGTTCCGCGTCTCCCACACGCCGCCGCCGACCGCTCCGAAGTAGAAATGGTCCGGCTCGCCCGGGACTCCCGTCACCGCGAGGACGCGTCCGCCCCGGAAGGGACCGATCATGCGCCAGCGGAGGTTCGAGAAGAGACGCGCGTCGAAATCCGCCGAAGCCGCCGGTCCCGCAACCGATGCGAGCAGCACAATGGCGAGAAACATCCGGTGAAGTCGCAAGCTGATCTCCTTTGGCCGGATTATAGGGGCGGGCCGGACAGAAAGCCGATCAGGCCGCCGCCGAGAAGAAGAAGGCTCGGATGGACGTGAAGGCGAACCACCGCGACGATGGTGGTCGCCCCGATCCTCAAGAGAAGGCGCGCGAGGTCGCGGGGAGTGCCACGTGGCCCGGTCCGCTACACCCGCGCCGCCTCAGCGCTTCCGCGGAGGCAGGACGAGGATCTGACCGGCCATCTCGGGAAGATGGACCGTGCAATAGAATCGATAGAGCCCCTCCCGGTGGAAGGTGAAGACCCAGGACCGTTTCTTCAGCGGGGGAAGGGTCTGCTTCATCAGGACGTTCCAGTCCGGGTCGAGGAGCATGACGTCGTGCTCGTCGTCGGGCTGCAGGTTCCAGAACTCGATCCGTGTGGCTTCGTCGCGCCGAACCGCGAAGAACGACGGGGCGAACTGATACGTCTCGCCGAACGCTTTCACCGTCTCCTTCGGTCCGGTCTCCTTGATCGCGACGCCTTCGGTCATGACGACGACGGCCGCCGACGCCGCTCCGGAAGGAGAGACGGAGGCGATCTTCTGCATCTGCGCGTCCGGGAGATAGCCGGACGACGGCTCCAGCGATCGCGACATCGGTGTCGCCGCGAGAATGGCCACCGAGGTCGAAAGGACGATCGTGACCGCGCCCGCTCGCATGCCGCGGGAATCTTACCTTCGGCGCGGGTCGTTCCCACATCGCCGCGCCGCGGTCGAGGCGCCGGTACCGAGAAGCGAAAGCCGCGGGTGTATGTTTCCTCCGAGGAATGGCGATGACGAGGACCCTGTCCGCGCAATTTCGATCCTCTTCGGCGGCGCTCCTGCTGGCCGGGGCGGCTTTGCTTCTCGGCAGGTGCGCCTCCGGGCCGCCGGCCGGCCCGCCCGACGTCTCGGCGGCCTCGGCGCTCGTCGGCGAGTGGGGAATCCAGATCAAGCTGATGGAGCACACCGTCGACGGGAGTCTCCGCTTCACGCGGGAGGGGACGGCCCTCCTCGGATCCTTCACGGACGACCACGGGAACCAGAGCGAGCTCGAGAAGCTCCACGTCGGCGACGGGAAGATCTCCTGGCAGATGGACCGCGAGGACGGCAGCACCTTCGCCGCGAAGGGGACGATCCAGGGAACGATCATCTCGGGAAAGATGAAGCTCCACCGGCACCGCGAGGAGGGCGACACCGGGTTCGGCGGGGGCGGCGCAGGCGCGGGAGGCTACTCCCGCCGCCTGGGCGAGCCGGACTCGTTTCCGTTCACGGCCGTCAAACGCGCGGCGACGAAGCCCGAAGCACCCCCGCCGCCCCGGTAGGACATTTGCTCAGAGAGTCCGGTCTTCCGCGACTCCGTCATTGCCTCGAACGCCTGCCTCGGGGTCCGGTCATTGTTTAGAAAGCCCGGCTCCCTGTTCTCGTCATTGCGAGCTCGCGGAGCGAGCGTGGCAATCTACTCCGGTCGTCCACGACGGTAGATCGCCACGGCCGCGTTGCGGCCTCGCGATGACGGAATCAAAGGCCGAGTGCTCCAGACTTTCATCCGCCAGGGCGAGACTCCCGTCTCATGGGGTATCGCGAGGAAGCGCAGCGACCGCGGCAATCTCCAACCTCGATTGGAGATCGCCACGCCGCCTGCGGCGGCTCGCGATGACAAAGAGGCAGCCGCCGGCTCGCAATGACCAGAAAGGATCGCGGGACGACCCTTATCTTCCTCCCGCGCTCGCTTCGACCGCCGCGGGAGTCACGCTCTCCTGGCACCGGTAGGCCTTCGCCTTCCAATCCTTCAGAGTCGTCTGGCCGGTCGCTTCCCGCGAGATCACCAGGGTGTCCGCGCCGATCCCCCGCGCCCGGATCTTCAGCTGGTCGACGGGTTCTTCGCGCGTCCGGAACGGGGCGAGGGCGAAGACCTCGCCGCGGAGCTTGCAGCCGCCGACCGCGGCGTCGTCGCGAGCGATCGCGACCCGTTGCGCCGCCGGCGTCATCACGAGCGGCCGGCACGCGGGAATCGCGGCCGCGAGAACGAGCAGGAGAGGCGTCGTCCGTCTCACGAATTCGTTCGAGTGCAACGGAACTGCCAACTCCCGCCTTCCGAAGAGGGAATGGAGAGGCGGCGCGCGTCGGAAATCCGGATCGACGCCGCGGACGCGCCTGCTAGTGTCCCGTCCCGGAAATAACTTCAGCGTCGCGCCTGCGGCTTGCGGACGAGGTCAAGACGCGTCGCGGGAGCAGATGCCGGAAGCATCGGGCCCGCGACGCAACGCAGAGATCGTTCGCAATGTGCGGGCGCCCTTCGGGTTCGGGCGGCGCGGGGCAATCTGCGGCGCCGCCGCGACGAGGTCCCCGCGAAAGCGGGGATGGCACCGCATCGCCGTCATCGCGGCGACTGGCAGCTTACCCCGCGGCGCTCCGAACGACGCGAAAGCTATTTCCGGGACGGGACACTAGACCTCGGCTTCGACCTCTTCGGCGTCCTCGACTTCCATCCCGCGCTCCCGCAGGAGATCGGCCTTGAGCGTCTGCATCCGCTCGCCGAGCTCGTCGAGCTTTTCGTCTCCGAGGTCGTTCGCCTCGGCGAACATCTCGTCTTCCTCTTCCTCGATGTGGTGCTCGACGCTTTCCATCAGGACCTTCATCTTCGCGTCCTTGCGGGGATCGCCCTTCGGGAGCGATTCGATCTGCCCGATGAGCGTCTTGACGATCTTGTGCTCCTCGAACGCCTCGAGGGTGATCTCCTCCGCGTCCTCGGTGTGGATGCTCCGGACCGCCGGGTAGAAGATCCGCTCCTCGATCTCGGCGTGCACCTCGAGCGCCGCGGCGATGCGGCGGAACAGCCGCTGCTTCTCCTGCCGATCCCCCTCGTCCAGGTCCCGGAACTCGTCGAACATGTCCTTGACCCGGTCGTGGTCCTCCCTGAGAAGATCCGTCGCGTTCATGAATGCGCCTCCTCGCGGCGGACGCCGTGCAAGCGACGTACCGGGGTCCCGCGCGTCCGCGGATTCCGCCTGCCGGATCAGAGACTTCGGCCGGTCCTCCCTCGATCCGGGAACGGCGATCACCCCCGACCCGGCGCGCGAGGCCGCAGCCGCCGGCTGCCGTAAGATTGCGTCACCGCCGAATGGCCGATCATCCGCACCTCTTCCGGGCGCTCTCGACCGTCGAGTACTTCACGTTCGACTTCGGCACGATGATCGGCGTCGGCTGGCTCGTCCTGATCGACGACCGGCTCTCCCGGGGAGGCGCCTTCCCCGCGCGCGCCGGCGCGCTCGCCGGAGCGGCCGTCGCGGCCGGAATCGTGCTCATGAAGCGCCTGCCGTTCGTTCCCGGGAGCTCCACGCGGGCCGAGCGGCTTTCGCTCGCCGTCCGGACGGCGAGCGCCGCGGCGTTCCGGATCGCGCGGCCGCACGAGAGGACCGCGTGATCGCGACGGCGGGGTCGTGGAAGTTCCGTCTCGCGCTGTTGATCGCCGCGGCGCTCGGGACTTTTCTCTGCGTCGTCCACCCCGAGCCGTTTCCGACGGACGGAGACGAAGCGTTCCAGGCGATGCGGATCCGGGAAACGCCGGAGGCGCTCCGCGCCGCGCTTCTCGCCGACGCCGTCCACCCGCCGCTCGACTACGTCGTCGACCGCATCTGGGAGCGGGTTTTCCCCGGATCCTCCCGGCGGCGGATCGAGCCGACGGTCTGGGGGTTTCTCGGTGTGATCGCTTTCGGCGCCCTGCTCGCGGCCCGCGCGGGCCGGTTCGCCGGAGTCGCGGGCGCCCTGCTTTTCGCGGCCGCGCTGTACAGGCTGTCGGAGACCCGCCGCCTGCGCCCGTATCCGCTCGCGATCTTCCTCATGCTCGGGTCGCTCCTCCTGCTCGACGCGTGGATGAGGAGGCCCTCCGTTCCGCGAATCGCGGGCGCATTCCTCCTCGCGGTCGGGGCGTCGTGGACGCTGTTTCTCGCCGCTCCCGTGCTGGCGGTCGCGGCGCTCGCCCTCGTCCTCGAGGACCGCAGCTCGGAGGACCCGGGACGTCGCCGGGCGGCGGGACGGCTGCTCCGCCTGTGGCCTGTCTTCCTCGCCGGCGCTCTCGCCGCGGTCGCGCCGCTCTTCCCCCTGCTCCGGGCGGCCTCGTCCGTCCACGTCGAAATCGCGGCGCCGCCGCTCTCGGCAATCCGCCTCGCCCGCGTCTTCTCCTACGCGACCGTCTCCCCCAACGCCGGATACTCGTTTCCGCCGCGGGCGCTCTTTCTGGCGGCCCTCCTCGCCGGATGCGCGCTGATCGCCGCCGGAACGGCCGCCGCGATCCGGATTCCCGGCTGCCGCTTCTTCGTCGCGTGGGCCTTCGGCGGGATCGCGATCGTGGAGGCGGTCAAGCACTTCCACCCGCACTTCGACTCCTTCCGGTATTACGTGCCGGCCGCCCTCGCCCTGACCGCTCTCGAGGCGATCGCCCTCGACCGACTTCGCCGCCGCGCGGGAAAGGCCGTCGCCGCGGCCGCGCTCGCGCTCGTCCTGCTTTCTCTGGTTCCGGCGCAGATCCGCTACTACCGGTACGGCACCTGGTACTTCTCTTCGGGGGCAGGACGGCCCGGAAAACCGCCGCGGAACCCGATGTTCGGTTCGCGGCCGTAAACGGGGCGCGGGGGACGGGGCGTCAGCGGCTCGGACGCGCGGGGGAGTCCACCTTCGGCGGCGGCGCCGGCAGCAGGAACACGATCTCGTCGGGTTTCACGAGCCCCATCCGCTCGCGCGCGTCCTTCTCGAGCTCGAACGAGTTGTTCTCGGCGTTCTCGATGCGGGCCTCGATCGCGGCGTTCTCCGCCTCGAGCTGCGCGACCTGCTCCTTGAGCGCCCGGGCATCCGACTGCGCCCTCTTCCACGCTTCCGTTCCCCGATCGCCCATCAGCAGGAGCGCGAAGGCGAGCGCGGAGAAAACGAGCGAGATCGTGAACGTCTTGAGCGGGTTCGGGGCGGGCCGCGGCGCCGGAGCGGGCGCGTCTTCTTTCTTCATCGGCGGAAGGCGTTCGCACCGGCGAATCGGCCGGCCGGCGCGAGCTCGTCTTCGATTCTCAGGAGCTGATTATACTTCGAAAGCCGCTCTCCCCGCGACGCCGAACCCGTCTTGATCAGTCCCGTTCCGCACGCGACCGCGAGATCTGCGATCGTGTCGTCGTCGGTTTCGCCGCTCCGGTGCGAGATGATGGTCGCATAGCGCGCCCGCTGGGCGAGCGACACCGTCTCGAGCGTTTCCGACAGAGTCCCGATCTGATTCAGCTTGATGAGGACGGCGTTGGCGACGCCTTCGGCGATCCCGCGCGCGACGATCGCGGGGTTCGTGACGAAGATGTCGTCGCCGACGACGAGGACCTTCGATCCGAGCCGCCGGGTCATCTCCTTCCATCCCTCCCAGTCCCCCTCGGCGAGGCCGTCCTCGATCGAGACGATCGGGAAGTCGCCGACGAGCGCCTCCCAGTAGTCGATCATCCCCGAGGTCGAGAGCGTCTTTCCCTCGCCTCCGAGCCGGTACTTCCCCTTCTCGAAGAACTCCGACGCGGCGGGATCGAGCGCGATCGCGACGTCCTTTCCGGGAGCGTATCCGGCCGACTCGATCGCCGAGACGATCAGCTCGATCGCCTCGCGCGAGGAGGACACGTCCGGAGCGAAGCCTCCTTCGTCGCCGACGCCCGTCGAGAGGCCCTTCTTCCTGAGGATCGATTTCAGCGCATGGAACGTCTCGGCGCCCGCCCGGAGCGCCTCCGCGAAGCTCGGGAACCCGCGCGGGCAGATCATGAATTCCTGCGGGTCGAGCCTGTTGTCGGCGTGAGCGCCGCCGTTGACGACGTTCATCATCGGGACCGGAAGGGTCGACGCGCCGGCCCCGCCGAGATAGCGGTAGAGGGGCAGTCCGGCGGCGTCGGCCGCCGCCTTCGCGCACGCGACGGAGGCCCCCAGGATCGCGTTCGCGCCGAGCCGCGACTTGCCCGGCGTTCCGTCGAGCTCGACCAGGATGCGGTCGATCAGGGCCTGATCGCGCGAGTCCGCCCCGCGCAGCTCGTCGGCGATCTCGCCGTTGACGTGGGCGACCGCCTTCCGCACGCCCTTGCCGCCGAACCGCTTCTTGTCCCCGTCCCGGAGCTCGAGCGCCTCGCGGGAGCCGGTCGACGCGCCGGAGGGCACGCCGAAGCGGCCCGTCGCTCCGCCGGAGAGCAGCACCTCGACCTCGACGGTGGGATTTCCGCGCGAATCGAGGATTTCGCGTCCGAGGATCTCTTCGATCAGGAACATCGCGTCACTCCTTCATTCTCGAAGGAAAGTCCTTCCGTCGCGGAGCAGCTCGTCCAGGTCCCTGCGCGAGCGCGCCTCGGCGTAGAAGCGCGCAATCGGCTCCGTGCCCGATTCGCGCAGCAGCACCCAGGCTCCCCCCTCGAGGAGGAGCTTCAGCCCATCCATCAGATTCACGCTCTCGACCTTCCGCGAGCCGAACTTCGCCGGCGGGTTCTTCCGCTTCTCGGCGAGGAGCTTCTTTTCCTCGTCGGAGATCGGCACGTCGACGCGATCGGAAAAATAGGGGCCGATCTCCTTCTCGAGGTCCGCGTACAGGGCGCCGAGCGTCTTTCCGGAGCCGCGGACGGCGCGCGCGACGAGGACGTCGGCGAGGATGCCGTCCTTGTCGGGAACGTGGCCCTCGACCGTCAGTCCCGCCGATTCCTCCCCGCCGATCGCGATCTTTCCTTCGAGGAGGAGCTCGCCGATGTATTTGAAGCCGACCGGCGTCTCGTGGAGCTCGACGCCGAACCGCTTCGCGACCGCGTCGAGCGCGTGCGTCGTCGCAACGCTCCGCGCGATCCCGCGCCGCTTCTCTCCCTGCGCGCCGCCGCGCGATCTTTCGTGCGCGCTACCGCGCGACCCATTCCGATACAGGTCCCACGCGAGGAGCGGGAGGATCGCGTTCGCCTGCCAGTACGCGCCCTTCTCGTCGAGGATGCCGAAGCGGTCGGCGTCGCCGTCGGTCGCGAGGCCGAGGGACGCCCGGCGGTCGCGGACCAGGGCGGCGAGCTCCGTCAGTTCCTTGGCCGAGCACTGGGGCGACTGTCCGCCGAAGAGCGGGTCGGCGTTGGCGTGGATCTTCTCGACCTTCGCCCCCGCGCGCTCGAAGAATGCGTCGAGATATCCCGCCGACGTCCCGAACCGGAAATCGAGGGCGACCGGAAATCCGGCAAGCGTCGATGCGTCGACGAACCGCGAGATCGCGGCGAGATACTCGGGGACGGCGTCGAACCTTTCGACGTCCGCCTCGGGCGGAGGCTCGACGTCTCCGATCTCGGCGATCCGCTTTTCGATCCTGCCCGTCACCTCGGGAAGCGCCGGCGCTCCGTCGGCCGACGAGAACTTGAGCCCCAGGTACTTCGGCGGATTGTGGCTCGCGGTGAAGTTCAGCGCTCCCGCAGCCTTCCGCCGGATCGTCTCGAAGGAGAGGACCGGCGTCGGAACGGGACCCTGCGACACCGCGACCTCGTATCCGCGGCGCCGGAGGAGGAGAGCCGCATCGTGAGCGAATCGGTCGGCGAGGAATCGCGTGTCGTATCCGACGAGAAGGAGACCGCCGGAATGCTCCGGGGCGAGAACGTCCCCGATCGCCGCGACCGCTCGCCGGGAGTTCCCGAAGGTGAATTCGTCGGCGATCACGGCACGCCAGCCCGATGTGCCGAATTTGAGGACCGGTCCCGCCATGGCCTCGAATCTAGTGTCCCGTCACCGAAATGACAATAGCGCCGCGGTGAAACGCGCGGCGCGCGCATAATCCCGTCCGTGCTTCACGTCCTCGCCGTCGACCCGGACGGACCTCGGTCGCTCGACGTTCCGCCCTCCCTCGAAGTCCTCTGGGCGCACGGGCCCGAGGACGCGGCCGAGAAGCTCGCCCGCAATCGGCGCATCGACGCCGTCCTCTTCTTCGACGACGGTATCGCGCGGGCAACCGCCGACCTCCTCGCCGCCGACGGGGGGATGCCGCCGCCGCTCTTCCGGTCGGGCCCGAGCGCCGCCGCGGAGATCGAGTCTCTCGATCCGAACGATCTGTTCGACGACCTTCGAAGGAAGCTCGGCGAGTAAGTCGAGCGCCGAGTTTGAAGCGGCGTAGCCCCTTGACTCGGCGAGTCGAGCCAGGGCCTTCCCCCCGATGGCGAGTGAAGTGTCTGCAGTCAAGAGACTTGTTGGTTTCGATGGCCTCGAAAAGGTTCAGGCTCCGCTTCGGAGCTTAACTGTTCCCGCATGCTATAGTTAAGGTTGTCGACGAGGTCGCCGAAGCGGCCCCGAACAGGAATTGCCCGGCGGCCCCGGCCGCCTTATCGATCGCGCGCCCCCTTGCGGGCGCCGGCATGAAGGTCCTCCGATGAGCGGTTGCAGCGGTTGCTCGATCGGTAACAAGTACAACGCCGGCGGGAGTTTCGTCGGAATCCGGCTGAACGAGAACGAGGACGGACGCGTCGTTTTCTGCGAGACGCGCGGCGAGAAGCTCGACAAGCTCGAATGGATCGTCGTCGAGTCCGCGGAGAACGGGGCCTACGAGTACGCGCAGGTGACGACACTCCACCCACTGATCGCCAAGGGTTGTCAGGTCAAGAACGCCCGGCGGCTCGTCCGGCCCGCCAGTGAGGCGGATCTCCAGTCGCACAGGAACAAGATCGAGCGCGAGAAGAAGATCTTCGACTTCATCAAGGACCGCGCCGCCGCGCTCGCTCTCGCGATGAAGCTCATCCGGACGCAGCTCTCCTTCGACGGGCGAAAGCTTTCTGTCTATTACACTTCCGAGAACCGGATCGACTACCGCCAGCTCGTCCGGGAGCTCGTCCAGGCATACGGATTCCGGGTCGAGATGCGGCAGATCGGCGTTCGCGACGAGACGAAGATCAGGGGGGGCATCGGGCCTTGCGGGAAGACCCTCTGCTGCTCGACGTTCCTCGAGTCCTTCCACCCGGTCACGATCAAGATGGCCAAGAGCCAGAACCTGTCGCTCAACCCCTCGAAGATCTCCGGGATGTGCGGCCGGCTGATGTGCTGCCTCGCCTACGAGAACTGAGGGATCGGCGCCGGGCGTTGCGCTTCATTTCCCATTAACGCTTGCGTTCGATCGATACGCTTCGTTAGAATTTTTCCCAAGGACGACACGTTTCCCCTGTCGAGGAGGGTCACCTTGACCCCCACTGAGAGTTTCAATGGCCGACCGTAAGGGGTTCCCCGCACCGCCAACGGAAGATGCGGCGCCGACCGCGCGGAAGCTGATCCGCCCTTCCCTCGCCGAGGTGAAGGATCGGTATCCCACGCGCTCGTTCCAGCGCAAGCAGGCGCCTCCCGAGCAGACGAACGCCGAAAACTATTACTACCTCAAGCAGATGGGAGCCAAGACTCCCATGGTCGTTCTCCTGAACGACGGCGAGGAAATCCACGGTTGGATCGAGTGGTACGACAAGGCGTGCCTGAAGGTGAACCGGGAGAAGGGCCCGAACCTCCTGATCCCGAAGCACTCGATCAAGTACATGTACAAGGAAAACGACGAGGAAGAGAAAGTCGGCGGGAAAATCAACGTGGACGGAAACCGGTAGTTTTTCGGCTGCACAGCTCGCGCTGACGCGCTCGACTGCTTGCAGCCTCTCAGATCGCGAACCTGCTCCTCGCCGTCGCTTGCGCACGATGCGCTGCGCGTTCTTTCCGGCGAGGAGACTTTCCGCGATCTGGCCTCCGTCGCTCGGGCTCAAGTCCCTCGACGACTCCGGCGCCCCCGGCCCCGAGCACGCGTTCGCGACACTCGCGAAGCTCGGATCGCGAACGGCACCGAAGAAAACCCCCCAGGCTCGCTGCCGGCCTTTTTCATTTCGAGGACTGCGCGCGGCGAAGCAGACGGACGTCCTGACCGCTGATCCTCCGGCAATCACCCGGATAGAAACCGAAGCACGCGTCCGCGCAGGCGAGACCCGCCTCGCCGATCATCTCCTCGAAGGCCGGTCGGGCGAACGCGATCGCCGCCGCCGGCCGCGCGCGCACACGCCATCGCACGCGCTCGTCTCCGAAGGAGAACGCCGCAGGAACGCCGGCGAAGAGAAAGGCCGATCCACGCTGAAGATCGAGGCGCGCCGAGACGTGCCGGAAGACGGGTTCGGGCGAGCCGGCCCGCGGGCAAGGCGTACCGGGGCGTACGTCGCGCCCGCGGGCGGCTCGCACGGGCCCGTATAACGGCGCGTATCGGCGCGCCTACCTGGCGCCGCGGCCCGTGAGCACGATCGGCACGGTCAGCATCAATATCTTCAGATCCAGGAACGGCGTCCACGTGTCGATGTACTTCAGGTCGAGCGCCATCCAGCGGTCGAAATCGGGAATCTCGTTTCGTCCCGAGATCTGCCACAGGCACGTGAGCCCCGGCTTCATCGAGAGTCGCCGCCGCTGCCACGGCTCGTAGCGCGAGACCTCCTCGGGAAGCGGCGGGCGCGGGCCGACGAGGCTCATGTCGCCCTTCAGCACGTTCCAGAGCTGCGGCAGCTCGTCGATCGAGAAGCGCCGCAGGACCTTGCCCGCGGGCGTCAGGCGCGGGTCCCGCGCGCTCTTGAAGACGGGGCCCGACATCTCGTTCAAGTGGCTCACCTCGGAAAGGCGCTCCTCCGCTCCCGCGACCATCGTCCGGAATTTCAGCAGCGTGAATGGGCGCCCGTTCAGGCCGGATCGCGTCTGGCGGAAGAGGACCGGCCCGCGCGAGGAGAACCTGATCGCCGCGGCGGCGAGAATCTGAAGCGGGAGCGTCACGGCGAGCAGCGCGACGGAGAGCCCGAGATCGATCGCGCGCTTGCCCGCGAGCAGCACCGGGTTGGTGGGAACGGTCGTGAACGTCAGGAGCGGCACGCCGTCGAGCTCCTCGAGCACCGGTCGCGCGATCACGTGCGGAAAGAGGTCGAGCGCGACGTGGGAACGCACGCCATGCCGCTCCGCGGCGAGCATCGCTTCCTCGAATTCCTCGAGCCTTCCCCGTTCGATCGCGAAGATGACCTCGTCGACGATTTCGCGGGCGAGGATCGCCTCGAGGTCGCCGAGCGCTCCAAGCTTCTTCCATCGCCCGTCGCTCGCGATCGCGCCGCCCGCTCCGTCGTCGATGTAGCCGAGGACCCGGAAGCCCCAGTGCGGGTGCGCCTCGAGGAACTGCGCCATCGCGACCGCGCGCCTTCCGGTCCCGGCGAGGACGACGGTCCGGAAGTTCAGCCCCCGCGCCCGGGCGCTCTGGGCCGCGCTCCGGATCATGAGCTTCTCGGAGGCGAGGAGCCCGAGGTCGATCAGCGCGAAGAGGAAGAGGAACGGGCGCGACACGTACGTCAGGCGCAGCGCGTAGACGAGGAGGGCGAGGGTCGCCGTCCCGAGGAAGACGGCCTTCACCGCGGCCCAGAGCTCCTCCCAGAGCGGAAGCGTCCGGCGGCTCGAGTAGAAGCCCGCCGCGACGAGGCACAGCGCGAAGACGGGAAGGACGAGCGCGAGAACGACGAGGTATTTCGAGAACGGATAGAGCGGGCCGGCGAATTCGGCGGGCCACAGGACCCGGAGAGCGCGGTTCCGCAGCGAGTAGGCGGCCAGCAGCGACACCGCGGTCAGCAGGAGATCGGCCGCCATCAGCCCGCCGGCGAGCGCCCGCGCGCGCTGTCTCAGCACGGCGCGAGTGTAACCCTAACCCGACGCGACGCGCTCGGCGCGGGCGCGCCGTGAAGTTCCAAATTCGAAGCCCCAAACGAGCGCGCGCCGGAGGCGCCGCCGCGAAGCGGCCGGCGCAACGCGCCGTGCGCGGCGTTCGCCGCGCACGCCAGTGCGCGAGCAAATCCCAGACAAATTCGAATGCTCAAAGCTCGAAACCCGGAACAGAAACCCGACCGTTTTCGCCCCGTCGGCATGGGGACATTCGGAGGTGAAACGGGTTTCGGGCCATTCTGAAATTCGAATTTGGAATTTGTTGGCGTTTGAGGCTTCGGATTTGGAATTTTCGATCACGTAAAAAGGCTTCGAGCGCGTCTGCGGTACAGGGCCCTTTTCCGCCTATTCCCCCCGCATCGCTCTCTCATAAGCATCCGTCACGGCCTCCCAGCGGTATCGCTCTTCGACACGTGCTCTCCCCTTTTCCGCCAATACGGCCGACGAGGCCGGATCGTCCACGAGCGCGTCGAAAATCGCGGCGAGCGTGGCGGGACGCCTCGCGTCGAACGGCAGGCCGGCGCCGGCGCAGACCTCCCGGTTCTCGGGCGAGTCATGGTAGGCAACGATCCTCCCGGCGCCCATCGCCTCGACGAGAGCCGGGTGCGTCCCACCGACTTCCGTCGCCTGGACGTAGGCGCGCGCGTGGAAGAGGAGCTCCCGGTACCCCTCGCCGTAGACCGCTCCCGCAAAAAGGACGCGCGGGTCGGCCGCCGCCTTCACCCGTGAGATGTACTCCGCCGCGTAGGGAGCGTCGCCGACGACGACGAGGGGAAGGTCGCCGCGGGCCTCGCGGTACGCCTCGACGACCGCGAGCGCGTTGTTCTCGGGCTCGAGCCGCGACACGTAGAGAAAGTAGCGCTCCGGCGAGACCCCGAGCCGTTCGAGCGCCGCGGTCCCCTCCGGAGGTTCGAGATCGCCTCCGTACGGGATGACGAGCGGATCGATTCCGAACGTGTCGGCGTAGTAGCGGCGGATCACCTCCGCGTCGGTGACGACGACGTCGGGAAGCTTCGTCGAGAGGCGCTCCGAGATCGCATAGGCGGCGCGGCCCGCGGCGCTCCACTTCCGGCGGTTCCGCTCGAGGCCGTCGACGTTCAACAGAACGCGCGCGCCGGAGAGCTTCGGGATCCCGCAGAACGCCGCCGTGATCGCGTTGCAGAAGAGAACCGCGTCGTAGCCGCGGGCCGCCGCGTGGACCGCCGAGAGGAACGCGTGGACGACCGTGTCGAGATATTTCGACCGGATCGTGGGAAGGACGACGACGCGAACGTCGCCGACCTTCGCGAGCGACGGATCCGTGTAATGCGGCCGGCAATAGACCGTGACGTCGTGCCCGCGTCGGGCGAGACGGCGCGACAGCTCGTCGGCGAACGTCTCGAATCCGCCGTAACGGGCGGGAATCCCGCGCGTGCCGAGGATCGCGATCTTCATCCCGGCGCCGTCGCCGCCGGGCTCGGCCGGCGGCCTGCCGCGCCCCGGAGCGCCGCGATCTCCGCGCGCTTGGCCAGCAGCCGGCGGCGGTTTCGAGCGAGCCAGGAAAACGCCGGGAGCGACGACCACTCGCCGAGGAGGCACCCGGCGAGGACCACCAGATCCCGCGCGAGCGTCGGGAGCCGGCGAAACTCCGGGACGGGAGCGTTGTTGATCCGGAGCAGGAAACGGTTCTTCACGGAATGGAAGTTCGCGGCGGCGTCCATCTCCCGGCGGCGCTCCGGCAGGTTCCGGCGGCGATGCCACGCGACCGCCCCGGGGACGAACAGGCTTCGCCAGCCCGCGGCGCGAAGGCGGAGGGCGAGATCGGCGTCCTCGCGATAGAGGAAGAAGTCCTCGTCGAACCAGCCGGTCGAAATCCGGACCGAATCGAGGGCGGAGCGGCGGTAGAACCCGGCGGCGCCGGTGGCGCCCGCGATCTCGTGGGAACGGGCGTCGATCGCGGCGGAATCGGCAGCGCCCGAGTCCCGGTCGAAATGGCGTCCCGACGCCGTGAAGAGGATGCCGGTCGAGTCGAGCACGGAAGTCGGCGCGAGCGCCGCCCCTTCGGCGCGGAAGACCTTCCCGGAAGCGGAGCCGGCGTCGGAGGCGTCGGGAGCGTCCATCCGGCGAACGAGCGCCGCGCAGAAGCCCGCGTCGAGCCGGCAATCGGGATTGAGCGTCAGGACGTACCGGCCGGACGACGCGGCGATCCCGGCATTGGCGCCTCCCGCGAATCCGAGGTTCTTCTCCCGGGGCAGGAAGCGGGCGCCGTGGACCGCCGCGATTTCGCGGGAGGCGGCGGCATCGCCGTTCTCGACGACGAGGAGCTCGGTCGAGACGTCCCGCTGGCCGGCCGCCGCCGGAAGCGACGCGGCGAGATCGTCCGCGGAGCCGTAGGAAACGACGACGATCGAGACGTCCGGGACCGAGCTCACGAGAGCGCCGCCCGGAAGGCGCGCCGGTACGCGCGGAAGGCTTCGCGGCGCGGCCGCGGCATGTTCCGGCGAAACGGCAGCAGGAGGGCGCGCAGGATCATCCCCGCGGCGACGAGCGCCCGGAAGAAGAGGGCCGCCGCGACGCCGCGGTGCTTGCGCCAGAACGCGATCGCGTTGCGGTAATAGATCGGAAGAAAGCGGTCGTAGCCGATGCGGCGCATCGACGCGCCCCCCGCGTGCTCGAAGACCGCCGCCGGGTAATACATGATTCTTCCCGCCCGCCGGAGGCGCGCGCAGAGATCGACGTCCTCCCACCAGGCGGGCGCGAACCGCGGGTCGAACCCGCCGACGGCCGCGAACGCGTCGCCGCGGACCGCGAGCACGGCCGCGGCGGGCTGCTCGACCTCGAAGGGCTGCGCGCGATCGCGGTCGAGGTAGCGGTCGCGGATGCGGCCGCGGTTGCGCGGAAACGCCCGGTCGATCAGCAGCAGCTCGCGCACGGCCTGCCGGACCGTCGGGAGCCGGCGAAGCTGGAACTCGGCCTGCCCTTCGTCCCCCTCTCCCCGCGGGAGACTCGTCGGGCCATAGCCTCCAGGCGAAGGCCGAGGGCCGGGGTGAGGGAGCTCTCCGGCGTTCCCTCCGGGCGCTACCAGCCGCGGCGCGACCGCGGCCCAGTCCGGGTGCGCCTCGAAGGCGTCCGCGATCGCGCCGAGGGCGTCGCCGGTCGCGCGCGCGTCCGGGTTCACGAAGAGGAGGATCTCTCCCTTCGCGTGCGCCGCCCCGTGATTGACGGCCGGTCCGAACCCGACGTTCTCCGAAAGCGCCGCGAGGCGGACGTCGGGCCAGAGGCGCCGGATCTCCTCTCCGGGCGGCGCGTCCGAGTGGTTGTCGACGAGGATCAGCTCCGCGCCCGCCGCCGACCGCGCGCGCGCGGCCGCGAGAGCTTCGACGCAGCCTTCCAGGTCGCGCCCGGAGTTCCAGGAGACGACGACGATCGAGATCAAGGGCGGCGGGACGGCGACGCGGGAAAGCCGGTCAGGAGCGGCCCCTTTCGCGGCTCCCGCAGAGCGTTCCACGCCGCGCCGGGCCAGACGATCAGCGGAAGCAGCCATCCCGCGCCGCCGAGCGCCCGGGCATGCGCGAGGTCGGCGCGCAGCAGGTCGCCCAGCCGGCGCCGGAGGAACCCGCGGTCGAAGTTCTTCAGCAGCGTCCGCCACCGGTTGCGCGCGGTCCAGACCGCCTTTCTCCACGGCGTGCGGCCGCCGGTCATCGATCCGCGGTGCCAGGCGATCGCTTCCGGATCGAGAGCGAAACGCCAGCCGGCGCGCGCGAGCCGCAGCGAGAGATCCACGTCCTCGTAGTACGCGAAGAACGAATCGTCGAAGACGCGGTTCGCCGCGGAGACGTCCGCGAGCGCGGACCTGCGGAACATCGCCGCGGTCGCCGACACTCCCGGCACCTCGATCGGCTCCGCCGGCGCCGCGAACCGTTCGTCCCCGGAAAGCAGGGGAACCGCCTCTCCGCGCGCGTTCCACGACAGACCGGCGGTGTCGATCGTCGCGCCGTCGTCGCGGAGGACGAGTCCCTGGGCCGCGCCGAGCCGGCCGTCGAACGAGAGCCGCGCCGCGAGCCGGGCGGCATAGTCGGGCGCCAGGCGCGCGTCGTTGTTCACGACGAGAACGAGCGCCCCGGAAGTACGGGCGATCCCTTCGTTGACGCCCCCCGCAAAGCCGACGTTCGACGTGAGGGGAACGACGCGGATCGAGGGGAAACGCGCGCGGACGGCGTCCGGCTCTCCCGCGGAGGAGGCGTTGTCGACGACGAGGATCTCGATCGCGATTCCCTGCTGCGAGACGAGCGAGTCGAGACAGCGTTCGAGCGCCGCACCCCCGTCGCGGTTGACGACGATCGCGGAAACGTCCGACACGGGACCGGGCTCGTTCGACGGCGCATAGGGATCGGTCCGCCTTCGCTCGCCCTCGCGAGCTTCGGCGCGACGGGTCCGCTCCTCTTCGTCGCGGACCGCGTTTGACTTGTCCGTCGGGGCGTTGTTCAATCCGCGATTCATGTTAGCACGCGCGTTTCTCCGCGAGCATGCGGCGCGCCTCGCCTCCGAGATGCCGGAACGCTACGCGGGAGTCGACCTCGCGGGATATACGGAGCTCGAGGCCGGCCGGCGTGACGCCGTCACGCGACTCGAGGCGAAACGCAGCCGCCGCAACGAGCTGACCGCGATCCGGGAGAAGCCCTCCCCCGAACGGGTCGCGGAGATGAAGGCGCTCAAGGACGAGATCCGGGCCCTCGAGGAGGAGACGGCGGCGGCCGACGCGCGGCTCCTCGAGATCGAGGCGCGCGTTCCGAACGTTCCGGACGCGTCCGTTCCGCGGGGGAAGGACGAAACGGCGAACCGCGAAGAGCGCCGGGTCGGGACGCCGCCGGCGTTCCCCTTCGCGGCGAAGCCTCACTGGGAGATCGGCGAGGCGCTCGGGATCCTCGATTTCGACCGCGCCGCGAAGATCGCGGGCGCCCGCTTCTCGCTCCAGTTCGGCGCCGGCGCCGCGATCGAGCGCGCGCTCGCCGCGTTCATGCTCGACCTCCACACGCGCGAGCACGGATATCTCGAGGTCCTTCCGCCGTTCATGGTCAACGCCGATTCGCTCTTCGGGACGGGCCAGCTCCCGAAATTCGGCGAGGATCTCTTCAGCGCCGGCGACTACTACCTGATCCCGACCGCCGAAGTGCCGGTGACGAACATCCACCGCGGCGAGATCGTCGACGGCGCCGCGCTCCCGATCCGGTACGTCGCGGGAACCCCCGTCTTCCGCGCGGAAGCCGGCGCGGCCGGGCGCGACACGCGCGGGCTGATCCGTCTTCACCAGTTCGACAAGGTCGAGCTCGTGTGGTTCTCGCGCCCGGCGGAGTCGTTCGACGCGCTCGAACGCCTGACCGGCCATGCCGAGGAGGTCCTGCGGCGCCTCGGCCTCGCCTACCGCGTCGTGACGCTCTCGACGGGCGATCTCGGATTCGGATCGGCAAAGACCTACGACATCGAGGTCTGGCTGCCCGGCCAGAACACGTACCGGGAGATCTCCTCCTGCTCGAACTTCACGGACTTCCAGGCGCGCCGGGCGAACATCCGCTTCCGGCCGGCGGAATCGGAGAAGCCGGAGTTCGTCCACACGTTGAACGGCTCGGGCATCGCGATCGGCCGCACGATCGTCGCGATCCTCGAGAACTACCAGCGGGAGGACGGGTCGGTCGAGATCCCGGAGGCGCTCCGGCCATACATGGGCGGGATCACCGAGATCCGGAAGTAGCAGCACTCCGGCGTCGCCGGGTCAGGTGCCGCTGCTGCCCCACCGCCTACGCTTCCGCGACCCACTTCCGGAACGTGTCGTCGATCTCCGACGGCGCCGTAAGACGAAATTCGTGAACGTGGTTGCGCGGCGAGCAGCTGGTAATCTTTGTGAACCTCCGGTGGCGGTACACACGGTCGAAGACGAAGTGGCCGGTGAGCGCCGATCGCCGGACCACGACCGCCATGAACGACATTCGGACGTGAAAGGCGACGCGCGTCTTCTCCGGCAGCACCTGGACGGGGCCGCACGCGGAAACGACCTCGAGGACGCGATCGAAGAGCGCGCGAACAGCGGGAGGTTTGCCGGAGAAGTGGTCATCGAGGGATCGGGCGGTTCCGCAGGAATGCGTCTGGCGGAGAATGGGGCGAACGTCCGGCGACACGCCGGACACTTCCAGAGAGGGCGCGGCGGAGTCGGTTTACCTCCCGCCATTCGTCGGCTGCTCCCATTCACGACGCCTCGAGTCTTCACGCAAGACGGTCGTCCCGGTTCCGTCAGCGAAATTGTAGGGCATCAATTCCCCGAAGGTTCGATGCTTGCACCTTCGCGGGGCGGCGTTCCGGCGTAGACTTTCCCCGCCGGAGGAGTGGCAGAGCGGTTGAATGCGGCGGTCTTGAAAACCGCTGTACCCGAAAGGGTACCGGGGGTTCGAATCCCTCCTCCTCCGCCAGGATCTCCGCCTCGCTCCGCTCGGCTCGAGGCGATCGGTCCTCTGCGTCCCCGCATCGGCCCTCGCGCGTCGCGGGCCTTGCCCGCGACAATCTTGGCGACATCCAACCTGGGGGACGCATCCCCCAAAGCGTCTCTCCATTTGCAGCCCATGCCGCGCGCTCGCCTTCGCGCAGCCACAGCCCCGGCTTCGGGATTCGCGGTTCCGTTCGGGTGGGTCCTCCCCAGTTTCACGCGGCGTGCGCGGAGGCTCTCGCCGCTTTGCGCCTGGGCCGCAAGTTTCGTTCCGGGCTCAGCGCATCGCGGTCAGCGCTCCGTGAAGTAACCGAGCGGAGCGCCCGCGTTGCGGGAGCCGAGTCGTCGGCGAGCGGGTCGCGGTCCCGCCGTCCAGCCGCTCGTTCGGCGAGCGGAGGGACCGTGACGTCGCTCCGGTCCGCGAGCCAGACTCGGCGACGGTTACGCCAGGTCCCAGTCCGTGTGGGGCTTCTTATTGCGCACGATGTAATCCCAGAACAGCCCGCCGTAGCTCCGCTCGACGTGGTGGATCGAGCGAAAGAACGGCTTGAGCAGACGGTTCAGCCGCGGCAGGTTGTAGAGCGGGACCGACGGAAAATAATGGTGCTCGAGATGGAAGTTCGAGTTCAGGAACGCGAAGTTCCAGAACCGAGCTCGGCTTCATGAGCGTGCCCCACTTGGCGGGATCGTCCGGGTCGATGTCGTAGTGCTGCCCGAGCCGGTTCAACGTGAAGGCGACCGGGAAGACGAAGAATACGGGGAGACGTAGACGCGGGCGCCGCGCCGAATCCCGAACGAACACCAGATGCGCGGCGACCGTGAGATGAAGCAGGACCGTCGACGTTGCGCTCGAGGCGGATCGTGCGCTGGAGCGCCGCCGGATAGGTCCGCGTCTCCTCCGCGCCGCGCGGAAGTAGATGGAGAAGAGCGCCGGCGTGAAATAGAGACTTGACCAGCGGGCGTTCGCTTCGGAGAGAGCCGGTGCCGCTTCGGGTCGGCCGTCTCCGATCCGAGCTCGGCGTGGTGCGTGAGGTGCCACCGCGAGAACTGCGAAGCCGAGATCCCCGAGGGGAAGGCATAGAGGAGCCCCAGGATCCGGTTCGCGCGGTCGTGCCGCCCGGTCCAGACGTCGTTGTGGATGACGTCGTGGAGGAGCACCGTGAAATTGAAGAGCGTAAAGCCCGAAACGACGGCGGCCGGGATCCAGAGGAGCGGATTCGGAAAGCGCCACGCGATGAACGTCGCCGCCGCGAGGATCGCCACCTGCCGGATCGCGATCGCGAAGTGCCGCGCCGGACTCTTCCGGTGCAGGAGCTTCAGCCCCTCGTGCGGGATCTCCCGGGCGAGGCGCGCACGCAGCTCCGCGCTGTGCCGCGCCCAGTAATGGGCGCCCTCCGGGCGGACCTCTTCGGACGGGGCGCGGGCAGCCATGAGAGGGCGATTCTCTCATATTTCCGCTGTATATTGGCCTCGATGAGCGCGACTCGCGAACCCCGCATCTTCACGTTCGAGGAGGCCCGGAGCCTGCTTCCGCACGTGCGCGAGATCACCCGCGACGCGATCGAACAGCTCGCCGCGATCCAGCTCGCGCTCGACGAGGAGGAATCCGGCGAACGGGAGCTCTCGCAGGAGGAGCTCCAGCGCGCCGCGGCGGATCTCCTCGACCGGTGGGCATCGAAAATCCGCGAGCTCGGCGTCGAGGTGAAGGGACCCTGGCTCGTCGACTTCGACTCCGGCGGCGGGTATTACTGCTGGAAGTGGCCGGAAGAGGGACTCGAGTATTTCCACTCGTATGAGGACGGCTTCGCCGGCAGGCTGAGAATTCAGTAGCCGGCTCGCGACACGCACCGTCGTTATACGGGTCCGGGCGGCCCGCTCGAACCCGTCTTCCGGCACGTCTCGCGTCGCCTCATCGTCACTCCCTGATGAGTCGCGTGTGTCGAGAAGAAGATCGAAATCTCCGCGGTTCACGCGATTCTCAAATACGCAGCCGCAGGCCGCGAACGACGAGACCTCGCAAGAGTCGCCACAGCCGAAGCGACAAGCGGGCGACAGCGGGCCCGCCTGCGTGGCCGAAGCCGCTTCGGCGCGGCGAAGGCCCGCGACGCGTTGGGAGCCCCGCCGGGGAGCCATGGGGGCTGCGTTCCGAGCGCCGCCGGGTTGCCGGCAAGACGCCGCGACGCCAGCGATGCGGTGCCATCGTCCAGTCGCGGCAACGCCGCAGGCGACCCGGCGCCGCCGGAACCCGGAGGGCGCGCAGACATTGCGGCCGCAGACGGCGTTGCGAGCCGCGCCCGATGCTTCCGGCATCGAATCGCGTCTCGCGTCTGGTCTGCGACCGCAAGCCCCGCGCGCGCAGCCCCCAGCGCTCCCCGGCGGGGCTCCGACCCTCGTCCGCAAGCCGCAGGCGCAAATGGCACGCTATTTCCGGGGAGGGGCACTAAGATGCCGCGCGGGAAGAGCGCGAGATCGACCAGAGTTCGAATCCCCTCGATGCCGCGGCGGAGCGCGCGAACGCCCTCCGCCCCGCGCGGCGCCAGTGGGCGGTCCCGCTGTGGCCCGCGCTCCTCTACCTCTCGGTTGCCGCGGCGTTCCCGTGGGGCAAGCCCGGTCTCCACTACGACGAGGCGCTGGTCGTCCGCGACGCCGTCCAGATGCTCGCTTCGCCGGCTGAGCCGACGTTCGCGCACGAGTGGCATTCCTGGATTCGGGCCGGCCCCCGGTGGTTTCCCGTCATGGACCTGCCCTATCTCGGCCCCGTGAAGGGGTACCTGATGGTCCTGCCGTTCGCGCTCTTTGGAACCGGCGCGGCCGTTGTCCGGGGATTCGCGGTTCTCCTGACGGCGGCGGGAATCTGGGCGATCGCCCGCACGCTGCAGCGGGAGATCTCCGCGGGTGTGGCCGCGGCGACCGGCGCTCTCCTCGCGATCCATCCGGCGATCCTCGACCAGACGGTCTACGACAACAACGTCGTGGCCGTGTGGATCGCGACGTTCGGTCTCGTCGGACTCGCGTTTTCCGGCTTCCTCCGCGTGCGGACCGCGCGCACCGCGTTCGTCCTCGGGCTCGCGTCGGGGTTCGCCGTCTGGGGTCGGCTCAATTTTCTCTGGCTGCTCGGCGCGATCGCGGTCGCGGCGCTTCTCTGCGTTCCGGGAGCCGGCAGGGAGATCCGGGAGCACGGCGCGTCGGCTGCGGCCGGATTCTTCGCGGGATCGGCCCCGGTTTTTCTCTACGAGGCGGCGACGCGCGTCGGAACCTGGCGTTTCATCGTCGGGGGCGGCGAAGGCCGGCAGCCGCTGTTCGGACGCGTCTTCCACCGGCTGCCGATGCTCGCCGAGACGCTCCTTTCCGACGCGGAGCACCGGGCGATCTGGGCCGGGCCGCGCGTTCCCCGGTGGGAGGTCGCGTTCGTCTCCCTCCTCGCGGCGGCCGGCATCGCGATCGCCCTGATCGCGCCGAAGGGAGCCGCGGAGAGGACGCGCGATGCCGCGTGGCGCCGAACCAGCGCGCTCGCCTGCTCGATCTTCACCGCCCTGATGCTGACCTCGCGCCTCCGCATCGCCGAACATCACCTCGTGACCGCCGCCCCGGTCGTCGCCGTCGCCGCCGTGCTCGGTTTCCGGCGGCTCGGCCTTCGATTCCGCCGCACGGGACCCTTCGTCGCCGCGGCGGCGCTCGTCTTCGCCGCCCTGTGCCTGTCCTGGGACGCCCGATCGGCCGCCGGGATCCGGCGGACCGGAGGCGCGGGAATGTGGTCCGACGCGATCGAGGACGTTGCCGCCACTCTTCGGAAGGAAGCGCCGGGAACGTCGGCGCGGGTCCTGACGTGGGGACTGGCCAACAACGTCTTCGTCCTCACGGGCGGAGAGGTCGCCCCCGACGAGATCTTCCGGGGCGCGACCGAGGCGACGTCGCCCCGGAAGCGCCCGTGGCGGGAAGAGATCGAGGCCGGCGGGGTCTTTCTCCTGGGACGGATGCCATCCTCCGCGAAAGCCGGGTTCCTGGCTGCGCTGGCCGGCTCGGGCGCGCGCGTTCGCCGGTGGACGTTCCGCGAGCGCCGCGGCGCCGCCTACGCCGAGCTCATCGAGGTGTCTTCTCCGGCGGCGCGCCCGGCTCGCTGAGACCCGGGAACGAGCCGGAGAGAGCTCCCGCGGCCTTCCCGGAACGGCCGAGAAACGTCAGCGTCGAGGGATCGACGCGAACCATGCGGATGATCCCGTTGCGCAGACCCTTCGGCGTGACCTCCGGGTTCGCGTACTCCCAGACTTTCGCTCCGGCGGGCGTCACCTCGAAGACGTGCCCGGTCATCGACTCGGTGATCAGCGTGTCGCCGTTGGCGAGACGCTGGACGCCGCCCGCGAGCCCCGAGAAGAAGCCGTCCGGCGCGTACCGCCAGACGACCCGCTCCGTGAGAGGGTCGAGCTCGATCACCTGCGATCGTTCCGTTCCGTTGTCGAACAGGAGGATGTTCCCGTCCGGCAGCATGCGGGGATGATGCTGATACGTCAGGTTGCCCGGCCCCCAGAGCCAGACGATCTTCTCCGCTTCCGGATCGACGATCGCGATCGCGTTGAGATTCCGGATCGAGATCAGAAGATTCCCCTTCCGGTAGATGTCCGATCGCGACGCGAGGCTGCCGTCGAGCGGTTCGACGTGGTTCAAGTGAAAGACGTCGAGGAGCCGGTTCCCCGAGGGGATCGCGACGTTCTGCAGCCGCGGAAGGAGATAGGCGTATCCGGAGCGGCGGAGCAGGTCGAGAACCGGGATCGTCTTCTCGAGCTTCCCCGAGGCGTCGAGGACAGCGACGGCGTCGGATTCGATCGGAAGGGTCGGGTGGATGTCCGGGACGACGACGGGCTCGTGGGTCAACGCGTAGATCGTTCCGTCCCGGTCGGGCCAGAGATCGTGGTGAACGTGCATGGGCGCTTCCCAGAGCACTTTCGAGTCGCGATCGACCTTTACGATCCCGCGATCCTTCAGCGAGAAGAGAACGGACCCGTCCGGCAGCAGGGCCGCGTTCTCGAGCCAGGGATGCTGCCCCCTGACGTAATCGTCGAGGGACCATCGCCACACGATCCGGCCGTCGAGCCCCATCAGATACGCGCGCGGCGGCTTCCACGACCACGGAAAGAAGAAATTCAGTCCGGGAGAGGGCCTTCCCTTCTCGTCGATCAGGACGCCGGAGGAACTGTTCGGGTCATAGGCCTGGAGGATGTAGGGCAGATCGGTCAGCGACGCGACGTTCGCCGCGCGCGAAGGGGAGCGAACCTCGCCGTCCTTCTTGACGGGACCGGCATTCCGCCGCGCTCGGGCCTTCTCGGCGGCGCTCCTCCGGGCGCGCAGCGGGACGACCAGCAGCACGGGAAAGATCCACAGGACCGCCGCCGCGAGCGCGCTCCATGCCCGGCCGCGTCCCGGAGTCGCCATCGCCCGCATTCTGCCCGAGGCCGGTGACCGTCTCAACGGGCCCGCGGAGCGGACAGGATGGTCTTCGCCGCCGGAGCGAGCCCTCGATCCGGCGCCGCGCACATCGCCGCGGCGGGCGGCGCGGCTCCCCATCTCCCGACGACCGGAATGGATCCCGGCGGCCCGAAAGAGACGACGGCGTCCGGCGAACCCGGCGAGAGCGCGTTGCGGAGCAGGAAGGTCGAGGTCGCCGGCCGGTACACGCCGATCGTGACCGTCCCGTCCCCGTCCCAGTCGCCCGCGATCGGCACGTCGCCGGGAAGGCCGAACGGCACGTCGGCGGCGACGTTCGGGTCCTCGAAATGGAAGATTCCCCTGTCGCGCAGGAAGAACGCGAGCCGGCTGCGCCCGCTGCAGCGCCATTTGCCGGAGACGGCGAGCTCGCCCGGCGCTCCGCCGGGGATGACCTCCCACCCGGCGCCCGAACGGTTGGCGGTCATCCATCGGAGCGATTTCCGCGCGGGCTGGTAGAGAGCGACGCTGTCGACGCCGTCGCCGTCCCAGTCCCCGGCGCGCGGCGTTTCGACGCGCGCCGCCGGAAGCGCCGCGGCCGAGATCGTCTGGATCCCGCCGTCGCGCGATTCGAGATAGAAGGTGCGGGTCGAACGGCGGTAGACGCCGAGATCGGTCGTCCCGTCCCCGTCCCAGTCGCCGACCACCGGAAGGTCTCCGGGCTTTCCGAAAGGCTGCACGCGGTCGGGCTCGCCGGGGGAGTTCGAGACGCGGAGATAGAAAGTCGCCGTCTTCCGGTCGTAGACCCCGAACGACATCGGCTCGGCGCGGGCGGCGGCGGGCCGACCCGCTCCGATCGGACCGCGGAGGTAGCCGAGCGAGCGAAGCGCCTCGAGCCTGGACGACGCGAGCTTCATCGGCTGCACCTCGGCGCTCCGCTCCCCGAGGTAGCGGACGAGGACGCCTTCGAGCGCCGGATCGGCGGCGCGGCCTCGGGCCGGGTTCTTCTCGCCCGGATCGCTTCGCTCGTCGAAGAGGAGCGCCTGCTCCGGACAGGAGATCGCGATCTCCTTGCGTCCGCGCGTGACGACCGCCGCCTGCTCCGGACCGTACGCGATTCCCGACGCGAAAACGGCGCGATCGGGCGGGAACCCGCCGCCGAGGGGCAGCGGCCGTCCATCCATTCGCCGGGCGGGCAGACCGAGCCTCTGCCGCGCCGTCGCGGCGATGTCGACGAGGCTCACGGGCGACGCGTCGTGGCGGGGGCGCTCGCCGGGGCTCCAGACGAGCAGCGGGACTCGCAGCACCTCGTCGTACAGCGCGTGACCGTGGCCGGCTCCGTAGATCCCCCGCGGGTCGACTCCGCGGAGCCGTTCCTCCTTCCGATGCTCGCCGAACTCCTCTCCATGGTCGGAGAAGAGCACGACGAGAGTGTCCCGGAGGAGATCATGCGCCTCAAGGTGGTTCAGCAGCTCCGCCGCGTCGTGCCGCTGGATCTCGACCTCGCGGTGGTACGAGAGAAAGCGGATGCAGGGCCTGCTGCCGGGGTCGTTGCAGGTTCCCCCGGGAGCGCCGGCCACGAGCTCCCGGCGCTCTTCGGGCGACAGCGCGGCCGCCTCAAGCTTCTTCCGGTCCGCGGTGGAGTTGCCGTGCGCGTCCACCCAGTGGACGTAGAGGAAGAACGGGGAATCGGCGCGGCGCGCGTTCTCCAGCCATCCGAGCGCCGCCGCGAGGACCTTCCGGTGAGGCGTCATCTCGACCGTTCGAAACCCTCGCAGAACCCCCGTCTCGACGCCGACCCAGGCGTTCGTGATGAATGCGGCGGTCTGAAAGCCTTCCCGGGAAGCCGCGCTTCCGAGGACCGGGACCCGAGCCGGCAGGCGGGACGGAACCCGCGATCCGAGATCGGCGATCGGCTCGACGAATCTGCCGGCGTTGTGGTGCGCCGGGTAGAGCCCGCTCATCACGCTCGCGACCGACGGAAGCGTCCACGGCGCCGCCGCCCGCGCGTCGTCATAGACGACCGCGCGGCGGGACCAGGAGGAAAACGCGTCGGGCGATCCGGGCCGATCGTGCCGGGCGAAAGAATCGGCGCGGACGGTGTCGAAACAGAGGAGGACGAAGTTCCGGGCGAGCGCCCGGCGGGCGGGAGGCGCGGACCGGCGCGCGCAGCCGCCGGCGAGGAGAAGGAGCGACAGAAAAGCCGCGGCGGCGACGCCGAGAATTCTCGCTCGGGAAAACGCACCGGGTTGTGGCATGACGTCGTGACTCCGGTCGCCGGAAGCGACATCTCGAGAGCTTCCGGACCGGAACGTCGGACGATAGCAGGAAACCGGCGGATTTTCACTTCCGTTCCCTCTCCGGACGCTTCCCGTCCCTTCGGCCGGTCGCCGGCAGCGGCGCGCCTCTGCCGGGAACGTCCCGCCGCTGATAAGCTTTTCGCATGAAATACGGAAAAGCCGCGCTTCTCCTGGCGGGCGCCCTCGGGCTGCCGGCCGCCGTTGCCGCCGACGACGCGAAGATCACAATGGCGATCGTCGGAGGTCAAATCATCGACGGGTACGAGGGTGCGCCGGTCGAAGACGGCGTGATCCTCGTCTCCGGGGAGAGAATCGCCGCGGTCGGCCGGCGTTCCGAGATCGCCGTCCCCGCGGGTGTTCCCGTCGTCGACACACGGGGAATGAGCGTCATGCCCGGCCTCGCCGACATGCACGTCCATCTGATGATCCTCGGCCACAGCGACTACGAGTACTGGGACAAGAAGTACGCCGGACGCTTCGCGACCGAGATCATGCCGATCGCGGCGAAGCAGCTCCTCGAGAGCGGCGTCACCTTCGCACGCGATCTCGGCGCGCCGCTCGACGACATCCTCGCCGTTCGCGGCCGCATCGAACGCGGCGAGATTCCGGGGCCGCGCATGTTCGTCTCGGGACCGTTCATCCAGAAGAAGGCCTACAACCCGTGGGAGGAGTCGTACCGCTGGGGCGTCAACGGCGCCGCCGACGCGCGCGCGAA
Source organism: uncultured Acidobacteriota bacterium (assembly GCA_963794295.1). Taxonomy (GTDB): domain Bacteria; phylum Acidobacteriota; class Thermoanaerobaculia; order UBA5066; family DATFVB01; genus DATFVB01. Next base: position 41,178 of record CAWCDE010000004.1, read on the forward strand.
GGTGAAACGGCTCGTCGATGCGGGCGTCGACATGATCAAGCTGATCGATCAGGACCAGCTGACCGACGACGAAGTGAAGGCCGTGGTCGAAACCGCCCACGCCGGCGGAAAACCGGTCGTCGCCCATGCTCATCGCGAGGACGAGATCCGGATGGGCCTGAAATACGGGGTGGACTCCTTCGAGCACACCGGCCTCGCGACCGAGCCGGGCTATCCCGAGGACATCCTCGCGGGGATCCGCAAGAGGAACAACACGCTCTACTGGTGCCCGACGATCGAGGGGCTCTATCTCGCCGACTACACGGCGCGGACTTTCCCCGAGCGGCTGAACGACCCCGCCTGGCAGAAGGACATGCCGCCGGAGATGGCGCTCGACATCCGCCGGTCGCTCGAGAACGTCACGCATCTCGACTACTTCACCCTCACGTTCCGGCGGCTGCCGACGCTCGCGCACAAGTTCCAGCAGCTCCGCGAAACGGGAGTGACGCTCCTCGTCGGCACCGACAGCGGCATCCCGGGAAACTTCCACACCGATTCGACGTGGCGGGAGCTCGACGCGTGGGTGAAGCTCGGCATGACGCCGATGCAGGCGATCGCGGGAGCGACGCGATGGCCGGCGAGGTTCCTCCGGAAGGAAACGACCTCGGGACGATCGCGCCGGGACGCTACGCGGACGTGGTCGCGGTCCGCGGCGACGTCCTCTCGAACATCGGGCTCCTCCAGCACGTCGACGTCGTCATCAAGGGCGGGAAGAGGGTGAAATAGAGAAAATCCGAAGCTCGAAATCCGAAACAAACGGAGAAATCTCGAAATCCCAAGTCTCGAAATGGGCGCGAAGTTACAAGGCAGCCGGTTCCCTTTTCTTCCTTCGGATTTTGAAATTCGAATTTGTTTCGAGATTCGATATTCGGATTTCGGATTTGTCTTCTAAATCGGTTTCGCCTCGAACGTCCTCTCGCCTCCCGCCGTCCCCGTGTTGACGGTCGTTTTCGGCTCGAAGAGCAGCAGGTGAACTTCCTCCTCGGCGTGCGGGCAGTGCTCGACGCCGCGCGGCACGACGATGAATTCCCCGGGACCGAGCGAAACCTCGCCATCGCGGAAGCGGACGTGGAAGGCCCCCTTCAGCACGAGGAACATTTCGTCCTCGTTCTCGTGGTGGTGCCAGACGAACTCGCCCCGGAGCTTGACGACCTTGACGTGCATGTCGCCCACTTCGCCCACGATCCGCGGCTGGAAATGCTCGGAAAACAGAGACAGCTTCTCGGCGAGATTCACTTTCTGCGGCATCGCCATCGGTCGCACCTCCGGACGGGATTATCGATCCTGCGCGCCGCTAGCAGGCTGCTGAAAAATTGATGGTATTGGCGACTTTTCGGTGGACGCGATTTCGATCGACATGCTTAACGAGCGGTGTTTTGGTTCGGGCCACATCGATAGGTTCGTTCCTTTCCCGCTTCCGCGGCAACCAGAACGGGTCGGCGGTCGATCACGTGCCACCCAGATTTGCCATCCGGAGGAGATCGTAAGCGACGGCGCCGAAGAGCACCTGAGCCGAGACTCGAGCCAGACCTCGAAATCTTGTTTTGGCGAGCCCGGCAATCGTCTTCATCCATCCGAAGATCTCCTCGACCCGTTTCCTCCTGCGCTGGCTCAATCTGTATCCGCCACTCCCGAGAGTTCGGCGTCCGATCAGGGGCGTGATCCCCTCTTTTGCCGCGATGTGGGCTACGACCCCTTCTTCGACGAGCTCGACATGAAACTCTCCCACGTCGTATCCCTTGTCGGCTCCCAGCGTCACCCGGCGAGCCATCGGATCCGTCGACCTCTTCACCATCACGATCGCCGCTTCCGGCTCCGCTTTCCCCGATGCCCGTGTCACGGTCGCATCGACGCAGAGCCCGTTTCGGTTCTCCATCAGAACGTGTCCCAGGTAGCAAAGCTGGGAGGGCTTGCCCTTGCCCTTCCGATAGAGCCGAGCATCGGGATCGGTTGTCGACTCGTGCGTCTGATTGCTGCGCTTCTCTCCTCGAAAATCGACCTCTCCGTTCTTGCCCCCCGACGAACCACCCTTGGGCCCACCCTTGGCCTTGAAGCTCTTCATCGACGCGTTGGCCTCGATCATCGTCCCGTCGACGGTGAAGTGCTCATCCGACAGAAACCTCTTCTCCCGCGCCTGTTCGACCACCGTTCGAAAGAACTCTTCGACGAAGTCTTCCTTCAGAATCCGCTCCCGGTTCTTCGTAAACGTCGTCGCGTCGAAACTCTCCGAATCGATCGAAAGATCCAGAAACCACCGAAAAAGCAGGTCGTATTGCAGCCGCTCGCAGTAGAGCCGCTCCGACCGCACCGAATAGAGCGCCATCAGCACCTGACTCTTCAAAAGCACTTCCGGCGGTATCGATGGTCGTCCCATCCTCGAGTACCGTTCCGAAATCTTCGGCTCCAACCGCACCAGAGCCTCGTCGGCAATCTCCTTGATCGCTCTCAGCGGGTGGTCCGCCGGAACCCGCTCCTCCAGCGAAACGTAGGCGAAAACCTTCCCCTGAGAATCCGTTTCTCCTCGCATGATCCCAATGTGCGCCCGCAATCCCTTCGCGTCAACGAAAATCAGACTTTTTCAGCAGCCTGCTAGTGTCCCGTCCCGGAAATAACTTCAGCGTCGCGCCTGCGGCTTGCGGACGAGGTCAAGACGCGTCGCGGGA
>CAWCDE010000005.1:0-54560 GCA_963794295.1 uncultured Acidobacteriota bacterium
CCTGGCCGCGCTACGGCCGAACCGTCGAATCGCTTCTCTTCGCGCTCTACGCCTCGAACGATCCGGCCGGATGCGCGCAGACGGCCCGCGAAGCGTTCCCCCGCGTCCGGCACTCCCCCTCGGCCGTCAACGTCGCGGGAAGCGGCCTCGGCTGCGCGGTCGAGCTCCCGCCGACGTTCCCGGGGCGAAAGGATCTCGTCTCGGAATTCGAGAAGGACGTCCGCGACGTCATGGCCGACCCGAAGATCGCGATGTCCGGAGACGACCGCTCGGGCCTCTACGAGACGCTGATCGACGCCCGCGAGGACGCGAAAGACGCGGAGGGGCAGCGGAAGCTCACCGAAGAGTGGTCGGCGTTCCTCGACGGCGCCGCGGCGCGCGCGAAGACCGTCGAGCAGCGGACGTCTTTCGACTCGCACCGGCTCTCTGCATACTTCGCGCTGAAGGAGCCGGAGAAGGCCGTCCCGATGCTCGAGCGGTCGGAGAAGGACCTTCCGGCCGACTACAACCCGCCCGCGCGGCTGGCGCTCGCGTGGAAGGAGATGCACGAATGGGACAAGGCGCTCGCGGCGTCGGACCGGGCTCTCGCGAAAGCCTACGGGCCGCGACGGCTCGGCATCCTTCGAACTCGCGCCGAAATCTATCAGGGGAAGGGGGACCTCGCGGCGGCGAAGAAGACGCTCGAGCAGGCGATCGCCGAGGCGGAGGCGCTTCCCGAGGGTCAGAGGAGCGCCGGAATGCTCGCGGCGCTCCGGAAGCGGCTCGAGGCGCTGGAGAAGCCCTCGTCGCCGTCCTGACGCCGGTGGCCGACACCCACGGGCGCGCGTCCGTATAGACCTCGTCATGTCGACCCTCGAGAAGGCCGTCGCCGCTTCCGGGATCTACGACGATTACTACGGGTTCCGGGAGCCGCCGTTCAACATCACGCCCGATCCGCGGTTCCTCTTCTTCTCGGACCGCCATCGCGAGGCGTTCAACCACGTCCTCTTCGGAATCCGCGAGCGCAAGGGATTCATCCAGCTGACCGGAGAAGTCGGGGCGGGAAAGACCACCGTCTGCCGGGCGATCCTCGAGGAACTCGGGCCCGCGTACCGGACCGCGCTCGTCCTGAATCCCTGCATGACGTCCGCGCAGCTCCTGCGGACGATCCTCGCGGAGTTCGGGCTTGCGCGCCGAGCCGACCGGACCGCGAGCCTCGAGACGCTGAACCGTTTCCTCCTGGAGCAGGCCGAAGAGCAGCGGGAGGTCGTCCTCATCATCGACGAAGCCCAGGATCTCGACGACGACCTCCTCGAGCAGGTGCGGCTGCTCTCGAACCTCGAGACGGACCGCCGCAAGCTCCTCCAGATCGTCCTCATCGGTCAACCCGAGCTCCGCGAAAAGCTCGACGCCCGGGCGCTCCGGCAGCTCCGGCAGCGGATCACGGTCCGCTATCACCTGACCCCGCTCGATCGCGGCGAGACGGACCGGTACATCGAGCACCGGATGAACGTCGCGGGGTGCGACCGCGCCCCGACCTTCACGCCATGGGCGATCCGGAGAATCCACGCGTACTCGCGCGGCGTGCCGCGCCTGATCAACGCGGCCGCGGACAAGACGCTCCTCGCCGGCTTCGTCGCCGACACCGACAGGCTCACGGCCCGGCACGTCTCTCGTGCCATCCGCGAGCTCGAGGGGAAGATTCGATGAGCCTGATCGACGACGCGTTGAAGCGGGCCCGCGACGAGACCGCGCGCCAGGAAGAGGCCCACCGCCGGGGAAAGCGGCCCTGGGTGCCGCCGCCGCCGAAGAGGGCGCGGCGAACCGGACCCGCCGCGGCGGTCTTCGCGCTCGCCGCCGCGGTTCTCGCGACCGCCGCGTGGCTCGTTGCCCGCCGCCCGGCGACGATTCCCGTGCCGGCCGCAAACGCCGCTCCCCCGGCGTCCTCGGCGGCGCCGCGCCCGGCGCCCGTACCGGCCGTCGGCGGCCCCGCGTCCGCTCCGTCCGGCGCCGTGGCGCTGCCGCCCGTCGCCGAAACGATCGAGGTTCCCCCGCCCGATAGCCCGGAGAAGCCGCGGCCGCGGACCGGGACGCCGGCCCCGGAACGGAGCGCCGGCCCGCCGACTCCCGCCTCGGCGGCGACCGCTCCGCCTCCGTCCGCGCCGCCTGCGCCTCCCGAGCCACCCGCCTCCCGCGCGGGCGGCGCTCCGCAACCGCACCGGGTCGAATCGCCGCTGCGGGACGGGAAGACCTTCGTGCGCACCGTCGAGTTGCCCGGCGGAGAGAAGGTCGACCTCGAAGGAATCGTGTATTCCGACACGAACCCGGTCGCCGTGATCGGCGGAGCGGTCCTGGCGCCGGGCGCGTTCGTCGGCGACTTCCAGATCGTCCGCATCGAACCGAACCGGGTCACGCTGCACGGCCGGGGGATCACGATCTTCGTGACCCTCGCCTGAAATCCCGGCTCGCGGCGGCGGGAGACCTCACGCTTCGTCGCGCGTCCGGCGACGGAGGCCGCGCTTCGCCGCGCGGAATTCGATCGTGTGGACCTGACCCGGGCAGGATCGGCACGCGCGAGCCCGCGGCTCCGTACGCGGAAGCCAGGCCGCGTGGCGCGGCGCTTCCGGCACGAGCAGGGCCGGGGCGAGCGAGAAGCGCGTGAAGAAGGCGAGCGCCGCGCCCGGGATCGCGATGCCGCGCCCGAGGAAGCCCTCGGCGATCCTCTCGAGGGCCCCGCCGAATCGGCGGAAACCCGTGCGTCCTCCCGTCCCCGCGGGGGACGAGCGAGCACGGGATGTGCCGTCGGGCCGGACAGCCGCCGTATACAATCGGCGGCAGAGAAGGAGGATCCATGGCGCGAGCCAAGTCCGCTTCCGTCGCCCGCCGTTCCCCCGCGCGGGAGACCCGTCCCGCGAATCCTTTCGAAACCGCGCTCGAGCAGTTCGATCGGGCGGCCGACATCCTCGGCCTCGATCCCGGAATGCGCGAGGTGCTCCGCCGGCCGAAGCGCCAGCTCATCGTTTCCGTCCCGACGAAGATGGACGACGGCTCGATCCGGGTGTTCGAGGGATACCGGGTCCAGCACAACATCGCGCGCGGCCCGGCCAAGGGAGGCATCCGGTACCACCCGCAGGTCACGCTCGACGAGGTGAAGGCCCTCGCCTCGTGGATGACCTGGAAATGCGCGGTCGTCAACATCCCGTTCGGCGGCGGAAAGGGGGCGTGATCTGCAACCCGAAGAAGATGTCGCAGGACGAGATCGAGCGGATGACGCGCCGGTTCACCTCCGAGATCTCGATCATCATCGGGCACGACCGCGACATCCCCGCGCCCGACGTCTACACGAACCCGCAGGTGATGGCGTGGATGATGGACACGATCTCGATGACGAAGGGCTACTCGACGCTCGGCGTCGTGACCGGAAAGCCGATCGCGGTCGGGGGCTCCGCCGGGCGGAACGAGGCGACCGCGCGGGGCTGCGTCGTCACGATCATCGAGGCGTGCAAGGAGCGCGGAATCGACCCGTCGAAGGCGACCGCCTCCGTCCAGGGTTTCGGCAACGCCGGGTCGATCTCGGCGCGGCTCCTCTGGGAGATGGGAACGAGGATCATCGCCGTTTCCGACACCGGGGGCGGCATCTACAACCCGTCCGGCCTCCCGATCGATCAGGTCATCGCCGCGAAGGAGAAAACCGGCTCCGTGCGCGGCTTCGCGGGCAAGGCCGAGAAGATCTCGGGCGACGCCGTCCTCGAGGTCGCCGTGGACATCCTCGTTCCGGCCGCGCTCGAGGGCGTGCTGACCGCGCAGAACGCGCCGCGCGTGAAGGCGAAGATCATCGCGGAGGCGGCCAACGGCCCGACCACGCCGGAGGCCGACGACATTTTCCGGAAAAAGGGCGTGCTCGTCGTTCCCGACATCCTCGCCAACGCCGGCGGCGTGACCGTCTCCTATTTCGAATGGGTGCAGGATCTCTACGCGTTCTTCTGGGACACCGATTTCGTCTACACGCACCTCCAGAAGACGATGGAGCGCGCCTTCCGCGAGGTGTTCGCGGCGGCGCGGGAGCACGCCACGACGATGCGCACCGGCGCGATGACCGTCGCCGTCGGCCGTGTCGCCGAGGCGACGCGGATCCGCGGGCTGTTCCCGTGATGGAGAAGAGCCTCCAGGATACCTACGGGCCGAACACGATGTGCTTCGGGTGCGGTCCCGCCAACCCGAAGGGTCTCCACGTCAAGAGTTTTCCCGGCGAAGGCGACGAGGTCGTCTGCGACTGGACGCCCGAGGAGCATCACCAGGCCTTTCCCGGCGTGGTCAACGGCGGAATCTGCGGCGCGATCCTCGACTGCCACAGCAACTGGACCGCCGCCTGGCACCTGATGAAACAGGCCGGCGCGCCCGAGCCCCCGTACACGGTCACGGCGGAGTTCCACGTGGTGCTCAAGCGTCCCACGCCGCTCGGTCCGCTCCGCCTTCGCGCGCACGTCGTCGAGTCCTCGGCGGACCGCGCGACCGTCGAGGCGTCGATCGAAGCCGGCGGAAAGACGACCGCGACCTGCCGTGGAACGTTCGTGGCCGTCAGGGAGGGACACCCCGCGTTCCACCGCTGGTAGGCGTTCCGGGCGCTCCCGGGGACGCGGTCGGGCCTTTCCCCGCCTCGAGCTCCTTCCCCGAAGAAATCGCATCACGCGGCCGGCGCGGTCGTCTGGCTATCATCGCTCCCGCCATGGAGAAGATCCGTTTCTATGCCGGCTTCGCCGGAGGGCTCGCCTGGCTTCTCCTCTGCTCGGTCGTCGGGTTCATCCGACTGGCCGTCGGTCCGCGTGACCGGTCGGCGACGACCTTCTACGCCCGGCTCTTCTGCGGCGGCCTGACGCGGGCTCTCGGATGGCGCATCGAGGTCGACCGCCCGGAGTTGCTGCGGAGCCGGCAGCCCTGCGTCTTCGTCGCGAACCACCAGTCGATCCTCGACGTCGTCGTCTTCGGCGCGATCGTCCCCGCGCGCACCGTGGCGATCGGCAAGAAGGAGCTCGGCCGCATTCCGCTCTTCGGATGGTACTTCCGCGCGGCGGGGAATCTGACGATCGATCGCGGCTCCCACGAGCGGAGCACGGCCACCCTGACGGAGGCCGCGCGGGTGATCCGGGAAGAGCGCGTGTCCGTATGGATGATGCCGGAAGGGCACCGCAACAGCGGGTCGGAGCTCCTGCCGTTCAAGACGGGCGCCTTCCGGCTCGCGGCCGCGGCCGGCGTTCCCGTCGTCCCGCTCGTCGCCGAGCCGCTCGCGGTCATCGCCGACACCCGTCGGCACCGGACCCGGCCGGGCACGCTCCGGATCCGCGTGCTCGACCCGATCCCCGTCTCCGAGGGGTCTCCCGAGCGGGTCAACGAAGCGGCGGCGGAGGCGCGGCGGCGGATGCAGTCGACGCTGGACGAGCTGCGGAAAGGACAGGCCGCCTGAAAACCCGCCGGGTGCGACGGGTCAGTCCCGCTCGCCGTGGATGCGCATCTCCACGAGCTCTTCCGGAGTCGGCTTTTCCGGCCGGCGGGCCTCGACCCGGCGGACGAAGTCCGGCGTCACGTCATGGATGCGCATCGCGACCAGGTCGTCGACCGGAACGTGCGGATAGCCGAGGGACTTCAACTCCCGGATGAAGTCCGGCGACACGCCGTGGATGCGCATCGCGACGAGATCGTCGGCCGGAAGACGGTCATAGCCGAGCGCCGCGAGGTCCCGGACGAACTCTTCCGTCGCGCCGTGGATGCGCAGGGCGACGAGGTCCTCCGGCGCGATCGCGGGCGAGCCGAGGTCGCGCAACGCCTTCACGAACTCCGGCCGGACGCCGTGAATCCGCATCGCGACGAGGTCTTCGGCGGGGATCGAGGTCAGGCCGAGCGCGTTCATCGCCTCGACGTACTCGGGACTCGCGCCGTGGATGCGGAACGCGACCAGATCGTCGGGGGCGATCCCCCGGTAGCCGAGACCCTGCATCGCCCGGATGTAGTCGGGAGTCGCGCCGTGGATGCGAAACGCGACCAGATCGTCGAAGGGAAGGCGCCCGTCGCCGAGCGCGCCGAGCTCCCGGACGAAGGAGCGACTGACGTCGTGCACGGCGGCGGCGAACACGTCATCCTCCGACAGGCCGCCGTAACCGAGCGCTGCCATGTCCGACACGTACGCCGGGTCGGCGTCGAACGTGAAGCGCCCGCCCCCTTCGCCCCCGCGCAGGTCGCCGTCGAACCGGAAGACGCCGGCGTCGCGGAGCATCTCGAAGCGGACGTGCGCTTCGCCGCCGCCGAGAGCGTCCGGGGAGAGCCCGGACAGCGAGGAGAGCGGCACGGTTTCTCCGGAGCTCCAGCTCGAGCTCGGGGTCTTCCGGCGAATCTCGAGTTGAACGCTGCCGGAGCGGCCGGAAGGCTCGATCGACCAGCTACCGGTGACGGGCTTCCGCGCAGCCGCGCCGAAGGCCGCGGCGGCGGCCGCACAAGCCGCGGCGATCGAAGGGAACAGGAATCGGCGAGAGTTCTTCACGGTCTCCTCCTTCCCGAAGTCACTCCTCGTAGGACGGACGGGAGGCCCTGAAGGTTTCGGCGGAGCCCGTCGCGCTGGTCAGGAAAGAGGGCGGCCGCCTCCGGGCCCCCGCCGCCGCTGCCCATCCTCTTCCTCTCGGGAGACTTCCCGATCGCGATCAGGAAGGCGCGGGGCCGCTCTCGGCCATCCGGACCGGCGAAGCGGGGAGTCGGTCGAGAACGGGGAGTCCGCCCGCGCCGACGCGTCCGAACGACAGCACGCCCGTCGGGCACATCTGGACGCAGGCCGAGCAGCGGACGCACTGCGGGTCCTCCATCGGAACGCCCCGGTTGGCGAAGCTCATCACGTCGATCCCCTGGTGGCAGACGGAGGTGCAGACGTTGCACGAGATGCATTTCGCCTTTTCCGGGAAGATCCGGAATCGCGAGAACCGCGCGTAGACGTGCATCAGAGCGGCGAGCGGACAGGCGAACCGGCACCAGACGCGTCCCGAGAACCAGAAATAGAATCCGACGCCGACGATCCCGGCGAGCAAGAGATCGACCACGCGCGCGTAGTTCAGGGGAATCCCGAACGGCGCCCATCCGGAGAGCATCCCGTCGTAGAAGCGGCCCGCGGCGGCGCCGACGCGCGTGCCGGGCGCCGCCCACGAAACCGCCCTCCCCGCCAGCAGCAGGAACGCCGCCGCGAGGATCGCCTGCCCGGTCATGTTGAGACGGTTCCAGAGCGGACCGTGCGGCATCTTCTGCCGATGCGCGTCCCCCATCGTCTCCGCGAGCGCGCCGCACGAGCAGATCCATCCGCAGTAGGCGCCCTTCCCCCATCGCCGCACGATCCACGGGATCGCCACGAACGTCTGGAGGAAGGCGATCGCGAGCCACCAGCTCATCGGCCGGGGCGAGAAGACGTTCCACACGAAGAGCGGCCACGCGAGGATCAGCCCGAACGCGCGCCAGTATTCCCGGCCCTGTCCGGAGGAGACGGCCGGGAACAGGTGATCGGCGACCGTCTTGCCGAGGCCCGCGTCGAACGCGCCCGCGTGGCCCAGCCACGGAAGGAGCACGTACGGGAGGAGGAAGAGCGGAACGACCTGGATCGCGATCAGCGCGATCGTCTGGCGGGTCACGTACGGCGTTCGGCGCCGCCGGATCCGCGCGATCCCGAAGAGGAGGACGGCCATGCAATAGGCGAACGAGTAATAGAAGCCGGGGTCGCGCAGCGAGATCGCGAGCGCACCGGCGAGCGTCCCCGCAGCCGGGAAGCCGATCCCGAAGGGAAACAGCCTTCGCGCCTCGAAGTACCGCGTGAAGGCGCCGCCCGCCTTCCAGTTGAAGAGGAAGACGCAGAACGCCAGAAACGCGGCGAACGCGAGGCCCCGGGCCGCCGTCCACTCGCCGCGGATCGGGATCCCGGACCGGCGGAAGAAGTCGAGCGGCGCCTTCCGGCCGATCATCGCGAAGACGACGTCGTTCCCGACGGCGCGCTCGCGGCCGGCCGCGTCGCGCAGCACGGCGCGGTCCGGATCGATCCGGACGACCTCCGTCTCGAGCGCGATCTCGATCCTCCCCGGCGGGTGCGGCGAGGCGTCGAAGGCCCCCGTCGCCGCGGTCACCCGTTCCGAGACCGGCCGCTCCACGGACACGGGGGCCCGCGGATCGTGCTCGAGAGCGCGCAGCGCCGCGACGTTCCCCGGCTTCGGCCGCGTCAGGGAACCGCCGCGGTGCGCCAGAATCACGCGCGCGCCGCACGACGCGAGCGCGATCGCGGTCTCGGCCGCCGAATCGCCGCCACCGACCACGAGGGCGTTCCGCCCCGCGAAATCCTTCGGGTCGTAAAGGCGATTGAAGACCTTTCCGGAGTCCTCCCCGGCACGCCGAGGCGCCGATGGCTCCCGCTCCGGCCGATCGCGACGATCGCCCGCCGCGCCGCCGTCGGCGGTCTTCCGTCGGCGTGGTGGAGGAGGAGGACGCCGGCGGCGCGCTCGATCCGATCGATCCGCGAGACGACGGGCTCGATCCCGGCTCCGCGCCGCTGCGCCTCGAGGCTCTCGAGGAGCGCCTCTTTCGGATGGACCTCCTCGCGGAAACGGAGCCGCCCGGCCGGAGTCATCCCCGAGGGATACGTGTAGATCGGCTTCCCTTTCGGGAAATTCGCGACGGTCGAGAACGGCTCGGAGGCTTCGAACACGGCGAATCGCACTCCGAGCGCCTTCGCCTCGAGCGCCGCCGAAATTCCGGAGACTCCGCCTCCGACGATCGCGAGGTCGATCGCCGCGGGATCCCCGCCCTCGCCCGCGAGCTCGACCGCCGCTGCCCGGGCCGCCCGCGCGCCGCCGTCGGCGGAGAGCTTCAGGAGAGGGATTCCGGTCAGGTCGCCGACGATGCGCACGCCGGCGAGCGCGGTCTCTCCCCCGGGCCCGATCTCGGGGAGGCTTTCGACCGTGCCCGCGGGCCACCGGGTGTGCAGCCATCGCGTGTAGCGGGCGAGGAGGTTCGGCATCCCGGGCGAGCATAGCGCGCTTGCGGCGGCGGGCCGGAGCCGTTAACGTCGCCGGCAAATCCATGCGCGACTTCGGAATGACCCGCCGCGAGACGAGATTCCTGCGGAGCCTCGACCCGCCCTGGCGGATCCAGAAATGCCTCGACGGTTTCGAGTACGACGTCCACGGAAAACACTGCCGCTCGCCGCGCCGCGCGCTCCGGGAACGGACCGTCCAGTGCATGGATGGCGCGCTCTTCGCCGCGGCCGCGCTCCGCGTCCAGGGACGGCCGCCGCTCATCCTCGACCTCGAGGCGGTGCACGACGACGACCACGTGATCGCCGTCTTCCGCGAGCGCAGCGGGTGGGGAGCGATCGCCCGCTCGAACTACTCGGGCCTGCGCTACCGGGAACCGATCTGGCCGACGATCCGCACGCTCGTCCTCTCCTACTTCGAGTCGTACTTCAATCTCCGGCGCGAGAAGACGCTCCGCCGCCACTCCCCTCCCCGCTCCCTCGCGCGGTTCGACCGCATCGGATGGATGACCTCCGAGGAGGATCTCTGGGAGATCCCGCACTGGCTCGAGACGATCCGGCACCGCCGGCTGCTTCCGGAACGCCGCGAGAAGGCGCTCGGTCCCGTGGACGCGCGGATGTTCGAGGCGGGAAAAGTCGGGCGCGAAGGGTAGGAGGCTCTCAGGGCCGGGCCGTCGTCTCGAAGATCCGGTCCCCGACGAAGATCTCGAGGAGGTCCCTGTCGAGCGCTCCCCGAGCCGCTTCCTTCCGGAGGATGTCGATCGCCGCGTCGCGGGCGACCGCACGCTTGTACGGGCGGTCGGCCGCCGAGAGCGCGTCGTAGATGTCGCAGATCGTCATCATCCGCGCGGGCGGAGGGATCTCCTCGCCCCGGAGACCCCGCGGGTACCCGCTGCCGTCGAGCTTCTCGTGGTGCAGCCACGCGAGCTCGGGAACGCGCGCAAGCTCCGGAGTCCAGGGGATCTTCGACAGGAACCGGTGGGTCTGGGTGACGTGCGACTCGATCTCCCGACGCTCCGCCTCGTCGAGGCTTCCCCGCGCGATCGCGAGATACCGCGCGTCCTCGTCGGCGAGAAGCCTCTCGCGGTCGCCGTTTCCGAGCGGGAACTCGAGTACCTCCGCCTCGCGAAGCGCCTCGTTCGGCGGCTGCGGCAGGACCGCCGGAACGTCCGCCTCGAGAACCCTCTGCCAGGCCGAGTCGAAACGCGCCTCCGCGGCGGCGATCTCGCGGCGCGCCGCCTCGAGCGGGATCTCTCCGCCGGCGGCGCGCTCCCAGAGCCGCACCGCCGAGGCGAGGCGCGCGCGCTCGAAGCGCTCGCGAAGGAGCTCGAGCCGCCCCGGCGGGAGTTTCCGCGCCTTGACGAGGACGGACTCGCGGACGCCGACCTTCCCGAAATCGTGGAGGACCGCCGCGTAGCGGAGCGCGGTCAGCTCCTGCGGGGAGATCCGGAACCCCGAGTAGGCGCCGGTCGCGGCCCGATCCGCGGCCTCGGCGAGCGCGCAGGTGAGCACCGCCACGCGCTGCGAATGGCCGGAGGTGGTCGGGTCCCGCTGCTCGATCGCCGTCACCGAAGCGGCGACGAAACCGTCGAAGAGGTTCCGCAGATGGGCGGTCAGGCGGGCGTTCTCGAGCGCGACGGCGGCCTGCGCCGCGAGCGACCGGGCGATCTCCTCGTCCCGGTCGTCGAACGGCACCGTCTCGCGGCGCATGACGGCGGTCGTCGAGAGGTCCGGAACGACGCTGTGCTTCCGGTTCATCAGCTGGAGGACGCCGATCACCCGGCCCTGGACGTTCTTCATCGGGACCGCCAGCATCGATTCGGTCCGGTATCCGGTGTCGTCGTCGGAGCTCCGGTTGAACCGGTACGACGCGTCCTCCGCGATCGCGTGGACGTCGTCGATCCGGATGACCCTTCCGGTCGTCGCCGCGTGGCCCGCGATCGAGCGGCTGTCGAGCGGAAGGGAAGATTCTTCGAAACGGAGCTTCACGGAGTCGTTCTGGGCGGCCTTGAACTGCAGCTGCTCGACGCCTTCGCCGTCCCGCTCGACGAGATAGAGGCTTCCGGCGTCGGCGTGCGTGAGCGCCCGCGCGCGTGAGAGGAAATCGGCGATCAGGCGCGTCGGATCCGTCTCCGCGGCGAGGGCGATCCCGATGCGGTTCAGGTTCTCGATGTCGGCGTTGCGCGCCGCGAGCGACCGCTGGGCGACGGCCGCGACGTGCCGCTCCTCGAGGAAGCGAAACACGGACCGGAGCGCGCGCGCGACGTGATGATCGGGCGCGCCCTCGGGCAGCGAGAAATAGACGCGGGGCGGCCAGAACGGGTCCGCCGCTCCGGTTCGCTCGCCGACGACGACGACCCCGAGCCTCTCCGCCCCTTCGCCGATCCCCTCCGGGGGCGGCGCCGCGAGCTCGCCGTGGAGAGGGCGGTCGAGGAGAAGCACGGCGACCGCATTCTCTTCGAGCCGGAGGCCCGACGCGCGGAACTCGGCCGCGTCGATGCCTTCCAGGGGAAGGGAGGAGAGGAGTCCCGCGATCGCGGCGCCCCGGCCGTGAAACAGGCGGCGCCGGAAGGATCGCGAGGGCGGTGCCTCCCGGGACATGCGTTCAGGCGTCCTGGAGGTCCTCGATCAGCTCCGCGATCGTCTCGGGCGGGAGCTCGGCCTTCGCCCGATAATCGCCGTGCTCGAGGACCAGCCGGGCCGACTTCGCCCTTTCGAGCGCGGCGCGGCCTTGCTCGCCGAGGGGAAACCGAACGTAGTGCACGGCGGAAATCTTATCCTCACGGCCGTGGCCGGCCTCGAACTTCGCGAAATATTCACTTCCCCCGATCTCCATCCGGAGGCTCTTTCCCTCGTCGAGGCCGATGAAGGCGTCGAGGACCGGCTTCACCCGGCTCTCGTCGGTGATCTCGATGAAGAGGGTGGCCGCCACCTCTCCGGGGTCGGGGAGAAGCGTGTTGTAGACGTCGATCTCGTCCTGAACCCGCGCCGGATCGACGATCCGCTCGGCCCGGAGCATCTCCTGGATCTGGAAGAGCGCGGTGTCGCGGTTCTCGAACACGAGCGTCACGAGCGGCCCGACGGCAACGCGCCGGCGGCTCTTCAGGTCGATCACCCGGCGCCGGAATTCGGGGCGGGCGACCTCGTACTCGTGCAGGTTCTTCAACGCCGAAGCTTCAATCTTCTCCATGGGTTTCGTCCTTTCGGTAACAGTCCGCGAAGATCTCGATCGGGTGCCTCGGCGCGACTCCCGTCCCCTGCCGGATCTGGAGCGCGGCGAGGGGGCAGTCGGTCGCGACCGCGTCGGGGCGGGCCTTCTCGACGGCCTCGAAGACGGGACGGCCGATCTCCATCGACATCGGGAAGTATTCCGTCTTCATCGACCAGGTGCCGTCGTGGCCGGTGCATTTTTCGACGAGCTCGACCCGCGTGTCCGGAAGGAGCGCGAGAAGGTCGCGGGAGCGGAAGCCGATGTCCTGGACCTTCAGATGGCAGGCGACCTGGTACAGCACGTGGCCGGCCGGCCGCGCGAAATCGGTGGCGAGCTTTCCTGCGGCGTGGCGCTTCATCAGGTATTCGGAGAGGTCGAGCGTCGCCGCGGAGACCTCCCGGACGTCCTCCTCGTCGCCGAGCACCGGGTATTCCTTCTTGAGCGTGAGCGAGCAGGTGGGGCCCGGCGAGACGATCGGGATCCCGGACCGGACGAACGGCAGGAACGAATCGACGTTGTCCCGGCGATGCTCGCGGGCGGAGTCGACGTCGCCGGAATCGAGGAAGGGCATGCCGCAGCACCGCTGGGGCGGAACGACGACCGTGACGCCGCTCCTCTCGAGAACCTCGACCGCCGCCTTCCCGGTCTCCGGCCGGTTGAAGTTGACGGAGCACGTCACGAAGAGGAGGACGGCATCGGCGCCCCGGACCTCTTCGAGCGTGGTCCTCCCGCCCCTCTTCTTCCACCACCGGGCGAACGTCTCCCCGTGGAAGGCGGGAAGGAGCCGGTCCCGGTGGACGCCGAGGGTCTTCTCGAGCATCCACCGGGAAACGGCGTTGCGATTCGCGAAATTGACGAGCGGCGCCGCGTTCGAGGCGAGACGCCCCATCGCGTCGGCGGAGCCGAGGACCCGATCCCGCACCGGAGGACGCCCCTCCCGCCGCACGCGGGCGGCGCGGTCGCGCAGCACGAGGCGGGGGATGTCCACGTCCCACCGGTGGGGCGGGTAGTAGGGACAGTGCGGGATGCAGAGCTTGCACTCGTAGCAGAGGTCCGTGAACGCGTCGAGATCCGGCTTCGGAACCCGGTCGATCTCCCCGTCGACCTCCGGGCGGTCGAGCGCCTTGAAGATCGTGTCGAAGGAGGGGCACAGGTTGTAGCAGCGCCGGCAGGTGTGGCAGACGTCCATCACCCGCCGGTACTCCTTCTCCAGAGCCCCGGGATCGGCGAAGTCCTTCGCGGCCGGATCGAAGACCACGCTCTAGTGCCCCGCCCCGGAAATACCGTGGCATTTGTTCGGAGCGCCGCGGGGTGAGCTGCCAGTCGCCGCGATGATGGCGATGCGGTGCCATCGTCGAGTCGCGGCGACGCCGCAGATTGCCCCGCGCCGCCCGAACCCGAAGGGCGCCAGCACATTGCGAACGATGGCGGCGTTGCGTCGCGGGCCCGATGCTTCCGGCATCTGCTCCCGCGACGCGTCTGGCCTTCGTCCGCAAGCCGCGGGCGCAAATGGCCCGCTATTTCCGGGGCGGGACACTTATGTCCCCAGCGTGTCCAGGCCCTTCTGGAAGCGTCCGGCGTGCGACTTCTCGGCGCGGGCCAGCGTCTCGAACCATTCCGCGACCTCGGTGAATCCCTCTTCGCGGGCGGTGCGGGCGAAGCCGGGATACATCTGGGTGTACTCGTAGGTCTCCCCTTCGACGGCGGACTTCAAATTCAGTTTCGTGTCGCCGATCGGGAAGTTCGTGGCCGGATCGCCGACCTCCTTCAGGAAGTCGAGGTGGCCGAAAGCGTGGCCGGTTTCCGCCTCGGAGGTGTCGCGGAAGAGGCCGCCGACGTCCGGAAAGCCCTCGATGTCGGCGCGCCGCGCGAAGTAGAGATAGCGGCGGTTCGCCTGGGATTCGCCGGCGAAGGCGTGCTTGAGGTTGTCGTGGGTGCGGGTGTCTTTCAGGGCGGGCATGATTTCTCCTTTCGAATTCATCTCGCGGAGCGGGAGACCTTCTCCCGCTTCCGCGCGAAAACGCGGGTGCATGAATCGCAGAGGCCTTCGAGCTCGAGCCGGTGGCCGGTGATCGTGAACCCGGGGAGCCGGACGGACGCGGCGATCCGGGCGCCCTCTCCCTCGGGCCGCGGGACGTCCCGGATCGCTCCGCAGGCAGTGCACACGAAATGGTGGTGGGTCGAGAGATCCGCGTCCCACCGCGTGACCTTCCCCCAGGAGTCGATCGCGCGGATCCGCCCCTCGGCGGCGAGACGCTGGAGGTTCCGGTAGACCGTGCCGAGCGAGACGCGGGGCATCGTCTCCCGCGCGCGGGCGTACACCCAGTCCGCGGTCGGATGGGTCCCGGTCGAGGCGACGATCGCGTAGACCAGGGCGCGCTGGCGGGTTTCCCGGGTCCGGGCCGCGTCCTTCATATCAGTAATCATTACTACTACTGTTCTGGAGACCTGTCAAGCGTCCTTCTCCGCCGCGCCGAGGAGATCGACCGAGACGGTGCGCCGGCGCGGTCCGTCGAGCTCGAGGAGGAAGACCCCCTGCCATCGGCCGAGACGGAGCTTCCCCTGCTCGAACGGAAGGAGCCGGGCGCCGCCGACCGCCTCCGAGAGGAAGTGAGCGGCGGAATTCCCCTCTCCGTGGTCGAACCGCACCGCGGGAGTCCAGGCCGCGAACGCCCGCTCGAGATCGGTCCCGACGTCGGGATCCCAGTTCTCGCCCACGGTGATCGCGGTGGTCGTGTGGGGCACGGAAACGACGACGAAGCCGCTCGTCGCACCGAGCGACGCGAGGGCTTTCTCGACCTCTTCCGTCACGTCGCGCCTCTCGATCTTCCGCGACGTCGAAATCTCGAACGTTTTTCCCTTCACGCTCCGAGTCTAGTGCGTTCATCGGCTTCGGGCATGAAGCAGTCCGCGGCCGGGTCCGGGCGGGTCGCCGCGCCTCCCCTGAGGCATTTTCACCATTCCCGACGCTGCGCCCCCTGATACATTTGCGCGCCATGAGCGATCACGCGACCGGTGCCCCATGTCGATGACCGTGCCCGAAATTTCCCGCCTCACGCTCGGGATTCCGGGCTTCACGTTCGAGGATCTCCATTCCCCCGAGCGACTTCGCGACCTCGATGGGTTCTTCCTGGCCGAGCTCCGCCGCGACGATCCGGAGCTCTGCCTCACGATCGAAGAGGCGCGGCGGCATCCCGATGCCGTAGCGCCCTCCGCCCTCTCCGGACTCCTCGTGGCGCTCGCGCCGCGACTGTCCGATTTCCTCGCGCGCCTCTTTCCGATCCAGGAGGGCCGGCGGACGCAGATGGAGCGTGCCGAGGGAGAAGTCGTGCTCGGGAAGTTCAAACGGGATTTCCTGATCCGGCGGGTCGTCAAGTCTCCGCTTCCCGAGGGGTTCCCCGCGATCGACTACGCCGCCTCGGCGCGAGCGCTCCGCGAGTTCGAGAAGACCCTCTTCCCGGATCTGCCCTGGGACGCCGACGAGGAGCTCGCGACCGCGACGATGGCCGTCGCCCTCCTCGAGGCCGAAAGCGAACACGCGGAAGTCGTGCGCCAGAAGAAGCGGGAAGCCGTTTCCGCGGCGACCCGAGAACGGGTCGCCCGGTGGGCGGCGCGCGCCGGAGAGAGCGTCCCCGAAAACGACGAGCGGGCGCTCGATTTCCTCTCGAGAATGATGAGATTCCTCGAGACCTCCCTCCACGTCCGGCTCGCCCATCCCGAAGGCAAACGCCGGATCCGCGGGTGGTCGTCCTTCCGCCTGCCGGAGAAGCTCGACTTCAACGCGCTCGTCGAAACCGTGCGCCCCGACGCGTCCCTCCCCGAGCGGCGCGTCGGCCCCCCCGATCGGCACCGGCGGCGGGACGGATTCAAACTGACCGATCCGCGGATGAGCCCCAGGGGCGTCCAGGAAGAGACGCAGTACTGCCTGATCTGCCACGAACGGGACAAGGACTCGTGCTCGAAGGGCTTCTTCGACGCGAAGACCTCGACCTTCCAGAAGAACCCCCTCGGCGTGCCGCTCACCGGCTGTCCGCTCGACGAGAAGATCTCCGAGATGCACGTCATGCGCCGCCGGGGAGACTCGGTCGCGGCGCTCGCGATCATCTGCGTGGACAACCCGATGTGCCCCGGGACCGGCCACCGGATCTGCAACGACTGCATGAAGGGATGCATCTTCCAGAAGCAGTCGCCCGTCGACATCCCGCAGGCCGAGACGGGCGTCCTGACCGACGTGCTCGATCTCCCCTGGGGTTTCGAGGTGTACTCCCTCCTCACCCGCTGGAACCCCCTGAACATCCGTCGCCCGTACACGCTCCCGTACAACGGCAAGAACGTGCTGATCGTCGGCCTCGGCCCCGCCGGGTACACGCTCGCCCACTATCTCGCCAACGAGGGCTTCGGCGTCGCCGCGATCGACGGCCTGAAGATCGAGCCGATCGACGGGGAGCTCGTCCCGATCGAGAGCTACGCGGCGCTCAAGCAGCCACTCGACGAGCGCCCGCTCGGCGGCTTCGGCGGCGTCTCCGAGTACGGGATCACGGTCCGCTGGGACAAGAACTTCCTCCGCGTGATCGCGCTCACCCTCGCGCGGCGGGAGAACTTCCGGGTGTTCGGCGGCGTCCGCTTCGGCGGAACCGTCGACGCCGAAGAAGCGTTCGCGATGGGATTCGACCACGTCGCAGTCGCCGCGGGCGCCGGCCGGCCGACGATCGTCGGCATGACCAACAACATGATCCGGGGCATCCGGCAGGCTTCCGATTTCCTGATGGCCCTGCAGCTCACCGGAGCGTTCAAGCGAAACGGCCTCGCAAACCTGCAGGCGGAGCTGCCGGCCGTCGTCATCGGCGGGGGACTCACCGCGATCGACACGGCGACGGAGCTCCTGGCCTACTATCCGATCGAAGCCGAGCGAACTCTCGAGCGCTACGAAACCCTCGTCCTCGAGCGCGGCGAGGAGAACGTGCGGGCGATCTTCGACGCCGAGGAGCAGGAAATCCTCGACCGGCTGCTCGCCCACGGAGGGGCGGTGCGCCGGGAGCGACGGGAGGCCGCCGCCCGCGGGGACGCCCCGGACTTCGCCCGCCTCTGCCGGGAGTGGGGCGGCGTCTCGATCGTCTACCGCCGGACGATGGAGGAATCCCCCGCCTACCGGCTCAACCACGAGGAGATCATCAAGGCGCTCGAAGAGGGGATCTCGTTCGTCGAGACGCTCGATCCTGTCGAGGCGGTCCCCGACGAGTACGGCAAGCTCCGGGCGATGCGCTTCCGGCGGACCTCGGGCGAGCTCGTGGAGCTGCCGGCCCGGAGCTGCCTCGTCGCCGCCGGAACGACGCCGAACATCACCTACGCCAAGGAGAAGCCCGGAACTCTCCCCCTCGACGAGAAGCGCCGCTTCTTCGCCCCGCACCGCCTCTCGGAGGAAAACGGAAAGAAGACGCTCGTCCCGTGCCAGCCGCTCGATCCGGGCGGGATCTTCACCGGCGTCGACCACGGCGGCAAGTTCATGACGTACTTCGGGGACAACCATCCCCGCTACAACGGCAACGTCGTGAAGGCGATGGCGTCCGCCCGCGACGGATACCGCTGGATCACGAGGCTCTTCCGGGAAGAGATCGCGGCGGCCGCCCCTGCCGCCCAGCCGGCTCGTGACGCCGCATGGGGGCGATTCGCCGGAATGCTCGAGCGCGAATGGACCGCCACGGTCGTGCGGGTCGACCGGCTCACGCCGACGATCGTCGAAGTCGTCGTTCGCGCGCCGGCGGCGGCGCGGCGGTTCCACCCCGGGCAGTTCTACCGGCTCCAGAATTTCGAAGCGTCCGCGCCGCGCGTGGACGGTTCTCCCCTGCTGACCGAACCGCTGGCACTCACGGGAGCCTGGAAAGACGACTCGCAAGGGCTCCTCTCGATGATTGCACTCGAGATCGGCGTCTCGTCGAGGCTCTGCGCGGCGTTGAAACCGGGCGAGCGGGTCGTCGTGATGGGACCGACCGGCGCGCCGACGGAGATCCCGGAAAACTCGACCGTGATGCTCTGCGGAGGCGGCCTCGGCAACGCCGTGCTCTTCTCGATCGGAAAGGCCTGCCGCGCCGCCGGAAACCGCGTGATCTATTTCGCCGGCTACAAGAAGGGCGAGGACTTCTACAAACGCGAGGAGATCGAGGCGGCGGCCGACATCGTCGTCTTCTCGGTCGATCGCGGAGAGGCGATCCCGGCGGTGCGTCCGCAGGATCGGTCGTTCGTGGGGAACATCCTCGAGTCGATCACCGCCTACGCGGAGGGTCGGCTCGGGGACCGTCCGATCGACCTGAAGGACGTGTCGCGGATCATCGTCATCGGGTCCGACCGGATGATGAGCGCGGTTTCCGCCGCCCGCCACGCGGCGCTGGCGAAGTACCTCTCGCCGAACCACGTCGGGGTGGCCTCGATCAACTCGCCGATGCAGTGCATGATGAAGGAAGTCTGCGCGCAGTGCCTTCAGAAGCACCGCGACCCGGTCACCGGGGCGACCAAGGAAATCGTCTTCTCCTGCTTCAACCAGGACCAGCTCATGGACGAGATGGACTGGGGGCACCTGGCGGCCCGGCTGCGCCAGAACACGGTGGCGGAGAAGGTGTCGGGGCTCTGGCTCGAGCATTTGATCACGCATAGTCCCATCCCCCACGTCTAGGGCTCAGGCGGCGCGGCGATACATCGAGCCGGGCGGGCGCGTGCCGCCGGTGTCTCCCTCCGACGTACGCTCCGGTACGCCTGCGGTCGCCCCCGGACGGCCCGCATCCCGCCGGGCTCGCGTCTCACCGCGCCTTACGCTGTCGGCACGCCCGTAAAGAACTCACGAAATCCATACGACGCGGCGTACCGTCGGAAGACCTTCTCGTTATTCGCGTTTGAGTCGACATCAAGGCGCGGCGAGACGTGCCGGAAGACGGGTTCGGCGGGACCGGGCGGCGGGCGCGGCGTACCGCCGTAACACTGTCTCGGTAACACCGGATCATTTCAGACAACGTCAAGGCGCGGTGAGGCGCGAGCCCGCCGGGATGCGGGCGCCTGAGCCCGCGGCCGCGGCGTACCGGCGCGTACGTTAAGGCCGCGGGTCGCGGCGCACGCGCCCGGCCGGCTCGATGCATCGCCGCGCCGCTTTATTACTTAGCGAAAAGGAAGACCAGGTAGGGATTCACTGCCAGCCCTCTCTTGAAATCCAGGGCCAGCGAGTCGTCGGGCAGGCGGGTGACGGAAAAATGGAGGTGGGCGCCGTGGGCGTTCCCGGTCGCGCCGACCCGCCCCAGCACCTCGCCCTTCTTGACCTTCATTCCCGCCATCAGGCCGTGGGCGTAGTGGGAAAGGTGGCAGTAATAGAAGAGGTAGCGATTCGACGAGTCGCGCAGGTAGATCGCGTTCCCGCCCCGCTTCTCGCGCCCGATCCGCACGACCTCCCCGTCGGCGACCGCGAGCACCGGAGTGCCCTTCGGAGAACCGATGTCGAGAGCCAGATGCTGGTAGTGATGGCGGCGACTGCCCCGCGGGTTGAGGAAGGAGTCCTGGAGCTGGTCGCGGGTGACGCCCTCGACGGGAATCTCCAGGTTCATCGAGAGAAGCTCCTCCAGATACTGGTCTTCCGGGGAAAGGAGCGTTTCAGACGACTTCGGCCGGAAAAGCGCTCCGACCTTCTTCATCGCAGCGACGACGCTGTGGAGAGTGCTCTTCTTGGCCAGTTCGCCCGCGGGAACCTCCTCGAGGTCCTTCCCGTCCGCCTCGTCGTCCTGGCACGAGCCGGCGGCGATCTCTTCCTGCGTACAGGGCGCATCGTCGTTATGGACGTCGACGACCGCCACCTTCTCGATCACGTCGTCCTGCTGTTCCGTCTCCGAGTCCGTCCCGGCAGCTTCCAGCTCTTTTGGGAGGAGCGGGCCGAACGGCTCGAGGGTCGTCACCCCGTCCTCGGGAATCCGGATTTCCGTCGCCGGATGCTGGCGGGAATGCGAAACCTTGGATCGGCGATGCGCCGAGGAAGACCGCCGGGCGAGAGCCGTGGCGGGGAGGGTGAGAATCGTGGTGACGCTGAGGGCGAGGATCGTCCTTGCGAAGCGCACAGGGCATTATCCCGAGCGTCTCGGGCAAAGGTCAACAAAAAAATACCCTGACCGAATGGACTGGAAAGCAATATTTGTGCCACCCTCACGGAGGGCTCGCTCGGGTACCGGATCTTGTCTGCCCACCCTGTGTCCTCTGCGCGAGAACCGCCCAACATGCTTGCTCGTAACAGAGCGGGCGCGCCTCCGGCGTCGGGTCGCCAGAGGCATGTGTGCCCCCGAGCCTCTCTCGGCGAGTTCTACGCCCGTTCCAGGTAGCTGTCGTCGCGCGTGTCGACTTTGATGCGCGTTCCCGCCTCGATGAACTGCGGAACGTTGACGACGAGACCCGTCTCGAGCGTCGCCGGCTTGTAGGAGGCGGAAGCGGTCGCCCCCTTCATTCCCGGCTGCGTCTCGGTCACCGTGAGCGCCACGGTGTTCGGGAGCTCGATGCCGACCGGAGTCCCCTCGTAGAAGTCGACCGACATCGCCGTGTTGGGAAGGAGGTATTTCAAGGCGTCTCCCACGACCTCGTCGGGAAGCGTGATCTGGTCGTAGGTCTCCTGGTTCATGAAATGGTGCCCGGCGGGATCAGAGTACAGATACTCCATTTCGTGGGTGTCGAGCGACGCCTTCTCGACCCGGTCGCTCGACGAAAATCGGTGGTCGATCATCGATCCGTTGCGCAAATTTCGCATCCGGACCTGCATGAACGCCCGAAGGTTGCCGGGCGTCCGATGGGACGCTTCGTGCACCCGATGGAGCTCGCTGTTGTAGATGATGATCATCCCGTTTCGGATCTGGGTGGCCGGAATATTCATGCGGACCTCGAAAACGAATGAAAATCCGCCGGCGATTCGCCGGGGCGGGCAATGTAACACAAAAGAAAGGGCCCGCCGGAGCGGGCCCTCTCGGTCTCCGCGGGGAACGCGTCAGGGATGCCGAGTGACCTCCGGAACCGCCGCCGGGACCGGAGCCGGCGCCGCCGGGCTCGCGATCGTGATGTTTCCCCGGCCGTTCGTGGCGGCCGCGGGGGAGGCGAAGACCGGGGCATCGGGGGTGAACAGCGCCGAGGAGATGTCGGGCCGCGGGATGTTCGTCCCGGCGATCGCGTTGATCGCCTGGATCCAGTCGTCGGCGGCGATCGCGTAGCCGATGTTCGTGGGATGGAGGCCGTCGGCCCCGAAGATTCCACCCGCCGGGAAGTCCGTCGACACGTGGAGCCCGCCGATGTCGTAGCCGGCGTCGTGGAGCTGGTGGAAGAGCGCGTGAACGTCCATCAATCCCGCGCCGTGGGACGCCGCTTCCGCGGCGATCGTCGCATTGAAGTGGTCGGTGTAGGCCTCGAGCGTGTCGACTTCGTCCTTGTAGAGCAGGACGCCGGGGTTCACGGTCGCGGGCGGCTGGAAGCCTCCGTCCGGAAGCGGGACCCCCGTTCCCCCGAGCGCCTGCGGGATCCCGATCCCCTGCTGGATGAGCGAGGCGGCCTGGAGCGTCACAAGCGTGTCCGGAGGAATCGGACCCGCCGTCCCGTCGTGCCGCTCGCCGATGTACGTCACGAACCCGCCCTGTCCGTCCGGAATCGGCTGTCCGGTCGCCGGATTGATGATGAAGGGCGGGATGTACGTGAAGAACGGCACGGTCAGGATGTCCGGGATGTTTGCGACGACGACCGTCCGTCCGCTCGCGCTGATCGCGTCCATCACCTGTCCGTAGGCGGCGTCGAAGACGGCCTGCGGGGTGAGCGTCACGCCGGGGATCACGACCCCCGCCACCGCGGGCAGCAGGATGTCGTTGTTCCCGATCCAGAGCGTGACGAGGTCGGGGTTGAGGGCGTTCGCCTCGTCGATCGCGCTCATGCCGTCGAACGGGCTGCCGGTGACATTCCGCAGGACGCGGGCCGCGGCGATCTGCTTGCCGTTGCCGGTC
The DNA here is from genome assembly GCA_963794295.1 of uncultured Acidobacteriota bacterium. Classification (GTDB taxonomy): domain Bacteria; phylum Acidobacteriota; class Thermoanaerobaculia; order UBA5066; family DATFVB01; genus DATFVB01. The sequence goes on from CAWCDE010000005.1 coordinate 22,232, forward strand.
GAGGGGTCGGTGTGCTTGAGCGTGAGCAGGTCCTCTGTGTTGAAGAACCCGTTGATGGCGAGATTGTCGTAGGGGCGCGGGAGCGCGGAATTGAGATCCGCCCCTTCCTGCGAAACCACGCCGATCGTGATCTGCCCGCCCTGGAAAACGATTCCGAGGCACGGGTTCCCGGTGAACGAGACGCCGTCGGCCGGCGGCGGAACCTCGCCGCGCAGCGGTTGCTCGAAGTCGGCGATCCCGATCGCCTGCGCGATGAGCCGCGGGGTCGAGCGGAGCTGGTGGCGCTGGACGACGCACCCTCCCGATTCTCCCTCCGCGAGGCTGTCGCCGAGCGAGACGTATTTCTGGAAGCTCTGCGCCGCGAGCGGCGCGGCCGCCCAGGCGAAGGCGGCTGTGACGGCCCAGACTCCGATCTTCTTCATCCCGTCCTCCCCGTCAGAACGACAGGCGCACGTTGGCGCCGATGAGGTTCGCGGTCAGCTTGTAGGTTCCGGTGAAGGCGTCCTGGCTGTTCCGGATCGTGCGGTCCTGGAACGGCAGGTACATGTCCGCGAGATCGAAGCCCCAGTGCTCGCCGGAGTAGCCGAACCCGATGCAGTAGCCCCGGCGGATCGAATCGGGGAGGAGCGGTCCCGCCTCCTTCTCCGGCTGCGGGCTCTCGTCGTAGACGAAACCCGCGCGAAGAGCCCAAGCGCCGAACTTCTGCTCGACGCCGACGCGGTACGACCAGACGTCCTTCCAGTCGGTCTCCCGGTGGATCGTCGGGACCTCGCCGTCGGGAAAGACGATGTCGAGCTTCTTGTAGGTCGACCACTCCGTCCAGACGGCGTCGGCCGAGAGCGTGAACGACTGCCCGGGGCAGTGCCAGGCGACGCCGATGTCGGCGATCGCCGGGAAGTTGACCGACGCTTCGGCTCTCGGGCTGTCGGGCAGGAGCGCCGCCACACCCGCGTCGAAGACGGGGTTGCCCGTGAACCGCTGCGTGAATTCCGCGTGCGTCGAGTAGTCGATCGTCATCTTCGCCTTGTACGACGCGCCGATCGAGAAGGCGGGCGACGGTTTCCAGAGGAAGCCGGCGTTCCATCCCCAGGCGTGCTCGGTGCCCGACTGGAGCTTGACGTGGGCGACGTCGACGAACGATTGGGTGAAGGGGTTGTACGCCGCTTCGTTCTTCTCGAGCTCGACTTCCGATAGCCGGTACTCCGCCCCGCCCGCGATCGAGAACGTCGGCGTGACGCGGATCGCGAGCACCGGGACGAGGCTGAACGTCTTGATGTTGGCGTTCTGGGAGATGAACCGTCCCGACCAGGTCTCGGCGTCCTTCCAGCGCGAGGCGAGACCGAACGGAGAGTAGACGGCGAACCCGAATTTCACGTTCGAAGTGATCGGCGCGACGACATAGAGCTGGCTCGGGAAGAACCAGGTCTTGTGGAACGTCCCCGACGATCCCTCGCCGGGAAACGGATTCGAGCCCTGGAATTCGGACTTCGTGAAGGTCGTGACGGTCGTTCCGGCCATGATCGAGAAGTGATCCTGGAAGCCGATTCCGGAGGGGTTGTAGAAGAGCGCCGAAGGATCGTCCGCGACGGCGGCGAAAGCGCCACCCATCGCGGTCGCCTTGGCGCCCTGCTCGAAGAAGCCGAATCCCGCCGGAAATGCCGGAGCCGCGAGAACCATGACGAGGATCCCGAAGAAGGGACGGAGCCGCGAGGGAGGGAATCTCCGTGAGATGACCACAACTCCTCCTCTTTCAAAATTTAAGACGCCCGGCCAAAATACGCCCGCCCCCCGTGGGTGTCAACACGCAATTGACCCTATCCCGGGCGCGCGGGCCCCCATTCGGAATACACTGTCCGCAAGGATGTTCCGTCAGAGCGATCGACCCACCGGACCCATGGCGGAGCCGCCGGCTGGCAAGGGCGAACCGCCGTTTGCCCCCGGGCGGATGCTCGGCTCCCGGTACCGGATCCTTTCCGTTCTCGGCTACGGCGGGATGGGAGTCGTCTACCGGGCGCTCGACCTCACGCTCGATCTCGAGATCGCCCTGAAGCGCCTCCGTCCCGACAAGATCTCACCGCACAAGCGGGAGCTCCTCCGGCGCGAGATCATTCTCTCGCGCAAGGTGACGCACGAGAACGTCTGCCGGATCTACGACCTGCAGGAGATCGACGGCGTCGAATACGTCTCGATGGAGTACATCCGCGGGAAGGCGCTGAAGGACATCGAGGAAACCGAGGGGATCCTGCCGCTCGGCCGCGGCCTGTCGATCGCCAAGGGAATCTGCCGCGGCCTCGCCGCCGCGCATCGGATCGGCGTGCTCCACCGCGATCTCAAGCCCGAAAACGTCATCGTGGACGAGGAAGGGCGGCCGCGCCTGATGGACTTCGGAATCGCGATCGACCGCGGGCAGTCCTGGACCGAGAAGAGCGGGACCGTGCCCGGCACGCCGCAGTTCCTCGCGCCCGAGCTCCTCCGCGGGGCGGCGCCCGACGTTCGCACGGACATTTACGCGCTCGGCGTCCTGCTCTTCGAGATGTTCACGGGAAGGGTGCCGTTCGACGATCCGGAAACGACCGCCCTCGTGCGGAAGGTCCTCGACGAGAAGGCGCCTGACCTCAGGTCGCTCCGCCCCGAATTCCCGGCCGCGCTCGCGGCGATGATCGACCGGTTGATCGCGAAGGACCCGGAGGCGCGTTTCGCGTCGGCCGAAGAAGTCGCCGCCGAGATCGAAAAGTACGAGGGCGCCTTCCTCGACAGCGTCCTGAGCGAGGTCTCCGTCGCGCGCGCGAAGAGCGTCAAGCTGATGGTGATGCTCGAGGCGAACAAAGCCCTCGCCGGCACGTTCGACCCGACGGAAATCCTCCAGATCATCCTCCGGACCACGACGCAGGAGACCGACGCCGAGCGCGGAACGATCTTCCTCGTCGAACCGGAGACCCGGGATCTCGTCTCCCAGATCCTGGAGGGGGGCTCCGTCAACCCGATCCGCGTTCCCTGGGGCCAGGGAATCGCGGGCGCCTGCGCGGCGGAGGGGAAGGCGATCCTGACTCTCGACGCCGCGGCCGACCCCCGGCACGACCGGGGGCCGGACTCGACGTCCGGCTTCCGCACCGTCTCTCTCCTCGCCGTCCCGATGAAGGCTCCCTCCGGCGAGATCGCCGGCGTGATCGAGGTTCTGAACAAAAGACGCGGGGCCTTCACGCCCGAAGACGAGGAATTCCTGACGGCGGTCGCCGAGCATGCCGCGCTCGCCGTCGAGAACTCGCGGCAACATCGAGCGGCGTTGGCGCAGGCCGCCGCCGAGGCGCGCGAAAGCGTGCTTCGCGGCATCCGGCCGCTCCTCTCCCCCGGGGAGTGGCCGGCGGCCCCCGGGTTCGACTCCGCCCCCCTGCGCTGGCGCGCCGAGTCGACCGGACTTCTCGGCTTCGACGCAGTCGCCCACGACGGAATGCTCACGCTGTTCATCGCCGAGGACCCTCGCCCGCTCGAGGAAGGGCTCGCGGACCTCCTCGCCGCCATGGGCGAGTTCCGGGCACGGGGCGGCCGGGAACCGCTCGAGACGATTCTCGCGTCGATCGCCGGGCGGGTCGCAAGGCTCGCGGGCGCCCGCCTCGACTCCCGCCAGGCGACGCTGTGCTCCGCGGGCGCGCCGCTGCCCTCGGTCTTCTCGAAAGGCCGGCTCGTTCCTTTCCCCGAGGAGCGGCGGGGCGCCGTCTCGTGCGCGACGGCGCCGCTCGGGAGCGGCGATCTCGTCCTGGTCGCGTCGGAAGGGCTGGGAGGAATGGAGGGAACGCGAACCGGGGAGCAGGAAAAACAACTCCAGCGCGCTGCCCGGCTCGTCGACCGCGACACCGTCTCGGGGGCCTTCATGGACATGGTCGTCCGGTGGAAGGCGGAGGGACGGCGGCCGCAGGAGCGGGATGTGGTGATACTCGGCGCCCGGCGAGTGTAGGAAGCGGGCGGCGCGCCGATACATCGAGCCGGGCGGGCGCGTACGCCACGACCCGCAGCCTTAACGTACGCCCCGGTACGCCGCGGCCGCGGGCTCGGGCGCCCGCATCCCGCCGGGCTCGCGTCTCGACGCGCCTCAGGGCACGACGGGAGTCTGACGACGCCTCAGCGCATCACCACTGTGAAGCTGACCCGATCCTGAACGGCTGAATAGCAAAAGGGCGGGATCGCTCCCGCCCTTTTCAAGGATCTCTGAGACCGCGGTTCAGTAGCGGTTGCCGCCCCGGTATCCCGCTTTCTCGCGTCCTCCGCCCGTTCCGCCGCGCGGCCGCTCCGCCTGCGGACGGGCCTCGTTGACCGTCAGCGCGCGGCCGTGGAAATCCGCACCGTTCATCGCCGACATCGCCTTCTTCGCGGCATCGTCGTCCTGGAACTCGACGAACCCGAACCCCTTCGAGCGGCCGGTGTCGCGATCCATGATGACCTTCGCCGAGGCCACCTCGCCGTACGCGGCGAAAGCGTCGCGCAGCTCGTCCTCGGAGGTTTCGTACGAGAGATTTCCCACATACAGCTTCATGCCGAAACGATCCTTTTCCCGGGAGACGACGTTGTCTTCCCCATTCCGCGCGTCTCCGCGGAACACCGAAGAAAACAGATCGGGAAAGCCGCCTATTCCGGCAGTGGCACGGAGCCCGGGCGTCGAAGGGGTGGAAATAACCGGGTCCGGCGGGTTTTTCCTCTTTTCAAATCCACCGCTTCAGTGGAGAATGAGCCTTTCAGGAGGTTTCTTATCGCTCGCAAGGTCGTTTACCGAAGGAAATTCCGAAGAACCGGCGACCCCGTCGCCGCCCCCCACGTCCGCCTGCGTCCCGATCCCCCCGTCATCTCCGAAGACCGAGAACCCGGCCGCCGCCGGTACCGGCTCCGTCTCGAGGAGTCCGCTCCTCCCTCGTGGATCCGCGCCTTCCGCGCCTCGCTGTTCGGCCTTCCGCCGGCGCGCGCGGCTCTTGCCGCCCGCATCGAGTTCGTCGGCGACGAAGTGGTCTTCAGCGCGGCCGAGAAGGAGTACGAGGCGACCCGGGAGGCGCTCGAGACGAACATCACGAGGGTGAATCAGATACTGTCCGGCGGCACCGGCCGCTGAAAAAGCAAGCGCCGCGATACATCGAGCCGGGCGGGCGCGTGCGCCCGAACCCGCGGCCTTAACGTACGCCCCGGTACGCCGCGGCCGCGGGTTCGGGCACCCGCATCCCGCCGGGCTCGCGTCTGGCGGCGCTTCCGCCAATGACGCGAGATCGGGCCCGGGGCTCATCGCCCGAGTAACTGACAGCGACCGTTTCGGTTCGGCGGCGCGCCGAGCTTCTCTAACGTCCCGGGAGCTTCTGTTCCAGGGCTTTCAGCCGTTCCTCGACGGCTTCCAGACGTTTTCGCACGCGCTCGCATTCGTCGAGGCTCTCCAGACGGCCCTGCCATTCGGGGCTCTTCAGCATCTCGTCGAACTTCTCCATCCTCGGCAGCGCGAGCATCGGGCCGCGGAAATCGCGGACCATCTTCTGCGCGGCATCCATCCCGGGCTCTTCCCGCTGCGCGAGCGTCACTTCGAGCTTCCGGGGAGCCCGATCGCGGACGACGTCGAGAGCGACGCGGTCCCCCTTCTTGTGGTCACCGAGCTCGTCGGCGAGCTCCCAGGGCGACGAGACGGCGTGGCCGTCGACGCGGGTGATGACGTCGCCGACCTTGACGCCGGCCGCGGCGGCCGGGCTCCCCGCGGCGACGGAACCGACGACGACGCCCTCTTCCTTCGGCGCCCCGTAGAACGCGCGGAGCTCCGGCGTGATGTCGAGCGTCGTCACGCCGAGAAAAGCGCGGGGGCCGCCCATCAGCCAGAGGCGCGTGCGGCGCACGGCGGGACGATCGGGAGAGGTCGCCGCGGCCGGGCCGGCCGCGGCGAGCGACGCCGATGCCACGGCGACCGCGAGAACGACGGGGAAGAACCGATGGCGCATGGAACCCTCCTTTTCTGTCACAGCACACCCTCCCGGCGGCCGGGCAGCCGCCGAAGGTCGACCACGTAGCGGGCGCCGTCCTCGCCCCCGACCTCGACGAGCGGCGACGGGAGCGCCCTCTTCATCTCGTCGATTTCCCGGGCGAGCGCCCGCGTTTCCCGCTGCAGCTCGCGATCCCGCCGGACGGCGCCGATGCGAATCCCGGCCACGACGGCGAACACCGCCGCGGCCGCGAGCGCGGGCACGGCGAGCCGTCCCCGGCGGCGGCGCGGCGAGCCGGCGGCGATCCGATTCCCGACCCGGGCCGCGAATCCGGCGCTCGCCCGCGTCCGGGGGAGCTCCCGAAGGAGCCGGGCGACGTCCCGTTCATCCATGAGCGCCCCCTTCCCGGCGCGGCTTTGCGCGCCAGTAGTCCTCGAGGTCGCGGCGCAGCCGCTCCCGGCCGCGTCCGATCCTCGATTTCAGCGTTCCCTCCCGGCACCCGAGAGCGGCAGCGATCTCCGAGTAGCTCCATTCCTCGATGTCGCGGAGCATCACCGCCTCGCGGTACCTCGGCGGCAAGCGGGAGAGCGCCTCGTGAACGCGCGCGTGGAGCTCGTTGCGGAGCGCCGGATCGTCCGCGCGATCGGTCGCCGCGAAGGCCGCGTGCGCGAGGAACGGCCGGAGCAGGTTCCACAGCCGCGACCGCCGGGCGTCGCTTCGGACGCAGTTGACCGCGATGCGGTAGAGGAGAGGAGCGACCCGTCCGTCCTCCCGGAATCGCCCGGCGGCCCGGTAGAGGCGAAAGAACGCTTCCTGCGCATACTCCTCTCCTCTCTCCCGGCTGCCCGTCAGGCGCGCCAGGTAGTTGACGAGGGCATCCTGGTGGCGCTCGACGACCCGGCGGAAGGCGTCTTCGTCCCCGGATCGCGCGCGGCCCATGAGCTCGGCATCGGTCGGCTCGTCCAACGAACCTCCGCTGTGTTCTACCCTCGAGAGCGAAAAAGGTTCCGCGCGCCGCGAAGAATTTCGCGATCTCAGGAGAGCGGGAGGTCCCCCTGCGAGGCCGCGTCGTAGATCACGCGTCCCTGCGCCACCCTCGCGAAGCCGGGAAGCGCGTGCGGGCGGACGTCCGACGCGCCGAGGATGTCCCGGACCAACCATCCCCTCGCGGTCAGAGCGTCGGCGACGATGCTGCGGTGGCAGCGCCACGGCACGGCCTCCGCGCAGAAGAACGCGGTCGGCCGGGAGCGGGCGGCATCCTCCAGGCGCGCGAGCGCAAGGGCTCCTTCGGCGCCGTCGAGGAAATCGGCGTATCCCCGGAACATCGGGTTTCTCCAGGCGGTGTGCGGGGAGCCGGGCCGCGCGGGGCGTCGTCCGCCGAGCTCCGGCATCGGAAGGTAGGCGATCCCGGACTCCGGAAGCGAAGCCGCCAGAGAGCCGGCGCCGAAGTGCGGCCACTTGCGGGACGCGGGATACCGGCGGATGTCGGCCGCCTGTTCGATGGCCGAGGCGCGGAGGAGATCGCGGAACTCCTCGAACGTCCGGTTCGAGTGGCCGATCGTCCAGACCTCCGGCATCTCGCCCATCGTATCCGCACGCGAAGGAGGCCCGGTGGGATAATCCCGGGAACCATTCCGTGAACGAGAAAGCCTGGATCTCCCTCGTCTGGTCGATCGTCGCGATCGCGGCCGTCCTCTTCGCTCTCGGCGCGGTCCAGAACTTCGCCGGTCCCGCCTTCGAGCTCGAGTGGAATCGCGCGACCGCCGTCGTCACCGCGGTCCATCCCGGCGGCGCCGCCGACCGCGGGGGCATCCACGCGGGCGACCGGATCGTCTCGATCGGGAGAACCGCAACGTCCGCTTCCGCGAACCCGTTCTACGGCGTCCGCGCCGGCGTTCCGACGGAGGTCGTCGTCGACCGCGGCGGCCGGCCGCTGCTCCGGACGGTCGTGCCTTCGACGCTCGGCGCGGCCCGCGCGCGGTCGCTGGCGCTGGGCGGAACGGCGGCGCTCGGAGCGGTTTCCGGGTGGCTGAACTTCTTCGTCAACTGCTGGATGCTCCTTCTCGCCGGCTTCCTCCTGGCAGCGCGCCCGCGCGTCGCCTCCGCGCGCGTCGCCGCCGCGGAGCTCGCCTTCTGGGCGGGAGGAAACGAGCTCCTGCTCAAGTCCGGCGCCGGTCCCCTGCTCGCCTTCCTCGCGCCGGCGGCCCGCATCGCGGTTCATCTCGCGGACGGGATCTTCGTTTCGATGTTCTTCGCAGCGTGCCTGCACTTCACGCTCGTGTTTCCGACGCCGCTCCGCCGCGTCCGCCGCCGCCCCGCTCTCCAGCTGGCGCCCTACGCCCTCGCTCTCCCGCTCGCGGCGGCCGAGGGCGTGCGCACGCTCCGGTTCTTCTCGCCCGCCTGGCGCGCCCGCGTCGGGCCGCCGCCGGTCGACCTGCTGTACCAGATGACCGGACCGGCCCTCGTGATCGCTTCCGTCGTCGTCCTGGGCCGCCGGTTCCGCGGGGAAAGGGAGATCGACGGCCGCCGCCGTCTCCGCCTCCTCTTCCTCTCGCTCCTGCCGGGCCTCGGCGGGTTCCTCCTCGTGATCCTGTTCGACCGGATCGAAGCCTCGATCTCCATGGCGCGGATCGCCGATCTCCTCCAGTGGCTCGGAATCGCGGCCGGGGCCGGGATCTTCACCTACGCCATCGTCAAGCATCGCCTCTTCGACATCCGGATCCTCGTCCGGAAGAGCCTGCAGTACGCGCTCGCGAAGGGAACGCTCCTCGCGGCGCTCGCGGTCCCCGCCGTCGCGCTCGCCGCGTTCGTCTACGAGCACCGCGAGCAGTCGGTCGCCCGGCTCGTCGGCGCCCGGCCCGGGCTCTACGTCGTTCTCCTCGCCGCGCTCGGCGCCGCCCTCGCTCTGCGCAAAAGGCTGTTCGACGCGCTCGACCGGCGGTTCTTCCGGGAGCAGTTCGACGCCCGCCGGATCCTCGTCGACCTCGTCTCGCTCATCCGGAAGGGCACCGACGCGCCGTCGCTCCTCGCCGCGGCGCTCGCCGAGATCGACAAGGCGCTCCACCCGCGCCACCTCTCGCTCTGGACGCTCGACGGGATCGACCGCGAATACCGGCGGAAGACCTTCCGCGGCTCGGACGCCCCCGCTCCCCCGCTCTCGGTCCGCTCCGCTCTGGTCGCGCTCCTCTCTGCGAAGGACGATCCCCTCGATCTCGAGACCCGCACGGGGGAAGCCTTCCTCCGGCGCCTTCCGGGAACGGAGCGCGACTGGATCGCCGCGACCGGCGCCGAGCTCCTCGTTCCGCTCGCGGCGGCCGGCCGCGTCGGAGGGTTCCTCCTGCTCTCGCCCCGCCTCTCGGAAGAACCGTACGGGACGGAAGAGCGATCGCTCCTCCACTCGGTCGCCGGTCAGCTCGCGCTCGCCCAGGACTACACGGCCTTGAAGAACGCGTCGCCGCTGCTGGCCACTCCCGCGCCCGCGTCGCTGCGGATTCCGGGCGAGCCGGGGGCCCGCGTGTGCCCCGTGTGCCGGCGCTGTTACCCGGCGGACGCCGAGACGTGCCCCCGCGACGACTCGACGCTCTTCGCGCACGACGCGACGCCCTTTTCGATCGAGGAGAAATACGAGCTGCGGCAGCTCCTCGGGCAGGGAGGAATGGGTGCCGTCTATCTCGCGGTCCAGAAGCGTCTGTCGCGGCCGGTCGCGATCAAGGTGCTGCTCGCGCACCTGCTGCAGGACCGCGAGATCCGGGCGCGGTTCGAGCGCGAGGCCCGGATCATCGCGCAGCTCGTCCATCCCGCGATCGTGACGGTCTTCGACTTCGGCGTGCTCGCCTCGGGCAACGCCTTCCTCGTGATGGAGTACATCGAGGGAGCGACCGTCTCGGCGCTGATCAAGAGCGAGGGCAAGCTCGCCCCCGCCCGGGTCGCCGCGATCCTCGCGCCGATCGCCCAGGCGATCGATCTCGCGCACGCGGCCGGCGTCATCCACCGGGATCTCAAGCCCGACAACATCATGGTCCTCGCCGACGCCGGCGCGGCGAGGGTCCCGGCGAAGGTCCTCGACTTCGGCGTCGCCCGCCTCGAGAAGCTGACGGACGAGGCGCCGGAAACGCCCCTGCACCCGACGCGCGCCGGCATGGTGCTCGGCACGGCCGCCTACATGGCGCCCGAGCTCTTCCGGGGATCCGTCGCCGATTCCCGCTCGGACCAGTACAGCCTCGGCATCGTCGCCTACGAGATGCTTTCGGGCGCCCTGCCCTTTCCCGTCAAGGGCGACCTCGGGCCGCGGCGCTCGCCCACACCCAGACCGCGCCCGAGCCGCTCGACGAGCGCGTGCCGTACCTCTCCCCCTCCGCCGCCGCCGCGGTCCACCGCGCGCTGGAGAAGGATCCCGGAAGCGCTTCGCGACCGTCGAGGAGTTCGTGTCGGAATTGGCCAGGGGAATCTCGTTCAGCGACTCGATCCCGACGGTGCGGCGCCCTCTCTGAGGGCGGAAATTCCAAATTCCAAGCGCCAAACTCCAATAAATTCGAAATTCAAATATCAAAATTCAAAACGGAGTCCCTGATCGCATGGGACGAAAGCGCCACACTTCTGGGTCCGAGTCTCACGAACTCGGGCGCTTTCGTCACCGGAACCCCGGTTCCTGTTTGTCTATTTGAAATTGACGCCTACTGGAATTTGGAATTCGTCCTGAATCTCGGATTTCAACGACCTAAACCGCAGGCGCGGCAAGGCGCGAGCCCAGTCCGCCGTCGCTCTACCGAGCTATGGCGGATCGATCGCCTCGAAGGTCGCTCGAGTCAACCTCGTTGCCGAACTCTTGATCCGCCGTAGCCTTGGCGAAGGCGGACGGGATGCGGGTCGCCCCGCGGCGCCCTCGTCTCGATCGCTAAACCGCAGGCGCGGTCAGACGTGCTGGAAGACGGGTCCGGGCGAGCCGGCCCGCGGGTTAGGCGTACCGGGGCGTACGTCGCGCCCGCGGGCGGCTCGCACGGACCCGTATAACGGCGCGTATCACCGCGCCTACCTCTACGAAGCCGGTAAGACTGCTACTCCCAGCGCTCCTGGCCCGCCGTGGGCGCCCAGCACCGGCGAACACTCCAGCACGATGACATCCGATGACGGATACCGGTGCCGGATCTCCCGCGCGAGCGCTTCCGCTTCCTCGAGCGCGTCGGCGTGCACCACTCCGAACCGCTGTCCTTCGCCGGGTCCGGCCGCCTCGAAAAGGAACCGCATCATCTTCCGGACGGCCCGACGGTATCCAAATCCCATCCCCGCGGACTCGGCCTTGCCGTCGCGTCCGATGGTCAGCACCGGAAGGAGGCGCAGCGCGCGAGCGAAACGCCCCTTTCCCGCGGAGACGCGGCCGCCGCGGACGAGGTGCTCGATCGTCGGCACCGCGACGAAGAGGCGGACGCGCGTGGCCGCGTCGCGGGCGATCTGCGCGGCTTCCTCGGCGGACGCTCCGCGCCGGACCGCCTCCGCCGCGGCGCGGACCACGAGGCCCTCGGCGATGGAAGCGTTGCGCGAATCGACCTCGAGGATCTCCGTGTCGGGTATCCCCCGGGAAGCGTTGACGGCGGCCTGGAACGTGCCGGACAGCGCCCCGGAGAGATGGATCGACACGATCGAACCGTGGTGCTCCGCGAGCGACTCGTAGAGCTGCCGGAAATCCGCGGCCGGAGGCTGCGACGTCTTCGGATATTCGCTCTCGACCGCGAAGCGCGCGTAGAACTCCGTGGCCTTGATCGTCACCCGGTCGAGGGCGTTTTCCATCCCGAAGTGGATGCGGAGCGGCACGAAATGCACGTCCAGCTCCTCGAGGAGCGCGTCCGGGAGGTCGCAGGCCGAATCCGTCACGACCGCCACGCGCGAGGCCCGGTTCCTGTCGAACCTCTGCTCGTGCTGCTGGCGCATGTCCTCGACTTTCGTCTGCGCGACCGTCGCCAGCTCCGAGAGCTGCGTGAAGACGATCTCGGGCTCGTTGGTGTGTACGTGAACGCGCATGCGCGAGGCGCCGCCCGCGATCACGAGGGAATCGCCGAGGAGCGCGAGCTTGCGGCGCAGCGCGTCGCGATCGAGCGACACGCCCTCGAGAAGCGCCTCGGTGCAGAAGCGGAACATGATCGACTCGGGAGAGCGGTCGAACGTCGCCGCGGCGACGTCCTCGGGGGGAGCCGGCAACGCCCGCCGGGCCGCGTCCCGCACGTACCTCACGATTCCCTCAAGGAGATAGACGAAGCCCTGTGCGCCGGCATCCACCACACCCGACTTCTTCAGCACCGCGAGCATCTCCGGCGTGCGAGCGAGCGAGTCGCGCGCGGCCGCGAGCGAATCGGAAAGAAGTGCGCCGAAGTCCCGAACGTGGACGGCCCGCGCGGCGACCGCCTGCGCCCAGTCCCGGAGCACCGTGAGGATCGTGCCTTCCTGCGGCCTCTGGATCGCGCTTCGCGCCGACTCCGCGCCGCGGACGACCGCCTGGCCGAACTCGGCGGTGTCGATCCGGGCCTTCGCCGGCACGGCCTCCGAGAATCCCGTGAGGAACTGGGCGAGGATCGCTCCCGAATTTCCCCGGGCGCCGGCGACGGCCTCGTCCGCGATCGACGCCGCCGCCCCGTGCGCATCGCGCTCCATCCCCGCGGCCGCCCGCTGCGCGATGCGGGTCAGCGTGATCGCGAGGTTCGTGCCGGTGTCGCCGTCGGGGACCGGGTAGACGTTGATCCGGTTGAGCGGCTCGGCCCGCTCCGTGACGAAGCGGGCGCCGGCCACCACGGCGCGGCGCAGACGGTTCCCGTCCAGATAACGGATGCCGCGAGCCGCCGCGCTCATGGCTCGATCGAGTCGCTCGCCGTCACCGCGCGATCGGTCGCCTGCCGGGATGGTCCGTCGACGCTCGCCTTCACGGGACTTTCCGGCCGCGCGCTCTCGCCGCGCGCCCCGTCGCTCGCCTTCACGGCTCGACGGCGTTGATCGCCGCCACGCTCCCCAGCTTCGCCTTGGCCTCGCGGTTCTTGCGGTAGTCGGCCGCGAGAACCGGAAGATTGTCGAGATACATCAGAACGACGCCGCAACCCATGCACGCCCACGGATAGGCGCGGTTGCGCGCTCCGGAGATCGCAAGGAACCCGGTCCACGGCGGCATGAAAACGAGATGCCAGCTCTTGTTGGACTTGATCATTTCGCCGCCGCACAGCGGGCATTTGCGCACGACGACGTCCGACATGGCGAACGGAACGATAACATGCGGGGACGTCGCGCCCGTCTACGCCGCGGTCCGCTCCCGCAGGAAATTCCGGGCTTCCGCCGCCGCGAACGCGCGATTTTCCGCCTCGGTGCGGCCGCTCTTCGCCCGCGGTTTGAACGAGTGATCGCCGTCCGGGACCCAAACGACGCGAATCGCCCGGGAGAGGCGATAGCGCGAGACCTCCTCCGGCGATCCGAAAGGATCGCGTTCCCCCTGGAGGATGAGCGCCGGGGTCGCAAGGCCGGCCAGATGCGCCGTCCGGAGGCGGTCCGGCTTTCCCGGAGGATGGAACGGATAACCGAAGCAGAGCAGGCCGAGAACCTTCGCTTCGTCGGCGACCATGCTCGCGATGCGGCCCCCGAGGGACTTGCCGCCGACGACGAGCCGGTCCGCTCCGAGCTCGCGGATCGCCTCGAGCCACGCCTCCCGCAGGACGGGCTCGCGGTCGGGCGCTCCCGACTTCGCCCCCTCCCGCCTCGCCCGCATGTACGGGAACTCGAACCGCGCCACGCGAAACCCTCCGTCGGCGATGCGTTCCGCCGCCTCCGCCATGAACGGGGAGTCCATCGGCGCCCCGGCGCCGTGAGCGAGGACGACCGTCAGCTTCGCGTTCTTCGGGCCGTCGAGGAGGAAATCGACCACGGCCGCGATTCTAAATCGCGGAAATTCGAAGCACGAAATCCGAAACAAATCCGAATGAGAAAAATTGAAATTTCCAAAACGGGAAGTCCGTGTCATCCGTGGGATAGCGGTCTCCGGGCTTCCCCCCGACGGTAGCCTTGTTTCGCCTCGGATTTCGAATTCTGGATTTCGGATTTGTTTCGAATTTCGGATTTCGCGCTTCGAATTTTGGCCGACTAAAAGCGACGAGCGACGCCTACCGATTCCCGGGGTGCCACCGCAATATCGGGTTCTTTGCCGCCCTCACCTCGTCCACCCGCCGCACCGGCGTCGTGTAGGGAGCGCCCGCGAAGATCTCGGGCTTCTCGCGCGCCTCCTCCGCGATCTTCCGCATCGCCTCGATGAAGAGGTCGAGCTCGGGCTTCCCTTCCGTCTCGGTCGGCTCGATCATGAGCGCGCCGGGAACGATGAGCGGGAAGGACACGGTCGGCGGGGGGAACCCGAAGTCCATCAGGCGTTTCGCGATGTCGCCGTTGTGGATGCCGTGCTCGGCCTGCCGCTTGTCGGAAAAAACGACCTCGTGCATCGTCGGCGCGTCGTACTTGAGGTGATAGAGGTCGGAAAGCCGCGCACGGATGTAGTTCGCGTTCAGGACCGCATCCTTCGCGACCTCGCCGATCTCCTCGCCGTACGACAGGATGTACGAGAGCGCGCGGACGAGGACTCCGAATTGCGACGAAAAGGAGCGGAGGCGCCCGATCGATTCCGGTCGATCCGCGTCGAGATAGAAGCTCCCGTCCTCGCGGCGCTCGACGGTCGGCATCGGCAGGTGCGGCGCGAGCTTCGCCGAGACCGCGACCGGCCCCGCGCCCGGGCCGCCGCCGCCGTGCGGCGTCGAGAACGTCTTGTGGAGGTTCATGTGCATCACGTCGATGCCCATCTTTCCCGGTGTCGCGAGGCCGACGAACGCGTTGAAGTTCGCTCCGTCGCCGTAGAGAAAGCCCCCCTTGCGGTGGACGATGTCGGCGATCTCTCCGATCCGCCGCTCGAAGATGCCGAGCGTGTTCGGGACCGTCATCATCAGCGCGGCGACCTCGTCGGTCATCGCCTCTTCGAGAACGTGGAGGTCGAGGCGCCCGTTCGCGTTCGACGCGAGCTCCCTGACCTGGTAGCCGGCGAAGCTCGCCGTCGCGGGATTCGTCCCGTGAGCGGAGTCGGGGATCAGCACGTACTTGCGCGGGTTCCCCTGCTTCTCGAGCGCCTTGCGAATCATCAGGATTCCGGCGAGCTCTCCCTGCGCGCCGGCGCACGGCGTCAGCGTCACGCGGGCGAGCCCCGTCAGCTCCGCGAGGATTCGTTCCAGGCGCCACATCAGGGCCAGGTTCCCCTGGCTCGTCGACTCGGGCGCATACGGGTGCGACGCGGCGAAGCCGGGCAGCCGCGCCATCTCCTCGTTGATCCGCGGGTTGTGCTTCATCGTGCAGGAGCCGAGCGGGTAGAGCCCGTCCTCGATCCCGAGGTTCATCCGCGAGAGGCGCGTGAAGTGGCGAGCGACGTCGACCTCCGAGACCTCCGTTTCGCCCTCGATCGCTCCGCGCCGGAGCTCCTCCGGGATCGCGATCTTCTCCGGGACGTCCAGAGGCGGGAGGGAATATCCGTGCTTGCCCGGACGGGAGCGCTCGAAGATCAACCCCTCGTCGCGGGACTTCATCGGATCCTCGAGAGCTCGGCGGCGTAGACGTCCATCTCCGCCTTCGTGTTCATTTCGGTGACCGCGACAAGGAAGTCGCGGCCGCGATCCGGGAACCACGTCGCGAGCGGCACGCCCGCGAGGATTCCCTTCTCGGCGAGGGCCGCGACGATCTCGCGCGCCGGCTTCGGTCCCCGGACCGCGAACTCGTTGAACGTGGCCCCGTTCGTCGCGATCACGAAGCCGGGAACCGCCGCGATCTTCTCTTTGAGGTACTCCGCCTTCGAGGCGCACTGGACCGCCGTCTCGCGCAGGCCCGCCTTCCCCATGAGCGAGAGGTAGACGTTCGAGCAGAGCGCCATCAAGCCCTGGTTCGTGCAGATGTTCGAAGTCGCCTTCTCGCGACGGATGTGCTGCTCGCGCGTCGAGAGCGTCAGGCAGAACGCGCGCTTCCCTTCCGCATCGACCGTCTCGCCGGCGAGCCTTCCCGGCATCTGCCGCTTGTGCGCGTCCCGGCACGCGAGGAACCCGAGCGCCGGCGCTCCGTACGACATCGGAACACCGAGCGAGCGCGCCTCGCCGCACGCGATGTCGAGGCCGGCGTCGCCCGGCGGCGAGAGGAGAGCCAGCGAGATCGCCTCCGCGACGACCCCGATCGCCATCGCCCCGCAGGCGGAGGCAGCCTGGCGGGCACTCTTCCAGCCGCGAACGCGTCCGAAGAAGTCGGGCGACTGGACGGCGACCGCGAAGGTCCGCGCGTCGCACGCCGCGGCGAGATCCGCGTCTTCGACCTCGACGACCTCAAAATGGAGGTTCCCGAAGTAGGTCTTCACCGTCTCGCGGTACTCCGGATGGATGTTCTTCGAGAGCACCGCCCGATGCCGCCCCTTGACCAGCCGGCTCGCCATCAGGAGCGCCTCGACGAGCGCCGTGGCGCCCTCGTAGAGCGACGCGTTGGCGACCTCCATCCCGGTCAGGATCGCGAGGTGCGTCTGCCACTCGAAGATCGACTGGAGCGTTCCCTGAGAGATTTCGGGCTGGTACGGCGTGTAGGAGGAGAGCCATTCCTCGCGGTAGAGCGTCTGGTCGGCGATCGCGGGAACGTAATGGTGATAGCACCCGGCGCCGAGGAAGTGCGCGTGGGTGCGGGCGTTGGCGTTGCGCGCCGAGACCGACCCGAGCTCGCGGCGGACCTCGATCTCCGACTGCGGCTTCCCGATCGGCGGCTTGCGCGCCGCGCGGAACTCGGCCGGGACGTCGCGGAAGAGGTCCTCGACCGAGGCCACGCCGATCGCGGCGAGCATCTCGGCGCGCTCGTCGTCGCTGGAAGGCAGGAATTTCACGGGTTCAGCGCCTCAATGCGCTTCCGATTCTTCCTTGACGTACTTCTCGTACGCCTGGGCGTCCATCAGGTCCGACACGTCGTCGGTCGAGAGCTTCAGCTTCACGAGCCAGCCGTCGCCGTAGGAATCCTCATTCAACGCCGCCGGGTCCTCGACGGCCTGCTTGTTGACCTCCGTCACCTCGCCAGCGATGGGCGTGAAGAGCTCGGAAACCGCCTTGACGGATTCGACGGTCCCGAACTCCTGGCCGGAATCGAACACGTGGCCGACCTCGGGGAGCTCGAGATAGACGATCTCGCCGAGCTCCTTCTGCGCGTGCTCGGTGATCCCGACCGTCGCGATGTCGCCCTCGATCCGGACCCATTCGTGGCTCTTCGAATAGTGGAGGTCATCGGGAAACTTCATGACGCCCTTTCTCTCTTGTAAAACGGCGTTTCGACGACGCGCGCGCGCGCCGGCCGGCCGCGCAGATCGATGGTGAGCTCCGTACCGATCGCCGTGTCGGCGACCGGAAGATACGCCAGGCCGATCGACTTGCCGAGCGTGGGAGACGGAATCCCGGAGGTGACGACGCCCGCGCCCGACGGCGACTTCGCCGCGTAGCCCTGGCGCGCGATGCCGCGGTCGAGGAGCTCGAATCCGGCGAGCTTCTTCTCGAGGCCCTGCTCCTTCTGGCGGACGAGCGCCTCCCGCCCTTCGAAGTCGCCCTTCCCCATCTTCACGATCCAGCCGAGGTCCGCCTCGAGCGGCGTGACCGTATCGTCGATGTCGTGGCCGTAGAGCGCCATTTTCGCCTCCAGGCGGAGCGTGTCGCGCGCGCCGAGCCCGGCGGGAAGGATCTCGATCGACCGGCCCGCGTCGAGGATCTCGCGGAAGAGCCGCGGCGCGTCGGCGGGGTCGACGTAGAGCTCGAATCCCTTCTCCCCCGTATATCCCGTGCGCGAGATGATCGCCGAAGCGCCGGAAACCGTCCCCTCGACGAAGCCGTAGTACGGGATCGCGGCGAGGTCCGCGTCGGTCATCGGCGCGAGGATCGACTCCGCGTCCGGCCCCTGGAGCGCGAGGAGCGCATAGTCGTCGGAGGCGTTCGTCAGCTTCACGTCGAAGCCCTTCGCGATCTCCCGGGCGTGGGCGAAGTCCTTCGGGGTGTTCCCGGCGTTGACGACGAGGAGATAGCGGTTCTCGCCGCGGCGGTAGACGAGCAGGTCGTCGATGAACGTCCCGCCCGGCGTGAGCATCGCGCTGTAATGCACCCGGCCGATCGCGAGCTTGCCGACGTCGTTGGTCGTGAGCTTCTGGAGGAACGCGAGCGCGTCCTTCCCCTCGACCTCGAACTCGCCCATGTGCGAGACGTCGAAGAGACCGGCGCGCTCGCGGACGGCGCGGTGCTCCTCGCGGATTCCCGAGTACTCGACGGGCATCTCCCAGCCGCCGAAATCGACCATCTTCGCGCCCAGCTCCCGATGGATGTCGTAGAGCGGGGTGCGCTTGAGCGCCTCGGTCGCGGTCGTCATCGGAGCCCGCAAATTACATGATCTTCGGAGGTCGCGCAATGGCGCGAAGGATTGCCGCGCACTGGCGCGCAGGATCACAGCGCAATGGCGCGAAGGACTCAATCGAAACGTCTGTCAACCCGCCGCAACCCGGCCCTCCGCGATCCCGTCATTGTTTAGAAAGTCCGGCTCCCTGCTCTCGTCATTGCGAGCTCGCGGAGCGAGCGTGGCAATCTACCCCCGGTCGTCCACGAGAATAGATCGCCACGGCCGCGGTGCGGCCTCGCGATGACAAAAGGGGCAGGCGCCGGATTTTCGCAATCTCCAGAGGTCGCGGGAACTCCCTCGCGGCTTCGCCACGATACTTCGGCGCAGCAAGCTGCTCCGCTCGCAGTGACGGAGGCATTGCCCGATCCCTACCTCTCCCGGCGGGAAGCGTCGCCGCGCCGACTCGTCCGACGTAGCCTCGGCGAAGGCGGAGGCCCCGAAGGAGCGAAGGCGGGCGGGTGAGGGAGCCTCGGTCGCCGTCCGTCGTCTCGACTTTGGACTCGTGACCGAGGGACTCGCGACTGGCGGCCCGGCGGCCGCCCCCGGGGTTAAGATCCTCCCCGCCCCATGCCGTGGCCCTCGGATCTTCCTTCCCGCGTCCGGCGCGCCGCGAAGGCCGCGGAGACCGCCGGCATGACCGCGGAGGCCGACGATCTCCATCGACTCGCGCTCGACATCGAAGAGCTCGCCGCGCCGCGCGGCATTTCCCATCGGGTGTTCTTCGAAATCGCGGAGGTTGCCACACCCCGGCGGTTGCGGTCGGGCGAGCGAATCTACGAAACGGGGGATCCGTCGTTCGACTTCTTCCTGGTCGTGGACGGGCGCATTTCGATCGAGAGGAGCACGCCGTTCGGCCCGCAAACGCTCGGGTCGGCCGGCTCGGGGGACGTCATCGGCGCCGCGGAAGCCCTCCTCGCGATCCCGCGGCTCGGCCGCGCGGTCGCCGAGCAGGAGACGCGGGTATTCGTCATTCCGGCGGTCGAGCTCTTCGGCGGCGCTCCCTCGCCCGAGGTTACCCATTACCTGCTGCGCCGTCTCGCCCGCCGCCTCCGGGGCTTGAACGACGAATTCGGGAAGTTCTTCCCAGCGGCGGGACCCGTCCCTTCGATCGATACCCCCGCGACGGCGACCGCCGCCGGGCTTTCTTCGGACGAGAAGTCGCAGGCGCTCGCTCTCGGCGGCCTCGCTCCGGCGGACGTCGATCTCCTCGCTTCGTTCTGCCGGGAGGAGGCCTACCCGCTGGGCGCCGTCATCTTTCGCGAAGGAGACGAGGGGCACTCGATGTCGGTGATCGCCCAGGGGAAGGTCCGGATCTCGCGCCGGATCGCGGGAGCGGGCGAGGAAGCCTTCGCCATCCTCGAGCCCGGCGCGATCTTCGGGGAGATGGCCGCCTTCGAGCCCGACGCTCCGGTGCGGTCGGCCGACGCGATCGCGCACACCGATTGCGCCCTGTTGACACTCGACCGGTCCGTCATCGGACGGCTGCGGGAAAGCGCCCCGGAGAAGGCGGCGGCTCTCTCGGCCGTTCTCTGCCGCCTCGCCGCTCGCCGGATCGCCGACACCTCGGAACGCCTCGTGCGCTGGCGGATCATGGCGGGGATGTTCTGAGAGCAGGCATCGCGGACACTCCCCGTTCACCTCGCGACGCGATGGGAAGATCGCGTCGCCGTTCATCGAAGTGACGGCAAAAACCGTCACCTGCAGCGGCGTCAGCGACAACCGAGCGAAGGGGGCCAGTCGATGGATTTCCGGACGGCTCGTTCGACCCGCACGGCGCCCTCATGGGCGGCCTTTCCACAGAGTTCATCGCGAACGTGTTCGGATTGACGCTGGGACCGTAGCGCGCGACGGCTCGGTCTCGTCTTTCAGGTCGTTCGGCCGCCCGGGTTGCGCCCGACCGTGACGAACTCGTTTCCGTGAAACCATCTCCCGAAGATCCTCGGAAACGGAAAGGAAGTCTGCCTGACCACCTCCAGCCCCGCGCGGCCGAGAAGTTCGGCCCCCTTCTTGAAATCCACGAACTCGACGTGCGTCGAGTCGAGCCGGAAGCACGCCTCCTGGGGCGTGATCAGGACGACGCGGCCTCCCGGGGAGAGAAACTCCCGATAATCGCCGAGGAGACGGCATCCCTCGTCGAGCGACAGATGCTCCGCCACGTGAGCGAGGAGGAGCGTGTCGAACCGTCCGGGTCTGGCCCATTCCGAATGGCGGAAGGCCGCCGGAACGAACGCCGTCAGTCCCCGCGAGCAGGCGAGAGCGACGGCACTCTCGTTTTCGTCGATCCCGACCGCCTCGCGGCCGTTCAGGTGCCGGAGATTTCGCCCGATCCCGCAGCCGATCTCCAGGACCGAGTCAAGTGCGAGGCGCCGGACGTTCCATCGGTAGGGAAGCTGGCGGGCGACGGGCCAGCGGGCGCGCTCGCGATCGATCAGCCATTGCGTGTACTCGCGGCTCCTCGTGTCCACTTCGGCCGGCGATCTTACCGGTGAAGCATGCCAAGCAGGCGACGAACCGCCCATGTCCCCTGTCGATAGAATCGACCATGCGTTTCCGAACCCTGCCGCTCACCGCCGCTCTCCTCGCCGCCTGCGCCGGCACCGCCCGCGCCGAGACCCTCACCGCCCAGGTCGACCGATACGCGCATCCGACGCTCGGGAAGGACGCCGTCACGGTCGCAAACGTCACGCTCGAGGTCGGGCACATCAAGGTCACGCTCGAGAAGGGCGTCGTCGCGCCCGTCCTCGGGGGCACGGAGCCGATCGGGTTCTTCTTCGCCGGCGACGGGAAGTGGACGTACGCGTCCGAGACGCCGGAAGAGTGGGCGGTGATGCGGCACGACGCCGACAAGGCGACGCACTGGACGGCGCGCGACGAAGGGAAGAGTCTCCTCATCTCCGATTCGTTCGACGACCTGCTGTGGCTCGCGCCCGGCGAGAAGATTCCGGCGGGAACCGCGGGCGCCGCGATGCCCGACAGCGAGTTCCGGAAGCATCTCGAGCGCTTCGCTCGGCGAAAAACCGACTCCGCCGCGCAGCGGCTCGCGTATCGGGAGCGCGCCGCGCCGGCGGCGCCGTTCTCCTGGGTCGAGCTCTCCGGCGGGAAGCAGGACGCGATCTGGTTCCGGGACGAGGTCGAGTCGCACGCCGAAGACCTGATCGCCCTGAAGAAGCTCGAGTTCGACAGCGCGAACGCGCCCTGGGAATGGGCCGTCGAGACGATCTCGGACCAGCCGATCGGGCGAGGGTTCCGCGAGCCGCCGCGGCCGGACGTCGTCCTGACGCGCGTCGAGCCGGAGATCGAAGCCGCCGGCGAGCACGCGAAGATCCGCGTCACGCAGACGTGGGAGAGCGCGGTGAAGGAGCCGATCTCGACGCTCCACGTCGACCTCCGTAGCCGCGTCTTCGCGGGCTCCGCCCTCGACATCCGCAAGAACGAGCTGCGGAAAGTCGAGACGGCGGACGGCCACGCCGTCGATTTCGACCACCGCGACGGCCGGCTGCTTCTCGCGCTGCCGACGCCGCTGTCGCCAGGCCATCCGGCGACGCTCGTCTTCGAGATGGAAGGCGACGTCCTCCCTCCCCCGTCGCACGACAGCTACTGGCTCCTCGGGTTCGACGACTGGTTCCCGAACCCGGGACTGAACGGCTCGGCCTATACGTGGCGCTGCAAGGTTCGCGTCAGGAAGCCTTTCGTGCCGGTTGCGAGCGGGACGGTCGTGTCGCGCAAGGAGGAGAAGGAGTGGAACACGCTCGAGACCGAGCTCGACCATCCCATCTTCCTGCCGGTCGTCCTCGGCGGCAGCTACCACGTCGAAGACGTGACGAAGGAGGGGCGCGTCTACCACATCGCGAGCTACGCCTACGTCAACCACCGGGCGACCGAGCACCTCGCGACTCTCGCCTCGCAGGTCATCAAGTTCTACGAGCCCTTCCTCGGACCCTTTCCCTGGAAAGAGTTCACGATCATCGAGATCAACTCCTACGGTTTCGGAGTCGCTCCTCCCGCGACGATGTTCATCACGCGCGAGGCGTTCTCGCCGCACGAGGACGACCTGACGAAGATCTTCTCGAAGAGCCTGACGGCGCGCTTCGCGCACGAGATCGCCCACCAGTGGTGGGGACACCAGATCAAGTGGCCCGACGACGAGGAAGAATGGATGTCGGAGTCGTTCGCGGAATACTGCTCGGCGCTCCAGGTCCGGGCCGAGAAAGGCAAGAGCGCCTACGACCAGGTGGTGCGCGACTGGGAAGGTCGCATGAAGGACTCCGCCGTCTCGGCGACGCTCCCGACCGCCAACCGCGTCGAGGGAGAGACGGCGTTCCGCGACCGGTTCGGCCTGCTCTACGGCCGCGGGCCGTTCCTCCTCGCCGTCATCCACAAGGAAATCGGCGAGGAGAAGTTCCTCACGTTCCTGAAGACGTTCCAGTCCAACCGCAAGTGGCGCACGGGATCCTCCGCGCTCGCGGCCGACCTTCTCCATTTCCTGACCGGGAAATCCTGGGTGGGCTTCTTCGATCACTACTTCTGGAGCACCGAGTACCCGAAATTGCCGAAATAGACGCGGCGGGACGAATGAACTCTGGAATGAAGTCGAACGATCGCTCTGAGCTTCCGGACATCGAGAGGGACATTCCAACGACAGCGCGGGATGTCGAGGTCCTTCACGACCTCTGGATCGGGAAACCGGGCGAGAACCTCCTTCCGCTGCTGCTTCGGCTCCAGAGCCGGCTTCCTCCGGCTGAGCCGTCCCGCGCGACTTCGGAAGGCTGGGAGCCGTTCACGCTGGAGTGATCGACGATCGAATTTGACAGGGCTCCCTCACCCGCCCGCCTCGCTAACGCTTCGGCGGACGACCTCTCCCGCCGGGAGAGGTGGGGATTGGCGTTCCGCGCGCGAACCGCACGCTTCGCTCCCCGAATTTCTCCTTGATCCGGTCGACGGCGTCGAAGGCACGCTTCTCGCGCTCGCGGCCGGGAAGGTCGAGCGGCAGCCAGCCGGCGTTCGCGCCGGAGATGCCGGTCAGCCGGACCCCGAGAAGACGCAGCCGCCGGTTCCGGTTCCATCGCCGGGCGAGCGCCGCGGCCGCCGCGCGTCGGATCTCGTCGTATCCGTCCGTCGGCTCCGGGAACGTGTGGGAGGCGGAGATCGTCTCGAAATTCTCGTAGCGGATCTTCAGCGACAGCGTCCCGGCGACATATCCCTTCCGCCGCAGGCGAAAACAGGCGGTCTCGGCGAGCGACGCGAGCGCGGCGTCGACCTCCGCCGGATCGGAGAGGTCGCGGTCGAACGTCTCCTCGGCGCCGATCGAGCGGTCGGGCTCCTCGTCGGGAACGTTGCCGGCGACGTCCTCGCCGCAGGCGCGTCGCCTCCAGTACTCCACATTGTCGCCGAGAAACGCGCGCCGCTCCGATTCCGGGAGCGCCGCGAGGTCGCCGATCGTCCGGAAGCCCGCCTCGACGAAGCGCGGCTCCGTCCTGGGGCCGATCCCCGGCATCTCGCCCACGGGAAGCGGGGCGAGGAACGCCGCCTCGGTTCCCGGTGCGACGACGATCTGCCGGTCCGGTTTCGCCTTGCCGCAGGCGATCTTCGCGACGAGGCGGCTCGACGCGATCCCCGCCGACGCCGGAAGAGAGAGCTCGCGCCGCAGCCGCTGCCGCAGCCGGAGGACGGCCGCGTCCGTCTTCGCGAAATCGAAGCCGGCGCGGTGCGTGAAGTCGAGGTAGAACTCGTCGATCGAGGCGGGAAGGACGCGCGGCGCTTCCGAGTCGAGAATCGCGGCCGCGCGACGCGAGTACTCGGTGCATGCCGCGAAATCCGGCCGGAGGAAAACCGCATCGGGACAGAGGCGGGCCGCGGACGCCGCGGGCATCGCCGTGCGGACGCCGCGCGCGCGCGCCTCGTAGGAGGCGGACGCCACGATCCCGCGGCCGCGCTCGGGGTCGCCCCCGACGATCACCGGCCTCCCCTCGAGCGACGGGTCCTTCGCCCGCTCGACGGACACGTAGAACGCGTCCAAGTCTAATAAGGCCCAGATGGGGGAGGAACTCGTCACCGGCCGTCTTCACCTCTCCCGGCGGGAGAGGTCGGCGAGCGATCTCGCTCGCCGGGTGAGGGAGCCCGCGGGTCCTCCCTCACCCCCGCCCTCTCCCGCGGGGAGAGGGGGTGAATCGGGAGACGCGTCTACTTCAATCGTTCCTTGATCAGGACCCGGGCGTCGTCGGCCGTCGAGGATGCGAGGACGCGGAGCGCCTTCGACTTCGGGCCGTCGGTCAGCAGGATGTCGTGCACCATCGGCCCGGAGAGCTTCAGCGGCTGCGCGGCCGTGAAGCGGGAAGCGAGGCCCTGCTCGTGGCCGTCCACGAGAACGCGCGCGGCCCCGAGGGACGGTTCGAAGAAGACGTCTCCCTGCGTCGAGTAGTCGATCTTCCCAATCTTCGAGAACGGCTCGTTCGAGGTCCGCTTCAAGTCGTCGCCCGCCGATTCGACGTCCTTCCGCGCCGATGGCGAGACGACGATCTGGAGGTTCAGGTCGCGGTATCCGGGGAGCGTCGCCTTCACGCGGTGGGTTCCGGGCGCGAACGGGAAGGGTTTTCCGCCGCCGTGGTCGTCCCAGTCGTCGGCGACGCCGACGTACTTGCCGTCGACCGAAAGGCGCGCCTGGTCCGGGCTGATCTGAAATTTCATGGCCTTGCGAGCCCGATAGACGTTGTCGAAGACGACGTCGGAGGCGGGCGCCGGCGCGGGGCCTTCGGGAGCTCCGGTGACCGGCACGGAAACGGCCGGAGAGGTTTTCGGTGAGGGACGCGCGGCTGCGGCATCGGTCTCGCTCTTCCTGTTCTCCTTGCTGCGGCCGACCACGGGCGACTCGGCGGACGTCGTCGCCGCGGCCGAGACGGTCGGGGAGGGCGACGAAGTCGTCGCGGGCGCCGATGGGGAAGCCGGAGGCACGGGAGTCGCCGACGCTCCCGAAACGCTCGCCGGTGCCGTCGAGGAAACAGCCGTGGACGTCGCGGAGGCGGCGGTGGCAGGAGGAGCGGTCGTCTTCGGAGCGGCAGGTCTGGTGACCGCCGCGAAGATCGACGCGGCGCGCCGCGGCTGCGTGATGACGAACAGGAATGCAGCGGCCGCGAGAACGAGCGCGGCGATTCCGAAGAGCAGTGCCGCGCCGCCCCGCCGCTCGACGATGACCGTCGGCCCGGAGCCCGAAGCGACCGCGGGAGCCGCCGCGGAAGCGGCCGCGGGCCCGGCGGCGCCGATCGTCGATGCCGTCCGCACGGGGATCGGCGTCGGAACCGGCATCCGGAATTCCTGGGCGACCGGCGTCGGCCGGGAGTCGCGGAGCGACGTTCCGCCCGCTCGGTGGAGGTCGCGGAGCAGCGCGCGCGCGTCGGGATACCGGTCCTCCCTCTTCTTCGCGAGGGCGCGCCGGATGATCTGCGAGACCATCGGCGAAACGTCCGGCCGGACCGAGACGGGATCGCGGGGCTCGGTGTGCAGGATCTGGTAGACGAGCGCGGTCACCGTATCGCCGGGAAAGGGACGGGCGCCGGTGAACATCTCGTAGAGCACCACCCCGAGGGAGAAGATGTCCGAGCGGCCGTCGAGCGTGTCGCCGCGGATCTGCTCGGGAGACATGTACGACGGACTCCCGACCATCATTCCCGTGCGCGTCACGTCCTCGCCGCCCGTCAGGAGCTTGCCGATCCCGAAGTCGGAGACCTTCACGACGCCGTCGCTCCGGATCAGGATGTTCGCGGGTTTGACGTCCCGGTGGACGACCTGCCGCTCATGGGCATGCGCGAGCGCCTCGGCCGTCTGCCGCGCGATCAGGAGGCGCTGCGCGTCCGAGAGCGGCACGTCGGGACGGAGGAGCTTCGCGAGCGGCCGGCCCTCGACGTACTCCATCGCGATGAACGTGCTGTCCCCTTCGCGGCCGACGTCGTAGATCGTGACGATGTTCGGGTGCTGCAGCCGGCCGGCGATCTTCGCCTCGCGCAGGAACCGCGTCTCGACCTCTTCCCGGCGATCCGAATCGGTCAGGTCAGTCCGCACGATCTTGATCGCGACCTGCCGCTCGATCTCGGGATCGACGGCGAGGTAGACGTTTCCCATCGCGCCCTGGCCGAGCGGGCGCTCGATCCGGAAACGGCCGACGCGGGAACCGGGCTCCATCAGTCCCCGGGCTCTTCCGGAGCGTCAGCGGGCCCGGAATCCGTGAGGATCGAGCTCCGGTCCCCCGAGTCCTGCATGCGGTCGAACTCGCGGTCGCGTTTGGCGAGGAGAGCACGGGCGCGCTCCTGGTCCTCCGGGCGGGTGAGCACCGCGATTCCGGTGAGATCGCCGAAATTCACCGGCTCCATGTGGAACTTGCGGTTGTCGATCTGCGCCTCGATCCCCTCGGATTCGAGAAAGCCGCGAATCAAGTCCGCCTCGACGTCGTCGGGCACCATCGCCACCCGGGTCCACTTCTCGTCCGAGGCCATCACGGGCTCCTTTCCAGAGCCGTCCGGGCGCGGGCGCCCTCTGGCCGGGCGGCGCAACGCTCGAATCGGGGAGACAAGACTAACCGATGATCTCAGGGCTCGACGGCGAGAGGCAAATCGCCCCGCGCGGCGACCTTGCCGACGACCGCGGCCGAAACCGCGCCGGCCTGCCGGCAGCGAGCGGCGTATTCCTCGCCGCGCCCGTCCGGAACGCAGACGAGAAGCCCGCCGGAGGTCTGGGCATCGACCATCAGGAGGAAGGCGTCGTCGGACCACGGCGCCGTCCAGGACGTCTTCGGCCGCAGGTTCCGGAAGTTTTTCCGCGACCCGTCCGGGGCGATGCCCCGGCGGGCGAGCGGACGCGCCTCGGGAATCACCGGCACGCGCGCGAGCGAGAACCGGGCGGTCGCGCCGGAGGCTTCCATGAGGTTCAAGGCGTGGCCGAGGAGACCGTATCCCGTGACGTCGGTCGCGGCGCGGACGCCGAACTCCGGCATCGCCGACGATGCCGCGGCGTTCAACTCCGCCATCTGCTCGCCGAGCCGGCCGAGCGCGTCGTCGCCCACGAGACGCCTGTGGAAGATCCCGCCGAGCGCGTCGGCGCGCGCCGCCGAGACGAGCACGCCGACGCCGAGAGGCTTCGTCAGGACGAGGTCGTCGCCCGGACGCGCGGCCGCGTGGTCGGTCAGGTCGCTCTCGCGCGCGAAGCCGGTCGCCGCGAGCCCGTAGAACGGGACGTCGTGGTCGATCGTGTGGCCGCCCGAGAGCGTCGCGCCCGCCTCGGCGACGGTTTCCGCGCCGCCGCGAAGGATCGCCTCGAGGACCTCGAGCGGCAGGACCTCCGAAGGGAACGCCGCGACGGCGAGCGCGAGCGCCGGCTTCGCGCCGGCGGCGTAGAGATCTGAGAGCGCGTTCGCCGCGGCGATCCGCCCGAAGAGGTGGGGATCGTCGACCACCGGAGTGAAATAGTCGACCGTCTGGACGAGAGCCCGGCCGTCGCCCAGCCGGTAGACGGAGGCGTCCTCGGACCTTCCGAACCCGGCGATCAGGTTCGGGTCGCGGGAGGGGGGCATTTTCGAGAGCACGGCCGCAAGGTCGAACTGACCCAGCTTGCAGGCTCAACCCGCGCTGCCGGCGAACGTGGACAGCGCGGGGCCGGCGGAGCGATACGTCATCGAATGAATAGTAGCGCGGCCCACGCGGGCCCGGTCAGTTGCGGAAGCGCAGAGGCGCGGCCAGACGCGAGCCCGCCGGGATGCGGACACCCCGGGGCGTCCGCAGGCGTACCGTGGCGTACGTCGGAGGGCGACCCGGGGCTGTCCGCGCCCGGCCGGCTCGATGTATGGCCGCGCCTCCTATGCGGTTTCTTCTTCGCGAAACGTCTCAGCCAGAGCCCGCAGCGCCCGATCGGTCAGCGCGCCCGACAGCGCGGCGAGCATGAGCCGCCCGCGGCGGCGGCCGAGATAGACGACGAGCGACACGAGGGCGGCTCCGGCGACCCAGAGAGGAAGCGCGGAACGCCGCCGGCGACGCACGGCGAGATCGATCAGTCGCCCCGGCGGCCGATCCAGAGTCCGAGGATCAGGCCGATCCCGGCGGCACAGCCGATCGCGCGAAGCGGGTTGCTCTTGACGTACTTGCGGAGGTCTTCGGAAAGCTCCTCCCACTGATCGTCGAGTCGCGAGCTCACCGGCCCCCAGCTCTTCCGCGCGTCCGTCAGGAGGTCGTCCACGCGTTCGCGCGTCCTGGCGAACGACGCGCCGAGGTATTCCTTGGTCCGGTCGATCTTCTCGTCCACGAAATCGCGCGTTTTATCGAAGGAGTCTTTGCCCACGTTATCCTCCATTGAAGGGCAGAGCTTAACGCAAGAACGGTGCCGTGGGTGAGTCGGGGCCCGGTCACGAGTCTTTCGGTCGAAGGTCGCGAGCCGGGTCTCAATCCCAGCTCGCAACGGGCGCCGCTGGCGCCCCGACTTTCGACTCGTCACTCGCCACCCGCAACTCCGTCCGACAGGGACGGCTGGGATATCTTCTCCGCAATGCAGCGGTTGACATTCCTGGGGGCGTGCGGAACCGTCACAGGCTCGCGCTACCTCCTCGAAACCGACCAGAACACGATCCTCGTCGATTGCGGGCTGTTCCAGGGAGGACGGGAGCTCCGCGCGAAGAACTGGGAGCCGTTTCCCGAGGACGTGTCGCGGATCCGCGCGGTGCTCCTCACCCACGCGCACATCGACCACACGGGTTACCTTCCGCGGCTGGTCCGGCAGGGCTATGCCGGCCCGGTCTACTGCTCCCCGCCGACGCGGGCGCTCCTCCGTTACCTGCTCCCGGACGCCGGCCGGCTCCAGGAGGAAGAGGCCCGATACGCGAACAAGAAAGGATACTCGCGCCACAAACCGGCGGAGCCGCTCTTCACGGAGGAGGACGCCAACCGCGCGCTGACGCTTCTCTCCCCGATTCCCTTCGACTCGCCGTCGAAGATCCTGACGGGAGTCGAATTCTCGTTCCATCGCGTCGGCCACATCATCGGCGCGGCGTTCATCCGCGTCCGGGCCGGCGGCGCGTCGGTCCTCTTCTCGGGCGACGTCGGCCGGCGCGACGTGCCGATCCTCAAGGACCCGGAGCCGATCCTCGCGGCGGGAACCCTCCTCCTCGAATCGACCTACGGCGACCGGATGCACGGCGCCGAATCCCCGATCGCGGCGCTCGAGCGCGTCGTCGTCGAGACGATCGCCGCGCGCGGGATGCTCCTCGTCCCCGCCTTCGCCGTCGGTCGCACCCAGGAGGTCCTCTATTACCTCCGCCGGCTCCAGCGCGAGAAGAAGATCCCCGGCGATCTGCCGATCTGGGTCGACTCTCCGCTGGCCGTTTCGGCCGTCGAGATCTACCGCGACTTCACGACCGAACACGATCTCGAGACGCGCGAGCTCGAGGACCAGGACCTCTCTCCGATCGACGGGAGATGGGTCCATCTCGTGCGGACGATCGACGAATCGAAGGGGCTGAACCGGAGGAAGGGACCGGGGGTGATCATCTCCGCCTCCGGAATGCTGAACGGCGGCCGGATCCTGCACCATCTCGGGATCAGGCTCCCCGATCCCTCGACGACGCTCCTGTTCGTCGGCTACCAGGCGGAGGAAACGCTCGGACGGGCGATCGAGAACGGCGCGAAGACCGTGCGGATCCACGGGGAAGAGGTCCCCGTGCGCGCGCGGATCGAGAAGATCCCGTCGCTGTCCGCGCACGCCGACCAGGGGGAGCTCCTCGAATGGGTCTCGAAGATCCCGGAGCCTCCCCGGCGGACGTTTCTCGTTCACGGCGAGGACCCGGCGCGCCGGGCGCTCGCGGAGCGGATCCGCGCCGAGCTCCGGTTCGACGTGTCGCTCCCGGCCCAGAACCAGTCGGAGGAGCTGCCGTGAGCGACGGCGGCCGCGGCGGGCTCCGCCGGCTCCGCCGCGTTCTCGTCCAGACCCTCAAGGGCTTTTACGCGGACCGCGGCGACGATCTCGCCGCCTCGCTCACGTTCTCGACCCTCGTCATGGCCGTTCCCCTCGTCGCGACGCTCGCGATGCTCCTGGCTACGTTCTTCCGGCAGAACGACCGCGCGATCCTCGACGCCATCAATTTCGCGCTTCCGTACCAGAGCGCGCGGATCACCGCCAACCTGCGGGAGTTCATCGATTCGGCCAAGGCCGTGTCGGGGATCGTCTCGTCGCGCTCATCGCCACGTCGCTGCGCCTCATCTTCATCATCGAGAACACGGTCAACCACGTCTGGGGAGCGCCCAAGCGCAAGCGCCTCCTCGCCCGCGTCGCGACGTACACCATGGGCCTCTTCATCGGCGCGCTCCTCATCGGCGAGCTCCTCACCGGGCTCGCGGAGCTCCGCAAGCGGGCGGTGTTCGAGAACCTCTTCACGTCGGCGGTCGCGGACCGATTCTTCGCGACTCTCGTCGTGGCGGCCGCGCTCACTCTCCTCTACAAGTTCATCCCGAACGCCCCCGTGTCCTGGCCTTCGGCCGCGATCGCCGCGGTGATCGTCGCGCTGCTCCTCCGAGTCATCAAGCTCGGTTTCACGCTCTATTTCAAGATCTTCCCGACGATCAACATCATCTACGAGGTCGCTCTCCCTCGTCCTGCTGCTGCTGATCGCCCTCTTCCTCTTCTGGGAGCTCGTGCTCGCTGGCGTCGAGTTGACCTTCGTGCTCGACGCCGGCCGCATCGCGACGCTGACCCGCGAGGGGAAGGCCGCGCGGAGCTCGCGGTTCGCCTGCTGCTCCGGGCGGCGAAGGCGCCGGTCCGCCTCGAGGAGCTCCAGCGGGAGCTCGGGCGCCCGTCGGCCGAGCTCGACGCGCTCGCGGACCAGCTCCGGGAGAGCGGCCTCCTCGAGGGAGCCCGCGACGAGGCATTCCACGTCGCGCAGCCGCTCGGACGGATCCCGCTCTCGCGGGTCCTGGCGGCGGTCTCGCCGATCTCCTCTCTGTGGGTCCCGAGGGGACCGATCGCGTCGCGCGGATCCTGCGCCGAACGTTCCGGAAGCTCACCGCGGAGCGCGATTTCGTCCTGAACGTCACGCTGGACGACATCGCCGGCCGCCGGTGACCGGCCGGGCGCTCCGCACGGCGATCGTCGCATTGGTGCTAGCCTCGTCCGCGATGGCGGAGCCAACCGTCTGGCGCACGAATCGAGCCCCTACCTGCTCCAGCACGCCGGAAATCCCGTGGACTGGTATCCCTGGGGCGATGAGGCGTTCGCGGAGGCGCGCGCAGGAGGAAAGCCGATCTTCCTGTCGATCGGCTACTCGACCTGCCACTGGTGCCACGTCATGGAGCAGGAGTCGTTCGAGAACGCGGAGATCGCGGCGGTCATGAACGCGACTTCGTCTCGATCAAGGTGGACCGCGAGGAGCGCCCCGACATCGACAACGTCTACATGACGGCGTGCCAGCTCCTGACGCGTTCGGGGCTGGCCACTCACGGCGATCCTGACGCCCGAGGGGCTTCCGTTCTTCGCGGGAACGTACTTTCCCCCGGGAGACGCGCACGGCCGCGCGGGAATGCGCACGCTCCTGCCGCGGATCGCCGACTACTGGAAGAGCCACCGCGCCGAGGCCGAGGCGCAGGCGAAGCAGGTCGAAGCCGCCGTCCGCTCCACGATCGCCTCTCCCCCCGAAGGAGAGCGCCGCGCCCCTCGACTCGGCGTTCTCGGACCAGGTCGAGGCGGAGCTCCGCGGCGGCTCGATCCGGAGACGCGGGGTTCTCGGGCGCCCCAAAGTTCCGCCGCACGGAGCCCTCGCGTTCCTCGCCTCGGCGCGGAGGAAGCGGCCGCTCGGAGGCGCAGCGGCCGCGAGCCCGCGGGCGCCGAGGCCGGCGAGGGCGCGCGAGGGACGCCGCGATGCTCCGGCGCACGCCCTCGACGCGATGCGGGACCGGCGGGTCTTCGACCAGATCGCGGCGGGT
>CAWCDE010000006.1:0-105800 GCA_963794295.1 uncultured Acidobacteriota bacterium
ATCGGTTCTTCACCGACAAGCGCGCGTTGACTCCGGACCGTACCGGCACCACGCTCCGTGCGGCGATACGCTGGGACATATGCAGCGTTCCCGGGCGTGCTGCCAGCAGACCGGCCAGCCCGCGCATTGACAGCGCCATAATCGCCGTAGGCGGCACGATGCCGTCTTCCGCGGCAAACAACCGGTCCGTTTCGCCGATCGCCGCAAGATAGGCCTGGACAGTACGCTATCCAGGCTGATCCGCTGCTCAGGGAACTGAAAGCCCGCCTGCAGCGCGGTTAATCTATCTCCGAGTATCCATGCCCTCACTTCGTCCTCACGCCCGTCCATGCGCTGGCGTGTCGCTTCTCGCTGCGGTACACCCTAAGAAAGGTACTGCACGACGCTGCATAGCGCGTCTGCGTTATCAGCAACTTTTCGCGCATCATTTCGCGCGGCCAGCAAAAAGGAACCCGTTGATGACTCTTGCACTAAAGGCGTTTCGCTGCGGCCCGATGGATAACGGCGTCTACGTGCTGTACGACGCGGCGCGTTGTCGCGGCCGCTATCGTAGACCCTTCCTTTGACAGCGACCCGGCCTGGGACTTTCTTATCCCGCACGGGCTGCGCCTGGAGGCGATCGTCAATACGCATGGCCATTTCGACCACGTGGTGGGAAACGCGTCTGGCATGAGCGTGCTCCCGAGGCACCCCTGTATCTGCATCCGGCCGATGCGGCAGCTGCTGGCCGACGGCGCCCGACTCTGCTGCGCGCTGGGGCCTGTCAGTGCGCCCGTCGCCCCCGCCCGACCGCTTCTTTGCCGAGGGAGTCGTGTAACGCTTGCCGGGCAGACCTGGCAGGTGCTGCACGTGCCGGGCCATAGCCCTGGCAGTATCTGCCTCTATCGCCCCGGCTGCTTCGGCGGCGATGTATTGTTCCGCGGCTCGATCGGGCCGTACAGACCTGCCGGGTGGAGATCAGCGTTGCTCCTGGCCGGCATTCGCAGCAAAGTACTTCCCCTGCCGGACGAGACTATCGTCTACCCCGGGCACGGTCCCACCACTACAATTGGCGACGAGCGCCGGCACAATCCATTTCTGTCTTGACCTGCCTGCCCCCTGCGCGGCGATGCTGGAACCGGTGCGCGTCTCGCGCGGCTGCACGAATTGCGGGCATTTGGCGCTGGAGATGCAAATACATCCAGATAGTTGCTTGACACGGGTATCGGCTCCAGGTATCATTTCCTTAGACACCTTAGAACTGAAAGGAGGTGATGCGAATATGGGTAGTCATAGTTGCCTCGGCGTGCGAGTCCACCCAGTTCGCGACATTATGGGTAAGGTGATTTTCGCCTAACACACTGGTTGCTCGCTGGGTGGCACTGTCAGCCGAGAGCAACTAGAGAGCGGGGGACAAACGTCCCCCCGCTCTCTCCTTTTGTGGAGGCAGTTCGCTATGGACGCACGGCACTGCATTGGCCGGAGGTCCAGCAGCACGGCGTCCGGTCGCTGGGCGCAGTGCCCGATCATCTATCGGCACAGCGTGGATTCCACGAACATCTTGCCGCTCGTATCTGGTTCCCGAGCAGGCTCCTCCCGGTGCGGTGATAGTCACGGATTATCAATATGCCGGCCGTGGCCGCCTCGCGCGCCGCTGGCATGTCGAGCCGTACAGTGCGCTCACCGTGACCGTCGTCCTCGGGCGCGCTTTCGGAGCCGTGGACAGCGCCGCCGGCCTGTGGGTTAGCCGTAGTGGATACACGTCGACGCGGCAGGTGTACCTGCAGCGTTGAAATGGCCCAACGACGTGCTGGTCGCCGGCAAGAAGTGCGGCGGTATTCTCATAGAGTCGCAGGTGGTCGACACCGAGCGCTGGCTGCTGGCCGGTATCGGGCTCAATGTGCGTTCCGTAGACCCTTCGTTGGCCGCTTCCGCCACCTATCTCGATGCGCATCTGGCACCGCCTGCACGCCGTGAAGATCTGCTGGCGGGGCTGTTGGCGCGTCTGGACTATTGGTGTCTCCAGTGCCTGAGCACGCGCGCCGCGCTCCGCCAGGCCTGGCGTGCGCGCCTGATTACCTTGGGGCGGCACGTACGGTCACACGCCGTGACACACACGCTTCACGGGCTGGCTTGCCGAGTGGCCGACGACGGTGGCCTGGTAGTGCAGATCGACCGATGGCAGGTGCCGCATCGTGCACGCGGGGGACGTGACTCTTTCCCCTTCCGGCCAATCTGGCTAGCCCATCGGGTAGCTATCCCGCTGTGGCGAACCGCGTACAATCGGTGCCATTCAGCAAGGAGGCGCACTGACATGTCCGTGAAGATATTTCTGCATCACGATCTCTGGTTTCGGTTGTCGTCACGGTCACCGGCTTTGCCTACTGGCTGTTTCCCATTCTTCGCGCTTCAACCAGGCCATGGGTGGTCCGCCGCTGAAGAATCCGAGCGGTGATGCCTCGGAGCGGATCAAACATGTGGCTCAATTTCTTGCCATCCGACGGCATAGCAGCGCGCCATCTGTTGTAGCGACGTGGCGGTGTATTTCCTCTGGAGCACGTTCGCCACGCTGGTTGCGCTGCAGTTGCGCAGACGCCGGCAGGCACGCAAGCAACGAGAAGTTCCCAAGGCGCAGACGATGCACGCATACAATACACATCGCTGATGCAGGGCAAGCCGAGTACGTGGATAGCGTGCCCTCTCGAAGCAGGCACCATGGTAGAGTACGTCTATGGACCAGCTGTCGGAGTTCTCCAGGCGCGTCGTACAAGCGCTTACCTGTGACGAGGCGCTGCATCGCTACCTGGATCATTTGACGCTACGCGGGCGTTCGCCTGCCACGGTGCGACCTATGCCGACCTCAATCGGCTCCTTTTGCGTTTCTCGCCGGCCGCGGGCGTGATCCTCAGACCACGACTGTCGATAGCGTGCAGCCGGCCGATGTAGCCCTCTTTCTGCTTCATGCCACGCGTACAGGCCGTAAGCCGGCCACTCGCGCGGCCTATCTCACGGCCGTCACCGCCTTTTTCCGCTATCTGATCTCCATGGCCACTACCCGGGCACCGTGGAACGGTTACGCGCCCAACTCAGCGATCTGACAGTAAAGGGCGTCACGCCCTCGTCCTGCGCCGGATCAGCGCCTGCCTGCGCTGTTACGCGCTGCCGATCGGGCGCTGGGGGCCGCCGAGACGCCGCGGGCCCATCTGATCGCGGCCCGCAACCGCGCGATTGTGCACACGCTGTTCGCGTCCGGTATGCGGGTCTCCGAGGTAGCCGGTTTTCGCGCGAGGACATCGATTGGGAGCGGGCACAGGCCCTCATCAGCGGCAAGGGGGCCGGCAGCGGTTGGTTTTCTTCTCTCCCGATGCCTTGTCGGCGATCAACGCCTATCTCGATCGCGCGGCGACGACGGTTTTTCGCCGCTGTTCCTGCACCATGACAATGCACATATCGCGCAGTTGTGCAGGAGGGACGTCACGCGGACGCGGGAGTCACTGCGTCTCTCGCCACGCCAGATCCAATCGGTGGTGCGGGCGCTGGCGCGTGCAGAGGGCATTCGTGCCACGCCACATACGTTCCGTCACTTCGTGGCCACGGAGTTCTTGAACGAGGCCGGCGCGGATATCCGGGACGTGCAGGAGATTCTTGGTCATGCGAGCCTGGCTACGACACAGATTTACACACATAAGGGTGCGCAGCGTCTCGCGGCCACCGCCGCAAAGCGCTTTTCCCGTCAGTAGCGGGCGACCATGCCGCGCTGACGGTGCAGGGTTCTACTGTTCCGGTACCGCGATGATCACGCCGCCGGCAGCGCGGCCGAGACGATCTTGAATGGCCTGCCCGAGGCCGCCGCCTTCAATGCTTCTGGCAAGAATGACTTCAGCACCGGCTGCTTCGAGTTCGCGCATGGCGGCATACAGCCGGCATGCGATGGCGCGCCGATGTTCGGGCCGGTCCCAGACGCACAAGAACGAGACCGCGCGGCACTGCAGCGCTGAGCACGTCTGCGTCCTCATCAGGCACCAATGCGCCCGCCAGACGACCCTGGGTTGTGAACGCGCGCGCGCGCCGGAATCAGTTCCGCGCGCACGGGGTTCTGCGCCCCGCTCAGTACAATCATCGGCGCATGCGGAGCGTAGTGCTTGTCCAGCATGCCGGGCGCAAGAAGCGCCTCCGGCTGTGCCGTATCGCTCCTTTCTGTGGCTGGCTGCGCGATCAAAACCTCTCCAGAGGAAATGAATCAAGCGCTCGACGCCGATGCCCC
Organism: uncultured Acidobacteriota bacterium; assembly: GCA_963794295.1. GTDB lineage: Bacteria > Acidobacteriota > Thermoanaerobaculia > UBA5066 > DATFVB01 > DATFVB01. The sequence continues at coordinate 4,244 of CAWCDE010000006.1, forward strand.
CCGGTCGCAGAACTGTCGGGATCTCGCTCCGTGAGGTCCAGCACCGTGGATTCGACGCCAAGGGTTGCCGGACCCGCCGTCCAGCACCATGTCGATACGCCCTTGCAGGTCATCCAGCACATGACGCGCCGTGGTAGGGCTGGTATGCATGAAGGTATTGGCGCTCGGCGCGGCTATCGGCGTTCCAGCCGCGCGAATCAGCGCCACGGCCACTGGGTGCCCGGCATGCGCACGGCGACTGTTGGCCGTCCCGCGGTCGCGACAGCAATAGCCTCCCTACGCGGCAGGATCACGGCGAGAGCGGTCCGGCCAGCAGGCTTCCGCCAGGATCGCCAGCCAGCAGGGCAACATTCCCACCTGTACGCAGCGCTGCCACGCGGTCCAAATCCTGCAGGGCGGCGATGCGGTCCGGGATGGTACTGCCGCTCGCTGCTTGGCCTGGTAGATGCGCTGTGCGGCTGCCGCGTCGAGGGCATTCGCCCCCAGACCATAGACTGTCTCGGTCGGGAAGGCGACGAGGCCGCCCGGCGCCGATCACGGCTGCCGCCTGTTCTATAGCCGGCTGCTCCGGCCGCTCCGCATCAACCGGCACGACGATTGTCAATTCGGTGGTTCTCCCTGCGATTGCAAATATCCAGCGGCGGCTGTGCGGATCTCCGGCTGGGCTGTGGTTGATCTGGCTTGCTCGTGCAACGGACCGGCGTTCAAGCGCGCTGTGCCACACGGCTGCGGCCTCAGAGTCGTCGCTGCCGGGGCGGTCGGTTTCACGCTGTAGGCCCTATGCTCAAATTGTCGGGCGCGGCGGGGTAGGCTACCTCGGTGTCAGTGGTGGTTGAACTCGATCTCAGGAAGTACATTCGCATGCCCGGTGACTACATTTTTGAGCCGGCCGGCGGCCCGCGTGTGATCTTCTCAGCCCTTCGGGTGAGAGCACCTGGCATGTGGCCCTCAAGTTCTGGCTTTTCTGCTGTACAGGCGGCGCGCACCACTGGTGGAGCGCGCCGTCGGCCAGCGCTTCAAACCCGATCTTGTGGTGCTGCGTGACGGCCGCGTGCGCCTGTGGATTGACTGCGGCGAAACCAGCCTGCGCAAATTGGTCCGCGTGGTACGGCAATCCGGATGCCCGCGTAGTCATTGTGAAGGACACTCTCCGCCATCTGGATCTCTACGCGCCTGGCGGCGGGCGCTCTGCGCGATGGCCGCCGCGTCTGCTACCTGGCGTTCAGCGATGGGCTGGTGGACAGCATAGCGCGCGGCCTGCGGCAGCGAACCGCGTCGCTTTTCTTGCGGGCCGGCCGGACTGCACGTCGAATTGAACGGTATCTCCTATCACGGTACGCTCTATCGGCGGGTAGTCCCTGGTGGATACTGAGAGCAGGCCGCACGCCGCAACAGTCATTCAGGTTGACATCACAGAATCATCTCACTACGCTCAAGGGCGTGATATCGATACGCGTGCTGCGAACCCTGCTGTTTCCGCTGCTGTTGGTGTTGGCTCTCAGCCGGTACAGGCTAGATGCTGGCTCCGGCATATGCCGGCAACATTTACCCTGATCGTCGAACGGGTTCCACACTCGACCCCTACCGAACATTCTTGGCCAGGCGCAGCAGCGTATCCTGGTGGAGAGTTCCGCCCTGACCGATGGTCCGGTATTGCCGCGCTGGCCGCGGCAGAGGGACGCGGTGTAACGGTACGGGTGATGGTGGATCCTCATTCGGCGTCCAGCGGGGCACGCTGTCACTGCTGGCCGGGCGAGACGTCTGGAACCGCCGCGGCAACCCTATGTTTGCCCGCACCGGCGAGAGTGCCATCGTGATCGACAGCTCGACACTTACTCGGTGTTCAACGCACCCCTTACCGAACAGGCGCGCGCCTCGCAACTACGCTTCCTCTTGGTAAATCATGACGGGGAGGACATCCGCCAGGCTGCCAGTGTGTTCTACGACGATTGGGAGCGGCGACCCCCAATCGATTTGGTCATCAGACGGTGCTGGCTCCCCCTGATTACCAGATCGCCCTGATCTCGTCGATCAATCAGGCGACACAGTCGCTGGATATCATGGACGAAACCCTCAGCAGTCCCGCTATCTTCAGGCGGTCAGCGCCGCGGTGCTGCGGCAGGTGCCGGTGCGCGTATTGCTCGACCCGTCCGGTCCGCAAGACGTGCAGAGTAGATTGGTCGCCATCGGCGTGAAACCTCGCCTTCTGCCGCAGGGATTCAGCGGTTCGGCGGTGAGCGTCAACGGCGCGTATCTCCTGCTCGGCAGTGCCGCGCTCAGCGATGTATCGCTGTTGCAGCAGCGCGAACTCGGCTCTTGACAGGGGATTCGGTGGTCAACAACGTCTTCAACCATACCTTCAACAACGCGTGGCTGGCCGCTTCGGGCGTACACGTGCCGACGCCGACGCTCACGCCACTTCCCAGTTCGACGCCGAAGGCCGTTCCCACGTTGCGGCGGATCGGCACCGTCATTCCCACGGTAGCGCCGACGCCCACGGCGCCGCTCACTGCCACACCAAGCGTACTGACGCTCACGCTGCTCTACAACAGCAGTGTGCGCGTCGGTGGTACCCAGCAGGTGATCGTGCGGGTCTGTCTGCCGGATCCGCCGTTACTATTACCGTGAGCTATCCGGATGGCACCACGCACAACGAGGGCACAATCAACGGCGTGGGAGTGGCCGATGCTACCAGTTGCTCCCAATATCTGGACCGTGGCGCCCAACACGCAGACCGGCACTGCTTGGTGCCCGATGTAGTGGTCTCGGGATCGGTCAAACCAAAGCTTCCGCGATAAATTCACGATCACCTTGTAGCTGGCGCTTCAACCCAATGCGGCGATCCGGCCAATCGCCGCCGCGGCGCCTAGCAGCGCTATTTCTCCTGAGCGGAGCGCCTGCAGGATGCCCTCCAGGCACACCTCGTCTGAGGTGTGCCCCCTCCTACTGCCTCACCATCAGGCCACGCGCATCGGGCGAACCTTCTGCTCGGCGCCCACCTGCGGTGTCGCAGTCGTCGCGTCCAGGGTGAAGCGCTCCACCAGCTCCTGCAGCCCGGTGGCCAGCGCCGCCAGCTCCTGGGCACCCGCGCTCATCTGCTCGGCGCTCGCGCTCTGCTCCTCCGTCGAGGCGCTCACTTCCTCCGCCCCGGCCGCGCTCTGCTCGCTCACCGCCGCGATGCTCTCCACCGACGCCTGCACCCGCAGGGCACCCTCCCGCATCTGCCCGGCCGCCTCCGCCGTCTCCGCCGCCACCGTCGGCCACGTGCGCGGAGGCGCTCTGCACCGCCGCCACGCCCGCCGTCATCGTGCTCACCGCCGCCGGTGATGGCCGCCGCCTGGGCATGCGTCTCCTCCACCACCCCCAGGATGCTCGCCAGGGCCTCGCCCGCCTGCCGGCCCAGCGCCGCGCTCTTCTCCACCTCGCTGCTGCCCACCTGCCATGGCCCGCACCACGTCCGCCACCTGCTGCTGGATGGCCGCTGATGCGCTGGGTGATCTCCTTGGTCTCGCTGCTGGACCGCTCGGCCAGCTTGCGCACCTCGGCCGCCACCACCGTGAAGCCCTTGCCGTGCTCGCCGGCCCGCGCCGCCTCGATGGCCGCGTTCAGGGCCAGCAGGTTGGTCTGGCTGGCGATGTCGTCGATGGCGTCCACGATCTGGCCGATCTCCTGGCTGCTGCTTGCCCAGCGCCGCCACCTGCTCGGCGCTCTTGCTGACGGCGGCGCGCACGCTCTCGATGCTGCTGATGGTCTGGGCCACCGCCGCCCCGCCCTCCTTGGCCGTGCTGGCCGCCCGGCCGGCGGCGCTGCGTCACCGCCTCCACGCTGCGCGTGGTGTCGCCCAGCGCCTCCCGCAGGACGGCGATCGCCGCGTTGGCCTGCCCCACCGCCTGCGCGCTGGGCCTCGGCGCCGCCCGCCACCTGCTCGACCGCCGCGTTCAGCGCGGTCATCTGCTCGATGGCCGCGGCGCTGTCCTTGCTCTGCTCGCTGGTGCCGCGCGCCACCTCTTCGATGGACCGGGCAATCTGGGTGCTGGCCTGCCCGACCTGCTGGGTCGCCTGCGCCAGCTGGGTGGCGCCGCTGTTGACCTGCTCCGAGGAGCGCGCGACCTGGCCAATCATGTCGCGCAAGTTGTCGATCATGGTGACGAAGGCGTGTCCGAGCACATCGTCCGCGCCTTTTGGTACCACGGTGAGGGTCAGGTTGCCCGACGCGAGGGTCTGGGCTGCTGCGGCCATCTCTTGCTCGTAGGCGACCAGGTCACGGAAGGAGGTGCTCAGGACACCGGCTTCATCGCGCGTGGCCGGCGGCAGTACATCCGTCGACGGCGAGGTCCCCGACCGCCAGTCGCCGCGCCGCGCCGGTCAGTCGCTGCAGAGGACGGGCGATGAGCGCGCGCGAGGAACCAGGTCACCAGCAGCGCGAGCAGCCGTGCTGACACACGCCGACAAGGAGCAATCGCACGGCGCATCTGCTGGATAGCAGCCTGCGCACTGGCATTGGAGAGGTCGGCGAACGCCCTATTGACCTGCACCAGGCGGTCGAAGGCGGCGCTCATGGCCGCCACGCTGGCCTGGAGCTTCTGCCCGTCGACCGGCTTGCCGGCAAGCAGCGCATCGCGCAGCGGGGCGTACGCGTCATGACCGGCATGAAACGCCTTGAGGCTGGCCAGTTCCTCCTGCTGCAGTCCCAGCTTCCCGGCAGCTCGCAGGTCCGACGTGAATTGCGGGCTGCCCGTGGTCACCCAGTCGGCTTCATACTCGGCAATCACCGCGACGGTCGCTGCGTCCTCCGTCCGAATCGTTTTCTCCTCCGTGCTGCGACGGTCGGCCGCGTGTGTTCCTTCTGCAGCGGCAACGGTCGTCGACCCCAGGTTGGCGAGATGGAGATGGCCGGCATCCAGGGCCATGATCGGGATCAGCATGAAGCCGTAGAGATTGTCATATTGGTATTTGAGGTCACTCGAGCTGCTGAGCCCGGTGACGGCCATGGTCGACACCGCCAACGGGATCAGCAGCGTGACCAGCATGAGTTTCCAGAAGAGCCGGAGGTTGGTGAACCAGGACATCGTCACGTTTCCTCATCGACCAGGGCGCTACTTCGGTCCGCGCTACCGCCGTGGGTAGGCCGCGCCAGTCGGGCCTCGATCTTTCGCATCGGCACAAACGCGTCAAACTTGAGCCCCTACCGCTTGAAAAGCAGCGATCCGCCGGCGGGCAGGGAGAAGCAGGGCAGGCCATGCCGCGCCACTCCGGCACCGGTGAGGCCGGCTGCCGCAATGCGCCGAGCCGGCACGGACTGCTGGGGTTCAGGGGCGACCGGTACCACAGGTTCGAATCCGCCAAGAGCTACTGGAACTCCGTCTGTCATGCTGTTGTGCCACACGTAGCTGTTGCGCGAAGCTTTCGTTGCCCTAACCCCTGGAGCAGCGGGAGCGTGGAACCGGTCAGCAGCACAGGTTGTTCTCGCGGCTCGGCAAAACTACCGCATGCGCACCCGGCGTCGGTGCACCTCACCGCGGAAATGCGGGTCGTCGCATAGCTCGGATGACGAGTAGCTTAGCCTATTGTTCAGAAGGTACGCTAAACTCAAGCCAACTGCACGGGGCGGACGGCGCTAAGCCGATAAATTGCACTTCCAGAGCTATCAGCGCCTGGATGCTGCGGATGCTCACCCCGGCGTGCTCGGCAAGCACTTCCTGCGTCAGCCCGGCAGCCTGCCGGCCGCGTCTGAGCACGGCACCGAAGGAGCGCGCGTCTTCATCAGCCGGCATGGGGTACTCTATCCGCCTTGGCTCCTGCGTGGCCCCACAGGTCATGCGCCATACGGTACCTGCCGCATCCCGCCTACCGGTCACACCCGCGGGAACAGCCCGCTGAGGCCAACCCCGCGGCACATCCCTGCAATCTGCGTGGTCTGCCGGCGCCCGCCAACCCATACTCCACTCCATGATGCACCATCTGACACGCATCACGAGCGAGATAGGACGACTGCACATGAAACGCCTGCTGCATACGCTCTTCACCATCGTCGGTCCGATCCTCGCAGGTACCGTACTGCTCGCCGCTGCCGGAAGTTACGTCGAGCAGGGAACGGCCCCCAACGCCGCGCAGAACAGTCACCTGATCGCGCATATGCCGGACGCGACCGGCGCGCAGCAGTCGCAGTGGCGCATGGCGACCCATGCCCGCCCGTTTCCACACCCCAGACGGCGCCTGCGTGCTGGTGATACTCCGTGCTCTCGACAGCCGTGGCGCCCTTCATGCGAAGGGCGCCGGTACAACCTGTCTGGATGGGATCGCCCGCTTGTCGAGGCGCCGCCCAGGGTGCGTGCCGCGCTGGAGTTGCCGCCGCGTTCTCGGCTGCTCACAGGTCACTGGCCCCAACCCGGTGATCCTGCCGGAGGCAGCCGGAGGAGGCTGTCCCAGGCGAGACGATGGCGAGGCGGGCCGTCAGGAGCCGCTGCCGTCGGCGCGCAGCGGCGCGGGCGCCACGACGGTCTCGACCAGTCCGGTCGCGACTCGTCGACGAGGCCGAGACGACGAGTTCGCCCGGGACGTTGGGGTTCGCGCGCAGGGCCGCAATGCCCACCCGAACCGAGGCATAGGGGTCCGCGATCGCCTGTGCCTGGAGCTGGTCTTGCGCGATGCCGAAATAGTCGGCTAGCCGGTCAGGGGATCCGGCCCGGCGCGTGATCCCGCAGTCCATGTGGTGGAGCACCACCAGGGTGAAGTCGCGTACCGGGTCGGCCCCTGCACCCTGGGCGGGCGAGCAGTGCAGCAACGCCAGATCGCGCATGGTCACCGGCGTGACGCGCCCGCCGAGCACCAGGGCTTCCCCCGGCTCAATGAAGGGTTCCGGGGCCGCCCGAACCGAGAACAGATTAGGCGAGGGATCACGGTCGATTAAGACGGCAATACGGACTCACGTTGTGGGCTCAAATCCTATGCGTTTCTACATAGAGCTCGCTATTCTTCACCTAGCCGGATAGGGAGTGGCGAGGCGAAGCTCAGGACTGGTACGCTGATTGTACTATGAATCGTTACCCTCCGCTGCATCTCGACCATCTCCAGCGCATGACCGATGACACCGGACTGGTGCAGCATGCGTTGTACAGCGTGCCCGATCCCGTGCACGGGTACTCCGTGGATGACCAGGCGCGCGCATTGATGGTATGCGTGGCTCATGCCGCTCTACGCGGTACACCGTTGCCCCGCGAGGCCTACACCTATCTATCCTATCTGCGCTATGCTGCGCGCGAGGACTGGCACGTATCACAACTTTCTGGCATATGATCGGCGCTGGCGCGACGATCGCGGTTCCGACGACGCGCAAGGACGCGTGTTGTGGGCGCTGGCTCACGCCGCCCGTTACTCCCCGAGCCGCGTTTTGCCGGGGCAGCCTCATTTCTCTTTCGCTTCCAGCCTCCCGTCGCCTCGAGGACGGCTTTCCCGCGCTCATGGGCCTTCGCGCTGTTTGCCATCTCGCACCGTGCTCATCACTCGAGCGATGACTGCTGCTCAAGCAGGCACGCGCATTGGCCGATCGGCTTGTCGCGCGCTTCGACGCCGAAGCCGCGCCCGATTGGCGCTGGTTCGAAGCGGCATTGTCTACTGCAACGGCAGTATGCCGGCAGCGCTGCTGCTGGCGCATGAGCTGACCGGGGAAGCACGGTACCTGGAGGTTGGACTGTCCTCGCTCGAGTGGTTGATGTCCGTTCTGTTCAACGCAGCCGGCGAATTGCGTCTGGTAGGCCAGAACGGCTGGTATCCGCGCGGCGGTGAAAAGGCCGCCTTCGACGAGCAGTGCGTGGACGCTCAGGGCACCGTCGAGGCGGCGCTGATCGCTCTGAGGGTGACAGGCGATCCTATCTGGCGCGAGCGCGCTCTAGCGGCCTTTGATTGGTTTCACGGGCTCAACGCGCTCGGCAGCTCGCTCCTCGACACGACAACCTGGGGGTGCTATGACGCCATCACCCCGCGCGGCTTGAATGAAAACATGGGTGCAGAATCCATAGTCTGCTACCTACTTGCTTACCTTGACCTGATAGAGAGTGGCCTGCTGACTCTGGACGGGCATGTAGTGCAAGAGGATAGTTCTCTATGAGTCATAGGTGGCGGACGGAACGTATGACTCATAGTATCAAGGTCGTAGGGAGATGTCCTTGGAGGGACATCTCCCTACGACCTCTCTGCTCGTGTGCTGATGTGCGTATGCGCTATTGTGGGAGCTGCATACGAGCGGCGCCTATACAGCGGTCGGCCATCCCGTAGTAGACGTCAATATAGGTCTCTCGTAGGTCAAGTGCAGTAGGGAAAACGACGTTCGATACGACTCCGGCACATTCCTCCGGCAACAGCGGCTCAAGCGTCGGTGTAGGCGAGCGATAGAGCACCCGGCGTGGGTCATCGGCGTCAAGCAGCAGTGCTGCCGCCGAATAGCGCAGTCCCGGTGATCCGTCGGCCCTGTAGATGAACTCCACCCCGTGGTACATCGTCAGCCATCCTTGGGGCAGCCGTACAGGTGGCGTGCCGGCACCGATCCTGGAAGACTCCCAGTGTTCGTGAGGCGCAATCAGCAGCGAATGATCGCCGAAATGCGGCTGTTTTGGCCGAGCCCGGTATCGCCCAATCAATATTGTCGAGCGGGCAAAACGAGATCCATTCGCTCCAGCGAATGTCCGCGATGTCGGGCGGCGGCGCGCCGACCGGCGTACCGAACATATCCAGTTGCTGGAACATGGGCGGTGAATCAGCGCCAAGCTTAGCCGTCCATCAGGACCTGGAACCGGTTCGGGAAAGAGCACGTGGTCCTTATTTGCATACATACTCATGTCGGCCCCGCCGAGCGGAGCGAAGTCGATCAAACCCAGGCGATCCCAGGACACCAGGTCCCGTGACACGGCCATTGCCGCACGAGGGCCGATTGGACCATAGGCCACATAGGTCATCACATAGCTTCCCAGCAACGGCACGTAGACCACTCGTGGATCTTCCACGCCGCCGCCGGTCAGATCATTCATTTCGTACGGCTCCCTGGGCTCAAGGGCCACGCCAAGCCGTTCGACCCCAATAGGCACGCCGGAGGAATCATACGTCATGCGCGCGGCACCGATGCGCGAGAAGTTGCCGGGGGCTACGAGGCGTGGAAAGAGGATGTAGCTGCCGTCCTTTGCCCGTGCCCCTCCGGGATTCAGCACACCGCCGGCCTCAAGCGGATTATCTGCCTCGGGGCGCATGATGATGCCGAGCCTATCCAGTTGGTATGGCACTCGCTGCACAGTGTTTTGATCACTCCTGATTGCAGTTTCCAGTGAGAGTTCCACTATTCTGTTCCCTAATTAGCTTCTTGTGTGGTCTCTGCTTCCGTACATCCCGCCGTACACGCCCTCGTGCAACTTATACTTCCGGCTCCGTGCCGGCCCGCCTGATCATGCGAAGATACTCTACGTGAAATTCCGGGGATGTCTGCAGAACGCATCATGTCGCTTTTCGGATGTAGTGCATAGTGGGAAATATGGGTTCCTCGCTCCGAAGTGCGCCGAATCCGGTACTTATTCATACCAGGAACAAGGACCATTGCGGACTCTTCTGCGTCTACCCGTTGACCGGACTCGAATGGTTGACCGGACTAGAATGAAGGAGCCTGTTTCCCATGATAGCCGCGCAGAAAAAAATCGGACCACTTGTCGCGTGCCGCGGCACCCGATCAGTGCTTCAGCGTACAGAGGATGGTTCAGAGCGCGGCAAGGATCACGTCACCGCCCGGATCTGCCGTTCTCTTTGAGATCCTCGGTGCGGATCTTCACATAGCTATGGTACCGGATCCGCGTCGATGAATCCTTCTTCGAGTGCGCGCCGCACGGCGCATCCGGGCTCATGCAGATGCGTGCAACGCCCGAAGCGGCAGGCGCCGAGGTAGGGACGCATCTCCGGGAATAGCTGGGGCAACTCCTCGGCGCTGAGATCCCAGGGAGCCAATTCGCGTATGCCCGGCGTATCGGCCAGGTAGCCGCCGAAATCAAGGGGATAAGGTCCGCAGAGGTAGTAGTGTGCCGTCCTTTGCCTGTCGACGGCGCTGATCGCGGCAAACTTCAGACTGCAAGCCGGGTTGCAGCGCGTTGAGCGACGGTCGACTTGCCGACGCCGGAGGCGCCGATCGATCACGCTGATACGGTTCTTGAGCAGTGCACGCAATTGATCCATCCCCTCGCTCGCTCCGTTGCGCTGGTCGATGGCTGCTGGATAGCCGATATCGCGGTATGGGCGCAGTGCCTCGCTCCGCTTCTTCGCTGCGTCCCCAGGTCCAATTTCGTGATGCAGGATCACCGGGGAGATGCCTGTTGTTCGGCGGCGATCAGGAAGCGGTCGAGCCGCGCCCTATTCAGAGGGGGCTCTCGCAGGGCCATGGCCAGAATAACCAGGTCGAGATTCGCCGCGAGCACCTGCTTGAGCTCCGATCCGCCCGCTGCCGCTGCGCGCTAATTCGTTGCGGCGCGGCAGATACGCTCGATCACGCCCTCTCCGCGCTGGGATGCGGATGTCAGGAGAGGTGGTCTCCGACGACCACGGGACTCTTCACCGTACGCCGTCCCTGCTTGAATCGGCCGGGCAATGTGCAGAGTATCGATCGCCCCTCCTCGATACGCACGGTATAGAAGCCGCTCTGCGAGCGTGTGACCAGGCCCTGAACGATGGACTGCTCGATCACATTGTTCGTCTCCTGAGCATCGGCGATAGTCCCTTTCACCGCAGGCATTGTCTGTCTGTATGCTACCGCAGTGCTGTGGCGATCCTGCAGAGCTATCTCAGCCGGTTGTATCTTCATCGCGGGCTCAAGTGTCCTTCTGCTACTGCATGGGCTTTGATTGTTCGCCACGTAGTACCCCATGCGGCTGTACAGCAGGCAGGGAGGCACGGGGTCGATCCAGAGAGGCTGGCCCCTGGCAGTGTAAGCTATGTTGCAACAACGCGTATGCGGTGCACTACGGAAGAGTTCGCGGATTTCCGGTATGCCGCGCGGCGGGGGATGAAGCGCGACACAAGCCAGTGACGCCGCAGCCGCCGCAGCGCCAGCTGCGCCTCTGCCAATTCCTCCGGCAGCGGCGCGACGGCTCCATACCATGCCGCGACGTACAGTCCGGTGATCCGATCGATGTCTTCCCGGCCATCGTCGCTCAGCGCCTGCAGGCTGCGCGCGCGAATTCCATCGGCGTCTGTCCCGTATGCGGTGCTCGGGCCAGCAACTTCGCGAGCCGGCACATGCGGCTATAGATGGTCGCAATATCGGCATCGCGACGCCGCGCGGCAATGAGCACTACGGCGGCACATACCGCCGTGAACGCCAGCCCAAGCAGCAGCACAATACGCAGCGGAAAGGTCATGCATGCACACCCTGTCCGCCGATTGGGCCTTGCATCGCTGGACGCGTCGCTGTCGCTCTCGGCGCCGCTCTTGGCGCGGCCGCTGAGGCAGGCACCGACGTGTGTGCTCGTCCGGGTACGTGCTGCGGTGACCGCAGCGTGCCGAAGCCGGGGGTGGGTTCGATTGGCACGCTCAACCCGTTCAAGGCGGTAAATTTCAGCTTGCAGGATACTCACATCTTCACTCCGACCATCGTCGACCAGGTTCAGATCGGGTGCGACCGGTACCATCGGGAGATCGACTCGCAGCAACGGTTCCCCAGTGTTGCCAGCAAGCGCTGGCGCTGCCGGGCGTGGATCCAAATCCCGGCTCGCCCGGCAGCGCCAGCGTGCTGGCAACACTGGGGAACCGTTGCTGCGAATCGATCTCCCGATGGTACCGGTTGTACCCGATCTGAACCTGGTTGACGATGGTCGGAGTGAAGATGTGAGTATCCTGCAAGCTGAAATTTACCGCCTTGAACGGGTTGAGCGTGCCAAAGGGATTGATGGCCGCAGGACTCAGCGTGTCCCGCTTCGCATAGGCGAAGTGGCCGAAAAGATTGTCCTTGTCAGTCAGTCGATGGTCGACTCGGGCAAAGAACTGATCGTCGTTATCAAAGGCCGGCGCCAGCCGCGTATAGTTGGTAACTCCGGCCTGGGTGGGAGCCGGGTAGTAACCCGCGAGCGTCTTGGAGATCGAGTTGATGCCGGTGACCATATTCCCTGGGAATTGCAGGCCGGTAGCAGGGTTGATAACCGGCTTCGTCACCGCGGAGAAATCTCCCTGCAACATGGCCGCGGTCGGCACCACACCGGTCAGAAGGGTGCGTGCTGCCTGGCGAGTCCCGTCGTACGCGGCAAAGAAGAAAGTACGATCCTTGCGGATGGGGCCGCCCAACGTCGCTCCAAATTGACTGCGGTCAAGGGGCGGGACAGTGGCGCCGCGAGCGTTACTGAAAAAGTTGCGGGTATTAAGTACCGAGTTGCGGAGGAATTCGTAAACGTCGCCATGAAACTTATTGGTGCCGGATTTCAGGGCGAGATCAACCTGGGCGCCTGCCCTGGTGCCGTATTCGGCGCCGTACAAACCCACCTGCATGTTGAATTCCTGAAGTGCATCAATGGATGGGTTAAAAGCGGGAGAGGGGTTCCGGCTCTCGGTCATGTTCATGCCATCCAGCGTGTAGGTGTTGTTGAAATCCCGCTGCCCGTTGGCGCTGACCGCAAATCCCTGCAGTGTGAACGAGGTATTACCGGCCCCCGCGTTGCCCGGCGTGGTCCCGGGGACCAGTTGGGTCAGTTGAATGAAGTTCCGTCCATTTAAGGGGAGGTCATTAAGTTTTTGCTGATCGATAACGGCGTTTTGGGTGGCATTCTCGGTGTTGAGAAGCGGCGCCGCTGCCTGCACCGTCACCTCTTGGCTTACCGCTCCCACCTGAAGGGTGACGTCCTCTCTGACCGTTTGCTCGTAGGCCAGCGAAACACTTTGCACGGTGACCGTCTGGAATCCCGCCTTCTCGGCAATTAACTTGTACTTGCCGACATCCAGAAAGGGAACCGTGTACTCGCCTTGGGCATTGCTCACGGTGGTGCGCGAAATTCCGGTGCCCATATTGGTCACCGTGATCTTGACTTCGGGAACAACGGCGCTGGTGCTGTCAGTAACCACACCGACCAATTTGGATGTCGCAGTTTGTGGATAACCACGTGTGGCCAGAAACGCCAGCGCCCATAAAACACCAAAGGTGAAGTAAAGTGCCCTACGCATATCGGACCTGGTGGGCATCTCCGATTTCAGCGCCATGAAACCCTCCCTAGTGCTTACTTTTCACGCCGTCGAAACTAAGCTGACGGGCCTTATACTCTGCCTATCTCCGTAATGTCAAGTTGTTTGACGAATTAGTTTTAAGAATCTCTTTAAAGGCTATTGTGAACAGTGTAACAGTTATCTCGAATAATTTTTGGTGGGATTTCTTGAGACCTTCGGGCAGGTGAGTTGCGATCTGTATTCATCGAGTTCTTAGGATACGCGGTATTTCGCGAGCGCTTCGAAATCGAGTTCCACTCCCAATCCCGGCGTCTGCGGCACCCGCATGCGACCCTCACGAATTTCCAGAGCTTCACGAATCAGGTCATCCTTGCGCACCAGCTCACCTAAGATGTCGCTCCGCAAAGTGCAGTTTCTGGCCGCCGCACACGCGTGTAAGTATGCGGCTTCCAGGATTCCGAGATCTGCTTCGCTGCCGTGCCAGCACGGAATGCCCGCAGCGTCGGCAATGTCAGCCATACGAACGAAGTTGGCGATACCGCAGTTGAATTGAAATAATCCACCGCCTCATGCTGGATCGCCTTGATGACGTCCTGCATCATTTGCCCCAGCTCGATGTACGGCAACGCCACGTGCAGGGCGATAGGAATCGTGGTTTTCTCCCTGAGAAGACGGTACCAGTTCAGGTTCCGCCGAGGGACGGGATCCTCAAAGCACTGGATGTTGCCGATCGATTCCAGCCGTGACGAGAAGCGAAGAACCTCGGCCGGACGCTCGAAGCGGGTGTTCGGGTCAAGGACCAGGCGAAAGGAGGGCCCGCACTCTTTATAGATTCCTTCGGCCCAGCGATGATGCCTGGGTAGGGGTTTGGCTGGCAGCACAAGTACGGTAATCTGCGAATGAGTATTGCAATTACGTGGACTTGTTCTATAATGCTGACATGGCGATGGGAAAACGGAAGGATCAAGAGCAACAGGAAGAGATGTGGATTCCGCAGGCTGCGCTGGCGAAGGGTGCGAGTCATCCTTTCTATCAGCGTTTGAACCAACTGCTGGAGGAGAGCCGCTTCGACGAGTTCGTGGAGGGGCGGTGCCGGCGGTTCTATGCGGAGAAGCGGGGGCGTCCGAGCCTGGCGCCGGGAGTGTACTTCCGGCTGCTGCTGATCGGCTATTTCGAAGGGATCGAATAAAGAGTGGGAGCACCCGCACGATCCGGACGCCCGCATCGCCAAGATGAAGGATGGGCGGACGCACCTGGCGCACAAGGTGGAGCACGCGGTGGATTTCAGCAGTGGCGCGGTGGTGGCGGTCACGGTGCAGCCCGCCGACGCGGGCGACACGGCGACGGGGCGCGAGACGGTGTGCGAAGCGGGCGAACAGATCGCGACGGTTGCGGGCGGCGAAAAGGGCGAGGCGCAACCAGCACCCAAGCCAAAACAGCAGGATGCCGTGCAAGTTACTGAAATGATTGGTAGCGGGGGGGAGGATCGACTTCACGATGCCGATCCGGTCGGCGCGCGACATGCGCCGGCGCCGCGCGGGGTCGATGAATCCGTCCCGGATCTCGTCGATCTGGGCCGCCGTCGTCGTCCGGTAGGCCGAGGGGTCGAACAGCGTCAGCCGCCGGATTCCGCACTCGCCGGCGAGCAGTCCGCGCCACGTGGACTCCACCGTTCCGCCGAGCGCGGTCACGGCTCCGAGCCCCGTCACGACGACCCGCCGATCCGGCATATGATCGATCATACCCGAGAGATTCGATGACGACGCGCGTCGACTGGCACACCTACTTCATGAACATCGCGCGGCAGGCCGCGACCCGTTCGACCTGCCCCCGCAAGCATGTCGGCGCCGTGATCGTCCGCGACCGCACGATCCTCTCGACCGGCTACAACGGATCGCTCCCCGGGCTGCCCCACTGCGAGGACGTCGGATGCATGATGGAGGACGGCCACTGTGTCGCGACCGTGCATGCCGAGGCGAACGCGGTGCTCCAGGCGGCCAAGAACGGGGTCGCGATCGCGGGAGGGGAGCTTTACACGACCGCTTCGCCGTGCTGGCCCTGCTTCAAGCTCCTGGCGACGGTGGGGATCCGGCGCATCTACTACGCCGAGTTCTACCGCGATCCGCGATCGCTCCAGATCGCGCGCGACGCCGGAATCGAGCTCGTCTCGCTCGCTCCCGAGAAGCCGCCGGCCTGAGGCGGGGCGCTGCGTTCGATCTCCTTGCGCCGGCCGGCCGGCGGTCCGGCGGCCTATTCGCCCTCGGCGAGCTGGCGCTCCAGAGCCGCTTTTCCGGCGGCGGTCGTGCGGAAGAACCGGCAGCCCATCCCGGACCGCGGCGCGCTCTCCCATCGGACGACGATGGCTTCGCCGACGAACGTCCGATCTTCTCCGGCGTCCGGTTCCGGGAGCGGGAAGGCGATCGCGAGCCGCGATCCGATCGCCTGCGGCCGCCGGCACTCGAGGAAGAAGCCCGTCCGCGAGACGTCGAGCAGGCGGCCCGAATGCGACGATCCCTCGCGCCAGAACGTGAGCGGCCACGCGACCGGGAGCCGCCGTTCGCCCCGCGCCTGCAGCCGGAGGAACGCCTGGAGCGTGTCGAGGAGCGTGGGCTCGTCCACCGGCTTTCCGAGGAACTGGTCGGCGCCGCACTTCATCGCGTATTCGCGGCGCCCGTGAGAGGAGACGAGCACGATCGGCGTCCGGCGCCGCTCCGGGTCCGCCTTGAGCGCCCGGCAGATCTCCCCTCCGTTCATTCCGGGCATCTCGATGTCGAGATAGATCAGGTCGGGGTTCGCCTCCCGCGCGAGGCGAAGGGCGGCGATCCCGTCCTCCGCCCGGACGACGCGGCAGTCCGCGCGCTGGAGGATCACCTCGAACAGGTCGAGATGGGCCGGAAGGTCGTCGGCGATCAGGATCGTCTTCATGCGGCAGGCTCGGGCGCGGCGGCCGCCTCGGGCGCGGCCCGGCGCAGGATCGTCTCCCGGATCCCGGCGTAGTACCCGACCTTCAGGATCGCGCGGAGGAAGATGAACACCTGCTGCGCCGCGACGAGGAGCACGACGCCGCCGGTCGTCGTCGCGGCCGAGCTGACGTTCAGGCGCGACCAGAGGAAATAGAGGAGGGCGGTCGCCGCCGCCCAGAGAGCCAGCGTCGCGAGGATCCGCCCGAGGCGACCGACCGCGGACCCGACGCCGACGAGATACCGGGTGACGGGGGGCAGATCGGGGCGCTCGACGAGCGCGACGCGGATCGCGTCGGCCGCGACCTTGACGATCGTGACGCCGACGACGAGCGCGGCCAGCCGCGCGAGAACGAGGGCGCGCGCCGACTGCTCGGTCGCGAGATTGGCCGCGAATCCCTCGAGGGCGCGTCCCGACGCCCAGAAGACGTAGTGGTAGAGGGCGGCGACGAGCCCCGCCGCGCCGAGCGTCACGATCAGGAACGCGGGGAGGCGGCGGGCGCCCTCGCGGGCGAACACGGTAAGGTCCGAGCCGCGGTTGGCGAGGCTCCCGAAGATCCCCCCCAGCAGGAACGCGTGGAGGACCACCGCGAGCAGGCCTGCGCCGAGGAAGGCGGCGCCGATGCCGGCGGCGCCGTCGAACGCGCCGAAGCCCGGGGATCCCTGCGCGGAAAAGAGCCGGAGGCCCTCGTCCGGAAACGTTCCGAAGAGCTCGGGATGCGTGCGCCGCTCGGTCAGCCACCACCGGGCGTTCGGCGCGGAAATCATCGCGGCGGCGTCCGGCGAGTGGTTGAGCTCGGCGTGGAGGAAGTTCGAGAGCGGGAGCGCGAGGATCGCGGCGAGAGCGCCCTGGACGAGCCAGATCGCGATCGCGAAGTGCGGGCGCCGCACGGAGATCGCGAGCCCGCGGGCGAACTCGCTCACCAGAGCTCCATGAAGAGATCGAGCAGATTCTCGGTCCAGAAGAAGCCGCGTGCGGTCCAGAGGTTCGCCGCGGCCGCGTCGCCGCGCACGACCCGGCCGTTGTTGTTCCGGTCCGCGTCGAGCAGGAGCTTCTCCCGGGGATCGACGAGAGCGCGGACGAGCTTCGGTCCGGCATCGACGTGCAGGCGGATCCATCGCGCCTCGCCGTCCCAGACCGTGTCGTAGGACTTCTTCCCCTCGAACTCGAGGCGGATCTCGACCGGGAGCGCGACGTCGCCGCGCCGTTCGATCACGACGTCGGTCTCGAACGCCCGCGGGCGCCGCTCGCGCGGCGGCGCCGCTTCGACGGAGCGCCCCGCCGTCTCGATCCAGCCGGCCGGCGGCTCTGCCGGGCGCGTTGCCGCGCTCGCGACGGCGTAGTCCACCGTGCCGGCCGAGAAGAGCGCCCGGCGGAGGAATACGGACCAGCGCGCTCCGGCGACCCGGCCGACGACCGAGAGGAGATCCTCCGTCGTCGGATGCCGGAACCGCCAGGCGTCGACGTACGCGCGGAGGAGTCGGTCCATGACGGGGGTTCCGACCTCGCGCTCCAGAGTCGAGAGCGCGAGAGCGGTCTTCCCGTAGACGAGGCCGTACGTCGCCGGGCCTTCGAACTTCCACGAGGCGGTGAGGAAATCCCGCGACACCGATCCGAACGTGCGGAGCTGCGTGTCGAGCGGAGGATGGAGGGCGACGGACCGGAGGAGCACCGGAAACCCGAAGATCGAGACGAGCGGATGCGCGTCGCCGACGGTCTCCGCCATGAAACGGATCTCGGAATAGCGGGCGAAGCCCTCGTCGAGCCACGCCTCCTCGAACTCGTTCGAGGCGAGCATCCCGTAGAAGTACTGGTGCGCGTACTCGTGCGCGACCGTCGGCTCGAGCGCCTCGTACCGCTGCCAGGCGCTCTTCGGCGTGCTCGCGGAGGCGCCGCAGGAGATGAAGGTCGGGTACTCCATTCCCCACGCCTGGCGGGCGCTGGCGGGCGGGTCGACCATCGTGAGGACGCCATACGGATACGGGCCGTAGAGCTTTCCGAAGAGCGCGATCGCGCGGCGCGCCGCGGCGAAGTACCGCGCCTTGAGGGAAACGTGCTCGGGCTGGCAGAGGAGCGTGACCACGACCTCGGGGAGGCCCGGCTCGCGGACCCGCTCGGTGTCGACGTCGAACCCGGGGTCGGCGGTCCACGCGAAGTCGTGGACCGAGTCCTGGCGAAAGTGCTCGATCACGCGATCGCCGGGCGCCTCCCTCTCCTCGACGAGACTTCCGGTGCCGCCGACTTTTCCCTTGAGGGAACGGGGGACGTCGATCGAGACGTCGTAGTCGCCGAAATCGGCGAAGAACTCCGACGAGGCGTGGTACTGGTGGCAGTTCCAGGCGTCTCCCTGGCGGACGCCGACTTTCGGGAACCACTGTCCGGCGAGGACGAAATCTCCCGCGTAGCCGGAGCGGTCCACGACGCGCGGGAGCTGCGCGACGAATTCGATCGAGAACCGCGCGGCCTCTCCCGGCGCGACCGGGGAGGGGAGCTCGACCTCGGCGACGGTCCGGTCGTCGGCGTTCCCGTCGTCGGGAGCGACGAACCGGAATCCGCCGAGCAGGTCCTCGCCCGACGCGGACGTCATCCGCGAGACGGCGATCGATCCCCACTGCCCGGGGGAGACGCGCGCGGGGTTCCCGTCGCGCCGCCGCTCGCGCATGTAAGTCGACCGGTTGTTCGCGAACGCGTTGAGATAGAGGTGGAGGAAGATCCGCGCGGCCGGCCGGGAGCCCTCGTTCTTCCAGGTCAGCAGCTCGGTCCCTTCGATCCGTTTGCGCGCGGCGTCGTATCGGCAATCGATGCGATACGACGCGACGGGGTCGGCGAGCGGCGCACTTCGCGCCCGCGCCGCGGCGGCGACCGCGACGGCCGCGACGACCGCCTTCCTCCATCGCATTGGAAAAACTGTAGCACGGGGGGCGCCGGACCCGTGCGGTAGACTTCGACGCATGGATCTCGCCCGGGCCAGAGCGCGCGCCGAGGAGCTGCGCGCGGAGATCGAGAGGCACGACCGGTTGTACTACGGCGAGAGCCGGGTCGAGGTCAGCGATGCGGAGTACGACCGCCGGGTTCGCGAGCTCCGCCGGCTGGAAGAGGAGCACCCCGAGCTCGACACCGCCGATTCCCCGACGCGGCGCGTCGGGGGAGCCGTCCCGGCGGGCGAGTCGGTCGTGCATGCGACGCCGATGCTCTCCCTCGACAATGCCTACTCGCTCGAGGAGCTCGCGGAATGGGACGCCCGCGCCCGGAAGCTCGCGGCGGGAGAGCCTTTCGGATACGTCGCGGAGCTGAAGATCGACGGGCTGTCGATCGCTCTCCGCTACGAAAGGGGGCGACTCTCGCGCGGCGCGACCCGCGGCGACGGCTTTCGGGGCGAGGACGTGACGGCCAACGTGCGCGCGATCCGGTCGATCCCGGAGGAGATCCGGGAAACGCGCCCGATGGAGGTCCGCGGGGAGGTCTACTTCCCGCGGCCGGCGTTCGACCGCCTGAACCGCGCGCGCGAGGAGGAGGGGCTGGCGATCTTCGCGAACCCGCGCAACGCGGCCTCCGGCTCGATGAGGCTCCTCGATCCCGCGGAGACGGGCCGGAGAGGGCTCGCGGCGTGGATGTACCAGATCGCCGAGCCGGAGGAGGAGTCTTCGCAGGCGGCGGTCCTGGCCCGGCTGGACGAGCTCGGGTTCCCGGTCAACCCGAACTTCCGCGCGTGCAGCACGTTCGATGAGGTCTCGGAGTTCGTCGAGGAGTGGCGCGAGAAGCGCCGACGGCTCGACTTCGAGACCGACGGCGTCGTCGTGAAGGTGGATTCCCGCGCGGTGCAGAGGAAGCTCGGGCAGACGGCGAAGTCGCCGCGGTGGGCGGTCGCCTTCAAGTACCCGCCGGAGGAGGCGTTCACGGTCGTGCGCGCGATCGGCGTCCAGGTGGGGCGGACGGGCGTGCTCACCCCGGTCGCGCACCTCGATCCCGTCCGGATCGGCGGCACGGTCGTGCAGCGGGCGACGCTCCACAACTACGAGGACCTCACCCGCAAGGACGTCCGCGTCGGGGACACGGTCGCGGTGGAGAAGGGGGGCGACGTCATCCCGAAGGTGACGCGCGCCCTCCTCGAGCGCCGCCCCGCGGGATCGGCGCCGTTCGTCATGCCCGACCGGTGTCCCGTCTGCGGCGAGGCCGTCGTGCGCGAGGAGGGCGAGGTCGCGACCCGCTGCGTCAACGCGTCGTGTCCCGCCCAGGTGCGCGAGGCGGTCCGCCATTTCGCGAGCCGGAAGGCGATGGACATCGAGGGTCTCGGCGACAAGCTCGTCGAGAAGCTCTTCGACGAGAAGATGCTGATCGACGCCGCTTCGATCTACGACCTCGACGCGGGGCGGCTCGCGGAGCTCGAGCGGTTCGGCGAGAAGTCCGCGGCGAACCTGATGGAGCAGATCGAGAGGAGCAAGCGGAGCGGCCTCTCGCGGCTGCTCTTCGCGCTCGGAATCCGCCACGTCGGCGAGAAGGCCGCGCGCCTCCTCGCGCGGCGGTTCCGGTCGATCGGTACCCTCGCGTCGGCGGACGCCGGGACGCTCATGCAGGTTCCGGAGATCGGTCCGAACACCGCTTCGGCGATCCGGAGCTGGTTCGACCGTCCGTCGAACGCCTCGCTCGTCGCGCGCCTCCTCGCGCACCGGGTTTCGGGCGAAGAGGAGGGGCCGGGCGAGCCGGAGGCGGGGCCGCTCTCGGGCAAGACGGTCGTCCTGACGGGAACGATCGAAGGGGTCGCGCGTGACGTCGCCGCGGCCCGGCTCGAGCGCGCCGGCGCGAAGGTCGCGGGCTCCGTCTCGAAGAAGACCGATCTCGTCGTCGCCGGGGAAGGCGCCGGCTCGAAGCTCGACCGCGCCCGGGCGCTCGGCGTCCGCGTCGCGACGTGGGCGGAGGCGCTCCGGGACATGGGGGAAGCGTGAGCTCCGCGCCCGCCGTCGCGATCATCGACGACGATCCGGGATCGCGGCGGGCGATGGCGGAGACGCTCCGCCCGCTCGGGCCGGTCGTCGAGTTCGACGACGCCGCCCGCGCTCTCGACCACATCGCCGAGCACCCGGAGGTTTCCGTCGCCGTCTGCGACGTCGTGATGCCCGGGATGGACGGCGCGGCATTCCTCCACGAGGTGCGCCGTCGGCGGCTCGACGTCGCGGTGATCCTGGTGACGGCGTATTCGTCGATCGCCGAGCGGGTGCTCGCCGAATCCGACGACTACCTCGAGAAGCCGGTCGACCGGGACCGGCTCCGCAAGCGGGTCGCCCTTTGCCGCGAGAGGAAGCGGCTCGAGAGCGAGGTCGTGCAGCTCCAGGCGCGGCTCGACAAGAAATACGGTTTCGAGAGGATCATCGGCCGGTCGGAGGCGATGGAGCGGCTCTTCGAACGGATGCGCACCGTCGCGCCCACCCGGACCACCGTGCTGATCGCCGGCGAATCCGGCACGGGAAAGGAGCTCGTCGCCAACGCGCTCCACCAGAACTCGGGGCGGCGGACGCGCCGATTCGTCCCGATCAACTGCGGCGCGATCCCGCGGGACATCCTGGAATCGGAGCTCTTCGGGCACGAGAAAGGGGCCTTCACGGGCGCTCTCGCCCGCAAGATCGGGAAGATCGAGCTCGCGCAGGGAGGAACGCTCTTCCTCGACGAGATCTCGGAGCTCTCTCCGGAGCTCCAGGTCAAGCTGCTGCGGGTCCTCGAGGACCACCGGATCATGCGGGTCGGCGGCACCGAGCTGATCGACGTCGATTTCCGGCTGATCGCGGCGACGAACCGAAAGCTCGAGCGGGAAGTCCAGTCGGGGCGTTTCCGCAGCGACCTCTATTTCCGCCTGAAGGTCGTCACGCTCGAGATCCCCGCGCTGCGCGATCGGGCCGACGACCTGCCGCTCCTCGCGCGCCACTATCTCGACGTCTTCGCGGAGGAGCACCGGCGGCCCCGGCGGGAGCTCTCGCTCGCGGCGCTCAAGGTGCTGCAGCAGGCGCCGTGGCCCGGCAACATCCGCGAGCTCAAGAACGTGCTCGAGAATCTCGTGCTCTTCGGCGACTCGCCGCGGATCGACGTCGGGGACCTCCCGGAAGAGGTGCTGCGCCCGGCGGCGTCGGCCGTCGCGGGACGGCTGGACACCGCGCCGGTTTCGGCGGTTCGGCCGATGGCCGAGATCGAGCGGGACGCGATCTTCGCCGCCCTCCGCCAGACGCACGGGCGCCGGGGCGAGGCCGCCCGCCTGCTCGACATCGGCCTCCGGACACTGCAGCGGAAGCTCAAGGAATACCGCGCCGAAGGGGCGGGCCGCGAGTTCGCGGACGACGACGAAAAGCGCGAGGAGGCGTAGAGATGGACCTTCCCGCCCGGGTGATCGTTTTCGCTCCCGTCATGGAGATCAAGAACAAGCCCGCGACACTCGTCTCGATTTCGGGGAGCGGCTATTACGAGCTCCGGATGGAGTTCTCCGGCCGCCGCCACACCGTCCTCGCGCCGATCGTCCAGACGGGCCTCGTGTTCAACGACCCGGAAGAAGAGTTCGCGGCGGCCGACGAAATCGAACGGTAGAACGCCGTCTACGTCTTCAGCTCGTTCTTCGCGATCCGGCAGAGCCGGTCCGCGATCTCTTCGACGAGCGTCCGCTCCGGACCTTCGACCATGACCCTCAGCAGCGGCTCGGTGCCGGAGTAGCGCAGCAGGATCCGGCCGCCGCCGTCGAGTTCCCGCTCCGCCTCTTCGACGGCGCGGGCGAGGACCACGACGTCGTCCAGGGGAACGCGCCGGCCGACGCGGAGGTTCCGGAGGACCTGCGGCGCCTTGCGGAGGTCGGCGAGGCCCGAGAGCGGAGTTCCTCCGACGAGGAGGGAGGCGACCGAGAGAGCGCCGAGAATGCCGTCTCCGGTCGTCGACAGCGCGGCCTGGATCACGTGCCCCGACGATTCGCCGCCGAGCACGGCCCCGCGCTCCTGCATCGCGCGGACGACGTGGCGGTCGCCGACCGGTGTCCGGACGAGCGACGCCCCGATCGTCGAAAGCGCCTGCTCGAGGCCGATGTTCGTCATGACGGTACCGACGACGACCGGGGGGAAGAGGGCGCCGCGGCGATGGAGGTCCCGGGCGAGGATCCAGAGGACGTCGTCGCCGTCCAGGACGCGCCCGGTCTCGTCGGCGAGCACGAGCCGGTCCGCATCGCCGTCGAAGGCGGCGGCGAGCCGGTAATGCCCCGACGCGGCGAGGGACGCGAGCGCCTCCGGATGGAGAGCGCCGCATCCTTCGTTGATGTTCGTGCCGTCCGGCGCGGCACCGCGGACGTCGACGGAAGCGCCGGCGTCCCGGAAGATCGCGGGCGCGACCTCGAACGCGGCGCCGTGCGCGCAGTCGAGGAGGACCGGGAGACCTCCGAGATCGCCGGCCGCGCTCCGGACGTGGCGGCGGTATGCGGCCGCGAGCGCCGGGTCGACCGGCGGCACCGGTTCCCCGGCGGGAAAGCCCGTCTCGGACGGAAGGGCGCGCTCGATCTCGACCTCGTCGGCGTCCGGGAGCTTGCGACCGTCCGCGGCGAAGACCTTGATTCCGTTGTCCCGCCACGGATTGTGCGAGGCGGAGACGGCGACGCCGAACGACGCGCCGCGCTCCCGCACCAGGTCCGCGACGGCCGGCGTCGGAACGACGCCGGCGTTCTCGAGACGGACGCCCTCGGCCGCGAGCCCGCGGGCGATCGCCGCGAGGATTTCGGGCGTCGACCGGCGCGTGTCGCCGCCGACGATGCCGGCGGCCGCGCGCCCGCCGGCGAGGCGCCCGAGGACGCGCCCGATCCGGTACACCGTCGGGGCGTCGAGCGGAAATTTGCCGGCTTCGCCGCGGATCCCGTCGGTTCCGAAGAGCCTCACGCGGGCGATTTCCAGTGCACGTGCACGGAGACGACGCCCTTCGGCGCGACGACGCGGATGTTCGGTTCGGCGGCGAGTGTGGCGGAAACGGTGAAGTCGCCGCTTCGCCCCGCGAGCGAGACCGGGTCCGTCGCGACCGCCGCCAGGCGGGAGACCTCGCTCTCCGGCCCGGTGATCCGAGCGGTCGGCGGATCGACGCGGGCGGCGACGGCGGCGGGATCGCCGCCGGTGAATCGCGGCGCGATCGGAACGTCCTTCTGCGCGAGCTTCTCGATCCGGACGCGCACGGTCGGCGGAGAGATCGACACGACCTCGACGTCTTCGGGGGCGTTGATGTCGTCCGCGCCGAGCTTGTAGATCCGTTCGCCGGCGGGGGCGTCGGCGAAGTCCATCACGGCCTCCATTTTCGACGGGTCGGCGAGCCGGATCGCGTCGAAGGGTCCCCGCAGGCGCACGTCCACGGTGTCCGGGAGCGGCGACGCGATCACCATCTCGGGCGGGAGGTTGACGACCGTCAGCGGGATCACGTAGCCGCGTTCCGAGATGCGCTGGCGCCGCTGGCCGGAGAGCGAGAACCAGAGGAACCCGGCGAGCGCCAGCGCGAGGAGCTTCCAGCCGAGATTCTCGACGATCCTCCGCTTCACGCGATCGAGCCCTCCGGCGCGCCGCCCGAGGCGAGGTGCGAGAGGATCTCCCGCAGAGCCTTTCCGTCGAGGCCGTCGGTCAGGCGTCCGTCCCGGGCGAGACCGATCGTGCCGCGCTCCTCCGAGACGACGATGGTCAGCGCGTCGGTCTCCTCCGAGATGCCGATCGCGGCGCGGTGCCGGGTCCCGTACTCCTTCGGGAGCCCCGTCCGCTGGGTCAGGGGGAGGAACGACGACGCGGAGGCGACCCGGTGATTCGCGACGATGACGGCCCCGTCGTGGAGCGGCGTTCCGGGAACGAAGAGGTTCACGAGCAGCTCGTAGGAAACCACCGCGTCGAGCCGGACGCCGTTCTCGATGTAGGTCTTCAGCCCGTCGCGGCGCTCGAGGACGATCAGCGCCCCGATGCGCTTGGCGGCGAGCGAGGTCGCCGCGAGAACGACGTCGGTGACGAGGTCGTCCGTCTGCGGCGCGTTGAAGAACGCCACGAGGGGGTTCCGGCCGAACTGCTGGAGCGCGCGCCGGATGTCCGCCGCGAAGAGCACGATCACGGCGAACGGGAGATAGAAGAGCACCTCCTTCAGCACGCCCCGGAGCGTCGGGAGCTTCAGCAGCACCGCGAGCCAGTAGACGCCGAGGATCGCCAGCAGTCCGAGGATCATCTGGACCGCGCGGGTGCCCCGGATCAGGAGGAGGAGGTTGTAGATGATCACGGCCACGACGACGATCTCGACCGCGTCGCGCCACGTGAAGTGGAGGTGCGACAGCATTCCGACCCGTGAGGTGACCGTCGGGACCATTCCGCGATTCTATCCGCCGGACGCGGCCGGGTTTCTCTCCGCGCGGCGAATCGCCCCGGCCATCGTCGCGAAGGCGTCGGGCGACGCGCCCGCCGCCTGCGCCGCCTCCGGCTCCGGCGTCCCGCCGCGGAGCGCCGCGAGGAATCGCGCCGTCTCGCCCACGTCGTGGACCCGCAGCACCGCCGCGCCCCGTCCGGCCGCGGCGGCGGCGCAGGCGAGCGAACCGGCGAGCCGCTGCCGCGGAGGCGCGTCCGACGGAACTCCGGAAAACCGCGCGGTGAAGCCCTTGCGGGAAGCGCCGACGACGAGCGGAAACCCGAGCGCCGCGAATGCGCGGAGCCGGGCCACGAGGAGCAGGCTGTGCGCGGCGCTCTTTCCGAAGCCGAGCCCCGGATCGACCGCGATCCGGGCCGGCGCCATGCCCGCCGCCTCCGCCCGCGCGGCGGCGTCGCGGAGGTGGACGGCGATCTCGGCGATCGGCTCGGCGTACGCCAGATCGTTCTGCATCGTCCGGGGATCGGTCCCGCGCATGTGCATCAGCACGACCGCGGTCCCGGACCGCGCCGCGACGTCCGCGACCGCCGGGTCGAAACGCAACGCGGTCACGTCGTTGACGATCGAGGCGCCCGCCGCGATCGCGGCGCGGGCGACGGCGCTCTTGCGCGTGTCGATCGAGACCGGGACCCCGCTCCGGCGGGCGAGCGCGTCGATCACCGGAACGACCCGATCGATTTCCCGCCCGGGGGAGACTTCCTCCGCGGCGCCGTACGCCGGCGGGCGCGTCGACTCGCCGCCGACGTCGAGGATCGCTGCGCCTTCGGCGGCGAGACGGAGACCGTGCTCGATCGCGGCCTCCGGCGGGAGGAAGAGCCCGCCGTCGGAGAACGAGTCGGGCGTGACGTTGACGACCCCCATGAGGATCGGGAGCTCCCGGCCCTCGAGGACTTCTCGCCATTCCATGAGGCGATTATCTGCGGAAGATGCGACCGGGACGGCCGCTGCGGAAGATCGCCTCGCGATTTTCCGCAGCGCTGCTGCCGGGAAAGGTGAGGACGACGAGGCGCGGTGAGACGTGCTGGAAGACGGACGAACCCGGTGGATCGGCGGCACGGGCGTACCGAAAGCGTACGTCGAAGCCGGCGATACGACGGGTTCGGCCGTGTAACGGCGCGTATCGCCGCGCCGGCTTCTCTACGCCGGTTCGGGGACGAGCCCGCCCGGCGGCTCCGCCGTGGCCGGCGCTCCCGGGGGAGCGACGGGCGGCGGCTTCGGCGGCCCGGTCTTCCGGAGCTTCGACACGTCGGTGCCGGTCTCTTCGGCGATGATCGCGAGGATCTCCTCGCCGTCGAGCACTTCCTTCTCGAGAAGGGTCTTCGCGATCCGGTGCATCGCCTTCTGGTGCTCGTCGATGAGCTTGCGGCCGCGCTCGTAGGCGCTCGTGACGATCCGCTTGACCTCGTTGTCGATCTGGATCGCGGTCGCCTCGGAGTAGTCGGGCCGCCGCCCGAGATCGCGGCCGAGGAAGATCTCCTGGTCGGGCTTGCCGAACGTCAGCGGGCCCATGCCGCTCATGCCCCACTCGCAGACCATCTTGTGGGCCATCTCGGTCGCCTTCTCGAAATCGTTTCCGGCGCCGGTCGTCATGTGGCCGATGAAGAGTTCCTCGGCGATGCGTCCGCCCATCATCACCGTGATCGTCGCGTCGAGGAATTCCTTCGTGTACGAATGTTTGTCCTCCGACGGGAGCTGCATCGTGAGACCGAGCGCCTGCCCGCGCGGAATGATCGTCACCTTGTGGAGCGGGTCGGCGTCGGGGAGGAGCGCCGCGATCAGCGCATGGCCTCCCTCGTGGTAGGCGGTATTCCTCTTCTCGGCCTCGCTCATGATGAGGGGCTTGCGCTCGGGGCCCATCAGGACCTTGTCCTTGGCGAATTCGAAGTCGGTCATCTCGACCTTCTTCTTGTCGAAGCGCGCCGCGATGAGGGCCGCTTCGTTGACCAGGTTCGCGAGGTCCGCGCCGGAAAAGCCCGGCGTGCCGCGCGCGATGATCGCGAGATCGACGTCTCCGACAGAGGAATCTGCCGCGCGTGGACCTTGAGGATCGCCTCGCGTCCCTTCAGGTCGGGCCGGTCGACGACGACCCGCCGGTCGAAGCGGCCCGGGCGCAGGAGCGCCGGGTCGAGGACGTCGGGACGGTTCGTCGCGGCGATCATGATGACGCCCTCGCTCGTCTCGAAGCCGTCCATCTCGACGAGGAGCGCGTTCAGCGTCTGTTCGCGCTCGTCGTGCCCGCCGCCGAGGCCCGCGCCGCGGTGGCGGCCGACGGCGTCGATCTCGTCGATGAAGATGATGCACGGCGCGTTCTTCTTCCCCTGCTCGAAGAGGTCGCGCACGCGCGAGGCGCCGACGCCGACGAACATCTCGACGAAGTCGGAGCCGCGAGATCGAGAAGAAGGGCACGTCCGCCTCGCCGGCAACCGCCTTGGCGAGGAGCGTCTTGCCCGTTCCCGGGCGAACCCATGAGGAGCACGCCCTTCGGGATGCGTGCCGCCGAGCTTCTGGAATTTCTTCGGGGTCCTTCAGGAACTCGATGATCTCCTGGAGCTCCTCCTTCGCCTCGTCGCATGCCGGCGACGTCCTTGAACGTGACCTTCTTCTGGTTCGGCGTGAGCAGCTTCGCGCGCGACTTGCCGAACGAGAGCGCCTTGTTCCCTCCCATCTGCATCTGCCGCATGATCACGACCCAGATCACGATCAGAACGATCAGGGGGGCCCACGAAAGGAGCATCGCGGTGAGCGTCGAGTCCTTCGGCTCGTCCGCCTTGATCTTCACGTTCGACTGGCGGAGCTCCTTGACGAGATCGGGGTAGCTGGGCGCGTACGTCTTGAACTCCGTGGGACGCGCGCCCGCGCCGCCCTTCAGGATGCCGTGGATCTCCTGTCCGCGAATCGTGACCTCTTCCACCTTCTCGTTGTGGACGGAGTCGAGAAAATCGGAGAAGGTCAGCTCGCGCGTGCCGGGAGCGCCTCCACGGAACACGTTCCAGGCGAGGATGATGACCACGAGGATCACCATCCAGAGCAGGAAATTCTTCACGGTCGAATTCAAGCGGTCACTCCTTGCCGGGCGGGAGACGGTCCCGAGGTCCGGCGCCGGCGGCGCACACGGACGCCCGGCTGGACAAGCATAACGGATGGATGCGGGCTTTTATTGCCCGATTTCGGCCGCCGGAGCCGTCGAAACCGAGGCGATGTAGGGCAGGTGCCCGTAGAGCCCGCCGAGCTCCATGCCGTATCCGACGAGATGGTCGCGGTCGTTGGAATTGAACAGGACGTAGTCGACGAGGATCGACGAGCGGCGCTCGTGGGGCCGGTCGACGATCGACGCGAAGCGGATCGAGGCGGGATCGTCCGTGCGAAGTTGATTCATCAGGTACGTCTCGATCACTCCGGTGTTGACGACGTCCTTCAGCACGACGACCTCTTTCCCCGCGAGCGACAGGGGCGTCGCGAAATCGATCTCGACCGACTCCTTTCCTTCGATGTCCCTCCGGGTGACGCTGATGAACTCGAATCCGTGGGGCCGGTCGATCCGGCGGCAGAGATCGGCGAGGAAGAACGCGGACCCCTTCAGGAGCGAGAGGACGACGAGGGGCCGGTCCTCGTAGTCCCGATCGATCCGTCGCGCGATGTCGGAGACGCGGGCCGCGATCTCCGCCTCGGAGTGGCGAAGGGTCAACGTCGGTTCCACGGAAACCACCGTCGAATTCTACAACCGTCTCGCGCCGCGTTGAAGCGACCGGCGGCCGCCTGACGCGGCGCACCAGAGCGGTCGTCTCCGGGCTGGCGTGCCGGAATCATGGGACTGCTCGGGCGGAAAGACGGCCCCGGCTCGCCCGGAAATCGACCCGTCGTCCCGCCTGGAAGCGGAAGGGTTTCCCCGCGCGTACTCTCGATTCGAGCGTGAGGAGCTCGGCGCGGGAGAGCGGCCGCCCGCCGGCCCGCTCGGCCATCGCGAGGAGCGCCCGCCGGAGGGCGGCAGCGGGGAGCACGGCGAGGAGCGCGGCGTCGGCGCTCACCGCGTTCTCGCCGACCTCGAGGAGCGGCAGGACGTCGCGAGCGAAGATATCGTCGATCCACTCCCGGTCGCGGGAGAGGGCCTCGGCCGACGCGGCGAGATTGGAGGCCGCGGCGCCGCCGAACCGGCGCTCGAGGAGCGGCATCACCCGCCGCCGCACCCAGTTCCGCTCGAAGGCGGTGTCGTCGTTGGTCGCGTCGCGGCGATACGGAATCCGGCGCTCCCGGAGATACGTCCGGATCGCGGCGCGCGAGACGTCGAGGAGCGGGCGGACGACGCCGTCCTCCCGCGTCCGGCGGATCCCCGCGATTCCCGAGAGGGGGCGGCCGCGCAGGAGCGCGAGGAGGACGGTCTCCGCCGCGTCGTCGCGCGTGTGGCCGGTCGCGACGGCGGCGGCCCCGGCGCGCTCGCGCATCGCCGCGAGCGCCCGGTAGCGGAGCTCGCGGGCCGCGTCCTCGCGGGATCTCCCGCGCGGCGGCGGCGGGAGGCGCTCGAGCAGGAAGGGCACGTGGCGCCGGGCGCACCAGCGCTCGACGAACGCGGCGTCGCGGTCCGACCCGGGACGCCAGCCGTGGTCGACGTGCGCCGCGACGACGACGCTCCGATGGACCGGCGCGATCGCGGCGAGCGCCGCGAGGAGCGCCATGGAGTCCGGACCGCCGGACACGGCCGCGAGCAGGACGCATTCCCGCGGGAGATCCCCGGCCTCGAAGGCGCGGAAAACCGCCGGCTCGGGCGCCTCGGACCGCACGGGCGGATTCTACCCGTCGCGTATAATCGCCGGCGGATGGATCCGCTCCGCATCCTGATCGCCAAGCCCGGGCTGGACGGCCACGACCGGGGAGCGAAGGTCGTTGCCCGCGCGCTGCGCGATGCGGGGATGGAGGTGATCTACACCGGTCTGCGCCAGACGCCCGCGCAGATCGCCGCCGCCGCGATCCAGGAAGACGTCGATTGCGTCGGGATCTCGATCCTCTCCGGCGCCCACAACGTGCTGGTCCCGGAGGTGATCGACGAGCTCGCGGCGCGAGGCGGCGCCGACATCCCGGTCTTCGTCGGCGGGATCATTCCCGACAAGGACATCGAGGCGCTCGTCGCCCGCGGCGTGCGCAGGATCTTCCTCCCCGGGTCCTCGACGCGCGACATCATCTCGTTCATCCAGGAGGAGATCGGCCAGCGCCAGAGAGCCTGAGCAGGCGGCGGCCCGGTCGGAGCGGTGAGCGGATCGTGGCGGGTTTTCCGCGAGGGCGCCGTCGCCCGCCTCGCTCTCGACACGGGAGCCTCGACCCCGACGCTCTCCCCGGCGCTGCTCGAAGAGCTCGCGTCCGGAATCGAACGCGCCGCGTTGCAGGGCGCATCCGCGTGCATCGTCGCCTCCTCGCGCCCGGGGATCTTCGCGGCGGGAGCCGATCTCCGCGTGATCCGCGGGATTTCACCCGCCGGGGGATACGTGTACGCCCGGACGGGACAGGAAGCCCTCGCGCGGATCGCCGGCGCCGCGTGCGCGACGATCGCGGAGATCGACGGCGCGTGCTTCGGGGGAGCGCTCGATCTCGTCCTTTCCTGCGACATCCGGACGGCGAGCGACCGTTCCCGCTTCTGCCATCCCGGCCCCCGGCTCGGCATCGTCACGGGGTGGGGCGGGACGGTCCGGGCCCCCCGGCTCCTCGGGTCGGGCCGGGCGCGCCGGCTGTTTCGCTCGGGCGAGGTGTTCGACGCCGGGACCGCTCTCGCGATGGGGATCGTCGACGAAGTCTGCAGTCCGGAGGATCTTCCGAGCCGGGCCCTCGCCATCGCCCGGAGGGCAGCTCAAGTGCAGTGGTACCAGTCATTTCGGTAATGGTGCCGGAGGTCGGAATCGAACCGACATGGGGTTGCCCCCGGGGGATTTTGAGTCCCCTGCGTCTACCAGTTTCACCACTCCGGCGAGGGGCGGGCATTATCGGCCTCCGTTCCGCGAGGAGTCAAGCGCGCCGAATTGACGCAGCTATCTCTTTGAGTTAGAATGATGAGCTCTACGAAGGAGGGCGACTTTGGGCTTTCGAGTTGGCGAAAAGATTGTCTATCCGAACCACGGCGTCTCGATCGTCGAGCAGATTCGCGAATCGGAGATCGCCGGACTCCGGAATACGCTAACTTCACCTTCGGCTGATTTCCAACAACTCCAAGGTGATGGTTCCGATCGAGAACAGCGAGCTCATCGGTTTGCGCCGGCTCACGATCCGCAAGGAAGTGAATTCTCTCCTCCGGACGCTCGCCAACGGGCGGGTCTCGCCGCTCGCGGACTGGAAAGGGCGATACAAGCAGAATCTCGACAAGATGCGGAGCGGACGGCTCCAGGACATCGCCGAGGTCCTGAAGGCTCTCAACCACGTCATGCAGAAGAAGGCGTTGTCGTTCCGGGAGAAGAAGATGTACGAGCGCGCGAAGTACCTGATCGTCTCGGAGATCGCGGTGATCGACGGGGCGAGCGAGGAGGAGGTCGCGCGCCGGGTGGACCGGGCCCTCGCCCGGTCGATGCAGAAGTCCATCGCGAGCTGACATCGCCAGAGCGGAACCGAACCGGACGGGCGGCGTGACAGGACGACGAATCTTCTGGCTCGCCGCCATTTTCCTGTCCGGCCCGCTCTTCGGCGCGGCGCGGAGCGACGGGCTCCGTTCCCTGCTCGGGATCGAGCGGCGGGCGCTCGCCGGCGAGACGCGGCGGATCGCCGACCTTTCGCGCCGGCTCGAGTCGGCGGTGTCCGATCTGTCGACGGCGTCCCGCGCGCTGGCCGACGCGGTCGGGCGGAGCGACGCCGCGCTCGCGGCCGCTTCGGACACCTTCGCGCGCGCTCTCGCGTCGGTCGACGCCGCGGCCTTCGACCAGCGACTTTCCCTCGAGCGGATCCGTCTGCTGCGGGAACGCATCGGCGACCTCGAGCGCGAGGTGGCGGCCGGCCTTCCCGGCCACGAAGATCCGCTGACGGGCGACTGGCGCATCCGGATCGATCCGGGCGCGCAGGAGGGCGATCTCCATCTCTCTCTCGACGGCACGATCGTGTCGGGGAGCTATTCTCTCGAGGGAGATCTGACCGGCTCGGTCCGGGGGACGTTCGTGGGCGACGTGCTGAAGATCGATCGGATCGACTCGCGGCTCGGTTTCGTCGCGGTCTACTACGGGCGTCTCATGGCCGACGGGGTCACGATCACCGGCACCTGGGAAGGAACGGAGCTGAACAACGCGGGTCCGACGTCGGGGACCTGGACGGCCGCCCGGAAGCCGGAGACGGAGGAATCGCCATGACGCGCGACAACTTTCTGTTCACGATCTGCGGACTCCTCGCCGGGTTCATCCTCGGCTATTTCGTCGCGACGGGCGGAGGGCGCTCCCCGGCGGCCCTTCCGGCCGCGGCGGCGGCCGTTCCCGCGGGAACGGGAACCGACGCGGCGCTGACGCCCACCCCGACCGAGCTCGCCGCGCACGTGAACGAAGCGCGGGAGGCCGTCGCGCGCGATCCCGGAAACCCGGACCTCAATCTGCAGCTGGCCAATGCCCTCTACGACGCGAGCGACTGGAAGGGCGCCGCGGAGGCCTACGAGAAGGTGCTCTCGTCGCGGCCGAACGACGCGAACATGATCACCGACCTCGGGTCGTGCTATCGGAACATGGGAAAGTTCGAGAAGGCGCTCGAGATGTACCAGAAGGCGCAGCAGATCGAGCCTTCCCATTCGCAGTCGCTCCTCAACATGACGCTCGTCTACGTCTTCGACCTGAAGGACCCCGCGAAGGCGCAGGCGGCTTTCGACCGGCTGAAGAAGGAGCATCCGGAGATCCCGCGGCTGAACGATCTGCAGCTGCGGATTTCGGAGCTCCGCGCCTCGAAGAGCTAGGCGGGCGGGGGCGATGCCCCGAGCCGGACGGCGCGTCCGGGATAGCGGAAATTCCAAATCTCCCAAGCCTCAAATTCCAACAAACTCGAATCGCTAAATCGCAATGCCCGAAAGCGGGCCTTCGGATTACCGAGCCGACGCGTACTCGTGTATTGTTTGAGGATTGCGATTTGGAAGTTATTGATATTTGGAGCTTGAGGTTTGGAAATTCGGCCGGTGCGCCTCACCCGCGCCTGAAGTCTTCCCGGACTATCCGACGGGTGCCGAGCCGTCCCTCTGCTATCGTTTCTTCGTGAGCGACACGCTGTTCGGCGACGAGCCGGCGCCGAAGCCGGCGGCGAATCTTTCCGCGACGGTGCCGCTCGCCGAGCGGATGCGCCCCGCGGCGCTCGCGGAGATGGGGGCAGGAGCACCTGCTCGGCGGGGAGCTCCTGCCGCGCGCGATCGCGGCGGACCGCGTGCCTTCGATGATCCTCTGGGGGCCGCCCGGCTCGGGCAAGACCACGCTCGCGCGGGTCATCGCCGAGACGACCCACGCGCGCTTCGTCCCCTTCAACGCGGTGCTCGGCGGCGTGCCGGAGCTGCGCGAGATCCTCGGCGAGGCCAAGGAGGCGCGCGGCTACGAGGGCAAGCGGACCATCCTGTTCGTCGACGAGATCCACCGCTTCAACAAGGCGCAGCAGGACGCGTTCCTGCCGCACGTCGAGGACGGCACCATCACGCTGATCGGCGCGACGACCGAGAACCCGTCGTTCGCCGTGAACGCGCCGCTCCTCTCGCGCTGCAAGGTCTTCCGCCTGCGCCAGCACGAGGCCAAGGACCTCGCCGGAGTCCTGCGCCGCGCGATCGCCTCGCCCGAAGGCTTGAGCGGCGCGTTCGACGCCGACGACGACGCGCTCGAGGCGATCGCCGCGCTCGCGCAGGGCGACGCGCGCCGCGCGCTTGACCAGCCTCGAGATCGCCGGCGACGAGGTGCTGCGCGAGGGCGAGCGTCGCGTCACCGCCGCCGACGTCGGCGCGACCGGCGAGAACAAGACCCTGCTCTACGACAAGGCCGGCGAGGAGCACTACAACGTCATCAGCGCCTTCATCAAATCGATGCGCGGCTCCGACCCCGACGCCTCGATCTACTGGCTGATGCGGATGATCGAGGCGGGCGACGACCCGCTCTTCCTCCTGCGCCGGATGATGATCTTCGCGAGCGAGGACATCGGCAACGCCGACCCGCGCGCGCTCGAGGTCGCCGTCGCCGCCGACGCGGCGTTTCGCCGGATGGGCATGCCCGAGGGCATGTACCCGCTCGCGCAGGCGTGTCTGTACCTGGCGACCGCGCCGAAGTCGAACGCGTGCAACCAGGCTTGGCACGCGCGCAGGCGGCGGTGCAGGAGCACGGCGCGCTGCCGGTGCCGATGAAGCTCCGCAACGCGGTGACGAAGCTGATGAAGGGCGAGGGCTACGGCGAGGGGTACCGCTACGCGCACGACGAGGAGGGCGTGGGGGAGGACGTACCTCCCAGGAGTTGGTGGGGGAGCGGTACTATGAGCCGACGGAGCGCGGGAGAGGAAGGGGAGCTTTCCCGGCGGCTGGCGGCGATCCTCGAGGCGCGGTGCCGGGCGGCGCATCGGAACACGTAGGGGAAGGTCCGCCGCCGATCTTCCACCGGCGCCCGGTGGAGCGGAGGGGAGTTACTCCGCGGCGATCCGGATGCTTTCCCCCTTTCGGTGGACTTCCGCGAGCGCCGCCTGTGCCTGCGTCAGGATCCGCTCGGGCGGGAGCGTCGGGATCCCGTAATACCCGCCGATGCGCGGCTTGCAGAAGAAGCGCCTCCGGGCGTCGAGGACGGGCCGCTCGCCGATCCGTTCGCAGAGCCGCTGCGGCACGTCGTCCATCCGGAACCCCGCGTTCGGCAGGAGGATCGCGAGTTCGAGCCCTCCCCACCGGGCGACGATCGCATCCGGTGGCGCGGCGCGTCGGACGGCCGCGGCGACGTGAAGGAGGATCGCTTTCGTCAGCCCGCTCCCGTGCTCGGCCTCGGTTTCGGGGACGCCGTCGACGGAAGCGAGGAGAACCGCGAGCGGGGTCCGCGTCTCGCGCGCCCTCTCGATCGCGCGGGAGAGCTCCTGCCGGAAGGCGGACGGCGTCAGGAACCCGGTGAGGTCGTCGTGCCGGGACTTGTCCCTGTACCAGTCCCGCCGGCGGCGCAGCGCGTCGATCGTTCCGCCGATGCTCCCGCCGAAGAGCGCGAGGAGCATCGTCGTTGCCGCGAGCGCGAACACGTAGAAGTAGGCGTGTTCCCGGAGCTCGGTCCGCCAGGGGACCTTCTCGACGACGACGCGAAGAAGGTACGCCGCGGTCGGAACGATCCAACCGAGCTCGGCCCCCCGGAGCGCGAAGCGGGTCCGCGCGGATCCGGCGCGGACGGGCGCCTCGCCGTCCAGGGTGTCGTCTCTCTGGAGCATGTCCCGATTCTGGGCGGTCCGCCCCCGCGGCGAAAGATGAATTCGGACTATGGCCGGGGACGCAACGGCCATAAGCCTCCTGGTACCAACGAATGGGTTGGTCTTCCGGCCGGAGTCGCGAAGGCGCGGTGAGGCGCGAGCCTGGCGGGATGCGGGCGTCCGAGCCCGCGGCGTACCGGGGCGTACGTTAAGGCCGCGGGTCGGAGCGCACGCCCCCCCCGGCTCGACGCATCGCCGCGCCTCTAATCAGTCCACTCGATAATTTGGAGCCTCTTTCGTGACAACAACATCATGGGCGTGCGATTCCTTCAGCCCCGCGGCCGAGATCCGGACGAACTTCGCGGTCGTCCGCAGCGCCTCGATGTCCTTCGACCCGGTCAGCCCCATTCCGCTCCGCAGTCCCCCGGTCAGCTGGTGGACGAGACCCGACAGCGACCCCTTGAAAGGAACCATCCCCTCGATTCCCTCGGGCACGAGCTTCGACAGCGGTCCGCCGCCGCCGTTGTCGGGAGCGAAGGCCTCGTCGGCCGTGTCCTGGAAATAGCGGTCGCGCGATGCCGCTTCGCATCGCGCCGAGCGATCCCATGCCGCGGTACTCCTTGAAGGTGCGGCCCTGGTACAGGATCATCTCCCCGGGCACTCGTCGGTGCCCGCGAAGAGGATGCCGATCATGACGACGTGGGCGCCCGACGGCGATCGCCTTCGTGATGTCGCCGGAATAGCGGATGCCGCCGTCGGCGATGATCGGGACCTCGCTGCCGGCGGCCGCGCGCGCGCATTCCCGGATCGCGTGAATCATGCGGCACGCCGATGCCGGCCACGACGCGCGTCGTGCAGATCGAGCCGGCGCCGATCCCGACCTTCACGGCGTCCACGCCGAGCCGGATGAGCGTCGCGCGCGCCCTCGGCCGTGGCGACGTTGCCGGCGACGACCGGCGTCTCGGGAAACTTGCGCTTCAACTCGGCGACCGTGTCGAGCACGCCCTGGCAGTGGCCGTGCGCGGTGTCGAGGACGAGCACGTCCACGTGCGCGCGGACGAGCGCGGCCGCGCGGTCGAGGAGGTCGGCCGCGACGCCGACGGCGGCCGCGACGCGAAGACGTCCGAGGCGGTCCTTGCAGGCGTTCGGGTACTTGATCAGCTTCTGGATGTCCTTGACGGTGATCAGACCCTTGAGGTTTCCCTGGCGGTCGACGACGAGGAGCTTTTCGATCCTTGTGCTGGTGGAGCAGCTCCTTCGCCGCCTCGAGCGACGTGCCGACCGGCGCCGTGATCAGGTGCTCTTTCGTCATCCGGGCGGAGATCGGGTGGTCGAGCTTCGTCTCGAACCGGAGGTCGCGGTTCGTGAGGATGCCGACGAGCTTTCCGCGCCGTCATCGGTGATCGGCACGCCGGAGATCCTGTATTTCCGCATCAGCGCGAGCGCTTCGTGGATCGGCTGCTCGGGAGGCAGGTGACGGGATTGACGATCATCCCGCTCTCGGAACGCTTCACCCGGTCGATCTCGGCGGCCTGCTCCTCGATCGAGAGGTTCTTGTGGATGACGCCGAGCCCGCCCTGCTGCGCCATCGCGATCGCGAGCCGGGATTCGGTGACGGTGTCCATCGCCGCGCTGAGACGAGCGGCACGTTCAGTCGGATCTTCGCCGTGAGGCGGGTGCGGACGTCGACCTGGCTCGGCAGCATGGTCGAGTGCGGCGGGCACGAGCAGAACGTCGTCGAACGTCAGCGCGAACGGGACGTCGGGGGCCGCGTCGGTCACGCGTTCACCCCGACCGGCGCGCCGTGGCATTTCTTGTATTTCTTCCCGCTGCCGCAGGGGCACGGGTCGTTGCGGCCGACCTTCGGCTCGTCGCGGTGCACCGTCTTGACCGCGCTCCGTCGCCCGGCGGCCGCTGCGAGTACGTGACGTTCCGCGGCGGGCGGCCGCCGCTGGACCGGCGGCGGCGGGACGGCCGCCTCGCGCCATCGGCCTCGTCGGGCAGCCGCGACGCGGCCTCGCGACGCCGCGACCAGAGGTACGGACGATCTCGTCGTCGATCCGCTCCTTCATGGCCTGGAAGAGCTCGAAGCTCTCCTTCTTGTACTCGACGAGCGGATCGCTCTGGCCGTAGCCGCGCAGGCCGATGCCCTCCTTCAGGTGGTCGAGGCGTAGAGGTGGTCCTTCCACTGGCTGTCGACGATCTGCAGCATGATGTCGCGCTCGACGCGCTCCGCATCGACTCGTCGCCGAGCAGCTTCTCCTTCTCGTCGTAGATCGCGTCGGCCTGCTCCCGATGAGGGTGGTCGAGGATCTCGCGCCGGGAGAGTCGCGGAAGGGTCGACGCCTTCCGTCTCGAGGTCGAGGCCGAAATACTCGCGCATCTCCGTGCTCAGCGCGTCGAGGTCCCAGTCCGCGGGTCCTTCTCCTCGGCGCAGCAGCGGTCGAGCAGGTCGTCGGCGAGCGTCATCAGCGCCGAGCGAGCGGACGTCTGTCGCGTCCGGCTCCTTCCCCTCGAGGATGCTCGCGGCGCAGCGCGTAGATCGCCTCGCGCTGCTTGTTCATGACGTCGTCGTACTCGAGCAGGTGCTTGCGGATCGGAGAAGTTCTGCGCCTCGACCTGCTTCTGCGCGCGCTCGATCGCCTTGCGTGACCATCCGGTGCTCGATCGGCACGCCTTCCTCCATGCCGAGCCGCTGCATCAGTCCGGCGATGCGGTCCGACCCGAAGATCCGCATCAGGTCGTCCTCGAGCGAGAGGTAGAAGCGCGACGAGCCCGGGTCGCCCTGGCGGCCCGCGCGGCCGCGGAGCTGGTTGTCGATGCGGCGCGATCTCGTGGCGCTCGGTGCCGAGGATGTGGAGGCCGCCCCGGGCGACGACCTCTTTCTGCTCGGCGGCGCATTTCCCGGCGAGATCGGCCTTCAGCTTCTCGAACTGCTCGGCGTTCTCCGCCTCCTTCGCCCGGTGCTGCGCCATGAACTCGGGGTTGCCGCCGAGCAGGATGTCGGTGCCGCGGCCGGCCATGTTCGTCGCGATCGTGACCGATGCCCTCGCGGCCGGCCTGCGCGACGATCTCGGCTTCGCTGCGCGTGGTACTTCGCGTTCAGCACGACGTGGTGGACGCCGCGGCGCTTCAGCAGGGTCGAGAGGCGCTCGGACTTCTCGATCGACACCGTGCCGACGAGCACCGGCTGCCCCTTCTCGTGCTGCTCCTCGACGATGTCGTCGACGATCGCGTCGAACTTCTCCCGCTCGGTGCGGTAGACGGTGTCCTGGTTCTCGAGGCGGATCATCGGGCGGTTGGTCGGGATCACGATGACGTCGAGCTTGTAGATCTTCGTCGAACTCGTCGGCTTCGGTGTCGGCCGTGCCGGTCATGCCGGCGAGCTTGTCGTACATGCGGAAGTAGTTCTGGAACGTGATCGTCGCGAGCGTCTGGTTCTCGCTCTCGATCTTCACGCTTCTCCTTCGCCTCGACGGCCTGGTGCAGGCCGTCCACCAGCGGCGGCCCGGGCATGAGCCGGCCCGTGAACTCGTCGACGATGACGACCTGCGCCGTCCTTGACCATGTAGTCGACGTCGCTGCTGGAAGAGCGTGTGGGCGCTCAGCGCCTGGTTCGACGTGGTGGAGGACTCGATGTTGCGCGGGTCGTAGAGGTTCGTTCGACGCGTGAGCGAGCATCTTCTCGGCCTTCGCGATGCCCTCCTCGGTGAGCGACGCGGTCTTGGGTCTTCTCGTCGACGACGTAGTCGCCCGTCGTGTCCTCGTGCCCTTCCTTGTCCTGCTCCTCGGTTCCCTTCGCGAGGCGCGGGATCACGCGGTTGACCTGGTAGTAGAGGTCGGTCGACTCCTCGGACGGTCCGGAGATGATGAGCGGCGTCCGCGCCTCGTCGATCAGGATGCTGTCGACCTCGTCGACGATCGCGAAGTTGTAGCCCGCGCTGAACATAGTACGCGAGGTCGAACTTCATGTTGTCGCGGAGGTAGTCGAAGCCGAACTCGTTGTTCGTGCCGTAGGTGATGTCGCACCCGTACGCGGCCTGCCGCTCGGCGTCGTACAGTCGAATGCTGGATGACGCCGACGGTCATGCCCGAGGAAGCGGTAGACGCGGCCCATCCACTCCGCGTCGCGCCGCGCCAGGTAGTCGTTCACCGTGACGACGTGGACGCCCTGGCCGTCGAGCGCGTTCAGGTGGACGGGGAGGGTCGCGACGAGCGTCTTGCCTTCGCCGGTCCTCATCTCGGCGATCTTCCCCTCGTGAAGCACGATGCCGCCGATCAGCTGAACGTCGTAGTGGCGCTGGCCGAGCGTCCGCCGGGCTGCCTCCCGGACCAGCGCGAACGTCTCCTCGGCGTAGGGGTTGAGCACCTCGTCGATCCGGGCGCGCCGTTCGAAACGGACCTCCCGCTCGATCCCGCCGGGCAGATCGCCGAGCTTCTCCCGGACCTCGTCGCGGAACTGCGCGATCCGCGCCTGCATCTCGGCGTCGGACATGGCCGTGATCCGGGGCTCCATGGCGTTGATCCGCTCGATCCGGGGGCGGAGCCGCTTGATGTCGCGCTCTCCCTGCGTGCCGGTGATCTTGGTGAACAGCTTCTCGATATTCAGCATCTGATTCTGTGTAAACCGTTAGCTTATCAAATAGATTTCACGGCTCAGAGCGGCGCGTCCATGCATCGAGCGATGCGGGCGCGTGCCGCCCGCCCGCGGCCTTAACGTACGCCCCGGTACGCCGCGGCCGCGGGACGGGCGGCCCGCATCCCACCTGGCTCGCGCCTGAACGCGCCTTGACGGTGTCTCGAGTGCCGCGATTTGGCGGGATGCAATCCCGAGGTTGGGAAATTGACGTTGAAGCGCGGTCAGACGTGCGGCAAGACGGGTTCGGCGGGACCGGCCGGCGGGCGCGGCGTACCGAAAGCGTACGTTAAGCCCGCCGGCGGCCCCGACGGGCCCGTATAACCGCGCGTATCACCGCGCTTCTCGTTACCTTGCGTCCAGAATATACGGGAGCGGATTCACCGCCCGGTTGTCCAGCCTGACCTCGTAGTGCAGATGCGGCCCGGTCGATCGACCCGTCGTTCCCACGACGCCGATCGCCTGCCCCCGGGACACGTGCTGACCCTCGAAGACCTGGATCTCGTCCAGGTGGCCGTAGAGCGTCCTCAGCCCGAGACCGTGGGCGATCTCGACGCACCGGCCGTAGCCGTTCACCCATCCGGCCTTCACGACGGTCCCGTCGGCGGAGGACACGATCGAATGGCCGCGCGGGCTCGAGATGTCGATTCCCGTGTGGAACGCGGGCTCCTCCGTGAAGGGGTCGCTCCGCTCTCCGAAGCCGCACGTGATGAGACCCGGAACGGGCTCGATCGAAGGCGTGTTCGACAGAAGGGCGTTCTGCTGCGCCAGCTTCTTTTCGAGGCCGAGCAGCCGTTCGTCGAGCGATCGGCCGCGCCCCTGGAGGTCGAAGGAACCGTTCGCGCCCTCCGGGAGCGCGCCGCCGGTGCCCCCCCGGCCGGCGTCGGCGAGAGCCGGGAGGCCGGCGACGATCGCGAGCTTCCGGGTGCGCTCCTCGAAATCGTCGAGCTTGCGGGAGAGAACCGTGAGCCGCGTCGTCATCTTCTCGGCCGAGACCTTCAGCCGTTCGTTCTCGAGGAGGGTGGCGCGGTAGGCCCGGTCCTTCCGGACCGAGACGAAATAGAGGGTGGTGAACGTCGCCGCGATCACCAGCAGGGCGGCGAGAGCGCCGCCGGCGGTCCAGAGGAGAGAGGAAGCGACCCGCAGCTTCCGGAACTTGGCCCGCGCGTGGGGCACGAAGATGATCGTGTTGTACTTCCGTCCCATCGTGGCTTTGCGACCTCCGGGAATCCGGGGTTTCCGGGAAAGTTCCGGCAGTATATCGCCCGAGTCGAACGAGTCAACCGGAAATCGCCTCCCGCAAATGCAGCCGGATCAGCGGGTTGCGAGATTCACTCCCGGCCGGCCACGGCTTACTGGTCAACCGGTCAGGCCGTCGACGACGCCTCGATCGAGCCCCCGATAGCCGATCGCCTCGGCGGCATGCGGCGCCTCGACGCGGTCGGCCCCCGCGAGGTCCGCGATCGTGAGCCCGACCCGGAGCGCGCGGTGGATCGCCCGGGCCGAGAGGCCGATCTTCCTCGAGGCGAACTCGAGGATCGCGAGCGCCTCGTCCGTGGGCCGGGCGATCCTGCGGACGAGCGACCCGGGGATCGCGGCGTTGCACGAGATCGGGGCGCGGCGCGTCGAGCGGGCGCGCGCCCGCGCCCGGGCGCGGACGACGCGCGCGCGAATGGCCGACGAGGGCTCGGAAGAGCCGGCGGCCGCGAGATCGCGAAACGGGACGGCGGGGACGCGCACGTGCAGATCGATCCGGTCGAGGAGCGGTCCGGAAAGCTTCGAGCGATATCGCTCGATCTCGAAGCGCGAGCAGCGGCAGGCGCGGCGCGGATCTCCGAGGAACCCGCACGGGCACGGGTTCATCGCCGCGATCAGCTGGAAGTCCGCGGGGAAGACGCTCGCTCCCGAGGCGCGCGCGATCGTGACCCGCTTCTCCTCGAGCGGCTGCCGGACGACCTCCAGCGCGTCGCGCCGGAATTCCGGGAGCTCGTCGAGGAAGAGGACGCCCCGGTGCGCGAGCGAGGCCTCGCCGGGACGAGGGTGCGCCCCGCCTCCGACGAGACCGGCGTAGGAGACGCTGTGGTGAGGCGCCCGGAACGGCCGCTCCGGCAGGAGGCCGCGGCCCGGCGGGAGGAGCCCGGCGATCGAATGGACGCGGGTCGCCTCGAGCGCCTCGTCGCGGCTCCAGGGAGGGAGGATCGAGGTGAGACGCCGCGCGAGCATCGTCTTTCCGGCGCCGGGCGGCCCGAAAAGGAGGATGTTGTGGCCGCCGGCGGCGGCGATCTCGAGCGCCCGCCGGGCGACGGGCTGTCCGGCGATCTCGGAGAGGTCCTCGGCGAATCGGGACGGGGCGAAGTCGTTCGGGTCCGCGGGCGCCGGGGCGATCGCCTGGTCGCCGCGCAGATGCGCGATCGCGGCGGGGAGCGACGGCGCTCCGATCGACGCGATGCGGCCGACGGCGGCGGCCTCGCGCGCGTTCTCCTGCGGCAGGACGACCTCTTCGAACCCCCCGTCGGCGGCGGCCGCGGCGATCGCGAGCGCTCCCCGCACGGGCCGCAGGGCCCCGTCGAGGGCGAGCTCGCCGACGAGGACGCGCCGGGTCCCCCCGGAGGGGAGGATCCCCGCGGTCGAGAGGAGGGCGGCCGCGACGGCGAGGTCGAGCGCCGAGCCCTCCTTGCGCCAGTCGGCGGGGGCGAGGTTGACGGTCACGGCGCGCGGCGGAAAGTCGAAGCCGCAGTTTCGAAGCGCCGCGCGGACGCGGTCGCGGCTTTCCTTGACGGCGGCGTCCGGCAGCCCGACGATCGAGAACGACGGCAGGCCGTGGGAGACGTCCGCTTCGACGTCGAGGATCCGCGCCTCGGCGCCGTCGATCGCGGCGGAATGGATTCGGGAAAGCATGGTCGGCTCCTCCGGGAGGCGGAGGAAGAGCCGCGCGTTCGCGATGAGGACGGTTGAAGGATAGCGCGCCGAGGCGCGCGTTTCAATCGGGAAGGATGAGCTTCAGCGGCTCTCGGCGACCGCGAGCCGTTCGCCGGGCCGGATCGCCGTCCCCTCGAGCCCGTTCCACTCGCGCAGCTTGTCCACGGTCGTGTGATGGCGGGTCGCGATCGAGAAGAGCGTGTCGCCGCGGCGGACGCGGTAGCGGGTGCGCGCGACGCCGGAGGACTCTCGATTCGACGCCCTCCGGCTCTTCCCCTTCCGGGCGGTCCAGGCGTCCGGCTCCCGGTCGGGGATCACGAGCATCCGCCGCGGGACGAGCCGGGCCCCGCGAGGCAGGTCGTTGGCCTCCGCGAGCGACGCTTCGGAGACGCCGTACCGCCGCGCGACGCGCGCGAGCGTCTCCCCCTTGCGGACGCGATGGCGGCGGAGCGCCGGAACCGAGGCGGCGGGAAGCTTTTCGGCCGTCTCGTTGACCGCCTCCGCGAGGCCGGCCGGGACGCGCAGCAGGTAGCCCGAGCTCTCGCGCGGCGTCACGAAAGTGCGGAGCTCGGGATTCAGCTCGGCGAGATCGTCGTAGGAAACTCCGCAGGCTCGCGCGACCCGCCGCAGGTCGACCGGTTTTTCGAGCCGCGCGGTCTCGAACTCGATCGGAGGCTCGGGGTCGATCTCGAAACCGTAGTGCTCCTGGTTCTTGCCGATGAGCGCCGCGGCGATGACCGACGGGACGTACAGCCGCGTCTCGCGGGGGAGCGCGCCGAGACGGCAGAGCTCCCAGTAATTGTCGGTCCCGGTGCGCGCGATCGCGCGGGCGACCCGTCCCTCGCCGCAGTCGTACGCGGCCATCGCGAGATACCAGTCGCCGAAGAGGTCGTAGAGGTCGCGGAAGTAGCCGGCGGCCGCCTCGGTCGCCTTCATCGGGTCGGACCGCTCGTCGACGAGCCGCGTGGTCCGCAGGCCGTACCGGCGCCCGGTCGGCGCGATGAACTGCCAGACCCCCTGTGCCCGGGCGCGCGACCGCGCGCCGGTCTTGAACGACGATTCGATCATCGCGACGTAGGCGAGGTCGGTCGGCAGCCCGGCCTTCCGGAAGGTCTCCCGGATCATCGGCATGTAGCGGCCCGCCCGGACGAGTCCCTCCGAGAAGCGCTCGCGCACCGTCTCGCGGGACGAGAAGCTCGCGATCATGGCGAGCACGGAGTCGTTCACGGTGATCGGGATGTCGAAGGTGCCGGCGCGGCGATCGGAGTCCACCGCCTCGCGCGCGCGCTGGAGGTCGGCTTCGGAGGTCTGCCCGGAGACGCCCTGCAGTTCGTCCGGGAGCCCGCGCGGCTCCGCGGCATCGGCGTCCGCGGCCGAGGGCGCCATGGCCTCGTATCTCTGGATCGAGTCGTAGAGAGACGCGGAGAACT
The DNA here is from genome assembly GCA_963794295.1 of uncultured Acidobacteriota bacterium. Taxonomy (GTDB): domain Bacteria; phylum Acidobacteriota; class Thermoanaerobaculia; order UBA5066; family DATFVB01; genus DATFVB01. The sequence continues at coordinate 49,085 of CAWCDE010000006.1, forward strand.
CCTCGATCTCCGGAGAGGCCGGGCGGATCGCGCCCGGCGGGATCACCGCGTTGAGGGCGAGCTGGAACTGGGCCTCCGCGCAGTCGAAGTCGCCGGAGAGGGCGGCCTGCTTTCCCGAATAGAAGAGCTCGGTCGACCGGTCGATCGGCGAGGGAGCGGCGGCCGCGGAGGGCGGGGACGCCGGCGCGGCGACGGTGCTCGGCCGCGGAGCCTGGGAGCAGGAGAGCGCGAACAGGGCGAGAGCGGAAGCCGGGAGAAGACGCCTTCCGGAGGGGAGCATTTCAAGTTTGTAGCAGACGGGCGGGCGCGCGTCAACAGGCATCGGGTCTCCGCGGCCCGTTCGGGCTCATTTTCCGGTGACGTGGAGCTTCAGGGAGACGAGGAGCTTCTCGATGTCACGCATGTCCGCGAGCTCGATCTCGTACCGGCGCTCCTCTCCGATGGTCCGGTTGCGGCCGTCGTCGAGGTGCACCGCGAACACGAGCCGGCCGGCCCGCGTCAGGTCCTTCTTCCGCACTTCGATCTCGTAGAGCTTCTGCACTTCCTTGCGGTGATTCAGGCCGGCCGACAGGAGATCGTCGATCGAAGGCTCGCTCCGGTGCGCGCGCGGGGCGCCGACGGCATCGGTTTCAGGGTCGCGTTCTTCCGGAGCTTCTCGAGCTCCGAGAGGATGTCGACGTTGGACCGCACCTTGACGTGCTTGACGACGTCGCCCGCGGAAGCGGCCGCGGCCTGCTCGAAATCGACCTGGACGGCGTCGTCGGCCGCCGCCGCCGGAGGCGGGGGGGATTGCCGTGCCGGTTCGATCGGCTCCTCGCCCGCGTCGGCGAGGAACTCCGGCGAGACGGGCGGCGGAGCCGGCGCGGGGGGCATCTCGTCGATGGCTTCCGCGTTCTCGAACAGCCCGTCGGAATCGATCTGCTCGGCGAGCGCGCTCGCGGCGGCTTCGGCGTCGGCCCGGAGATCCGAGAGGGACACGGGAGTCTCTTCGGCGGCCGGAGCGGGCGCCGGCGACGGGGCGGGCGGCGGCGCGGGCACGGGCCGGGCCGACTCCGCGGGAGGACGCGCTGCCGCGACCGCGGTGGGCCGCGAGAGGGCGCGCGCCGGCTTCTCCTCGCCCATCATCTTCTTCTTGAGCGCCTTGAGCGTCAGCTTCGAGATCTCCTTCAGCGTCTCGAAAACGCCGTCGCCCCGGAGGGCCACCGCCTCGACGTAGTTGAACTGTCCCTTTGGATCGAGCGATCCGCGCAGCTCGTCGACCGAGAGGACGTTGGCGAGGTCCCGCTTGTTGAACTGCAGCACGAGGGGGATCTCGGCGGCGGAGAGCCCGATTTCCTGGAGATTCGTCTCCATGTTCTGGAAGCTCTCGACGTTGGCGTCCTTCATCGCCCTTTGGGAATCCGCGACGAACACGATGCCGTCGACGCCGCGGAGCACGAGCTTGCGCGTCGTGTTGTAGAAGACCTGTCCCGGCACCGTGTAGAGCTGGAGCCGCGTCTTGAATCCGCCGATCACGCCCACGTCGATCGGCAGGAGGTCGAAGAAGAGCGTCCGGTCCGTCTCGGTCTCGAGCGAGATCATCTCGCCGCGCGATCCCGGGGCGGTCTTCCCGTAGATGTGGTGGAGGTTGGTCGTCTTTCCGCAGAGGCCCGGACCGTAATAGACGACTTTCGCCGCCATCTGCATCGTGGCGTAGTTGAAGAAAACCATCGAACCCGTGTGCTCCCTTACATCTGCTGAGCGAAGGACTCCACCGTTATTGTATCAGCCCGAAGCGAAACTCCAAGGCGGTTCCCGGCTCATCGGCCGCGTTCTTCCGGCCGGGCCGCGCTCCGGACGGCGGCGGCGAGCGCGCGGTAGACCGTGCCGAGCTCCGGAACCCGCGCGAGCGCCCGGCGGTGGAGGCGCAGCGTGCCCTCGTCCCCGCGGGCGAGCGGGCCGGTCAGCCCCGCCGGGAAGCCGCGCGCGCCGACGTTCCCGGCGGCTTCCCGGGCGAGGGCGGCCATCGCCGGGAGGGCCCGGGCCTCCGGCATACCGGCGCGCCGCGCCGCTTCGGCCGCGAGCGCGACGAGAGTCGCCGTTCCTCCGGCGGCGGCGGCCGCCGCCGCGTGGTACAGGGGTTTCGCGGCCGCGGGGATGCTCCAGGGGCGGGCGCCGATCCGGCGCGCGAGCCGACGCGCGATCATCACGGCGGAGGGATCCCCCTCGATCGCGACGTCGGCGCCGGCCGCCGTTTCTCCGGGCGTTCCGGCGAACGAGCGGAGGGGATGGAGGAGACGACGCCCGCGCCGGTTTTCCTCCATCCCCGCAGGATCTCGGCCGGGAGCGCGCCGGAGAGATGCATCGCGCAGCGGGCGCTCGCGCCGGAACGCAGGAGCCGGGCCGATTCCCGGGTGATCGCGTCGTCGGGAACGGCGAGGACGAGGACGTCGAACGCCGCCGGGCGAGCGGTCCGGCGGATCCAGGCGACCCGCACGCCGGCCCCGGCGAGCGAGCGCGCGAGGGCCTTTCCGGCGCGCCCGCGTCCGCGGATCGCGACGCGGGGAGCGGCGGGGCGTTTCGGCGCGGCGCAACGAGCCATCTGGGTTATTCTTTGAATCTAACACCGATCGGAGCAGGGATTTGGTCACCCGCGAAACGAACGAGGCGCTCGACGAACGGGCCCGCGAGGTCCTGAAGGAGATCATCCGTATCCACGCGGAGACCGGCCGGCCGGTGTCCTCGCGCTCGCTCGCCAAGCGCCGCCGGTTCCACGCCTCCGCGGCGACGCTCCGCAACCTGATGGCCGATCTGACCGATGCCGGGTATCTGCAGCAGCCGCACACCTCCGCCGGGCGCGTGCCGACCGAGAAGGCGTATCGCCAGTACGTCCGGACGCTCATGAAACCGAAGGAGCTCACCGCAAGCCAGCGGGAGCTCGTTTCCGTCGATCTGTTCGACGCCGGCCACGATCCCGCCGTGCTGTTCCCGGCGGTTTCGCGGCTCCTCTCGAAGCTCTCCGGGGAGGTCGGGGTCGTGATCGCGCCCGACGCGCGGCGATCGGTCGTGCGGGAGATCCGCTTCGTCCCGATCGGCCGCGAGAAGGCGCTCGCGATCCAGGTCGGGGACGGCGACCTCGTCTTCACGCGGCTGATCGAGACCGGCGGGCGGCTCGACGCGGCGGCGCTCGAGCGCGCCGGCAGCTATCTCACGGCCGAATTCGGCGGCGCGACGCTCGTCGCGATCCGGAACCGCGTCACGATCGCGATGCAGGAGGAACGGGCGAGGTTCGACCACGCCCTCTTCGAGACGCTCGACCTCGCGCGCCGCGCGATCTCGCCGGCCGGCCCCGCGGACATCTATACCGAGGGAACCCGCCGGCTCCTCGAGCGGCCGGAATTCTCCGAGCCGGAGAGCCTGAAGAAGGTGTACCGCGCCTTCGAGGAGAAGGCGAACCTCGTCGAGCTCCTCGACCAGTGCCTCGAGGGGGAGGGACCGCGGATCGTGATGGGCTCGGAGAGCCACCTGACCGCGGGGAAGCCCCTGTCGGCCGTCGTCACCCGCTACGGATCCGAGAACCGCGCGCCGGGCCTGCTCGGCATCATCGGATCCCTGCGGATGTCCTATCCGCGGATCGTCCCGCTGGTAGAATTCCTCGGGAAGGCTCTGTCCGAAAAGCTGGACGAGCCCGCGGAAGGAGGGGATATTTCCCATGGCCGACCGGCGTGACGACGAGTCTCCGGAACGCCCGGACGAAGAGGACGTCGTGATGGTGGAAGCGCCGTCCGAGACGCTCGAGGAGATCCTCGCGGAGGAGGAGGCGGAGGCGCAACGGGCGGCCGATCCCGAAGCGGGGGCCGGCGCGGAGCTCGCGGACGCGCGCCGGGAGATCGCGGAGCTGCGCGATCGGGAGCTGCGGAAGCTCGCGGAATTCGAGAATTTCAAGAAGCGGACCGAGCGGGAGAAATCCGAGTACTTCCGCTTCGCGCTCGGCGATTTCTTTCGCGACCTCCTCCCGGTCCTCGACAACTTCGAGCGGGCGCTCGGCCATGCGCCGTCGGCGGCCGACGACGAGTACCGGCAGGGGATCGAGCTCATCTACCGGCAGTTCTCCGACGCGCTGAAGAAGCGCGGCCTGACGGAGGTCCCGACGGCGGGGACGTTCGACCCGAACGTGCACGAGGCGGTGGCCCGCGAGGAGACGGCCGGCGTCGAGCCGAACACGATCGTCGCCGTCCTCCAGAAGGGGTACTTCCTGAACGACCGGCTCCTCCGGCCCGCCTTCGTCAAGGTCGCGATCGCGCCGCACGCAGAGAAGGAATAGCCGGCGTGGGAAAGATCATCGGCATCGATACTCGGAACGACGAACTCCTGCGCCGCGGTCCTCGAAGTCTCGCAGCCGGTGGTCCTCGCCAACCGCGAGGGAGCCCGCACGACGCCGTCGGTCGTCGGACTGACGGAGGACGGCGAGCGGCTCGTCGGCCAGATCGCCAAGCGCCAGGCGATCACGAATCCCGTGAACACGATCTTCGCGACCAAGCGCCTGATCGGGCGGAAGAACCGCTCCGACGAGGTTTCCCGGGCGCGCGAGATCCTCCCGTACGAGATCACCGAGGCCGCCAACGGCGACGTCAAGATCCGCGTGCGCGGCCGCGACTACAGCCCCGAGGAGATCGGCGCGTTCGTGCTGAAGGAGATCCGGAGTTCGCCGAGGACGCGCTCGGCGAGGAGATCACCGAGGCGATCATCACCGTGCCGGCGTATTTCGACGACGCGCAGCGGCAGGCGACCCGGGACGCCGGGCGTCTCGCGGGGCTCGAAGTCCAGCGGATCATCAACGAGCCGACGGCCGCGGCGCTGGCCTACGGCGCCCAGGCGCGGCAGCGAGACCGTCGCGGTCTACGACCTCGGAGGCGGGACCTTCGACGTCTCGATCCTCCAGCTCGGCGACGGCATCTACGAGGTGAAGTCGACCTCCGGCGACACGTATCTCGGCGGCGAGGACTTCGACAAACGGATCATGGACTGGCTCCTCGACGACTTCCAGAAGTCGACCGGGATCGATCTCCGGCAGGACCGGATGGCGCTCCAGCGACTCAAGGAGGCGGCGGAGAAGGCGAAGTGCGAGCTCTCGACCGCGACCGAGGCGATGATCACCCTGCCGTTCATCTCCGCCGACGCGACCGGGCCGAAGCACATCAACCGCGCGCTCACGCGCGAGGTGTTCGAGTCCCTGGTGGCCGATCTGATCGAGCGCACCGCCGGCCCGTGCCGGGACGCTCTCCAGGCCGCGGGCCTCCGCGCGCAGGAGATCGACACGGTGATCCTGGTCGGCGGACAGACCCGGACCCCGAAGGTCCAGCAGATGGTCGCCGAGATCTTCGGCCGGGAGCCGTCGCGCGACATCAACCCCGACGAGGTCGTCGCGGTGGGCGCCGCGATCCAGGGGAGCGTCCTGCGCGGCGAGATCAAGGACGTCGTGCTGCTCGACGTCACGCCGCTCTCGCTCGGCATCGAGACGCACGGCGGGCTCTTCGAGAAGCTGATCGAGCGCAACGCGACGATCCCGACGAAGAACTCGAAGATCTTCACGACCGTCGTCGACAACCAGTCCGCCGTCGAGATCCACGTCCTCCAGGGGGAGCGCGGTCTCGCGCGCGACAACAAGTCGCTCGGCCGGTTCGACCTGATCGGCGTTCCGGCGGCGCCCCGCGGCGTGCCGCAGATCGAAGTGACCTTCGCGATCGACTCGAACGGCATCGTGAGCGTCTCGGCGCGCGACCAGGCGACCGGGAAAGCGCAGGGGATCCAGATCACTCCGGCGGGCGGGCTGTCGTCGCGCGAGATCGAGAAGCCATCCGCGAGGCCGAGGAGAACACGGCCGCCGACGAGGAGCGGCGCGAGCTCCGGCGCACCCGCACGCGCCTCGAGGGGCTCGTCGCGTCCAACGAGCGGGTGTTCAACGAGTTCGGAAAGCTGCTCTCGGCCGACGAGCGCGAGCGGGTGCAGGTGACGTTCAAGCGGGCGCACGAGGCGTGCGTGGCCGAGGACGAGAAGGACATCCAGAGCGCGCTCGCCGACATGCAGGGGATTTCGAAGGTCCTCACGCAGGCGATGTTGAAGCGTAATCCGACGACGCCCGTCGCATGAGGCGCGACTACTACGAGATCCTGGGCGTCGGCCGCGACGCCGGCGCGGCGGAGCTCAAGTCCGCTTACCGGAAGCTCGCGATCCAGTTCCATCCCGACAAGAACGCCGGCGACACCGAGGCGGCCGAGAAGTTCAAGGAGGCTTCCGAGGCGTACGCCGTCCTCTCGGACGCGGAGAAGCGGGAGCGCTACGACCGTTTCGGGCACGACGGTCTCCGCGGGGGAGGCGGCGGCTTCGATTCGTCGGCCTTCACGGACTTCGCCGACCTCTTCGGCCAGTTCTTCGGCGGCGGGTTCGGCCGGGCGGCGTCTTCTCCGTCGGGCGAGGACCTCGTCGCGCGTCTCGCGATCACGTTCGAGCAGGCGGCGTTCGGGACCGAGCAGTCGGTCGCGGTCGAGCGCTACGAGCGGTGCGACGAATGCGGCGGGTCGGGCGCGGAGAAGGGGACGCGCCCGGTCACGTGCCCGACGTGCCGGGGCCGCGGGCAGGTGCGCTTCTCGCAGGGGTTCTTCACGATGGCGCGGACCTGTCCGGCCTGCCACGGCGAGGGCACGCGCATCGAGAAGCCGTGCCCCGCGTGCCGGGGCGAGGGCCGGCGCGTCTCGCAGCGGACGCTCACCGTGCGGATCCCGGGCGGCGTCGAGTCGGGCACCCGCATGCGGCTGGCGAGCGAGGGGAACGCGGCGCCGCGCGGCGGCGTGCCGGGCGACCTCTACGTCATTCTCGACGTCGCGGAGCACGACGTCTTCCGCCGGGAGCACGACGACGTGATCCTCGATCTCGAGCTGCCGTATCCCTCGTTCGTCCTCGGAGCCGAGCTCGAGGTCCCGACCCTCGACGGAGAAGAGAAGATCGCGATCGCGCCCGGGACACCCGCCAGTGCCGAGATCCGCCTGCGCCGGAAGGGGATTCCGCGGCTGGGCGGCTCGGGACGCGGAGACCAGGTCGTCCGGCTCGCGGTCAAGGTCCCGAAATCACCGTCGAAGGAGGAGCGGGAGCTCCTCGAGAGCTACGCGCGGCTGGTCGGGGCTCCTCCGGCGAAGAAGAGCAGCTTCGCCCGGGTCAAGAAGATATTTCGAGGGCTGAGCGGATCGGCGCGTGACCGGGAAGCGCTCCGTGCGGCTCCGGCTCGGGCTCGCCGACGCCGAGCGCGCCTCCGCGGCGCTCTACCGCGCGGGCACCCTCGGCGGCTGGGAGAGCGGAACGGAGTTCCTCGCCGCCTTTCCCGACGCGTCCTCGGCGCGGACCGCGCTCGAGCTTCCTCGCCGGCGAGTCGATCGCTGCCCGCCTCGAGGAATACCGGGTCCCCGCGGATCCTTTCGCCGTCCATCGCGCGTCGCTCGCGCCGTTCGCCGCCGGTGGCTTCCGGATCGACCCGCGAGGCGAGCCCGACGGAGGCTCGGAGGGGCCGGAGACACTCTGGATCCCGGCGCACGCCGCCTTCGGGACGGGCCTCCACGCCTCGACCCGCGGAATCCTCCGCTGGATCGGCCGGGCGGACCTCCGCGGCGCCGCGTCCTCGACGCCGGATGCGGAAGCGGGATCCTCGCGATCGCCGCGTCCCGCCGCGGGGCGGAGGCGTTCGCCTTCGATCTCGACGCCGATGCCGTGTTCGAAGCGCGCCGGAACGTCGCCCGGAACGCCGCCTCCCGCGTTCTCCTCTTCGCGGGCGGGATCGCGGCGGCCGGCGGCATCTTCGAAGCGATCTTCGCGAACATGATCTGGGAAGAGTCGGGTTCCGCTCGTCCCCGCGCTGGCGCGGCTCCTCGCGCCGGACGGCCGGGTCGTTTTCGCCGGCATCCTCGACGAGCGCGAGGCCGAAGCACTTCGGGGGATCGCGTCGGCGGGGCTCACCGCCGTTCGCGTCGATGGGGAAGACGAATGGCGGACGATCGTGGCGGTGAAGGGAGAACGAAATTCCAAGACTCAAGCACCAATCATCAATAAATTCCAAATCCGAATTCTGAAACAATACACGATGACGGTCGGTTCGTCCCCAGGGATTCGTTTCGGCATTGGAATTTGGTCATTCGAATTTATTGGAATTTGAGGCTTGAGATCTCGAATTTGCGGTGCTCGTTGCGAGCCAATCCGGCTCCGATACATGGCGCACTCGCTAGAAATACCGGGGGTTCCCTTTCCCTTCCCCGGATACAGCCCTCTCCCGAGCGCCCTCCGCAGGTATTCGATCCCGTCCCGGACGGCGTCCGGCATCGGCGCGCCGCGCGCGAGATTGGCGGCGATCGCGGAGGAGAGCGTGCACCCCGTGCCGTGCGTCGCCTCGGTGTCGATCCGGAAATACGCGAGAACTCGATGAATTTCCGGCCGTCGAAGAAGAGATCGCGGATCTCGCGGCCCTCGCCGTGTCCACCCTTGATGAGCACCGCCCGGGCGCCGAGGTCCGCCAGGACGCCGGCGGCGAGCCGGAGGTCTCCCTCGTCGCGGATCGCGAAGCCCGCGATCGCCTCCGCTTCCGGGAGGTTCGGCGTCACGAGCGCGGCGATCGGAAAGAGCTCGCGCTTCATCGCGGCGAGCGCGGCGGGAGAGGAGCCGGGCGCCCGAGGTCGCATGGACGATCGGATCGAGAACGACGTTTTTCGCCTTGCCCTTCCGCAGGGCCCGCGCCGCCGCGGAGACGTTCGGGGCGTTGCCGAGCATCCCGATCTTCACGGCCCCCGGGACGGCGTCCGAGAGGATCGCGGCGATCTGTTCGGCGAGCAGCGGGCTGGCGACCGCCCGGGTCCGGGTGATTCCGCGGGTGTTCTGGACCGTGATCGCGGCCACCGCGACGGTGCCGAACACTCCGTGCGCCGCGAAGGTCATGAGGTCGGCGACGACGCCCGCGCCGCCGCCCGGATCGACGCCCGCGATCGTGAGCGCCACCGGGAGAGGGGTCGCCATTCCGAGAGTGTACCCCCCGCGCGCCCGGAAGGCCGGCGCGGTTGACCGCGGCTTCCCGTTCCGGTACCGTTCGCCCTTCCGGCGGAAGAAGGGGAGAAATGGCGAAGAAGCTGCGGCGAGAGGACTTGAAGCGGGACGAAGTCATGGAGACCGTCGGAAAGGGCCTCCAGTTCGTTTCGGTCCACCGGCGGGCAGCGTCGAGACGGTGGGGATCGCCATCGGGCTCGCCGCCCTGATCGGCGCCTTCGTCGCGTTCCGCGCGCGCCGGGAGTCGCAGGCCGCCGACCACCTTTCCCGCGCGCTCGCCGCTCTTTCGGCTCCCCTCGCGGGCGACCCGTCGGCGGGAACCGCCGCGAACGTACCCGGCCGCCGCGGAACGGAGCGCCGACACGAATCGCGAGCTCGCCGCCGCGGCCGAGTTCGGCACGACGAAGTCCGGCCGCGAGGCGGCGGTGATTCTCGCCGCCCAGGGGGATCGAAGGACACGGGCGCGTTCAACCGGTTCGCGCGGAGCGGCAAGACGGCGATCACCGCGGCCGCGGAGCTCGACGCGTACCGGACGATGAGCGATTCCGGGAAGACGACGGAGGCGATCGCCGCGGTCAGCGGCGATCGAGACCTCCTCGACCGCCGTCCCGAAGGATGCCCTGCTCGCCGAGCTCGGCGCGCTGTACGAGCGGTCGGGCTCGCCGCGCCGACGCGAAAGCGACCTACCAGCGCCTCGTGAGCGAGTATCCCGATTCGCCGTACGCCTCCGATGCGCAGAGCCGGATCGGGCAACTGCAGTAAAGAAGAAATCCGAAATCCGAATTTCGGTATCGCGGACAAGACGGCCGCTGAACGGAACGGCGCTCTTGCCTCGCCGGCGGGACCGAAGGACGCCGATAGCAATCGCCGAGCCCGCGAAGCGGGTGAAGGCCAATCCGAAACAAATCCGAAATCCGAAAGGCTCGAATTCCGGAGAACGGGATCAAGGCGCCCCGAACGGCAGTTTTCCAGGGTGCCCGTTCGGGATTTCGGTTTGAGGTTTTCGGAGTTGTTTCGGATTACGGGTTTTGAAATTCGGATTCCCGGAGGCGCGCCGTCATGACTTCCAGTGACGTCGTTGTCTGACCACGCGCGCCGCCGGGCCATCGTTCTCGTCTGCGACGGTCTCGGCGTCGGCGCGGCGCCCGACGCGGCGGAGTACGGCGACGGAGGGAGCGACACGCTCGGGCACGTGCTCGACGCGTCCCCCGTGGATCTTCCGAACCTCGCGGCGCTGGGCCTCCTCCGCGCGGGACGCCGCGGCGGGCCGGCGCCGGACGCCGCGTGGGGCCGGATGCGCGAGATCTCGGCGGGAAAGGACTCCACGACGGGCCACTGGGAGATGATGGGGCTCGTCACCCGGGAACCCTTCCCGCGTATTCCCGCGGATTCCCGCGGGAGGTCCTCGATCCGATCGAGCGCGAGATCGGCGTCCGCTTTCTCGGCAACGTCCCCGCTTCCGGAACGGAGATCATCCGGGAGCTCGGCCCCGAGCACCTCGCGACGAAGCGGCCGATCCTCTACACGTCCGGCGATTCGGTGTTCCAGGTCGCCGCGCACGAGGATCTGATTCCGCCCGCCCGGCTCTGGGAGATGTGTGCGGTGGCACGGCGCCATCTCGTCCCACCGAACGGCGTCGGCCGCGTGATCGCCCGGCCCTTCGCCGGCGAGCCGGGCGCGTTCGTGCGCACCGCGCGGCGCCGCGACTTCTCGCTCCCGCCGCACGGCCCGACGTTCCTCGACTACGCGTCGGCCGCGGGGCTCCGCACGTTCGGCATCGGAAAGATCGTCGACATCTTCGCGGGGCGCGGGCTGTCGGAGTTCGCCTACTCGGCGTCGGACGCGGACGGACTCGCGAAGACCGCCGACCGGGTCCGCGCGGCGCGGACGACTTCGTCCTGACGAATCTCGTCGACTTCGACAGCAAGTACGGACACCGAAGCGACCCGGCGGGGTTCGCCGGGAATCTCCGCCGCCTCGACGCCGCGATTCCCGCGCTCCGGGACGCGCTCGGCGCCGGCGATCTCCTCTTCCTGACCGGCGATCACGGCTGCGACCCGACGGACGCGTCGACCGACCATACGCGGGAGGAAGTGCCGCTGCTCGCCGCGGGGCCGGCCGTTTGTCCCGGAGCGGAGCTGGGGACGCGCCGCTTTCGAGACCTCGCGGCGACGCTGGAGGATTGGTTCGCCCTTCCTTCCCGCTCGGGAGGAACGAGCGCGCTCGGCGCGCTCCTCCGATGACGACGCTCGCCGCGATCGCCGCGGCGGTATCGGTGCTCTCGCTCGTTTTCCTGGCGATCAACGCGGTCGTCTTCCGCCCTCTCGGCGGGGTCTCCGGTCGAGCGGCCTGGCCGCGCGTCTCCGTCGTGATTCCCGCGAGGAACGAGGAGCGGGACCTCGCGGCCGCGCTCCGCTCGCACGCCGCGAGCGACTATCCCGACTTCGAGGTGATCGTCGTCGACGACCGCTCGACCGACGGAACGCCGGCGATCGCAGCGCGCTTCGCCGCCGCGGACGGGCGATTTCGCGTGATCGCCGGCGAGGAGCCGCCTCCCGGCTGGCTCGGCAAGCCCCATGCCCTCCAGGCGGGCGCGGCCGCCGCGACGGGAGAGTGGCTCCTGTTCGCCGACGCCGACGTCGTCTACGACCCCGACGTCCTCCGCCGGGCGGTCGGGGAGGCGCTCCGGCGCCGCGCCGATCTGCTCGCCCTGCTGTCGCGTTTCGAAAGCCGCGGCTTCTGGGAAGGCGTCGTCATGCCGGGCGTCTACGGATTCCTCTATCTCGGACCGGGATTCCTCACGCAGATCGACGCCGTGACGGCGTTCGCCGGCGGGACCGGCAGCGGGAACCTTGTTCGGCGCGCGAGCTACGACGCGGCCGGGGGCCATGCCGCAATCCGCGACGCGGTGATCGACGATATCGGCCTCGCGCTCTCGATGAAGCGCGCCGGTTTCCGCACCCGGGCCGCGGCCGCCTACGACGGCGTTCGCGTCCGGATGTACCGCGGGCTCGGCGAAATGGTCGATGGGTTCTCCAAGAACGTCGCCTTCCTCGGTTCTCCGGCGCCGTCGCTCCTTCTGCCGCTCGCGCTCTGCCTGCTCGCGTGGGCTCCGTGGGTCGTGCTGGCGGCGCCGGCGGCGGCGTCGACGAAGCTCCTCGCCGCGGGAGCGGCGGCGGCGACCATCGCCGGCCGCGCGGCCGTCGCACGCATCACCGGCGATCCCCTCTGGAGCGCGCTCTTCCATCCGCTGATGCTCACGGTCCTCTTCGTGATCACCCTGCGGTCGTGGTGGCGGAGGGTGGTCCGGCGCGAGATCGTCTGGCGCGGCCGCCGGACGGCGATCCCGCGCGCGCGGAGGCCCCCGGCGGGATAAGATCCCGGTTACCTCGAAAGGTCTTCCGGACCATGACGGCCTCCGGTTTCCGCCCCGGTTTCCGCCCGGCGATTCTCGTCGTCGCTCTGCTCGCGTCCGGCCCGGCCTGCCGGCGGCCGGCCCCATCCTTCGACCGCGTGACGATCGCCGGGGCTCCGGCGGTCGAGACCGATCCGCATCGGCACAGCCATCTGCCGACGTTCGGCGCCCTCGCGAGCTACTACGAAGGCCTCGTCGCGCTCGACGCGAACGCCGCTCTCGTTCCGCAGCTCGCGACGGTGTGGGAGAACCCGAGCGACACGGTCTGGCGGATCCATCTGCGGAGCGGCGTCGTGTTCCACGACGGCCGCCCGTTCGGGGCGCCGGACGTGGTCGCGAGCCTCGATCGCGCGCGCCGGCTCCCGGGCTCCGAGGTCGTCGACGCGGTGAAGGCGATCGCCGGCGTCCGGGCCCTCGACGACCGCACGGTCGAGATCACGACCCGGAGGCCCGCCGCGACGCTCCTCGCGCAGCTCGCCTACGTCGCGATCGTGCCGCGCGACGCCCCGCTCTCTCCGATCACGCGGCCGGTCGGGACCGGACCGTACCGCTTCGTGCGGGGAAAGCCCTACGGCACCTTCGAAGGCCGGCGGTTCGAGCGCTACTGGGGGCCGAAGCCGCTCTTCCGGACCTTCCGCTACGTGCCGATCGAATCCCCGGCCGAGCAGGCGCGATGGATCGAGGACGGGCTCGCGGACGTCGCGTCGTTCGTTCCGCGGTCGCTCGCCGCGCTTCCGGGCAACGCCGCGTGGCGGGTCGTTCCCGGGCGTCCGGTCATCAACCTCCTGCTCGGCATGGCACAGTGGCCGGGCCCGTTCGGCGACCGCCGCTGCCGCGAAGCCGTCGCGCGGGCGATCGACCGCCGCGGTCTCGCCCGGGCGGATCCGGATCGTCTCCTCTCGCCGCTCTTCCCGCTCATTCCCCCCGGCGTGCTCGGGTTCGTCCCGGCGCCTTCCGCCGCAGCGGATCCGGCCGCGGCCCGCCGGCTCCTCGCCGATGCGGGCCATCCCGGCGGCCTCGACGTTTCTCTCCTCCTCTACGAGGGAGACCTGCCGCTCGGCCGGGAGCTCGCGGGCGAGCTCGCGGGGGCGGGGATCCGGGTCCGGCTGCGGAGCCTTCCCCGGCACGAATACTTCCAGGCGCTCTCCGACCGGTCCGACGCCCTGTTTGTGTTCAACTGGGTTCCGGAGTGGGGAGACGCCCCCAGCTGCTCGACGGGTTCCTGCATTCCCGGGACGGCGCCTACGGCGAGCACAATTACCTCTTCAACGGGGATCCGGAGTTCGACCGGCTCATCGAGGCCGCCGACCGGACGCTCGAGCCTTCCGCGCGGATCGTCGCGCTCGAACAGGCCGTGCGGTACGCGCAGCGGGACGTGCCCGTGATTCCGCTCGTGGTCGAATCACGCTTCGCGGCCGTGCGGCGGGATCTCGAGTTCGCGCCGCGCGCGGACGGGGTCGTCCGGCCGTTCGACCTTCGCGTGAGCCGCTGAAGGTCGAAGCTCGAAACGAGCGCGCGCCGGGAGGCGCGGCCGCGAAGCGGCCGGCGCAAGGCGACGAGCGCGGCGTTCGCCGCGCGCGCCAGTGCGCGAGCAAATCCGAAGCAAATTCCAATCTCGAATGACGAAATGTTCGAAACGGAGAGGTGCGTTTTGATCGGTGACGATGCCGCCGTCTGAGCGCCGGGATTTACTCGGCCGTCGAAACGAGGCCCGTTTGGATCATTCGAGTTCTGGATTTTGAATTTGTTTCGAATTTCGTGTTTCGAATCTCGGATTCATTTCCCCTCCGGCACCAGCACAGTCGCCTTTTCCCCCGTCAGCTCGTCGTATCGCGCCGCGATCGCTCGCGCGGCCCGCCCCGCCTCCCCCCGGCGGGCGAGCATCACGACCGCGCCGCCGAATCCTCCTCCCGTGATCCGCGCCCCGGCGATCCCGGGCTCGGCGCGCGCGAGGTCGATCATCGCGTCGATCTCGGGTGTGGAGACCTCGAAATCGTCGGCGAGCGATCGGTGCGACTCGAAGAAGACGCGCCCCGCGTCGTCGATCCGCTCGTCGCGAAAGGCGGCGACCGTTTCGATCACCCGCTCGTTCTCGGTCAGCACGTGCCGCGCGCGCCGATTGAGCGGGGGCTCGAGCAGGTCGATCCTCGGGAGGTCGGCGGGAGCGAGCTCCCGCAGCGTCGCCACGCCGAGGCGGGAAGCGGCGAGCGCGCACTCCGCCTGCCGGGTCTTGTAGCCGCCGGTCTCGTTGCGGTGAGCGAGGCCGGAGTGGACGACCGCGAGCTCCGCCGCCCGCGGAAGGGGGACGAGCTCGAACTCGAGATCGCGGGTGTCGAGGAACATCGCGCGGTCCGGCGTCGCGAACGTGACGGCCATGGGGTCCATGATCCCGACGGGAACGCGAATGAACTCGTTCTCCGCGCGCCGCGCGAGGAGCGCGATCCCGCGGTCGTCGAGGGGAAGCGAAAACGCGTCGCGCAGGGCGCGGAGGAGCGAGACGGAGAGCGCTGCGCTCGAGGAGAGGCCGCTCCCCGGGGGGATCGAGGACGCGATGCGGAGATCGAACCCGCCGAGCTCCGCGCCGGCCTCCACGGCGACCGACGTCACCGCCTGGACGTAGTCGACCCATCCGCGGCCGCGCCGCTCTCTCCCGAGCTCGTACTCTTCGACGTCCTTCCCGACGTCGCGGCTCCACGCGCGGACGCGTCCGCCCGCCCTCGGCGCGAGCTCGACGGCCGTCCGCCGGGGTATCGCCGCCGGGAACACGAAGCCCGAGTTGTAGTCGGTGTGGTCGCCCATGAGATTCACCCGCCCCGGCGCTTCCGCGCGGCAGGCGGGGGGGCGTCCGAAGAGCTCGAAGAAGGTGCGGTCAGCCGACATCCACCGGGACGCGCCGCAATTCCTCCGCCTTCTCCTCGGGGAGCGTGTCCGCCGTGAAGACGCCGGCGCCCATTTCGCTTCCCGCGAGGTACTTCAGCCGGTCGCTCCGCCGGTAGGCGGGGTAGAACTCGAGATGCGCGTGGGCCTCGGGATGCGCCCGTCCGTCGGTCGGCGCCTGGTGGAACGAGGCGATGTAGGGAAACGGCCGGTTCCAGAGGCCGTCATACTTCAGAACGATCGTCTTGAGCGCGCGGGCGAAATCGGCGCGCTCGGCGGCGTCGAAATCGGCGAGCGACGGCGCGGGGCGCCGCGGCACGATCCAGACCTCGTACGAATAGCGCGCGAAGACCGGCACGAACGCGACCGCGTGCGGGCCCTCGTAGACGACGTGCCGTCCGCCGCGCCCGAGCTCCTCCTCGACGATCGTCTCGAGCAGCCCTCGTCCGTTCTCGGCGAGGAACGCCTGCTGGATTTCGAGCTCGCGGGCCGGAATCGGCGGGACGAACGGGTACGCGTAGATCTGTCCGTGGGGATGGGGCAGCGTGACGCCGACTTCGGCCCCGCGGTTCTCGAACGGGAAGACGTACCGGACGTCGTCGAGCGCGCCGAGCTCGCGCCAACGGTCGGCCCAGACCTCGATCAGGAGCTCGATCTGGTCGAGCGGGAGGGTCCCGAGCGTCCGCCCTGGGTCGCGCGTGAAGACGACGACCTCGCAGACGCCGCGGGCGGGCCGCGTCGGAATCGGGAGGAGCGGCGGGTCGTGCGCGGTCTCGGCGAACGTCGGAAAGAGGTTCCGGAATACCGCGATGTCGTAGTCGCCGGCGGGAAGCTCGGTCGGATGGGCGGGATCGGTCGTCGGCTCGAGCGGGTTTCCCTCCTTCGGCATGAAAGTCCGGTCCTGCCGGTATTGCGCATACGCGACCCACTCGCCGCGGAGCGGGTGCCAGCGCAGGTGCGGGTTCGGGCGGGACGGCGACGGTTCCAGACTCGTCGCGGCGATCTCCGCGGAGATCGGGCGCCGCGAGTAGAGGATCAGCTCGCGGCCGTCCGGCTTCCGCAGGACGTGCTTGTGCGCGCGCGCGTCGGCGCCTCCGTCGATCGCCACGGTCCGACGCTACACCGACGAGTGCGCCGGGGAAAGCGACAGCGAGGGGACGTCCTCGGTCTGCGCGGGTCCCTCCGGCGCGACGTTGGGAAGAGCCATTCGCGCCTTGAGGCGCCTGGGGGCGGGTGTCGAGGCGCCGGTGTCCTGGACCTCCGGAACGATCACGGTCGCCTCGGCGATCGCCTCGAAAGGGATCTTCGGCGTGCGGTCCGAATACAGGAGCCCGTTCGCCTGGGACTCGGGCATGCGGCGCTCATCGCGCCGAAAACCTGCAAGACTTCAGCCAGACACGTCGGTTTCGCGACGCTCGGGGAGGTCGGATCGCGAAGTTCCAAACCATGGGTCCCGAAGCCATGTCACTCTGAGGAGCGCGGCGAAGAAGGGTCTGCCCCTCCAATCTCCGAACGCTCCGCTCGCGATCCGAGCTCCGCGAGGTCGCGAAGGTTACCCCGCGGGCTCGGGGCGCCGAAGCCGTCGAGCCCTCCAGGGCGAGCGGCGCAGGTCGGATCGCGGAAAGTCTCCGCGCCGGGACGAGAGCGAAGCGCGCTTGCGCGCGAGCCCCGGCGCGGAGGAGGTCCGCGATCCGGGAGGGCGCAACCGGTCGAGCGCCTCAGGCGCGAGCCGGGAGCCCGACGACTACGGCGCCGGGGCCGGGACGACGATTCCCTCGTAGCCCTCGCCCTCGAGGCGCGCGAGCTCGGCGCGGGCATCCGCCTTCGAGGCGAGAGGACCGACCTTGACGCGCGTCAGGCCGTCGAACGGCTCGGTGAAGACGCGATGGCCGCCGTCGCGCACCTTTTCGGCCAGGGTCTCCGCGCGCCAGGCGGACGCGAACGATCCGATCTGCACGTTCCACCAGCCGCTCGGCGACACTTCGGGAACCGCCGGCCCGGCCGAGACGACGGTCAGGCGGACGCGCGCGGTGCCCGGCCCGACGACGCCGAGCTTCTCGGCGGCGACCCTCGAGAGATCGATGATCCGTCCCTTGACGAAGGGGCCCCGGTCGTTGATGCGGACGCGCGCGATCTGGCCCGTGCGGACATTCTCGACGTCCACCCGCGTGCCGAGCGGCAGCGTGCGGTGGGCCGCCGTCATCTTCCGGCCGTCGAAGATCTCGCCGGAGGCGGTCGGCTTCCCTTCGAAGCCGTCGTTGCCGCCGTACCACGACGCGACTCCCTCTTCGGTCGTGCCCGCGACCGCGGGGGGCGGAGGCGCGGGGCGCGCTCGCGGCGCGGTCGCGGGCTTCTTCCGCGCGCAGCCGCCGGCGAAGACCGCAAGAAGAGAGAGAACGAGGAGGAGCCGCCGGGCCGGCGAGCCGGCGCTCCGGTTCAGACCAGCAGCCCTTCGGCCGGGGCGTCTTCGATGCCGGCGAGCGCCGGTTCGAGCTCCTCTTTCAGGAACGCCTCGACCTGCTCGGCGGCCCGGCCAGTGAGGTCTTTCGCTGCGGCGGCATGGACCTGCTGGATCGTCAGCCCGGTATGGTCAGCGGTGCTCTTGAACCATCCGCTCCTATCCGCGGTACCCGTGCGTTCTCGCTCTTCCAGAGCGGTTACGGCGAGAAGCTTCAGCGTCTCGTGCACGGCCTGCCGATCGCGTCCCTGCTTGACGGCTTCCATCAGAACGTTTTCCATCGCGAGAAACGGCAACTCACGTTCCAGGTGCTGCTGGATCACATAGGGGCGCACTTCGATTTTCGCGAAGATCTCGTCGAGGATCAGGGCGATCGCGTCGGCACAGAGGAAAGCCGGGGGGGTCGAGAGCCGCTTGTTCGCCGAATCGTCGAGCGTGCGCTCCAGCCACTGCGTCGCGGCGGTGAACGCGGGGTCGAGCGACAGCGCGATGAGATGCCGGGCGATCGCGCAGACCCGCTCGGCGCGCATCGGGTTCCTCTTGTACGGCATCGCCGAGGAGCCGATCTGCCCCTTCCCGAACGGCTCGGCGACCTCCCCCTCGTGCTGGAGGAGGCGCAGGTCGGTCGCGCACTTGTGCGCCGACTGCGCGAACCCCGAGAGCGCCGCGAGGACGAAGGCGTCCTGCTTGCGCGAGTAGGTCTGGCCGGAAACCGTCTGGCGTCTCGTGAATCCGGCGCGCTCCGTGACGGCCTGGTCGAGCTTCTCGACTTTCGCCCCGTCGCCGTCGAAAAGCGCGAGGAACGAGGCCTGGGTCCCCGTCGCTCCCTTCGCGCCGAGGAACCGCAGGTTCTCGCGGACGCGGCGCACCTCCTGGAGGTCCCAGAGGAAGTCCTGCGCCCAGAGGCAGGCGCGCTTGCCGACGGTCGTTGGCTGCGCGGTCTGGAAGTGCGTGTAGGCGAGGCAGGCGAGGCTGCGGTTATCTCGGGCGAACTTCGCGAGGTGCCGCAGGAACGACGCAATGCGCCGCTCGAGGAGCGCGAGCGCGTCGCGCATCTGGATCAGGTCGCCGTTGTCGGAGACGTAGGCGGACGTCGCGCCCCAGTGGATGATGCCCGCTGCGGCCGGGGCCGCGAGCCCGTACGTCTTCACGTGCGCCATCACGTCGTGGCGCGTCTCCCGCTCGATCCGCGCGGCCGCCTCGAAGTCGATCGAGTCGGCGTGCCGCCGCATCTCCGCGATCGCCTCGTCGGTAATCGCGAGACCGAGCCTCTTCTCCTCCTCCGCGAGCCAGATCCAGAGCCGCCGCCACGCGCCGAACTTGAAGGCCGGGGAGAAGATGCGGGACATCTCCGCCGAGGCGTAGCGCTCGGTCAGGGGGTCGGCGTACGCGTTCGGGTCGCTCAATCTTCCTCGATCTCGCCGATCGCGAAGCGCAGCGGGTCTTCGTTTCCGCAGACGGGGCACTGCGCCTCGAGAACGCGGGAGCCCTCCGTCTCGAAGACGTAGCACGGCGTCTGGCACTCCTTGCACACGAGGTAGTCGATCTCCTTGTCCGACGATTCGGGGCTCATCGCGGTGTCCTCGGGCATTTTCGGAGCACGCGCTATGATTTTGGCAGAATCGGGGAGGCGGCGCCATGATGTTCTCGCTCACGGGGTTCCTCGTTCTCCTGCTCGTCGCCGCGATCTGCGGCGCGATCGGGCGCGCCATCGCCGGCGGAACGCGGGGCGGATGCCTCGTTTCCGTCGCGGTCGGGTTCATCGGCGCGCTGCTCGGAACGTGGATCGCGCGGGAGATCCGCCTGCCGGAGATCCTGGCGATCTCGATCGACGGCCATCCGTTCCCGATCGTGTGGTCGATCATCGGGGCCGCGCTCTTCGTGGCGTTCATCCATCTGCTCTCGGGGAGACGGTAGCCCGGTGCCCTCGACCGCCGCCCTCGGGCTGCTCATCGCTCTGGTCGCGATCGCGGCTCTCGCGCTGTACGTCTCCGGGCGCCGCTCCGCGCGCGAGCAGCAGGACGCGATCGAGCAGCGCCGGATGCTGACGGCGTTGACGGCGGAGACGGCGGCGTCGAAGGCGCTCGCCGCGGAGTCGGGAAAGACCGTCCACGCGCTCTCCGAGGCGCTCGAGAAGCGCCTCGTCTCCTTCGAGCGGACGATCGACGAGCGGATCGCGGCGAGCCAGGCCGCGCTCGGCCAGAACATCGGGACGATGCAGCAGCAGAGCGCGGAGTCGGCGCTGCTCCTGAAGTCGGTCGGCGAGAACCTCGGCAAGGTTTACGAGGCATCCAGGAAGATCGAGAAGCTCGCCGGGGACGTGACGCGGCTCGAGGACCTGTTGAAGCCCCCGAAGATCCGCGGCCTGCTCGGCGAGTCGTTCCTCGAGGAGGCGCTCCGCCAGGTGCTCCCGCCCGGGAGCTGGGAGATGCAGAAGCGGTTCGCCGATGGCGAGGTCGTCGACGCCGCGGTCCGCGTGGGAGAGCGCTTCGTCCCGATCGACAGCAAGTTCCCCTACGAGAGCTACCGGCGGGCCGTCGACTGCGGAGACGACGCCGAACGCAAGCGCCTGATCCGGCAGCTCCGCGCGGCGACGAAGAAGCAGGCGGACGACATCGCCCGGAAGTACATCCGCGCGGGCGAGGGGACGCTCGAGTTCGCGCTCATGTACCTGCCCGCCGAGGCGCTCTACACGGAGATCGTGGCCGACGGCGAGGACGGCAACGTCGCGGAGTACGCGATCGAGCGGCACGTCATCCCCGTCTCGCCCACGCTGCTTTACGCCTATCTCTTCACCGTCGCCCAGGGGCTGCGCGGCCTCGAGATCCAGAAGCGGGCCCACGCGGTCGTCGAGGAGCTCGCGGTCCTGAAGCGGAGCGTCGACCGGATCGAGGAGCCCTTCGCGAAGGTCGGCAGCCATCTCTCGAACGCCCAGAAGCAGTACGAGGAGACGGCGAAGCAGCTCTCCCGGTTCGCGGAGCGTCTCCGCGAGATCGCCGAGTCCGAGGAGACGCCCGCGCAGGCCCCGCTGCCCCTCCTTCCCCCCCGCGCCTGACCGCGGCGCGAAACCGCGTTTCGATCGCAAGTCGCTGACAGGCAAGGGGAACTTGCTCCGGCGTCGCGTCGTCCGATATAGTCCGCCCTTCGCGCCCGCGGATGACGGCGCGCCACCATCATGAAGCTGCACGTGACGTCGGAGATCGGCAAGCTGGATGCCGTGCTCGTCCACCTTCCCGGCAAGGAGATCGACCGCATGGTCCCGTCCATGATGGACGAGCTCCTCTTCGACGACATCCTCTACGGCGACGGCGCCCGGGAGGAGCATCGCCGCTTCCAGCAGATCCTCCGCACGGCCTGGAAAGAGGACGCGGACACGGTCGAGGTCCTCGACATCCAGGACCTCCTCGAAGAGATCCTGACCGACCCGCAGACGAAGGAAGAGGTGCTCGCCGACCTCGCCCTGAAGCTCCAGATCCCGGAGCCCGCGATGAAGAAGATCTGGGAGGCGAGCGCGGAGGACGCCGCGGCGATGCTGATCGAGGGCATCGTCCGGGAGGACGGACAGATCTCCGACCGGCTCGAGACGCTCTACGTGCTCCCGCCGCTCCCGAACTGCTTCTTCGTTCGCGACCCGCAGACGGTGCTCGGCGACCGCGTCATCCTCGGGTCGATGGCGACGGCCGCGCGGCTCCGCGAGCCGCTGCTCGCCGGATACGTCTTCCAGTACTCGAAGCGCTTCGAGCGGCCGGCGGAGAGGGCGAAGGACTTCTTCGTCTTCCGCGAGTTCTCGAGCGACTTCACGCGGCTCTCGACGGCCGCCTCGCGTCCGTCCCTCGAAGGGGGCGACATCCTGATTCCCCGCGAGGACATCCTCCTCGTCGGGATCTCGGAGCGCACCTCGAAATCGACGGTCGAGCATCTCGCCGCCGCGCTCAAGGAGGGCCGGACCGGGATCAAGAAGATCTTCACCGTCGAGATCCCGGCGCGGCGCTCCTACATGCACCTCGACACCGTCTTCACGATGATCGACCGCGGCGAATGCCTCTGCTACGCGCCGATGATCGTCCAGGGCGGCCCCGAGGAGGCGGACGTCTACCAGGTCTCGCTCACGGGGCGCGAGATCACCTACACGTCGAAAGGTCCGCTCCTCCAGGTCCTGAAGGAGAACGGGATCGACCTCGAGCCGGTCGCCTGCGGCGGGAGCGATCCGATCCACCAGCAGCGCGAGCAGTGGACCGACGGGGCGAACGCGTTCGCCCTCGCGCCGGGGGTGATCGTCTGCTACGAGCGCAACGTCCGCACCGCCGAGGAGCTCTCCCGGCACGGGTACAAGATCCTCTACGAGGATGACATCCTGATGGGGCGCGAGGAGCTCGAGCTCTGGACGGACAAGAAATACGCGATCCAGATCGCGGGTCCGGAGCTCTCCCGCGCGCGCGGCGGCCCGCGGTGCATGACGATGCCGCTCGCGCGAAAGGATCCGTGAGCCCCCAGCCGTTCTTCTCCTTCGTCCGGCCGCTCGCGGTCGTGGCTTTCGGCGGCAACGCGCTCCTCCCCCCCGGCGGGGACGGCAGCCAGGAGGAGCAGCAGCGCCTCGCCGAGGAGGCGGCGCGCCGGCTGCTGCCGGTCCTCAACCGCGGCTACGAGCTGATCATCGTCCACGGCAACGGGCCGCAGGTCGGCAACATCCTGATCCAGGTCGAGGAGGCCGCCGCGAAGATCCCGCCGCAGACGCTCGACGTCTGTGTCGCGCAGACGCAGGGATCGATGGGGTTCCTGCTCGAGACGGCGTTGACGAACGTCCTTCGGCCGGCCGGCTTCGAGAAGGAGATCGTCACGATCGTGACGACGGTCGTGGTCGACGCCGCGGATCCCGCCTTCGGCAAGCCGACGAAGCCGATCGGGCCGTTCTTCGAAAAGGAACGGGCGGAGGCGCTCGCCAAAGAGCGCGGCTGGGCGATCGTCGAGGACGCCGGCCGCGGCTGGCGGAAGGTCGTCGCCTCCCCGCGCCCGAAGACGATCCGGGACACCGAGATCGTCGCGTGGCTCGTCAACCGGGGAAAGATCGTCATCGCCGGAGGCGGCGGGGGAATTCCCGTCGTCATCGACGACGCCGGCGTGATGCGCGGCGTCGAGGCCGTGATCGACAAGGACTACGTTGCCTCGCTGCTCGCGGCGAACCTCGCGGCCGACCTCTTCGTCATCCTGACGGGAGTTCCGCAGGTGTACAAGGACTGGGGGAAGCCCGGCCAGCAGCCGCTCGCTTCGCTCACGGCGGCGGAGGCGCGCGCGCTCTACGACGCCGGGCAGTTCCCGAAAGGGAGCATGGGACCGAAGATCGACGCGGCGCTGAAGTTCGTCGAGGCCGGAGGACGGGAGGTCCTGATCACGGACGCGCCGTCGCTCTCGGCGGCGCTCGACGGGCACACCGGCACGCACGTGAGGAACGCATGAAGAAGGATTTCATCTCGATCCACGACCGGACCCCGGCGGAGATCGCCGGACTCCTCGATCTCGCCGACGCGGTCAAGAAAGACCGCGGCCGCTACCGCTCGGCGCTCGCCGGAAAGACGCTCGCGATGATCTTCGAGAAATCCTCGACCCGCACCCGCGTGTCGTTCGAGGCGGGGATGTACCAGCTCGGCGGCCTGGGAATGTTCCTCTCCTCGCGCGACCTCCAGATCGGGCGGGGAGAGCCGATCGCCGACACGGCGCGCGTTCTCTCGCGCTACGTCGACGGAATCATGGCGCGGACGTTCGCGCACGAGACCGTCACGGAGCTCGCGCGCCACGCGTCGGTTCCGGTCGTCAACGGGCTCACCGATCTCCTCCATCCCTGCCAGGTGATGGCGGACCTCCAGACGATCCGCGAGGAGTTCGGGAAGCTCGCGGGCCTGAAGCTCGCCTACGTCGGCGACGGGAACAACATGGCGCACTCGCTGATGTTCGGCGGCGCGAAGACCGGGATGACCGTCGCGGTCGCGAGTCCGCACGGATACGAGCCGAAGCCGGAGATCGTCGCCTCCGCGCGCCGCGACGCGGAAGAGACCGGCGGGTCGATCGCGACCACGCACGATCCGGCCGAGGCCGTGGCGGGCGCGCACGTCGTCTACACCGACGTGTGGGCGTCGATGGGACAGGAAGACGAGGCCCGCCTGCGCCGAGAGAAGTTCGCGGGATTCACCGTGACCGAGGCGCTCATGGCCAGGGGCGCGGCCGGCGCGATCTTCCTCCACTGCCTTCCGGCGCATCGCGGCGAGGAGGTGGAGGCGGCGGTCGCCGACGGGCCGCGCTCGCGGATCTTCGACGAGGCCGAGAACCGGCTCCACGCGCAGAAGGCGATCCTCGTCTCGCTGATGGCGTGAACGCGCCGGGGAGGAAGCGGCCGCGTTCGGGGAGGCGCCCCGGTTTCTGGGTCCGGCCCGAGCTCCGGCGATACCTCCCCGCCGGGATCGGCGTGCTCGCGCTGGTCCTGCTCGCGCTGACGTTCGCCGTGGCGCCGCGCGGCCGGCGGCGTTCGCCGGGAGCGCCGGCCTCGGCGGCCGGGCCCGAACCCGCGACGATCTCGGAGAATGAGGCCGTGCTGCGGCGCGCCGCGGACTCCCGCTCGGAGCCGGTCATCACGCTGCGCCGCGGATCCGCGATATCGGTCGTCGAGCAGAACGGGATCTGGTGCCGCGTGCGTGACATCTCGGGCCGCGAGGGATACCTTCCTCGCCGCGCCGTCGAACGCGACGCCGACCGCGCGCTGCGCGCGCGCCGGGCCGAGACGATCTTCCGTTTCGCCCCGCTCACCGGAGACGTCGCGGCCGACACGCCTCTCCTCCTCGCGCCGTTCTCGTTCGCGGCGGTCTGGGGGGACGCGGAGCGGGGGGATTCGCTGCCGATCTATTCGGTCGACCACGGCTACTACGCCACGAAGCTCCCGGACGGCACTCTCGGATTCGTCGCGTCCGAGGACGTCGACGTGATCCCCGCCAATCCCGCCGAGCCGGCGCTCACCCCCGGGTCGGGAAAAGTCGTCAGGGGGATCGAGGTCGCCGAGCAGACGCCCCCTCCGACCGCCGAGACGGCGCCCCCGCCGATCCCCGGGATGCCGTCCGACGTTCCCGAGCCGGGTCCGCCAGCCCCGGGGATCCCGCCGGGCGGAGTCTCGGGAGGAACGGAGGAAGTCGCGCCCGCGGTGCTTCTTCAGAAGGTCGATCCGACGTATCCCCCGGGCGCGCTCGCCGCGCGGGTCGCCGGCACGGTCGTGCTGCAGGTCTCGATCGACCGCGAGGGGAACGTCACCCGGGTCGAGGTGAAGAGAGAGGCTCCGCTCGGCATGACGGAAGCGGCCATCGCCGCCGTCCAGCAGTGGAAGTACAAGCCGGCGACCGCTCTCGGCGGCCCGATCCCGTCGATGAAGCTCGTGCGCATCGAGTTCAAACCGCCGGAGTAGCAGGCGCGGCGATCCTCCTTCGCTCTCACGAGCTTCGGAGGATTGCCGGCAAGATCCGCCGTAGCCTCGGCGAAGGCGGATGCATCGAGCCGGCCGGGCGCGTGCCGCCGGCCGCCGCCACGACGTACGCTTCGGTACGCCTTAGGCGTCGGCCGGCGACCCGCATCCCGGCGGGCTCGCGCCTCGCCGCGCCTTCACGTGGTTCCAGCGTCAGGGCTCGGGCTCTTCCCTCATCCGGCGGCTTCCAGCCGCCACCTTCTCCCGCGGGGAGAAGTCGCGTGGAGGCTCGCTCCGCTCGCGACCCTATCGGCCCTCGACCGCTTCGGAGCCCCGGGCCCGACGAGGGCACTCGCGGCCTCGCGGAGCGAGGACCACGCGAAGGATTCGAGCAACCGCGGTCAATCCGGGCCCGCCGGAGGCCTTGCCCCCGGCGCGGAGTAGAATTCACGCTACGTGATCCAGCTCTTCTACGAGGTCGACGGGCGCCCGCAGGTGTACACGCTCCTGAAGGAAGAAGTGTCGATCGGGCGGTCCTCGGAGAACGACGTCGTCCTGAACGACTTCTCGGTCTCGCGCAAGCACGCGATCCTCGTCCGGAAGGACGAGACCTGGTTCGTGCGCGACAACAATTCGACGAACGGCGTCCGGCTCAACGGGAAGACCGTGACGGACATGGCCGTCAAGGACGGCGACGAGATCGCCGTCGGCACCTTCACGCTGCGTCTCCGGGACGACCCGTCGATCGTGAGCTACCCGCGCGGCGACGACAAGAAGGAGTCGACCTCGACGTTCATCCGTCCGCTCGAGGAGTTCAACGAGGACTTCGGCCTGGAGAAGGACCTCCCGCCGGCGGACTCGACGGTTCTCCGGAAGCGCGGTTCGCTCGACCTCGCCTACAAGAACAAGGTCTTCGAGATCCTCGTGCAGGTCGCGAAGACGCTCATCTCGGCCGACGAGCTCGAGACGGTTCTCGAGAAGGTCATGGACCTCATCTTCGAGTACCTCCCGGTCGACCGCGGCTTCCTGCTCCTGATCGACGAGACGGGGGATTTGAAGACGCGCGTCGCGAGGGTCAAGTCGTCGCGGATGACCTCGGTCGCCGAGGGCGAGGTGCCGTTCTCGCGCACGATCGTCGACATGGTCGTCCGCCAGAAAGTCGCGTTCCTGACCTCCGACGCCCAGAAGGACGACCGCTTCGACATGGGCCAGTCGATCCGGATCCAGCACATCCGTTCGGCGATGTGCGTCCCGCTCTGGGACCGCGGCACCGTGATCGGGGTGATCCACGTCGACTCTCCGATCTACGTCGGCACGTTCAAGAGCGAGGACCTCGACCTGCTGACGGCGCTCGCGAATTTCGCCGCGGTCGCGATCGAGCGGGCGAGCCTCCATGCGCGGGTCGAGGAGGACAAGCGGATCCGCACCCGGCTCGAGCGATACCATTCGCCGGCGGTCATCGAGGAGATCATCGCGGACTCCTCGGGGACCGGGGCGCTCGACCGCGCGCGGACGAAGAGCGTGACGGTGCTCTTCGCCGACCTCGTTGGATTCACGACGATGACGGAGAAGATGGCCCCGGAGACCGTCTCGACGATGCTGAATACCTTCTTCACCCACGCGGCGGAGGCCGTCTTCTCCGTCGACGGAACCCTGGACAAGTTCATCGGGGACGAGGCGATGGCGTTCTTCGGCGCCCCGATCGACCAGCCGGACCATGCCTGGCGCGCGATCATGGCGGCCCTCAAGATTCGCGAATCCCTCGAGGCCTGGAACCGGCAAAGGGAGGCCGCGGGCGAGCGGCGCCTCGAGGTGAGGATCGCGATCAACAGCGGCGAGGTCGTCGTCGGGGAGATCGGCTCCGACCGGCGCGTCGACTACACCGTCCTCGGCACGCCGGTCAACATCGCGGCGCGGATCGAGCAGTTCGTCGCGGCGCCCGGCGACATCGTCATTGGACCCGAGACGTACGAGGCCGTGAAGGACCGGGTCAACGCCGCGCAGCTCGGGTTCTTCGCGCTCAAGGGCCTCGTCTCGCAGGTCCCCCTCTTCAAGGTCATGGGACTCTCCGATCGCGACGTCGGGAGCCGGCCGACGCTGGAAGCGCCTCCCGCGATTCCCTGAGATCCGCCAAACGCGCGCGACCCGCCGCCCTCCGGATCCCTCCGGTAAGATCTCCGCCGGAGGTGAGGGATGTCCGAATCCGACGTCGCTGCGCGGCTGGCGCGGCTCGAGAAGGAGAACCGGCGATTCAAGCTCGCCACGGCGGCGGCGGTTCTCGCCGCGGCGACGATGTTGCTCGCGGCGGCGAAGTCCGCCGGGCACGCGCGGGTCCTGACGGCGACCGAGTTCCGGCTGACGGACCCGTCCGGCGCGGTTCGAGGAACGATGTCGGCCGACCGGACGGGCGCGCAGCTCCTGCTCCGGGACGGAGCGGGGAAGACCCGCGCGCGCCTGCGGGTCGCCGAGGACGGAACGCCCCGGCTCGAGCTCCTCGACCGGATGGAGCGTCCGCGGCTGGGTCTCGCGCTCGACAAAGACGGAGCCGCGTCGGCGCAGCTCGAAGACGAGGCCGCGAATCCCCGGGTCCGGCTGGCGGCGGCGGCGGACGGATCGGCGCACGTGGAGGTCTCGGACGGAACGAAGAAGCGCGCGGCGCTCGACGTGGATGCCGACGGTACGACCGGCGCCGCGGTGTTCGACGCCGACGGCAGCGCCCGGGTGCGCGCGGGCCTTTCCGGCGAGGGCGCGCCCGCGGTCAAGCTGATCGACGGGGACGGTACCCTTCGCGCCTCGCTCGGCACGATCGCCCTGAAGGAGGCGAGCTCCGGCGCGGCGCTTCGGACGCAGGAGGGCTCGCTCGTGCTGTTCGACAGGAAGGGCGCGGTGGTGTTCAAGCAGCCGCGGTAACCGTCGCCGGAGCGACGCTCGCGGAGCTCGGATCGCTCCGGCTCCCGCCGCGCGGGCGTTCCGTTCGGTTACTTCACGGAACGCTCTCCGCGCGTCGGCCTTTCGCGGCTCGCCTTTCCGGCTCGACCGCTTCGGCGCCCGACCGGGTATGGCCGCATGCCGTTGTAAACTGGCTCTCCGCTGGGGAGTCGCCTAACGGTAGGGCAGCGGCCTTTGGAGCCGCCTATTGAAGGTTCGAATCCTTCCTCCCCAACCATGTCGCCTTCGCGACGCACGGGGAGCTCGGAGCTCGAGAGCGGCCGGCGACGGATGCCCGGGTTCGCTTCGCTCACGGCGCCCTGCCTCCAGGGGCTTTTTCTCGCCCGTCCCGGCCGCCGCGGGATCCGGCCGTCCGGGAGGAAGCTCTTGGAAAGGGAGTGCGGCGCTCGCCGCCGGGCGTCGTCACAAGTGATCGTCGATCCGTTTGCGAATCGCGTGGAGGACGCGCCAGACGACGACCAGCGTGACCGGCATCGCGATGCCGAGGATCAGCGCCACGTTGAGCGCCCTTCCCGTGCTGTTGATCGCTTCCAGGCCGGACCGGGCGAGGCTCAGAACGTAGTAGGTGATCACGACGACCGAGAGACCTTCGACGGCGCCCTGCAACTGCAGTTGAAGACGCGCGCGACGGTCCGTGCTCTCGAGGAGCTTCTGGTTCTGCTCCTCGAGGTCCAGCTCGATGCTCGTTCGCAGGAGGTCGGCCGCCCGGCCGACCCGTTCGGAGAGGTCCCGGAGGCGCGTGAGGATTCCGCGGTACGTGTCGGCCGCGGGATTGATCCGGCGCATGACGAAGCCGCTCAACCTCAGGACGTGCTCGATCTTCGATTCGCGAAGCTCGGAAAAGAGCGAGTCGAGGAGCACGCACCGGGCGAGCGATCTCCCGAACTCGCCCGACACGCGGGCCCGCAGGTGCTCGACCTCCGCGGCCACGCCGAGGACGGCATCCAGCACGGCCCGTTTCTGCTCCGCGCGCTCGGTTTCCCGCAACAGGTCGGTCTCCGAGACCATCCGCCGCTCGGCATCCGCCAGCTCGCGCTTGACCTGCAGCGCCAGGGGCAGCGGCGCGAGGGTGAGATGCCAGAAATCCTCGATCTCCAGCAGCCGGGCGACGGTGCGTCCCAGGTCGTGCGTGGACATGCCGTCCACGATGACGGCGATCCGGTTGGACCCCTCCTCGTGCTCCCGGTAGCAGCTCCACACGCTCGCCTTGCCGGCCATGACCTCGCTGCCGTTCAGGGTGTGGCCGCCGAAGAGCTCCCGCAGGCCGACGAGGCTCGCCGGCATCTGGTCCCGATGCCCGACGGCCATCCGGGTCGCGACGATCGGCCCTTGGCCGAAGCCCGTCAGCCAATCCTTCGGGAGAAGGCCGGCGAAGTCGAATCCGAACGGCGCGAACGGAATCGCGAGGTCGTAGAGGAAGAACGTGCACGAAACGTACTCCGTGTGCAGCTCCCAGGAGACGACCAGCCGGCCGAGCCCGGCGACGGACCCCGCGTAGATGCTGTGCCGCGGCGTTGCGTAGGTCGCCGCGAGGCCCAGGGCCGCCACGAGGCGGCTCCGCTGATCGGCGTGGCGTTTCTGATCCTCTTCCCGGGAGACGAAGGAGAGGTGAAACACGTGGGCGGCGGCCGTGAAGCGCACGTAGGGGCGCGCGTGGAGCTCCCGCCACGCGAAGTCGCGCACCGGGTGATTGGCGATTTTCATTCTCCGGTCCCCGTGGAGATCCTATCTCCGACGACGGCTTCGCCGGCACGCCTCCTCGGCCGCGCGTCCGGGGAGCCGGGAGCGCGGGATCTACGCCGCCGCGATCGCTTTCTTGACGCGGTCCGGCGTCAGGGGAAGCCGGTAGAGCCGCGCGCCGACGGCGTCGAAGATCGCGTTGGCGACCACCGCTCCCATCGGGACGATCGCCGGCTCGCCGCCGCCCTGCGGCGCGCAGCTCGTCGTTCGGCACGAGCACCGTCTCGATCTCCGGCACCCACGAGAAGCGCGGGATGTCGTAGGCGTCGAAGTTGCTGTCGAGGATCTGCCCGCCGCGGAACCGGAGCTCCTCGGCGAGCGCGTAGCCGAGGCCCATGGTGATCGAGCCTTCGATCTGCATCTTCGCGCCCTCGGGATTGACCACGATCCCCATGTCCTGCGCGCAGACGACCCGCGCCACCTGGACCTTGCCGGTACTCCGGTCGACCTTCACCTCCGCCATGTGGGCGACGTAGCTGCCGGCGTCGGCGCTGCACGCGAGGCCGCAACCGCGGCCGCTCGGCGCGGCGCGCGCGCTTCCAGCCGAAAGCGTCGGCGGCCGCCTGGAGCACCCGGCGCATCCGCGGATCGGACGTGTTCCGCAGGCGGAACTCGAGCGGGTCGATTCTCGCCGCGGCGGCCATGATGTCGATCTGCGACTCGCCGCGAAGACGTTCATGTTCGCGCCCGGCGCGCGCCACGGACCCACGCCGAAGGGATGGACGCTCTGCCCGGTTGCTCCGCGACCGTAGCGGTCCTCCCCGAGGACCGAACCCGCGCGTTCGGCGACGTCGTAGAAGCAGCGTCGGTCGAGCCGCGATGCCGGCGGCGTAAACCGCGTAGTCCCAGAGCGCTGATATCGCCCGTTGCCGTCGATGCCCGAGACGATCCTGGACGACCGCCGCAGGATCGAAGGTGTCGTAGAAGAACTCCTCCGCGCGGGTCCAGGCCACCTGCACGGGCTTGCCCGTGATCTGCGCCAGCCGCGCCGCCTCCACCGCCTGGCGCGTCGGCGCTCTTGCCGCCGAAACCGCCGCCGACGTACGGGGTGATCACGCGGACGTTCTCCGCGGCAAGCTCAGCGCCTGGGCGATGCGGTCGCCGGGTCCGGAAACGGCGTCTGCGTCGAGGCCCAGACCGTCGCCTTGCCGTCCGTTACGACTCGGCCAGGGCGGCGTGCGGCTCCATCGGCGCGTGGGCGACGTAGCCCTTGCGGTAGGTCGCTTCGAAGATCTGCGCCGGCGCTCGCCGCGCGCGCCGCGAGGTCGCCGCGGCTCCGACGTTCTTCGGGCCGGCGCCGACGCTTCGACGAGGTGGTCGAAGATGGTGTCGGCGTCGACGCGTCGCCGGCGGAAGTCCCAGTCGGCCTTGAACGACCGCCAGCGCCTTCGCGGCGGTCTCCGGGTCGGCGTGCAGGACGGCGACGAGGTCGTCGTGCTTCGACGACGGTCACGCCCGGCACGGCGCGCGCCGCGGCGACGTGTCGAGCCTTCGGCCAGGCGCCGTGCGGCGGGCGGGCGGAGGATCGCGCGCGTAGAGCATGCCCGGACGTCGGATGTCCGCCGCGTACTTCGCCGCGCCCGTCACCTTCTCGCGCGCGTCGAGCCGCTGCGGCGACGTGCCCATCACCGGGAACTCGGCGACCGCGCGCAGCACCGCCTGTCTCGCCGACCGTGCGGGCGATGCGCTTGCCCTGCGCCAGCTCGCCGTAGGTGACGCTGCCGCGGCGGTCGCCGGCGACGGAGACCACGCCGTTCTCGACGACGAGCTGCTCGCGCGGCACGCCCGAGCCTGCGCGCCGCGAGCGTCGATCAGCACCGCGCGCGCCTGCGGCCGCCGCCGCGCGCAGCGCGGGCCCGAACATCCGGGTGGTGAGCGAGCCGAAGGTGCCCCATGTCCCACGGGCACTGGTCGGTGTCGCCCGAGCACCATGGTCGACGCGGCGAGAGCGACGCCGAGCTCCTCGGCCGCCATCTGCGCCTGCGAGGTCATCACGCCCTGGCCCATCTCGATCTTGCCGGTGAAGACGGTCACCCGGCCGTTCTCGTGCGATGCGCAGGTAGGCGTTGAAGTCCTCCGGATAGAGCGAGCCGCGTCCCTGCGCGCGCAGCGGCCGGCGGGCCGGAGCGCTCACCAGGACGACGACTCCGCCGCCGAGCGAGCTTGCACGAAGCTGCGCCGGTCCATGCCTGCGGGCGGCCCTCATGGCCGGCCTCCCTGGCCGGCGCGACGCGGCTTCGATGGCGGCGACGATCCGCTGGTGGGCGCCGCAGCGGCACAGGTTGCCCTCCATGCCCGCGACGATCTCCGCGCGCGTCGGCCGCGGAGTTCTCGCGCAGCAGAGCCGTCGGCGTTCATGATCATGCCGGACGTGCAGTAGCCGCACTGGAAACGCGCCGTGCTCGATGAATGCCTGCTGCAGCGGGTGCAGCCGGCCGTCGCGCGCCAGGCCTTCGATCGTGTCGACGTCCTTGCCCGCGACTGACTTGAGCAGCGTCTGGCAGGAGCGGACCGCCTCGCCGCCGACGATCACGGTGCACGCGCCGCAGAGCGCCTCGCCGCAGCCGTACTTGGTGCCGGTCAGCGCGAGGTCGGTGCGCAGCACCCAGAGCAGGGTGCGGTCGCCGTCGGTCTCGAGCGTGACGGCCGGCCGTTCAGTCGGAAGCGGATCGGCATCTTCATGCGGGCCTCCTTCCCGGGCGGAACGGCCGGAAGAAGACGATGGTACGCCTCCACCCGAGCGGACGACAAGGGGGCGCCGTTGCCTCCTGTGGCAAACTCCGGACGTGGCGAGCGCCGTCGAGATTTCCGCGATCGTAAAGCTCGCACGGATCTGCGCTGCCGAAGGGGTCCGGTCGGTTCTCGCGCATCTCGTCGCGGTGGAGGGATCGCACTATCGGAAGGCGGGCGCGAGGATGCTGATCGCCGAAGACGGCCGGTCCGCCGGCGCGATCAGCGCCGGGTGCCTCGAGGCCGACCTGCGCCGGCAGCTGCCGGGGGTCCTCGCTGCCGGGCGGGCCGGGGTCGTCGAATACGACTCGCGGACGTTCGAAGATCTCGTGTGGGGGCTCGGGTCCGGATGCAACGGCCGCGTGCGGATCCTCCTCTCGCCCTTCGCCGGCGCACTTCGGGAGACGCTCGAGCGGGCCTCCGACCTGCTTTCGAACGGCCGGACCGTCCGGCTCGAGACGGTCGTTTCGCCCGCCGGCGGCTCGACGGCGGAGGTCGGGGACGCGCGACTTCTCGGCGAGATCGAGTCGTCCGGCGAAGAGCGCGGCGAAGTCTTCGTCGAGGAGATCCGGCCGCCGGTGTCGCTCCTGATCGCGGGCCGCGGGCCGGACGCGGTTCCGCTGGCCCGGCTCGCCGCGGAGCTGGGCTGGGCGGTCTCGGTGATCGCGGACGGGGACGGAGCGTCCGTGCTCGAGCGCTTCGCGGGGCTGCCGGTCGCCTTCGCCGGGGGAGTCGAGGCGGCCCGGTCGTTTCCCGTGCACGCGAGAACGGCCGCGGTCGTGATGTCGCACCGCTTCGCCGACGACGCGGCCGCGCTCGAGGCGCTCCTCCCTCGCGGATTTCCCTATCTCGGCGTGCTCGGGCCCCGCGAGCGAACGAGGCGCCTGCTCGCGGCCTGCGGCGCGGAGTCCGCGGCCGGCCGCGTGCGTTCCCCGGCCGGACTGAACATCGGCGCGGAAACCGCCGCCGAGATCGCGCTCGCGATCGTCGCGGAGATCCAGTCGGCGCTTTCCGGGAGCGCCGGGCCGGCGCCGGACTGAGGCGGGCGCCGGTCCTGTACTTTCGGAGCGCCTCCCGCCAGTTCAGCACGAGCGTGATCGCGGGCGCGTCTTCGCTGTCGACGCTGTTGACGATAAATCTCTGGCCGTCGGGCGTGGCGTCGAAGGAATAACCGGGGTTCGAGAAAGCGTGCGTGTGGAAGAGCGGGGTGACCGCGCCGACGCGGAACTCCGCACCGGTCCCGTCGACCTGCGCCGCCATGAGCGTCTGGTCGGGGGACAGAAAGAAAAGCTCGCGGCCGTCGCCGCGCCATCTCGGATTGTAGCCCGCGGACGTGACCTGCCATTTTCCGCCCGGCCCCGGGAGGGGAGAGACGACGATCGACGGCGCTCCCGAGACGAACGATCGTACGCGATCCAGCGCGAATCGGGGGAAATCGCGGAGCTTGTCTCGTCCCCGTCGTGCTCGGCCAGCGCGGGCGCGGGTTTCGCGCCGTTGGAAAGCGGCAGGAGCGAGAGCCAGCGGTGCGCGTTCGGAACGTTCTCCTGGTAGGAGATGAATCGTCCGTCGCGTCCCCCAGTCCTCCGCGACGTGACCCGCGCCGGGGATCACGAGGAGCGCGCGCTCCGGCTCTGCCCCGTTCGCGGTCTTGCTGAAGATCCCGTACCGCCCGTCCTTCTGCCGGAGGGACGAATACACGACGCGGCTTCCGTCCGGCGACCAGCCGCCGACCTGGGCGGTCGCGGGGGTGAAGGTCAGGCGGGTCGGCAGGCCCGTCGCGACGTCGAGGAGATACACGTCGCCGGGATCGCCGATCGCGATCGCGATCCGGCGCCCGTCGGGGGACAGCCGGGCAGGACCGAAGTAGTTCGCCCGCTCGCCGATCGCGCCGACGACCTTGCCCGAGCGGTCGTACTCGAGGAGGCGGGCCGAGCTTCCGAGTCCGCCGCCCGGCTGGTACGCCAGGACGTCGGTCCGGGAGGCCGTGAAGGCCGCGCGCCATGTCGACAGGTCGAAGCGGACGTCCTGGGCGACCTGGCGGGGCTCTCCCGCGAGCCTTCCGGTTCCGGGGTCAAAATTCTGCGCGAGGAGCGTGTTGCCGCGAAGGAAGGAGCTTCCCGTCCGCGAAGAGAGCGTTCGCCAGCGTCTGGACGACCGGCCGGTCGCCGGGGCCGTCGAGCGACGCGAACCGGACTCCCGCCTTCTCGCTCCGCGTGTCGTTGTGGTTTCCGGGAAGAACAGGAAGTGGCGTCCGTCGGGGAGGAAGACCGGCCAGCGGTGGGTCGAGTGGCTCGACGCGTCGACCTTCGTGACCGGCGACGGAGTTCCTCCGGAGGCCGAAACCCGAAAGATGGCGGAACGCGTGTCGGGAGCGAACAGGATCGTTCCGTCCGGGCCCCATGTTCCGCCCCGGGCGTTGGGGGCGTCGGCGATCGTGATCGCCGAGCCGGGCGCCGACAGATCGACGCGCTCGAGCTTTCCGCGGCTGAAGAATCCGAGGGATCGGCTGTCCGGCGACCAGAACGGAAACGTCGCGTCTTCGGTCCCCGGGAGAGCGACGGGTTCGTCGGCATCGAGCGGACGGACGTAGAGGAGCGGTCGTTCCTTTCCAACGGCGACGAAGGCGAGCATTCGGCCGTCGGGAGAGACCGTGGGCGGCCGTCGGCCGTTGATCGTCCGAGAAGGCGAAGCGCGAGTTCGCCGGCGGAGAATCGTGCTCCGCACGACATCGCCGGCTGCCGACGGGCGCCGGAGCTATGCCGCCGCGAAGGCGATCGCGGCGATGGTCGCGATCCCGGCGGCGATCCAGGCTCCTTTTCGCGGGCGCGCCGTCGGGCCGAGACCGGGGCGGGCACGCCGGCCTGCGAACCCTCCTTCGGCGATCCAGCGAGCTCGCTCCAGACGTCGTGCGCGGACTGCCAGCGCTCGTCGGGATCCTTGGCGAGGCACGTCCGGACGATCCGGTCGAGCGCGGGCGGCGTCATCGGCTGGGCGGAGGAGATCGGCGCCGGCTCGCTCGACATGATCGACGAGATGAGCGACGCTCGGCTCGAGCCGGAGAACGCCTTCTTCCCGGTCGCCATCTCGTAGAGCACGTATCCGAGCGCGAAGATGTCGGTCCGCGCGTCGGCGGGCTGTCCCTCGAGCTGCTCGGGCGCCATGTACTGGAAGGTGCCGAGGATCGTGCCCCGCTCCGTGAGCGGGCGATCTTCTTCGGTCGGGAGGGACGTGACGTCTTCCTCGTCCGTCTGCCCGCCGATCGTCTTCGCGAGGCCGAAATCGAGCAGCTTGACGCCGCGCGTGATCACATGATGTTTCCGGGCTTGAGATCCCGGTGGACGAGCGCCGGCGGTGCGCGGAGTCGAGCGCGTCGGCGATCGGCTGCCGAATTCCGAGGACCTGTTCTCGCGGAAGCGCGCCGCGCGAGAGCCGGTCCGAAAGCGTTTGTCCCTCGAGCAGCTCCATGACGAGGTACTCGGTGCCTTCCTGGTTCCGACGTCGTAGAGCGCGCAGATGTGCGGATGCGAGAGCTGGAGACCGCACTCGCCTCCCGCTCGAATCGCTGCCGGAATTCGGCGTTCTCCGGAGGCGCTAGGGAAGGACCTTGATCGCGACGTCGCGGCCGAGCCGCGTGTCGCGCGCGCGATAGACCTCTCCCATCCCGCCGGCGCCGAGGGGAGCGAGGATCTCGTACGGGCCGAGACGGGTTCCGAGCGCGAGCGTCATCGGCCGACCCGGATCGCGCCCCGGCTCCGAAGGAGCGAAAGCGCATCGTGCGGGGCGAGGCGGACAACGGGCGCAAGGCTCGACGTCATTCTCGAAATATCTCGGCTGGCGACACGATCATCTTACGCGACGCGGGATCATCTTCGGGGTCGATCTGACGGAGGGGACCTGGCGCCGGGGTTACTTCTCGCCTCGCGGCGGCTCCTCGAGCCGTCCCTCGCGCGGCAGGAGATGCGTCGTCCCGTCCGGGCAGTGCCAGTTCGTCATCGGCTTTCCGTCCCGGATCGCTTCTTCGCGAAAATGAAATCCGCGCTCGCGGCATTTGCCGATCGGGCATGCCGAACCTTCGTCGCGAGGTCGTTTCGCCATCTTTCCTCCGATCGGCGCCCCGCCCGGTTCGCTTGAGCTCCGGGTCTTTGCTCGATCGCGCGGGCCGGCGTCGCCGAGGAGTCAGTGTACGCCCTTCGACGGTTTCATTCGCGGATGACCGCCGGGGAATCCGTGGCGGCCGAAGGCCGGAAGAAACGCGCGCCGCGAAATTCGGGCGATTCTGGCGCGACGATTGCTCCCTCGAAGGATTGCGGGGCATGGCCCGCGCGGAGGTCCTGATGGTTGCTCGTCGGGTTCTGGGTGCGCTCCTGGTCGTCGGAATCCCGCTGGCGATACCCCGTCACCGACGCTTTGCGCCCCCCGCCTCCCCGACTCTCTCGCGCCGTCCGACCGCCGATTACGGCTCGTCGGGCGAATTCGTCTATGCGATCGATCGGGGTCGCGCGGAGCGGCGGCCGCTCAGGATCGTTCAGGCCTGACGCGTCGCTCCCCGGCGCCCGCGCGGCAGGCGGCGGAGCAGCTCCTCGAGGCGAAGCGGCTGGACCGGCTTGGTCAAGTGGAGGTCGAACCCCGCCTCGCGGGCCCGGTCGCGGTCGGCCGACTGGCCGTAGCCGGTGATCGCGATGAGACGGGTGCCCGAAATCGCGGGGTCCGCGCGAACCGACCGCGCGAGCGCGTATCCATCCACCTCGCCCGGCAGCCCGATGTCGCAGAGGACGACGTCGGGGCGGAAGGCGATCGCGTATCTCCTCGGCGTGCTGTACGACAAGCCGCGCTTCTTCGCGACGGGTCCCGAGCGCGCGTTCGCGACATCACGGGGCTCGGATCGCGAACGGTCCCGGGGACCGGCCGGGGGAGACTTTTCGCGAACGAACTGGCCCGCGACTCGCGCGATTTCATCACTGCGGGCCTTGGCGATCGGCGACTCGCACGCTCCTGATACAATTTCGCGCCGCGGCCGAGGGCGGGCCGCGCGGGGAGAGAACGTGCAAAGCAAAGTTCTCGTCACGGGCGCGGGGGGGTTCATCGGCCACTTCCTCGTCCGGTATCTGAAGGAAAACGGCTACTGGGTCCGGGGAGTCGATCTCAAGACCTGCCCGTACGCCCCGACCGAGGCCGACGAGTTCGAGCTCCTCGACCTGCGCCGGCGGGACGACTGCCTCCAGGCGACGCACGGCGTCGACGAGGTCTACGCGCTCGCGGCGGACATGGGGGGCATGGGTTTCATCTCCGCTCATCATGCCGAGATCCTGCACAACAACGCGCTGATCAACATCCACACCCTCGAGGCGGCGAGGGTCAACGGCGTCCAGAGGTATCTCTACACCTCCTCCGCGTGCGTCTATCCGGACTACCGGCAGACGGAGGCCGAGGTCGTGCCGCTCAAGGAAGAAGACGTGTACCCCGCGATGCCCCAGGACGCCTACGGATGGGAGAAGCTCGTCTCGGAGCAGCTCTGCCGGCATTACCGCCACGACTACGGGATCGAGACGCGCGTCGTTCGGTTCCACAACATCTTCGGGCCCGAGGGAACGTGGCGGGGCGGCCGCGAGAAGGCGCCCGCCGCGCTCTGCCGCAAGGTCGCGGAGGCGAAGCTTTCGGGCGACCCGGAGATCGAGATCTGGGGGGACGGCGAGCAGACGCGCTCGTTCTGCTACGTGTCGGACTGCGTGGAGGGGATCCACCGGCTGATGCGCTCCGATCATCCTGACCCGATCAACCTCGGCCAGGACCGGCTCATTTCGATCAACGCGCTCGCGGGCATGATCGCTTCGATCGCCGGGGTCCCGATCCGGAAGAAGCACGTCGACGGCCCGCAGGGGGTCCGCGGCAGGAACTCGGACAACTCGCGGCTGAGGCAGGTGCTCGGCTGGGAGCCCTCCGTGTCGCTCGAGGAAGGGCTCGCGAAGACCTATCCGTGGATCGAGGCGCAGGTGCGCGCCGCGGCCGCGCATCCCGTCGACCGCGCGGCTCGCGCCTCCTGACGCGGACGACGGCGACTCCTGCCGCGAGTACGCGGCATCCTTTCCCGGGGGAGAGGTCATTCGGATGTTCGCTTCGCTTCCGGCTTCGTGTGCGCTCGAGCGCTGGCGGCCTCCCGGATCGCGGACCTCCTCCGCGCCGGGTCTCGCGCGCAAGCGCGCTTCGTTTTCGTCCCGGCGCGGAGACTTTCCGCGATCCGGCCTGCGCCGCTCGGCCGCGCGACACTCCGATGGACAGTTTCGCGGCCACGTTTCTTGTAGAATCCGCGCCAGTGGAACACCTGTTCCGGTACGGCGACCTGAAAATCTTCTCGGGGCGGGCCCATCCGGGTCTCGCCGCCGAGATCTGCGCGTACCTCGGCGTCGAGCTCGGGAAGGTGACCCTGTACAACTTCTCCGACGGCGAGAACAACTGCCAGATCGAGGAGAACGTCCGCGGCAGCCGACGTCTTCGTCATCCAGCCGACCTGCACGCCGGTCAACGAGAACCTGATGGAGCTGCTGATCATGATCGACGCGTTCCGCCGCTCGTCGGCGGCGCGCATCACGGCCGTGATCCCGTACTACGGCTACGCGCGGCAGGACCGGAAGGACCGCCCGCGCGTGCCGATCACGTCGAAGCTCGTGGCGGATCTCCTGACCGCGGCCGGCGCCAACCGGGTGCTCACGATGGACCTGCACGCGGCGCAGATCCAGGGGTTCTTCGACATCCCCGTCGACCACCTGTTCGCCGCGCCCGTGATCCTCGACGCGGTCCGCGAAGATGGAGACTCGAGGACCTGACGATCGTGTCGCCCGACGTCGGCGGCGTCGAGCGCGCCCGCGCGTTCGCCAAGCGGCTCGGCGCGGCGCTGGCGATCATCGACAAGCGCCGCACCGGCGAGGAACGAGGCCGAGGTCATGAACGTGATCGGCGACGTCGAGGGGAGGACGTGCATCATCCTCGACGACATCATCGACACGGCGGGGACGCTCATCAAGGGCACCGAGGCGCTCAAGAGCCACGGAGCGGCGCGGGTTTTCGCGTCCGGGGTGCATCGGGTGCTCTCCGGCCCGGCGGTCGACCGCATCAACGCCTCCGTGCTCGAGTCGGTCCTCGTCACGAACACGATCCCGATCGCCTCGGCGGCCGCCCGGTGCCCGCGCCTTCGCTCCTTTTCGGTCGCGCCCCTCCTCGGGGAGGCCATCCAGCGCATCCACGACGGCGCGTCGGTTTCATCGCTTTTCGTCTGAAAATCATGTATGCTCACCTGCTTTGAATTGAGGGGTTGACGCACATGGCCAACATCGAGCTGCAGGTCGAGCGCCGGCAGGAGTCCGGCAAGAACGTGGCGCGGCGGGCGCGCGCGGCGGGCAAGGTCCCGGCCGTCGTCTACGGCGCGAAGAAGGAAACGGTCCCGATCTACATCGAGGCCCGGCAGTTGACGACGGCCTTCCGGCAGGGCGCCGGCGACAACGCGATCTATCTCCTGAAGATGTCCGGGACCGAGCAGACCCGGCACGCGATGATCAAGGAGATCGACCGCGACCCCGTCTCGCGGGAGCTCCTCCACGTCGATTTCCTGCGGGTCCTCATGGACGTCAAGGTGCGCGTCTCCGTCGCGGTCGAGCTGACCGGGACGCCGAAGGGCGTCAAGCAGGAGGGGGGGATCCTCGACTTCGTCTCGCGCGAGATCGAGATCGAGTGCCTCCCGAGCGAGATCCCCGCGACTCTTCCCGTCGACGTCTCGGAGGTGGGGATGGGCGAATCCTTCCGTGTCGGGCAGATCCCGGCCCGGGAGGGGATCCGGATTCTCGAGGAGCCGGACAAGGTGATCGCGCACGTCGCGCATCCGGCGAAGGAAGAGGAGGTCGTCGCACCGGTCGCGGAAGCCGCGCCGGCCGCCGCCGAGCCGGAAGTCATCAAGAAGGGGAAGGCCGAGACGGCCGAGGCGGAGGAGCCCCCCAAGAAGGAAGGGAAGAAGTAACCCGGCTTGCGGCTGGTGTCGGGCCTCGGCAACCCCGGGGCGGAGTTCGAAGGCACCCGCCACAACGTCGGTTACGAGGTGGTGGACCGGCTCTCCCGCGGGGCGGGGATTCCGGTCAAGCGTCTCGAGTGCCGGGCGCTGACGGGACGGGGAAGGATCGGCGAAGAACCGGTCGTCCTCGCCAAGCCGGTGACCTACATGAACGCCTCGGGAGAGGCGATCGCCGGTCTTTTGACAAAGCTGAAACTGGAGCCGGACGCGCTGCTCGTCGTTTCCGACGAGATCGACCTGCCCCTCGGAACCCTGCGGATCAAGCCGCGGGGATCCTCCGCCGGGCAGAAGGGACTGAAGTCGATCGAAGCGTGCCTCGGCACCCGGGAGTTCGCCCGGCTGCGGATCGGGATCCGCGGCGAGCGATATTCCCGCGAGCGCGAGCTCGGCGACTACGTCCTCGACCGGTTTTCGAGATCGGAGCGGGCGGCGATCGACGAAGCGCTCGACCGCGCCGCCGAGGCGGTCCGCACGTGGGTGACGGACGGGATCGACGCCGCGATGAACCGTTTCAACGCGCTCTCCGAATGACCGGAGGCGTTATTCATCTCCTCGGTCCCGCGTGACGCGGGATCTTGAGATCCAGGAGGAGTCATGCGGCTTTACGACATCGTCGTGGTGCTGTCGCCGGAGGTCGCTCCGGACCAGGCCACCGCGCTCGTCGACGGCTTCAAGAAGATCTTGACCGACGACGGCGCTCAGATGAAAATCGACGAAATCTGGGGACGCCGGCGGCTCGCGTACACGATCGCGAAGCGGCGCGAGGGCGTCTACTACTACTGGCAATTCGAGGCGAAGGCGGAAACCGTCGCCGAGCTCGAGCGAAAGCTTCGCCTCTCCGACGACGTTCTGCGCCACCTCGCCGTCCGCGCCGACGAGGAGCTCCGCCGTTCCGTGAAGCTCCGGAAGAAGCGCGAGGCGAAGGCGGCGGCCAAGCCGAAGAAGGCGCCGGCCGAGGCGGCCGCCGAGCCGGCCGAGCCGGCGGAAGCGTAGGGGGAAGCGATGCGAAGGGATTTCAAGAAAGACAAGAAGTCGGGCGGGCGCAAGAAGTTCTTCGTCCGCCGGCGCAAGGCGTGCAAGTTCTGCGTCGAGAAGATCGAGTACGTCGACTGGAAGGACGTCAAGACGCTCCAGGGGTTCATCCCGGAGCGCGGCAAGATCCTGCCGCGCCGCATCTCGGGAGTCTGCTCCCTCCACCAGAGGAAGCTCCAGACGGCGATCAAGCGCGCGCGCGCGATCGCCCTCCTCCCGTACGCCACCGATTGATGGATCGGAATTCGGCCCTGGCGGAG
Source organism: uncultured Acidobacteriota bacterium (assembly GCA_963794295.1). Classification (GTDB taxonomy): domain Bacteria; phylum Acidobacteriota; class Thermoanaerobaculia; order UBA5066; family DATFVB01; genus DATFVB01. The sequence goes on from CAWCDE010000006.1 coordinate 91,097, forward strand.
GGACTGGCGGCCGCCGGTCTCTCCGCCTTCTTTTTTTGGGGGCTGAGATTCCTGCCGTTCGTCGGGATCGTCTTCATTCCCGGCGCGGCGCTTCCGCTCGTCCGGTTCGGGACGCGGCGCGGGACGGCCGCCGCTCTCGCCGCGGCCGCGGGCGCGGCGGCGCTCGCGGCGGCCGTCGGATTCGGCGCGACCCGGTCGGCCGCCGAATCCGCGGGCCAGGCCGCGGCGCTTCTCGCGACGGCCGGAGCGTGCGGCGTGGCCGGCGGCCTCGCGCGCCGGCGCGCGCCCTCGTCGGTCTTCCTCGGCCTCGCCGTCTGGGGAGCGGCCGCGGGCGGCGTCCTCTGGACGGTCTCGCCGGGGGCGGACCGCGAAATCGAGTCGCGATTCGACGCCATGACCGCGACCTCGACCGCGTCGCTCAAGCAGTCGGGAGCGGATCCCGAGAACCTGAAGGCGTGGCAGGCGTCGGCCGAGATGGTCCGCGGAGTGATCGTCCGATTCGCTCCCGGCCTCTTCGCGGCTCTCTGGGTCGGCGTCGCGGCCGTGGCCTTCTATCTCGGACGGAGACTTGCGCTCGGCGGGCCGGACGGAGGCGGATTTTCGCGCCTGCGGCTCCCGCCGGGGCTCGCCGCGGTCTTCGTGCTGGCGGGAGCGGCGGCCGCGGTCTTCCGGGGGGTTCCCCGGAACCTCGCGGCGGACGTGCTGGCGCCGGTGCTGGTCTTGTATTTCCTGGGCGGACTCTCTATCATCACCTACTTCGCCCGGCGCTGGTTTCGGACGGCGATCCTGCGCGCGGCGACGTACGGCATGGCCTCGTGGTTTCCGTTTTCCGCGGGAACCGCGGTGCTGGGGCTCTTCGACTGGTATTTCGATTTCCGCAAGAGGGCGGATCGAGCAATCGGGAGAAACGAATGAAGATCATCCTCACCGACGAAGTCCGCGGTCTCGGCCGCCGGGGCGACGTCGTCGACGTCAAGAACGGCTATGCCCGGAACTTCCTCCTGCCGCAGGGCTTCGCCTTTCTCGCCAATCCCGCCAACGTGCGGCGGCTCGAGGAAGAGAAGAAGCGCTACGACGAGAAAGTGCTGCGCGAGAAAGGGGTCGCCGAGAAGGTCGCCGAACAGATCGCGGGCCTGCGCCTGATGCTCGTCAAGAAGGCCGGCGAGGGGGACGTCCTCTACGGTTCCGTGACGGCTTCCGAGATCGCCGACCAGCTCGCGGAGAAGGGGATCACCGTCGACCGCCGGCGGATCGAGCTCGAGGAGCCGATCAAGAGGCTCGGGGAGCACCAGGTCCACGTCCGGCTGCACCGCGACGTGATCGTGCCCATTACGGTCGAAGTCCAGGGCGCCCCCACCGTGGCCGCCGTTTCTTAAACGGCGCGGCGATACATCGAGCGGTATCCAGCGGACGCCGCGTCGGCGGCGGACGCGTCGGATCGCCGAGCACGTCAGTGTGAAGGCCATACGGGCGCGTCCGGAAGCGCTGGAAATTCCAAATCTCAAGCGTCAAATTCCAATAAATTCGAATCGCTAAGTCCCGATGCCGAAACCGAATTCTCCGAATCTCTGAGCCGACCCGCACTCGTGTATTGTTTGAGAATTGCGACTTGGAATTTATTGATGTTTGGAGTTTGGGGCTTGGCGATTCGGGAGCATGCGCCTCACCGCGGGCGGGCCGCCCGCATCCGGTCGGAGTCGCGTCTGGACGCGCTGATCCCAATATCCGGCTGACGCCCGGCAAGCGGCGACGACATCCCCGGACCGGGAATCAGCGAGGCGGGGGTGATGGCGCGGTATTCGGTGGCGGCGGGGTCGGCGGGGCCGGAACAGGAGCGGGCTCCGCGGCGTCGCCGGTCGCCTCCTTCTCCGACTTGTAGAAACTCTGCTGCAGGGACCAGGGGAGGGACAGCAGCCCTTCCCAGCGCGGCGTCCACTCCTCGGTCGGCTGCGAACCGACGGCGTAGGCCTCGAGAATCGGGTGCGGCGTCGTCGGCGTCGCCTTGAGGCCGGTCATGTAGTCGATCGGCTCGAACGAGATGTTCGGCGGCACCTCGAAATTCCGGTGCGGGTCGACGTACCCCGAGTCGCGCATCTCCCCGACGATCCGCATCCAGATGGGAAGGGCCGCCCGGGCGCCTTCCATCTTCGGGCCCAGGGGAATGCGCTTCTCGTCGTTGCCCGTCCAGACGCCGACCGTGTACGCCGGGGTGAACCCCATGAACCAGGCGTCGGTGAACTCGTTGGTGGTCCCGGTCTTCCCGGCGATGTTGTCGAGTCCGAGCTCGCGCGCCCGGACGGCGGTCCCCCGTTCGATCACGCCTTTCAGCATCCAGAGGAGCTGGAAGCAGGTCTGCGGAGAGGCGACCTCCTTCGCGTCGGCCCGGTTCTCCTCGAGCACGTCGCCCTCGGAATCGGAGACGCGCGCGATCGTGTAAGGCGCGATCTGGAGGCCTTCGTTGGCGAACGTCTCGTACGCGGTCGTCATTTCCCACAGCGTCGTCTCGAACGCGCCGAGCGCGATCGAGGGATAGGCGAGGAGCGGCTCCTTGATCCCGAAGCGGTGGGCCGTTTCGACGACGTTCTTCAGGCCGACCATCCGGGCCATCTTCACGGCCGGGATGTTGATCGAGTGCTCGAGCGCGCGGCGGATCGTCACGATCCCGGAATAGTCGTTGTGGTAGTTGTGGGGGCGGTACGGCGGCTGCCGCGGGTCGATGACGATCGAGAGCGGGCCGTCGAACAGCGTGTCCGACGCGGTGTATCCGTTCTCCAGCGCGGTGAGGTAGACGAACGGCTTGAACGACGATCCCGTCTGCCGCTCGGCCTGGACGGCGCGGTTGAACTTCGATTCGTCCCAGTCGTAGCCTCCGACCATCGCGCGGACCGCGCCGGTCGCGTTCTCGACGATGAGGACGGCGCCCTGGGCCCGGGGGAGAGGGTCGACCACCGGGACCGGCTTCCCCTTTCCGTTCTTCTCCGTCGTGAGCGCGACGAGATCGCCCCGCCGGAGGTTCGGAGGAAACGCCGCGGCGCCCGTCCAGGAAAACGCCGACGGCGGCACGGCCTCGCGCCGGGCGCCGATCTTCACGATCGCCTGCCGGCGGGACACCGAGAGCACGACCGCGATCTCGGCCGAGTCGTTGCGGGATGGCTTCGACCAGGACGGGTCCTCGTAGCGCTCCGGGTCGGAGAACCCTTCGGCGATGACGTTCCGCGCCCGGCGCCATCCGTGCGACCGCTCGATGTGCCGGAGCCCCCAGCGCAGGGCTTCCTCCGAGAACGCCTGGAGCTTCGGGTCGAGCGTCGAATCGACGCGCAGGCCGCGCCGGTAGAGGTCCTTCTCGCCGTAGTTCTTCTCCAGATACTGCCGGATGTCTTCGCAGAAGTACGGCGCGACGACCGATTCCGCCTGGGCCGGCGACTTCGGCAGGGGCTCGGCGGCGGCGGTCCGGGCCTGACCGGCCGTGATCGCGCGCTCGTCGACCATGCGCTTCAGGACGTGGGCGCGGCGGGCGAGCGCCTTGCCGGGGTTCCGGAACGGGGAGAACTCCTCCGGACGCTGGATGAGGCCGGCGAGGAGCGCCGCCTGCGCGAGCGTCACCTTCGCCGCGGGGACGCCGAAGTAGTACCGCGAGGCCGCCTCGACGCCGTAGTTGCCGTGGCCGAGGTAGATCTGGTTGCAGTAGAGCGTCAGGATCTGGTCCTTCGAGAATCGCCGCTCGATGTCGACGGCGAGGAGCGCCTCATTGACCTTCCGCGCGAGGCTCTTCTGGGGGTTCAGGAAGACCGCGCGGGCGAGCTGCTGAGTCAGCGTCGACGCGCCCTCCGCGTAGCGGTGGAGAAGGAAGTCCTTCGTCCCGGCGGAGACGATCCGCACGAGGTCGATCCCGCCGTGGTGGTAGAAGTTCTTGTCCTCGGTCGCGACGATGGCGCGCTTCAAGACTTCCGGGATGGCGGAGCCGGGCACGAGAATCCGCCGCTCGACCGCGTAGCGGGCGATCGTCGAGCCGTCCGCCGCCCGGATCTCCGTGATGATGTCGGGCCGGTAGGTCGCGAGCTCCTCGACGCGCGGGATCCGGATGAGGTGCGCGCCCCCGTAGCCGGCGGCGGCGCCGAGAGCGGCGGCGACGGCGAGGGAGAGGAGGATGACGTGGAGCGCGCGGGAACCGAGGAAACGTCTCACGGGAACCGGTTCAGGCGCTCCTGCGCGCGGCCGAGAATCGCCTCGCACAGCCGCCCGTCCTCATGCTCGCAGTATAGCCGGATCATCGGTTCGGTTCCGGAGAGGCGCATGAGGAGCCAGCCGCGCTCGCCGAAGAGGAGCTTCACGCCGTCCCTCTCCCGGCAGCCGGTCACCCGCTGCCCGGCGACGGCGCGCGGCGGCCGCGCGGCGACATGCGCGAGGAAGCGGCGGATGCGCTCGACCGGGAGGTAGAGGTCGCGGCGGCCGTATTCGAACCGGCCGAACTCCGAATCGAGGTCGGCGAGCGCGCGATCGAGCGAGCGGCCCGTCCGCGCGAGGCTCTCGAGCAGGAGGAGGGCCGCGAGCGTCCCGTCGCGCTCGGGGAGATGGAACGCGAAGCCGTAGCCGCCGCTCTCTTCGCCGCCGACCGCCACTTTTCCCGAGATCATCAGATCGGCCACGTGCTTGAATCCGATATCGGTCTCGTGGACCGGCACCCCGAGCGCCTTCCCGATGCGGTCGATCAGGAGCGAGGTGGAGAAGGTCTTCGCGATGCCGCCGAAGGCGCCGCGGCCGCGGAACGCGTGGAGGATGAGGAGGGCGAGGATGCGGTGCGCGGGTACGAAGCGGCCGCGCGAGTCGAGGACGCCGAGCCGGTCCGCATCGCCGTCGGTCGCGACGGCGAGGTCGAACCCGCCGCGGACGCGGCCGGCGGCCGCGGCGAGGTTCGCCGCGATCGGCTCCGGATGGCCGCCGCCGAAGTTCACGTCGCGATTCGCCCGGAAGCTCTCGATCCGCGTCCGTCCCGGGCCGACGATCCGTTCGAGGGCGTCTCCGGCGGCGCCGTGCATCGCGTCGGCGAGAACGCGGAACCCCGCCTCGCGGATCGCCGGGAGATCGACGAGCGAGCCGAGGGCCGCGCGATAGCCGGTTTCGATGTCGGCGGCGGCGATGCTCCCGGGGGACTCGCCGCCGGCGGAGGCGCCGGTCGATTCGCCGCTCGACCTCCGCGTACAGCTCCGGCGGCGCGCTTCCGCCGAACGACGCCTTCAGCTTGAACCCGTTGTAGCGCGCCGGGTTGTGGCTCGCCGTGATCGCCACGCCGCCGGAGGTCCCGCGCCGGCGGAGCTCCCACGAGACGGCCGGCGTGGGAATCGGCCGGTCGGTACGGACGACCGACACGCCGTTTTTCGCGAACACCTGCGCGACGGCTCCCGCGAACTCCTCCGAGAAGAAGCGGGGATCGTGCCCGAGAACGACCGTGTTCCGGTTGCCCGGCCCGAAGAGGCCATCCCGGTAGGCGGACACGGCGGCCCGCGCGAGGCGCCGAAACGTCTCGAAAGTCGCGTCGTCGGCGATGACCCCCCGCCACCCGTCGGTTCCGAAGGCGAGGCGGGGGAGGGTCAACGCGCGGGTTTTCCGGACGCGATCAGTTCGGAAGCGGTCGAGAACCGGTATCCCTCGGAGGCGAGCGTGTCGAGAAGGCGCGGGAGGTGGTCCGCGACGGGGTCTTCCCGATCGCTCCCGAGATGCATCAGGATGATGTTGCCGGGACGCGCGGATGCGAGCAGCCGCGAGATCACCTTCTCGGACGTGCGGTAGCGCGGCGACTCGGGATCGGTCACCCAGTCGAGGGCGTCCAGATTGCGCCCGCCGCCGTGGGTCCAGGACACGTGGGCGAATCCCGCACGGCGGGCCCACGCCAGGATCTCCGCGTTCTCCTCGCCGTACGGCGCGCGCCAGAGAGGCGCCATGTCGCGGCCGGTCGTCTCCCGGTAGAGCGCGGCGGTCCGGTCGAGCTCGTCCCGGAGCATCTCCTCCGTGACGCCGGCGCGCGTCGTCTGGCGGCCGTCCAATGCGTACGTGGTGAGGTGGGGATGGTCCCACGTGTGATTGCCGACCTCGTGTCCGTCCGCCGCGATCGTCCGCGTGAGCTGCGGATAGCGGCGGATGAACTGCCCCGTGAGGAAGATCGTCGTCCGGATTCCGCGCCCTCGCAGGGCATCCAGGATCTCGGCCGCGCCCCGGTCCGACGACCCCGCGTCGAAAGAGACGAGGATCTCCTTGGATCCGACTTCCAGGGCCGGCGGCGGCGGCTCCGGCCGGGGACGAAGCGGGCGGAGCCGGGCGGCCGGAAGCGAGACCGGGGTGAGCCGGCGGGGAGGGAGAGGAGCGGAGATCCGGGGGGCCGCCGGCGCGGCCGCCACGATCGCGTCAGGCCGTCGGACGGGAATCGTCCGTCGCGGCAGCGCCGCGAGGACGAAGGCGGCTGCGGCGGCGACCGCCGCCGCGATCCCGGCCAACCCGGTCCGGCGGCGCCGCGCCGGTTGCGCGCGGCGGCGCTGGTGCTCGCGGCCGCACGCGGGCCCGCAGAAGAACCGGTGGTTCGTGCGGAACTCGCAGCGCGCGCAGTACGGGTGCCGGCATTCGGCGCACCGGCCGCGCGCCGTCTTGTGCGGGTGTCGTGGGCAAAGGGCTCGCACGCTTTCGCCCATTGTCGCACGAAGGCGGGCCGTCGAGACATCGGGCGGCGAGGCGACGCCCGGAGTCCCGCTCCACGCGGCGCCGCGCCGCGGCCGGCGCGGTAGAATTCCGGAGTTTTGAAGCTCAACCTCCCGAACTGGCTGACTCTCCTTCGGATCTTCCTCGTTCCCTTCCTCGTCGTCGTTCTCCTGACGAAGTTCGATTTCCGGGAGGTCCTGGGGCTGGCGATCTTCTGGATCGCGGCGATCACCGACTTCTTCGACGGGTGGTTCGCGCGTCGCCGCAAGGAAGTCACGCGGCTCGGAACGCTCCTCGATCCGATCGCCGACAAGCTGCTGACGTCGGCGGCGTTCATCTCCCTCGTCGACCTGGGAGTCGCCCCGGCGTGGACGGTCGTCGTCATCGTCGGCCGCGAGTTCGCGGTTTCCGGTCTTCCGTTCGATCGCGGCTTCGCGCGGCATCCTCATTCCCGCCTCGCCGCTCGGGAAATTCAAGATGTTCACCCAGATCGTCGCGATCTCTCTGCTGATCGTGAGCTTTCGATACGGGCGCCTCTACACGACTTCCCAGATCGCGCTCTATACGGTCGTGTTCTTCGCGGTCGCCTCGGCGGCGGACTATTTCATGAAGTTCTGGCGGAGGGTGCTCGCGGAAGAACCCGCGGCGTAGCAGCCGGCGACGCCATACATCGAGCGATACGGCCGCGTGCCGCCCCGCGCCGCCCTCAACGTACGCTCTCGGTACGCCTCGGGACGGCGCGAAGCGGCCCGCATCCCGTCTCGCTCGCGTCTGGCGTCGCCGCCAGTGCATCCCGAGAAGGCTGTCCCGGTGGCGAAGTCATCGTCGGGATGGCCGACGTTCTCTTCACTGAGGCGCGGCCAGACGTGCTGGAAGACGCGCGCGGGCGCCCCGGCCGGAGGGTGAGGCGTACCCGGGCGTACGTTGATTCCGCCGGCCGGGTGCCCGCGTCCCGTATAACGGCGCGTATGGTCCGCGCCTGTTATGTTCTGATGAGCAGAAACCGGCGAAAGCTGCGTCCCGCGGCGCGGTACTTCAGCTCGTAGTGCGTCGGCGGGGGAGCGGAAGCCGATTCCCACTCGGCGACCCGCCACGGTGCTCCTGCGGCGATCGCACGATCGATCGCCGACGCGATCGCGTCTCCGTAATCGGAATGGTCCGTGATGATGCGGAAGAGCGCTCCCGGCCGCGCCGTGATGGCGGCCGCCGAGAGGAAGCGTTCCCCGAGGAGGCGGCGTTTGCGCTGCTTCTTCTTCGGCCAGGGATCGAGGAAGTAGGCGTGGAACGCGGAGACGGCGGCCGGCGGCAGCCGCTCGACGATCTCGGCGCCGTCGGCGCGGAGGACGCGCACGTTCGCGAACCCCGACCGCCGGATCCGGTCGCGCGCGATGCGGTAGTAGGCGAGGCTGCGTTCGATTCCGAGGAACCGGCGATCCGGATGGAGGCGCCCCGATTCGATCAGGAATCTTCCTTTTCCGGTGCCGAACTCGATTTCGAGCGGCGAGTCCCGAAGCGCTTCGGGAAAGAGCGTCGAAAGGGGGAGCTCGCCGTGATGAAACTCCTCGTCGGCCGTGACCGGCAGGCGGCTCGGCTCGTCGCGTCCTCTGCCGGAGGCGACCTTCGACGGGCCCGGCTCGTCGGTCAGGGGACGGCGGGGGCGACCGGCCGCGCGGCCGCGAGGAAATCGCGCACGGCGACGGCCCGGGCGAGCGCGGCCTTCGTGTCGGCGGATGCGGGCGCTGCGGCCGCCGCCTTCTGCAGCGCCTCCACGGCCGCGTCCCAATGGCCGAGCTGGAACTCGGCGACTCCGAGGTCGTGGACGACCGCGGCGGAGCCCGGGCTTTCCGCGGCGGCGCTCTTCAGGAGCTGCTCGGCGTCCTCCCACTTTCCGGTGCGGGCGAGCGCGGTCGCACGCCCGAGGATCGCGGTTTCGTCGCGCGGCGAGAGGGCCAGCGCGCGTCCGTAGGCGTCGGCGGCGTCGCCGTCCTTCCCGGAGGCTCGCAGGACGTCGCCGAGCGCCACCCAGGAAGATTCGTCCTTGTCGTCGAGCCGAACGGCTTCCCGGTATTCGCGCTCGGCCTCATTGGGCATCTTCATCTGGGCGTAAGCGCGCGCGAGGTGAGCGTGGTAAGCCGCGACGTCGGGCGCCGCTTTCACGGCCTCGACCCCCTGTTCGACCGCGGCGGAGGGCTCGTTCTCGGCGGCGAGGAAAACCGCGAACCGGTCGCGCGCGGCGGCATCCCCGGGCGCGATTTCGGTGGCGCGGCCGAACGCCTGCCGCGCGGCGGACTTGTCGCCGGCCTCGTTCAACGCCTCGCCCAGGGCGAGCGCGGCGGAAAGCGCCTTCGGATCGAGCTCCAGCGCCTTGCGGTAGTGGGCCGCTGCGGTGTTCGGTTGGTGGTTGAGGTCGGCGACCCTTCCCTGCCCGATCTGCGCCTTCGCGTCCGTGGGATCGAGCGTCGCGGCGGCGATGTATTCGCGCTCCGCGGTCGCGGTGTCGCCGGCGCCGAGCGCCGCGTCCCCGGCGATCCGGTGCCCGGCGCCGCTTCGCGGATCCTTGTCCTGCGCCTCCCGGGCGAGAGCCGCCGCGGCTACCCAGTCCTTCTTTCCGAGGGCTTCGTCGGCCGACGCGATGAGGCGCGCCGTGTCCGACGGGCCGGCCGCGACGGGGGCGGAGGGAGTGGGAGGCGGCAGGGCGCCGATCGCGGACGTGGTGATTCCGGAGGGCGCTCCCTCGGCGAGCTTGCGCTCGGCGTCCGCCTCGGCCGTCTTCCCGAGCTTGTCGTAGGCGTCGGCGAGCAGGCGGTGGATCTCCGGGTCGTTGGTCTCGCCGACCCGTTTCAGGTCGTAGACGACGTCCTGCGCGAGGCCGGCCGCGAGCCGCTCGCGGGCGCTGCGCTTCAACTCGTCGAGATCCGCCTTCGGAGGCGGCGCCGTCTGGGACTTGACCGTTCCGGCGAGATTCGCGAAATCGTCGCTGTAGAACTCCGGCAGCACCTGCATGTCGGGGCGCGCGGTGAAAGCCTTCTTCAGGGATTCCCGGGAGGCGGCCACGTCTCCGCCGATGTAGGAGGCCCAGGCCGCCTGCAGGGAGAAGTCGGAGACCTGGTCCGGCGGAAGATCGGGCGAGGCCGCGGCCTGCAGGTACTTCGAGGCGGCTTCCTTGAATTTCCCCGCCTCGAAGGCGTGGCGAGCGTCGGCGACGATCTTGTCGGTGTCGGCCTGGGCGGCGGAGAGCGCCGCGGCCGAGGCGAGGAGGAGGAGCGCGATCGCGCCGGCGATCCTGGTCACGGCGTTTTCTCCGGGGACGGGATGTGGATCTCTTCCCGGTGGTTCGCCTCGACCTTGATCGTCTTCAGGACCGGCGGGATCCCGTCGCCGATGACGGCGATCTCGTGGGATCCCGGCGAAGCCATCAGCACGCCGGAGAGCGGGATCCGTCCCCGGAGCTTCGAATCGACGAGAACCTTCGCGCCCTTCCATTCCGGCCCCGCGGTCACCAGGATCGAACCGATCGGGAACTGGTGGAAGTAGCTGTCCTGCCCCCCGCGGCCCACGTCGAACGCCTGTTCGAACGTCGTGCCGTCCTCGAGCTCGAAGCGAAGCGTGTGCTTTCCCTCCTCGAGCTTCAGCGTTTTGCGCGGGACGGTGTCGCCGACCTCGTTCCCGTCGACGTAGAGGGTCGCCGAGGGGGTGGTCGAGAAGGAGACCGGGAACTTGCGCGGCGCGGCCGGCTCGGCCGGCCGGGGAGCGGGCTCCTCCTTCCTCGCGGTCTTCTCGGGCGGAGCCTCCGGTTTCTCGGCCTTGTTTTCGGTCTTCGTCTCGGCTTTCACTTCCGCCTTCGGCTCCGGCTTCTTCTCCGCAGCCGAGGGCGGCGGCGGAGCGGCGGGGACCGCCGGCGGCGCGAGGGGGCGGGCGGCGGCCGGCGCGGCGGCCGGGGAAGACTCCGGCCGAATCGCGAAATACCAGTACGCCCCTCCGCCGATCGCGAGCACCGCGACGACGATTCCGAAGATCAGTGCATGGGACGTTCCCGCGGGGGGCGGCGCGATCACGACGGGCGCGGTGCCGGCGGCCGCGGCCGCCGGAGGGGCGGCCTCCTCGACGGCGTTCGGGTCGCGGAAATCCATGAGCTCGAGGGAGACGTTGCGCCGCGCGCCGCTCGGCGTCGCGTCCGGGGGCAGCGGCGACCGGGCGAGCGCCCCGGACGGCGGAGTGATGCCGGCGCCGGCCGATTCGGCGGGCGGGAAAGCGCGCACGCCGGAGTCGGCGAGCGCGGGGCGGATCGCGGTCGCGCCCGTCACGTCGCCGGCCGGAATCTGCTTCACGATCGCGGCGAGGTCCCGCTTGAATTCGGCGACCGACTCGTACCGGTTCGGCGGCGACTTTTCGATCGCCTTTTCGACCGCCCGGTCGACCGACGGCGGGATTTCCGGGTTCTGCCGGCTGACGGGGTCGGGCTTCTCGTTCAGGATCTTGAAGAGAACCGTCGAGATGTGCTCGCCGCGGAACGGCTTCTGCCCGGTCAGCAGCTCGTACGCGAGGACCCCGAGGGAGAAGATGTCCGTTCGCGGATCGACGGCCTCTCCGCGGATCTGCTCGGGAGCGAGATAGGCGGCGGTGCCCAGCGTGATCCCCGTCTGCGTCAGCGTCGATTCGGACTGGAAGGATTTCGCGATCCCGAAGTCCATGATCTTGACGGCGCCGTCCTGCAGGATGCGAATGTTCGACGGCTTGATGTCGCGATGGATGATCCCCGCCGAGTGGGCGTATCCGAGCCCCTCGCACACGTCCATCAGGATCTCGAGCTTGCGCGCGAGCGGGATCACGTCGCCCCGCTTGATCATCTTGTCGAGGTCCTCGCCGGTCAGGTATTCCTGGACGATGTAGGGGATCCCGTCCTGAACGCCGAAGTCGTAGATCGTCGTGATGTTCCGGTGGTGGAGATTTCCGGACAGCTCGGCCTCGCGGAAGAACCGCTTCTTGATCTCCTCGTCTTCCGACTGGCACGTCTTCACCGCGACGGTCCGCTTGATGAACGGGTCGCGTCCCCGGTAGACGGTTCCGAAACCGCCGACGCCGATTTTCTCGACGATCTCGTACTTGCCCAGTTTTTCGATCATTGAATCCTTGCCGCTGAACGGGAAGTGTATCGGAAGCGGCGGCGAGGGTAAAGCCGACTTGTCGAAGGCTTCACGGTCCGTTAAGTTGGTGCGAATGCGCCTGCGCTCGCTTTGCCTCGTTCCCCTCGCGGCCGCGGTCGCCTGCGGCGGGGATGCGCCGGTTTCCCGCGCGCCCGCCGCTCCGGCGGCCGAGCGTCCCTACCGTCCGCCCGCGGACGGACGGCTCACGGAGCACCAGGTGCAGGCCTACGTGGCGGCGACGCGGGCGCTCGCGGCGCGGGGCGGGCGCGCCGCGCCGCGGGACGCGATCGCCCCGGGCGCCCCGCCGGCGCGCCTCGACGGAGACGAGGGGGTCGCCTTCGACGGAAAGCCCGCGGGCGAGGAGTACCTGTGGGTCCGCCAGAAGGTGCTCGAAGCGGAAATGCGGCTCGACGAGAAGGCGTCGGCGCGCCGGGAGGCCGAGATCGATCGAAAGACGGCTGAATCGCTGCGCGAAACGGCCTCGGCGTCGACCGACCCCTCGACGCGGGACTCGCTTGCGCACGAAATCGGCGATCTCGAACGCCGGGCGGCCGAGAGGGAGAAGGATGCGCGGAAGGCCGGAGATCCGTCGGAAACCGCCGACGACGCCCTCGTCGCCCGCTATCGCCGCCCGCTCGCCGAATCCCGGCTCGCTCCGCCGGCCCGCCGGTGAGCGACCCGCTCGGGGACTTCCTCGACCGGGAAATCGAGGAGGGGAGCTTTCCGTCCGGCGCGGCGCTCGTCGGCTCCGGAGACGCGATCGAGGCCTCGGCGTCGAGAAACGCTCCCGCGGACGCGCTCTGGGACGTCGCCTCTCTCACGAAGGTGCTCGCGACGGCCGCGCTCGCCCGCCTCGCGGCCGCGCACGGCCTCTCGTGGAACCGGCCGATCAGCGACTATCTCGCCGATTTCAAGCGGACGCGTTTCGAAGACATCCGCGTCCGTCATCTGGCGAGCCACACGTCGGGTCTTCCCGCCTGGCGGCCGCTCTACGCTTCGGGATTCGGCGCAGCCGCCTACCGCCGGGCCCTCGCCGCGCTCGAGCCGGAATCGGCGCCCGGGCAGGCGGTCGTCTACAGCGATCTCGGGACGCTCGTCTTCGGCGAGATCCTCGAGAGCGTTCTCTCCGATCCGCTCCACCTCGCGTTCGCGCGCGAGATCGCGGCGCCGGCGGGGTGCGGGGCGAGTTTCGGCCCCCTGCCGGAGGCGGAGAAGGCGATGCCGACCGAGCGCGGCAACCGCTTCGAGGCGGAACTGTGCGAAAAGATGGGAATTCTCTTCCCCGCCTTCCGAACGGAAGTGATTCGCGGCGAGGTCCACGACGGGAATGCCTGGGGGCGCGGCGGCGTCGCGGCGCACGCGGGACTCTTCGCGACTCTCGACGATGTCTGGAAGCTCGCGCGACCGTGGCTGGAAGCCGGGGAGTTCGGAGACGACTTCACGCCGGACCTTCCCGAATCGCGCGGCCTCTTCTGGCAGCGAAAGCGCGGGGCGGGTTCCGCGATCGAAGCGTTCCCCGATTCGGCGATCGGGCACACCGGCTTCACCGGCACGTCGGCATGGCTCGACCGGGAGCGGGGACGGATCTACGTCCTGCTGACGAACCGCGTGCATCCGGAGGTCAAGCCGGTCGACTTCAACGCCGTGCGGAGGCGGTTTCACGAGGCGGCAGTTGCCTTAGACTAGCCCGCATGAAGCCCAGGCAGGACATCGTCGTTCTCGACGGCGCGCGCACGCCGATGGCCGACTACAACGGCGCCTTCGCCGACGTCTCCGCGATCGACCTCGCCGTCGTCGCGGCGAAAGAGGCGATGCGCCGCTCCGGAGTCGAGCCGGCCGCGATCGATCACGTGATTTTCGGCAACGCCCTCCAGACGTCGGCCGATGCGATCTACGGCGCGCGCCACGTCGCGCTGAAGGCGGGCGTCCCGAAGGAAGTGCCGGCGCTGACCGTCAACCGTCTGTGCGGCTCGGGCTTCGAGGCGGTCGCGCAGGGCGCGGACCGGATCCTCCTCGACGACGCGGAGACGGTCCTCGTCGGCGGGATGGAGAACATGACGCAGGCGCCCCACGTCATCCGGGGGGCCCGGAAGGGGTTCCGGCTCGGCGGCGCGAAGCTCGAGGATTCCCTCTTCGAAGCCCTCCTCGATTCGTACTCGGGGTTGATGATGGCCCAGACCTCGGACCGGGTCGCCGCGAAGTACGGCATCACCCGCGAGGAACAGGACGCGTTTGCGCTCGAGTCGCAGCGCCGCGCGGCCGCGGCGCAGGCCGCCGGGAAGTTCGCCGAGGAGATCGCCCCCGTGACGGTCAAGACTCGCAAGGGGCCGCAGACCGTCTCGGCCGACGACTCGCTCCGTCCCGACACGACGCTCGAAGCCCTGGCGAAGTTGAAGCCGTCGTTCGGCGAGAACGGCATGGTGACCGCGGGGAACGCCTCGGGGATCGTCGACGGCGCCGCGGCGCTCGTCGTGACGTCGGGAGAGAAGGCGCGAGCGGAGGGGAGGACGCCGCTCGGCCGCGTCGCCGCCTGGTCGGTCGTCGGCTGCGAGCCGGAGCTGATGGGGATCGGCCCGGTCCCCGCGGCGCGAAAGGCGCTCGCCGAAGCCGGCCTCTCGATCGCCGACGTCGATCTGTGGGAGATCAACGAGGCCTTCGCCGGACAGATTCTCGGCGTCGTCAAGGACCTCGGGATTGACCGCGACAGGTTGAACGTCAACGGCGGGGCGATCGCCCTCGGCCATCCGCTCGGCGCGACGGGGGCGCGGCTCGTCCTGACGCTGCTGTACGAGATGAGGCGGCGCAACGTCAAGCGCGGGCTCGCGGGCGCGTGCATTGGCGGCGGGCAGGGGTACGCGATGATCCTCGAACGC
>CAWCDE010000007.1:0-335960 GCA_963794295.1 uncultured Acidobacteriota bacterium
TCGGCCGAATGAATTCCAGACCGGAAGCGATTCCGGCCAAAAAAAACAGCGGAGGCCGAAGCCTCCGCTACCGCGATCTCGAAGAAAGAAAGGCTTACGGCGTGACCTTGCTCACGAACGTTCCCCAGTTCGCGTAGATGAACCGTGGACGATTCGGGATGTACTCGGTCGCGACCCAGATGTCGCCGTTTTCGTCCGACACCGCCGCGGAGTAGTCGCCCCAGCGCGCCACCCGGTTAAAGCCGAAGGCGGAGTAGCCGGTGAACCCGTCGTCCGGCGCCGCGCCGGGAGCCGCGAGCATCAGCGGCCCGACGCCGTTGACGGCGTCGATCGTCGCCCAGGCCGCGCCGGGATAGAGTCCCGGCCCGACCACGCTGAAGGAAACGACGCCCTGGCCCGAGGCATTCATGCCGATCGACGGGAAGATCGCGCTCTGGTTGCTGACCGCGATGTACCCCTGGCTTTCGACCGAAGGCGCGAACGAACCCGCGTCCGGGAAATTCGGCGTCACCGCGAAATACGCGAGCCCGGTGCGCGTCGGGCCGTTCTTCGTCTTGACGACGGTGTTCAGCCCCGACCAGAGGAGCCCGTTGGCGAAAACGACCTGGTTCATCCGGTCGTCGTTGGACTGCACGAGTTCCTCGTGCTCCTTGTCGTAGAAGGGGGCGAAGTAACCGTCGGCCAGGGCGTCGCGCAGGGGGAGCGGTCCCGTCTTCTGCTGGTTGCTCGGGGGAGCGCCATACACCTCGCTGGGAATGGTCAACTCCTGGAGGGCCAGGAGAGACGGGTCCGTCGAGATATTGCTCGATCCCGTCATCGCCCAGGCCGCGACCCGGTTGTCGAGTGTGTTGAAGAAGTCAAGGGCGCTCAGGAAATATTGCGTTCCGCCGTTCGAAAGGTCGTAGCTCCCGCCGGGAGGAACGCTTGCGGGATGGACCGAATAAGCGATCCCCTCTTCGAGGGACCCGGGCGAGAAGAGGACGACGTTGGGATCGGAAGCCCCGCCCTCGATCGCCGCCTTGTCGATCGCGTAGATCTGGGCGCCATTGAAGGAGTCGCCGAACTCGTTCGTGCTCACGTAAAACGCGTAGGCGTCTTCGCCGATCAGGGGCTGATCGCCGAAGCACGGGCAGCCGGCGTGCGCCGGAGTCCCGTTCGTGCCGTCGTTTGTCGTGTCGATTTCGTAGACGTTGTAGTCGAAGGGATCACCGGGGGCGCTGACGGCGATAACGACGAAATCGTGAGAGCCGAGACCGAGGTACGTGATGAACCACTGCCCCGTATCGGCGTCGTAGTAGCAGCGAGGATCGGTGGGATCGAGGCTCCCGTCGAAGAACGAGAGCGGAATGGCGGCCCCGGGGCCGAAGATGTTGTCTCCCGTCGCCGGATCGAAGAAGGCGAACGCGGAATTGATCGCCTCGAGGACCAGCCCGCCGCCGACCGTCAGCCCCTGGTCCGGCGGTTCCAGGATGAACCCGCTCGCGTCCCCCTGATCGACGTCGTTGAGACCGTCGAACCCGAAACCTCCGGAGACGGCGGAAAGACTGCTCCCGGCCGGCGTCGGAACGCCCGAGGCCGGGACCCGGGCCGACTTCACCGTTCCGGAGACGAACCTCTGGAAGGAGCTGTTCTGGTCGGGCGCCTCCCGCAGCGTCGTCGGTTCGTCCATGCTGACCGTGGGCGCGTGGAGGAGGCTCACTTTGCCGCGGCTCGTGACCTTCACCATGGAGCGGGAAGCCGGAATAGAAGGCGCGGGCGCGGCGGACGACACTGCGACGAGCGCGAGGGAAATCGGGGCAAGGACCAGGAACCGAAGGAACCCGGATCGGCTGGACCATAAAACCTTGATCTCCATTCGCCAACTCCTTCCTGTAATGGACGTTTCCGTCAATGGGATTCCTGCAAGATCGTGAGCGAGGGCAGCCTTCTGACAGCGAAAAGCTATCGAAGCGCGCGAATCGCGTCAAGGGATTTTTGATGGTCAAATGATCGCCCGGGCAGAATCGTCGCCGGTTTACTCGACCATCCTCCGGACCGTCTTCTTCTCC
The DNA here is from genome assembly GCA_963794295.1 of uncultured Acidobacteriota bacterium. Classification (GTDB taxonomy): domain Bacteria; phylum Acidobacteriota; class Thermoanaerobaculia; order UBA5066; family DATFVB01; genus DATFVB01. The sequence continues at coordinate 2,049 of CAWCDE010000007.1, forward strand.
GCGTAACGCTCTGCCACGTGAGGGTCGTACGGGCGGTGGCGCGGGTTGAGCGGCATCTGCCGGTACTCGGTGTCGCAGGAATAGCAGATCGTGACGGGCTTGATCGTGAAGGCGAGCACCCAGTCGATGAGGACGGTCGCGAGGAGCACGGGCGTGAACCATATCCAGCCGAATTTCCATCCCGTCGCCAGAGCGGCGGCGATCGAGAGGAGCATGATCGCACACCCGATCCGCTGATCGAAGTCGCGCTGCACGAAGAACGCCCTCCGCCCGCACGCGCCGCAGCGTTCGACCGGACCTCCGCGGCGCGACGCTTCGTCCAGGACGTAGCTCCACGGACGGGCGCAGCGCGCGCACGCGCCTTCGGCGGGCGCCGTCCCATCGAACTCGGCGCGGACGAGGCAGTCCGGGCAGTACCGGCGGACCCTCACGCCGGGAACCGGGTGAGGACCGTCAGATACGACGCGAGGAGCTCTCCGATGAGGACGAAGACGAGGGCGACGTACAGGATCCGGTCGCCGCCTGATTCGAGCGCATCTTCGACGTCTGAAAGACGTAGTACGAGAGCGCGACGGGGCCGACGATCCCCCACAGGATCCGGAAGAGGAAGAAGAGCAGGTCCCGATCGAACGAGGTGAGCGCTTCCCACCCGGCGGGATTGGGCACGACGGCCGCGACGAGGCCGAGGTAGAGCGCCCGGGCTGCCGCGAGCGCAGCGTACCCCGAGGCGGCTCCGAAGAGGAGCCGCGTCGGGAGCGAGCGGGACACGAGGTACCAGTGCCCGAGGTTCATCGTCAGCAGGACGCTACCGAAGAGCAGCGCGCCGAGGAGCGAGCCGACGAAAACCCACCCCGACCCCGGCGCGCCCGAGGCCGCCGAGATGCGGCCGAGCAGGGCGACCTGCAGCGCCGCCGAGACCACGAGCCACGGGATCGCGCGCGGCCCCCGCCCGGAGCGCACCAGCAGCGTGTAGACCGCCAGCAGGGCGAGCGCGCCGTACAGCAGCGGCGGCGAGGAGCCGCGCGGAGCGGCGGCCGCCGCGAGCACGAGAAACGCGGAGGCGATCGCGCCGTGGAGGACGAAGAAGCCCTTCCCGAGCACGCGATGGGGAAAGAAGACGAGGAGGACGCTCGTCCCCGCCGCGGCTTCGAGGAGGAAGGTCCCGAGCGCGTCGATCAGCATCGACGGTTCAGGAGGTTTTCTTCTTGGGAGGCGGGGCGGAAGGCTTCGCCGGCGCCGGAGCGGCCGCCGGCGCGATCTTACGCACGGCCGCGGCGACGCGCTCGAAATCCGTCGCGGGAAGGACCAGGGCTTCCGGGCGGTCCGCGAGCTTGATCGCGACGTTTCCGCCGCCCGACGGGCGGGCCGACGCGGAGAAGGAATCTCCCGCCGAGGTTTCCACGGTGAACGACGCGAGCTCGGGGGCTCCCGCGAGGTTCTGCCAGTCGGACGCGGCGAGGAAGTCCTTTCCCTCGAGCGACCCGATCGCCGTGAGCACGTCCTCGACCGACGCGGCGGGAACGGTCTTTCCCGCTTCCTTCCATTCGGAGCCGTCGCGGGTGAATTCGCGGCGCGTCCCGCCGGAGGACCACACGAGCTTCTTCGCGGCGAAGTTGTCGAAGCGGGCGACCTTCGTTTCCCGATAAGCGTCCGCCTCTTTCGCGAGCTCGTCGACCGCGGTCGAGTCGATCGCGAACGTCTGCCCGTCCGAGCGCGCGTAGACGCTCTTGCCGTCCGAGCGGGTCGCGCCGATCTCCGCCGTGACCGGCTTGCCCGAGATCGTCATGCTGACGGTGTAGACCGGGGGGACGAGCCCGTCTCCGGCCAGCTCCGTCTTCGGGATCTTCAGGAAATCCGTGACGTTCGCGGCGAGCAGATCGTCGATGAGCCGTTCGACGGCGGCGGAGGCGGCCAGATCCGAGAGCGGGCGCGTCATCCACCAGCGGTTCTTCCGCTTCTCGAACTCGAGCCGGCCCCGGCCCCGCGCGATCGAGAGCTGCGAGACGTCGAGGGCCGAACCGGTGAAGATCTTCCGGCTCTTGTACCCGTCCACGGGCTTCAGGACATCGGTCGCGATCGCCGAGCGGACGAAGATCGTCCGGTTCTCCCCCTTGACCCTCGCCGCGACGGTGTCGGTCCCCGGGATCTCGCGTCCGATCGAGAGGGTGTGGGATTCGCCCTTTCCCGTCTTCCCTTCCCGCGTCGAGACCGTCACGACCGCGCGCGGGGCGGTGAGGCCGTAGTCCGGCTCGGAAGCGGTCGACGGCGCCTCCCCCTGGCGCGCGGGATGCGAGAGGTCGGAGACGAGCGAAGTCATCGTCGAGGAGTCGGCCGGATACGATTCGGGCCGCGTCATCCGCCACGCGTCGCCGTCGCGCTCGAAGGCGACGGTCATGTTGTCCCGATTGATCTCGATCTTCCCGATCTTCGCCTCGTTCACGTCCCAGATCACGTCGCCCTTGTCGAGCCTCTCCTGCGTCGTCGGCATCTTGCGCTCGAAGAAGGCGACGAAGGCGAAGAGGACGAGCAGGACCCCCGTGAGGACGGCGAGCCGCTTCGGGCTCATCTCCGTCTCTTGGCCCAGACCGCCAGCCCGACGGCGATCGCGAGCAGGGGCATCCCGAGGAGCGAAAGGAGGGTGATGCGGCGCAGCGTCGAGGCGGGCAGCGTCAGCGTGTTCTGCTCGGGCGTCTTGGGCGCGATTCCGATCAGCTCGGTGTTGCCGATGAGCCAGTGCACCGTGTTGAGAAGGAGATTCGCGTTCGAGACGTTCGGCAGCTCCCCGTTGGCGGCGAAATCGGAGTCGCCGACGACGACGAGGCGAGCCTTCGCGGAGGGATCGGGCGCCGCGGGCGCCTTCGCCTCGGGACCGCGCGACGAGGCCATCGCGATCGTCACGGGAGCGGCGACGTCGGAGGAGTCCTTCTTCACCGCCGACAGGTGCTCGAGGTCGGTCTCGCCCCAGCCCTCGCTCGTGGTCTGCACGAGCGGAGTGGCGGCGAATCCCGCGTGCGTCGCGGTCCCCGACTGGACCGAGCGGGCGAGCGGGAAGATCACGGCCATCTTCGCGGAGGCGAGCGGATCGACGATCTCGTGCGCGCCGAAGTGGTTCGCGTACACCGTCTCCGGCCCGATGAACGGCAGCGTGTTCCCGGTGTCGATCACGATGTCGTTGTCGAGCTTGACACCCCACCCCGCGAGGAGTGACCCGAGGCCGAGGTCGGGCGCGGGGCCGCCGGGCCGCGGGATCACCGGATCGAGCATCACCAGAACGCGGCCGCCCGAGGCCAGGTACTTGTCGATCGCGTCGCGCTCGGGCGCGAGGAACGCCGTCTGCGGCCCCGCGACGACGACGAGGTCGGCGTCCTTCGGGACCTCGTTCTTGCCGAGGGACTCCCATGTCGCCACCGTGTCGTTGTCCTTTCCGAGGAGGTCCTTCACGTCGGAGAGGCCGCGGTCGGAGGCGTCGTCGATCGCCTTTTCGCCGTGCCCGGAGGTGAAATAGATCTTCGGCGATTTTCCCGAAGTCACGGCGAGGATCGCGGACGTGAAGGCCTGCTCGCCCTTGAACGCCTTGAGCGTGCTCCCCTGGCCCATGCCGCCGAAGTCGTAGTCCGCCATCTCCTCTTCGGTGACGAACTTCTTCTTCGGGCCGGATTGGAAGACGATCGTTCCCGCCTTGCGGACGTCCATCTGGCGGGCGACGCTCTCCGCGAGCGCCGGATTCCGCTCGGGGTCGATCTCCTCGACCTTGATCTGCGGGGAGAGCGCCCGGTACCGGTCGAGGAGCTCCCGGGTCTCCGCGTAGAGACGGTTCCGGTGGGTGATGAACGCGGTCACGCGCACGGGGGTCTTGAGACCCGAGACGATCTTCTTCGTCGTGCTCGAGAGTGTGTAGAGTTTCGCCTTCGTCCAGTCGCCGCGCGACCAGTGGCGGTAGCCGAGCCAGTTCACGAGCGCCCAGATCCCGAGGATGACGAGGACGCTCGCGGAGAACACTCCGGCGGCCGTGGCCCGGCGGCGCCCTCCCGACGGCGCGCTCATTGCCCCTTCTTCGCTTCGAGCGTCGCCTGGGCGAGGAACAGGAAGAGCGCCGCCGATGAGACGTAATAGACCACGTGGCGCGTGTCGACGACGCCCCGGGCGAAGTCGTCCATGTGGTCCCAGATCGTGAGATACGAGAACGCGTCCTTGACCGCCGGGTCGTTCACGAGGCTCTGGATCAGCCCCGCGGAGAAGATCACCATGATCATCACGAAACCGAGGATCGCCGCGACGATCTGGTTCTTCGAGAGGCTCGACGCGAACGTCCCGACGGCGAGGAAGAAGGCGCCGATCAACAGGACGGCGAGGAAGCAGGAGGCGAAGACGCCCGCGTCGACGGGCGTGAGCGTCCGGAGGATCAGCACGTAGACGAACATCGGGAGCCAGAGCGTCGCGTAGAACGCGAAGGCCGCCGCGAACTTTCCGAGAACGATCGTCGACGAGCTCACCGGGGAGGTGAGGAGCATCTCGATCGAGCCGGACTTGCGCTCCTCGGAGATGAGCCGCATCGCGATGACGGGGACGAAGAAGATGAGGAAGAACCAGAAGAAAGTGTTGTTGAAGACGACGGGCAGGACGGCGCCCGACCGGCCGCCCGGCTGGCTGAGATAGCCGAGGATCGTCGAGAAGATGAATCCGTTGACGAACCAGAACGCCGCGAGGACGATGTAGCCGAGGGGCGAATAGAAGTAGGAGAGCCACTCCCGGCGCGCGATCGCGAAGAACTTACGCATGCGCCGGCTCCACCGCCGTGTCGGGCTGGTCGCGCGTCGTCAGGCGGACGAACACGTCTTCGAGGGTCACGGTCTCGCCGGCGAGCTCCCGCATGACCCAGCGGTTCTCGACCGCCTGCCGGAAGACGGCTTCGCGGACGTCGATTCCCTCGGCGGCCTCGATCCGGACCCGCGTCTCTCCCGGAACGCGCGTCTCCTCGATCGAGCGGACGCCGTCGATCATGGAGAGGACCTCCCGCGCGGGGACGTCGCCGGCGAACGCGGCCCGGACGATCGCGGCCCCCGAGCCGCGTCGCCGCAGCTCGTCCGGCGTTCCCTGCCCGACGATCTTCCCCCGGTCGATGATCAGGACCTGGTCGCAGACCGCCTCGACCTCGGGAAGGATGTGCGTCGACAGGAGCACGGTGCGCTCGCGCCCGAGGTGCTTGATGAGCTCGCGAATCTTGATGATCTGCTTCGGATCCAGCCCGACGGTCGGCTCGTCGAGGATCAGGATCGGCGGGCGGTGAACGAGGGCCGCGGCGAGCGCGACCCGCTGCCGGTACCCCTTCGAGAGCGTCCCGGCCGTCTTTTCCGCCACGTCCGTGATCAGGCACTGCTCCATGGCATCCGAGACGCGCGCGGCTCGGTCGCTCCCGCGGACGCCTTCGAGGTCGGCGCGATAGGCGAGGTATTCGCGGACGCGCATCTCCGGATAGAGAGCGACGTTCTCCGGCAGGTAGCCGATCGCGGCGCGCGCGGCGAGCGGCTCGCGGACGACGTCGTGGCCGGCAATCCGGACCTCCCCTTCCGTCGGCGGCAGGTATCCCGTGAGGACGCGCATCGTCGACGTCTTTCCCGCGCCGTTCGGGCCGAGGAACCCGACGATCGCCCCTTCGGGAATGTGGAAGCTGATGTCGTCCACGGCCGGAGGGCCGTAGTACTTCATCGTGAAATGGTCGACGTCGATCATCGTGCTCCGGCTCGGAGAGCAACGAAAGTGCCACCCGCCGAGCCCGCGAAGTCTAACTGCTTTTTGAGGTTGCGCAACCCCGGAGGCGGTCGGACGCGCCGAATCGTCGCCGCCCCGCGCGCCACCCTGACGCGTCGGCGCGCCGCGGCAAATGCGATATGTTCCCCGCATGATCGATCGAACAGCGTTGAACGAGCGCCTCTCGCGGGCGCGCCGCAAGCTCTCCGAGTCGGGCGCCGACGCCCTGTACGTCACCCCGTCGACGAACCTCTTCTATCTCGCCGGAATCTCCTTCCACCGCAGTGAGCGCCTCACGGCGATCCTGCTCCCCCGCGACGGCGATCCGGTGCTGATCACGCCCGCGTTCGAGGAGACCCATGCGCGGAGCATGACGGCGATCGAGAAGATCGTCACCTGGCAGGAAACGGAAGACCCCTTCCGGAAGGCGGCGGGATTCCTCGGCGGCGCGAAGGGCGTTCTCTGCATCGAGCCGTCGACCGCGTACGACGACGTCGAGAAGCTCCTCGCGCACGCGCCCGGCTGGACCCCGCGCTCCGGCGCGGATGTCTTCGCGGCGTTGCGGATGGTCAAGTCCGAAGTCGAGCTCGCCACGATGCGCCGCGCGATCGCGACCGGGTTCGAGCGCTTCCGGAAGGCGTTCGCGAGCCTTTCCCCCGGCGTCCGCGAGGCCGAGATCTCGTCCGCTTTCGGCGGAGAGAACGTCGTCCAGTTCGGCCCGTCGGCGGCGGTCCCGCACGGCGAGGCGAGCGCGCGCCAGCTCTCGAAGAACGAGGCGGTCCTGATCGACGCGTGGGACAACCCGGAGGGCTACTACTACGACATCACGCGCTCGACGTTCTACGGAACGCCGACCGACGAGTACCGCCGCGTGTGGGACGTCGTCTTCGAGGCGCAGGGCGCCGGAATCGAGGCGGCCCGCCCGGGCGTGCGCTGTTCGGAAGTCGACGCGGCCGCGCGCGCCGTCATCGAGAAGGCGGGGTACGGTCAGTTCTTCACGCACCGGCTCGGCCACGGCCTCGGGATCGACGTCCACGAACCGCCCTACATGGTCGCCGGCAACGACATCCTGCTCGAGCCCGGCATGACGTTCACGTCGGAGCCGGGCATCTACCTTCCCGGGAAGTTCGGGGTGCGGATCGAGGACGACGTCGTCGTCACCGAAACCGGCGCCGAGACGCTGTCGAAGAGGCCGGAGAAGCTGGAACCGATCCCGGCGTAGCCGGATTCTCGCGGCGCGGCGACCCGTCGCGCCGAAGCTTCAGCGAAGGCGGATGCATCCAGCCGCCCCAGTCTGCCAACCCGCCCAATGGGTCCGGCTGTCTGACGGAGGTGCACGAGACCGCGGACTTGCCCCGCCAAGCTTTCCAGCGCTACTCGCGCTTGTAGATCTCCGCTCCGCTCTCGACGAACTCCTTCGCCTTCTCGTCCATTCCCGCGGAGATCGCGTCGGCGACCGGGAGCGCGTGCGTCGCCGCGTAGTCGCGCACCTGCTGCGTGATCTCCATCGAGCAGAACTTCGGGCCGCACATCGAGCAGAAGTGCGCCACCTTGGCGCCCTCGGCGGGCAGCGTCTCGTCGTGGAACGCGCGCGCGGTGACCGGGATCGAGCGAGAGGTTGAACTGGTCCTCCCAGCGGAACTCGAACCGCGCCTTCGACAGCGCATCGTCCCAGATGCGCGCGCGCCGGGATGGCCCTTGGCGAGGTCGGCGGCGTGGGCGGCGATCTTGTAGGCGATGACGCCGGCCTTCACGTCGTCGCGATTCGGCAGGCCGAGGTGCTCCTTCGGCGTGACGTAGCAGAGCATCGCCGTGCCGTACCAGCCGATCATCGCGGCGCCGATCGCCGAGGTGATGTGGTCGTAGCCGGGCGCGATGTCGGTCGTGAGCGGCCCGAGCGTGTAGAAGGGCGCCTCGTGGCACCACTCGAGCTGCTGCTCCATGTTCTCGCTGGATGAGGTGCATCGGCACGTGGCCCGGGCCTTCGTTCATCACCTGCACGTCGTGGTCCCACGCGATCTGCGTCAGCTCGCCCTGCGTCTCGAGCTCGGCGAACTGCGCCTCGTCGTTCGCGTCGGCGATCGATCCGGGCCGCAGGCCGTCGCCGAGCGAGAACGACACGTCGTAGGCCCGCATGATCTCGCAGATCTCGCGGAAGTGCGTGTAGAGGAAGTTCTCCTGGTGATGCGCGAGGCACCACTTCGCCATGATCGATCCGCCGCGCGAGACGATGCCGGTGACGCGCCGGGCGGTCATCGGCATGTAGCGCAAGGCGCACGCCGGCGTGGACGGTGAAGTAGTCGACGCCCTGCTCCGCCTGCTCGATGAGCGTGTCGCGGTAGACCTCCCAGGTCAGCTCCTCCGGCCTGCCGCCGACCTTCTCGAGCGCCTGGTAGATCGGCACCGTGCCGATCGGCACGGGCGAGTTGCGCAGGATCCACTCGCGCGTCTCGTGGATGTTCGTCCCGGTCGAGAGGTCCATCACCGTGTCGGCGCCCCACAGCGTCGCCCAGCGCAGCTTGTCCACTTCCTCCTCGATCGACGAGGAGACGGCGGAGTTGCCGATGTTGGCGTTGATCTTCACGAGGAAGTTCCGGCCGATGATCATCGGCTCGAGCTCGGGGTGGTTGACGTTGGCGGGAATGATCGCGCGGCCGCGCGCCACCTCGGAGCGCACGAACTCGGCGTCGAGCCCCTCGCGGATGCGCGATGAACTCCATCTCGGGCGTGACGACGCCGCGCCGCGCGTAGTGCAGCTGGGTCGCATTTCCGCGCGACCGCAGCACCCGGCGGCGGGGAGGAAGCGGCAGATCGGCGTCGCTGTGCCCGGGAACGGCCCGGTAGGAAGGGGCCATCCGGTCGTACGGCCCGCGCGCGTCGATCCAGGGCCGCCGGAGCGGGGCCAGCCCCGAGCGCACGTCGATCGCGGCGTCGGGATCGGTGTACGGCCCCGACGTGTCGTAGAGCGCGAGAGGGGGATTCAGCTCGACGCCCGCGGCGGAGCGCGTCGGCGAGAGCTCGACCTCGCGGTACGGGACGCGGACCCCGCCCGGGCCGGCGCGATGGCGCTTGCGCGAGCCCGGAATCGGGTCGGTCGTCACGACGGAATTGGTCGGCGAATCCCCGGCCCGGCTCCTCATGGTTCCCCCGCCGCGATTCTATAATCCGGACGACCGTGTTGAGAAGCTCGCTCGCCCTTGCCGCGGCCCTGCTCGTCGCGGGAGGCGCGGCGCGCGCCGACTCCCCTCTCGAGGCCCCGCAGGCCGAAGAAGCGACCGCGCTCGCGCGGCGGGCCGTCGAGGCGCTCTCGCGGCGCCGGATGCCTTTCCCCGAGGGGATCTTCGACGAGAGCTCGCTCGTCGCCTCGGCGGTCGGCCCGGAGCTCGCGCCGCTCCTGACCGCGCGGCAGCGGCGCGCCGTCGTCGAGCGGATGCTCGAGTGGTTCAGCGGCCCGTTCACCGCGCGCGCGATCCCGGCGAGGCCTTCGCTCGCGCTCGGGACCCGGAAGGACGGCGCCGACGCGGTTGCCGCTCTCCTCGTGCCCGTCTCCTCCGGATATCTCAAGACCGAGTGGCGCATCCGGAATCCCGGCCCCGACGGGCGCGTCGAGGACGTCGTCCTGACCGACCTCGGGCGGTCGCTCCGCGCCGAGGCGCTCCAGGCGCTCGGCCCCCCTCCCGTCGCGCGGCGGCGCCGCCGCGCCGCGGAGGCGCGTCGGGCGGCGTGGCCGCGCGCCGCGGGTCTCGTCGGAGTCCTGGTCGTCGCGTTCCTCTTCTCGCGGCGGTCGAAGCCGCGCGAGCGGGTCGTCGTCCTCATCGCCGCCGCCGCGCCCGCCCTCCTCTTCGTGGCGGACGGCTATCTCGCCGTCTCGCGGATCTGGCACGAGCCGATCGAGCTCCGCCTCTCGGATGGTCCACCGTGGGGCTACTCGCTCCAGCAGTTCCAGCTCGCGGTCGGCCGCGCCAACATCGCCCGCGCCCGCGCCGCGGCCGGAGCGGCGATCTCTCTCGGGGCGGCGCCGGAGCCGCTGCACCTCGTTCTCGGCCGGCTCGCCGAGGACGGCGGCGATGCGAACGAGGCGGCGAAGTCCTACACGCGGGCGCTCGCGCCGCCGAGGCCCGCGCCCGGCGGCTGGGCCGGCCTCGCGCGTCTCGACACGCGAGCCGGGCGGGACACCGAGGCTCTCCGGGAATGGACCCGGTATTTCGTCACGGCGCCTCCCGACCCCAACTCGCTCTTTCTCGAGGCGGTCGCCTACGGGCACCTGCGCGACTGGGAGGGCGCCCAGGGCGCGCTGGCCCGCGCGATCGCGCTCGATCCATCCGGGGCGGATCTCTACGCGCTCTCGGCGAGTCTCTACGGCGCGGCGGGCGATGCGCCCCGGGCGATCGCGCGGCTTCGCGAGGAGGAGAAGATCCGTCCGTGGACCGCTCCCGGCTCGCGGCGGACGGGAACTTCACGCCGATCGCCGACGACGCGGACTGGAAGGCCTTCCTCGACGAAAAGAAGCCGTGATCCGGTCGGGAACCCCGGGTCGAGACTTCCGGGTTGCGACGAAGAGCTCCCGGCTGCGAGCCGGCCGGGCGGATCACCGGCCTCTTCGGCTCGAGGTCTCGGCGAGCACGCCGTTCTTCGCCTTCGCCGCAGGCGCCGAGTAGAACGCGGAAAGCGCTTCGACGACGCCTCGCGCGACCCTTTCCCGGTACTTCCGGGTCTGGATGAGCGCATGGTCCTCCTCGTTGTTCAGGTTGCAGACCTCGAGCAGGACGCGGGCGGGGATCGCGTTGTACCGCAGGACCGCCGGCACCCACTCGCGCCCCGACCGGATGACGCTCTGGCGGATCGGGTTGAACGCGTGGATGGCGAGGTCGTCGCGACGGAAGCTCGCGATGATGTCCTCGGCGAGCTGCCGGGACACGCCCTCCGATTCGAGGCGCTCGCGGCGCGAGAAGGAAACGCGCGGCTCCTGGCGGTACTCGCGACGCGCCTCGTACACGGCGCCGGATTTCCCGAAAGAGCTCTTCAACAGCCGCTCGCCCGGGATGTAGACCATCGAGCCGCGCACCGACGGATGGAGCGAATCGGCGTGGATCGAGAGGAAGACGACGCGCGAGCGGCTGCCCCCCTTCTTCACGGCCGACCGGAGGAGCGCGTTCGAGAGATACCAGCGCAGGTGGACGCCGGCGACCGTGTCCTCGATCGGGTACGGCGGCGTCGTCATCACGCGGCCGCCGGTGGACGGGGCGAGACGGTCGCGATCCGGGATCTTCGTGCCGCTCCCGTCCTGGACGGTGCACACGACCTTCGCCTTCGTGTGGCGCCGCAGGAGGTCCGCGATCCGCATCGCGATGTCGTAGACGTAGCGCGCCTCCGCGACGCCCCCGACGAGCGCGCCGGTGTCGCGCCCGCCGTGGCCGGGGTCGAGAACGACGGTGACGCCCTCGAGGTCCGCCGCGCGGATGCGGTTGACGAACTGCGACGTCTCAAGGAGCGAGCGGTCGTGCTCGCGCCGGGCGGGATCGTCGGGCGGCCGGTATTCCGGGAGGAGATCGTCCCGCGGGATCTTCACCGCGAAGCCGACGGGGATCGCCCGGACGTCGGCGATGCCGCTCCGCTGCGCGATTTTGGCCGCTTCGGCGTTGACGTCCTCCGCATGGACGAGGCCGGTGAAGCGGGCGACGACCGCCGAGTAGAGCGCCTCCCCCTTCTGGAGCCGGTAGAGGGCGAACTTGCCGGAGGCGTCCGAGCCGTACGCCAGGGCGGGCGGAGCGGCGGACTCGGCCGCGAGCGCCTCGGACCGGAAGCCCGGAAGGAGGAGGGACGACGGGATCTCGATCTTCTGCCCCTTCTCGGTTTCGAGCGACGCGAGCCCGTTCGCGCGGCGGATCTCGACGTACCGGGCACCGTCGCCGGTGAACCACTCCGCGATCCGCCAGAGGCTCTCCGGCTGGCCCGCCGGCGCCGTGACGACGTGCGTCCACGAGGCGGGCCGCCCGGCGTCGTCCGGGAACAGCGCCTGCATCGCGATCTTCTTGTAGTTGTCGGACAGGAGCTCGTACGGGACCCGGAGGAAGACGCCGGCCGTCCGGACCTTCTCCCGGCGGTTGAGCGCGAGGATCTTCTCCTGCGTCTTCGGGTCCTCGGAGAAACGTTTCGCGAACGCTCCGACGCCCTCGCCCGGGAGCGGCTTGGCGAACAGATAGACGAGATCCCCGCGAGCGATCGAGACCTTCAGTTCGGGCGAAACGACCGCGGTCCGGACGAACTCGGGCTCGTCGGCGCCCGCCGCCGAGGCGGCGAGGAGAAGCGCGGCGACGGCGGCCCGCAGCCGAATCCTCGTCACTCCGGCGCGCCGCAAACGGGCTCCCGCCTATCCTGCGATCGGGGGCGCGGCATCCGTGAAACGGGTCTCCCGCTCGTAGGCGGCCGACAGCGCGAAGAGCGTCTCCTCCCGCCAGGGAGCCGCCATCAGCTGGAGGCCCAGGGGAAGCCCTTCCCGCGAGAATCCGGACGGAACGGAAATCGCCGGAATCCCGGCGAGCGACGCCGGAGTCGTGTAGATGTCGGAGAGGTACATCGCGAGAGGATCGTCCACCTTCTCTCCGAGCCGGAAAGCGGGGCCCGGGACGGTCGGGCAGGCGATCGCGTCGACGCGCGAGAACGCCTCGGCGAAGTCGCGCTTCAGGAGCGCGCGGGCGCGGCTCGCCCGCCGGTAGAAGGCTTCCGCGTATCCCGCCGACAGCGCGAACGTGCCGAGGAGGATCCGCCGCTTCACCTCCGGGCCGAATCCGCGGGTGCGGTGGTCCGCGTAGAAAGCCGCGAGGTCGGCCGCCTCCTCGCGCGGACCGTAGCGGATCCCGTCGTACCGGGAGAGGTTCGAGGACGCCTCGGCGTTGGCGACGACGTAATACACGGGAATCGCGTAAGGAGCGCGCGGAACCGAGATCTCCTCGATTGCGGCGCCCGTCCGTTCGAGCGCCGAGATCGCCTGCGAGAAGTTGTCGAGCGCCTGCGGGTCGGCGCCCCGCGGCCGCTTCCCGCATGACCCCCACGCGGAACCCCTTCGCGCCGTGGCCGAGCGCCCCGAGCGGATCTCCCGCGGGGACCGCCGCGGACGTCGAATCGCGCGGGTCGGGGCCGGCGATCGCCGCGTAGATCCGCGCCGCATCCTCGACGGTAGCCGCGATCGGCCCGATCTGGTCGAGCGACGAGGCGAAGGCGACGAGGCCGTAGCGCGAGACCCGGCCGTAGGTGGGCTTGAGTCCCACGACGCCGCAGAGAGCGGCCGGCTGGCGGATCGAGCCGCCGGTGTCGGAGCCGAGCGCCGCGAGGACCTCGCGCGGCCGCGACGGCGGCGGCGCTGCCGCCCGAGGAGCCGCCGGGGACGCGCTCGAGGTCCCACGGGTTGCGCGTCGGCTGGAACGCGGAATTCTCGGTCGACGAGCCCATCGCGAACTCGTCGAGGTTCGTCTTTCCCGCGACGATCGCGCCTGCGGCTTTCAGCCGCGCGACCGCGGTCGCGTCGTAGCCCGGGGTGAACCCCTCCAGGATCCGCGACCCGCAGGAGGCCGGATATCCGACGGCGGTCATGTTGTCCTTGATCCCGACCATCACGCCCGCGAGCGGAAGGTTTTCCCCGGCCGCGATTCTCGCGTCGACCGCCCGCGCCTCGGCGAGGACGCGCTCCTCGTCCCAGGCGAGGAACGCGCCGATCCGCGGCTCGGTCCGGCCGATCCGCTCAAGGGCCTCGCCCGCGAGCTTCTCCGCCGTCGCGGTGCCGCGGAGGACGGAGGAGACGATCTCGCCGATCGGGCTCAACGGCGCCCCGCGCGGAGGGCCGGCGTCATCGGCTCGCGTCGACCACGCGCGGCACCGGGACGAGCCCGTGGGCGGTGACGGCGGCGTTGCGGGCGAGCTCCTCTCGGCCTTCGCCGGGAACCGGCCGGTCGTCTCGGAGCGGCGTCGCCGGAGGCGCATCCGTCTCCGGGAGCTCCGAATCCGGGATCTCGGCGATGCGCTCGATGTGCGCCAGGATGTGCTCGAGCTTCGGCGCGAGGTCTTCGGCCTCGCCCGAAGAGAGATGGAGCCGCGCGAGACGGGCGATCCGCTCGACGCCTTCCCGCGTGAGAAACGGGTTCTCCGGCACGGATGTCATTGGAACCATTGTACCCTGTCGGGATGCGCCTGCGATCGGTCGAGAGCGCGATCCGGGCCGCCGCGAGAGAATCGGGAACGACCGCCTGGGTCGTCGGCGGTGCGGTGCGGGATGCCCTCCTCGGGCTCCCGGTCGCGGACGTCGACGTCGCCGTCGCCGGGGGAGAAGAGCGTCTCGCGCTCGCCCTTTCGCGCGCGGGCTACGGCACCGCCTTTCCCCTGTCGCCGCCGGAGTCTCCGGCGCCGGTCTGGAGGGTCGCCCGCCGGGGCTCGATCATCGACGTCGCCCGATTCGAGCGCGGCGAGACGATCGAGGACGATCTCGGACGCCGCGATTTCACCGTCAACGCGCTCGCGCGCGAGGCGGGAAGCCGCCGCCTCGTCGACCCGTTCGGCGGCCTCGCCGACCTCCGCGCGGGGCGCATCCGGTCGATCTCGGACGCGAACCTGGAAAGCGACCCCCTCCGGGTGCTCCGCGGGTACCGCCTCGCCGCGACTCGCGGGTGGACGATCGTGCCGGGAACCCGGAGGAGCCTCGCGCGGCACGCCCCGAAGCTGCGCGAGACCGCGCCGGAGAGGGTGCACGACGAGCTCGCTCGGCTCTTCTCGGGCGACGCCGTGCGGGCGATCGCCTGGGCGGCCGCCGACGGGGTCCTCGCCCGCTGCCTCGGGATCGCGGGCACACCTCGCGTGATCCGCGCGGCCCGGCGGCTCCGCCGCGCCCGCGGAGAGACGCCCGCCGCGATCGCCGCCGAACGCCTCGCGATCCTGTTCCGCGCGGCGTCGGTCCGGGAATCGAGAGCGGCGGACGTTCTCCGGAGAACGAAATTCCCGCGCGCCGAGACTCGCGAGACGATCCGGCGACGCCGCTTCCTGGAAGACGCGTTCTCCCGCCGCTCGCCGGAGCGCGTCCTCTTCCTCTATCGCGAGGCGCTCCCGTCATTCCTTCGGATGGCCGAAGAGGCGGCCGGAACGTCCGGAGAAACGGGCCGGGTCCGCGCGCTGCGACGGGCGGCCCGGCGAGTCCGGCGAAAGGAAGCACCGGTCGATGGCGACGACGTGCGCGCCTGGCTCCGGATCCCGCCCGGCCCGGAAGTCGGCCGCCGGCTGGAGGCCGCCCGGTACGCGTGGTTCACGCGGCGCTGGCGCTCCCGGGACGAGATCCGGCAAGGGCTGGAACGCGCGCTTTGCGCGTTTGACCGCCGGCGGCCCGTAAGGTAACCTTCGCCAACGCCTGCGGGGGGAAATTGGAGCTTTCCGAACTCCTGAAATTCACGGCGAAGAAAGGTGCGTCCGACCTGCACCTCAAGCCGATGCGGCCGCCCCTCCTTCGCCTGAACGGGAAGATGATCCCGTTGAAGACCGATCCCCTCTCTCCGAAGAGCCTCGAGGACATGCTCCTTCCGATCCTCACCCCGCTCCAGCGGGAACGGCTCGATCAGAACCTCGCCGTCGACGTCGGATACGGCCTCCAGGGCGTCGCGCGGTTCCGCGCGAACATCTATACCCAGCGCGGCTCCTATGCCGCCGCCTTCCGGCGTATCCCCTACAAGCTCCCGACGATCGACGAGCTGGAGCTCCCGGAGTTGCTGACCTCCTTCGCGCACCTTCCCGCCGGCATGATCATCGTGACCGGCCCCACCGGCTCGGGCAAGTCGACGACCCTCGCCGCGATCATGCGCGAGATCACCGAGAAGCGGCCGGTCCACATCGTCACGATCGAAGACCCGATCGAGTACCTCCTCTCCGACGGCGTCGCCGCCGTCTCGCAGCGGGAGGTCGGGACCGACACGCCGAGCTTCAAGGAGGCGCTGAAGAACGTCGTCCGCCAGGACCCGGACGTGATCATGGTCGGCGAGATGCGCGACTGGGAAACGATGCAGACGGCGATCACTGCCGCGGAGACGGGCCACCTCGTCTTCTCGACCCTCCACACGAACAACGCCGCGCAGTCGATCGACCGGATGCTCGACTCCTGCCCTCCCGCCCTGCAGAGGCAGGTCCGGTCGCAGCTCGCGCTCGTCCTCCGCGCGATCGTCTCGATGAAGCTGATCGAGAAGACCGAGGGCGGCGGCCTCACCGCCGTCGTCGAGGTGATGATCAATTCGCCGAAGATCGCCAAGCACATCGAGCAGGGCGAGACGAAGGACATCGTCGACGAGATCGAATCCTCCGTCGGCTACTACCGCATGCAGTCGATGAACCAGTCGCTCCTCGCCCTCCTCGTCCACCAGAAGATCGATTACGACAAGGCGATGGAGATCTCGACCGACCCCGAGGACCTGTCGCTCAAGCTCCGGAAGCTGTTTCCCCAGATCGAAGAGTCGTTCCGAGGAGGAGCCATGCCGTCGTTCAACGATTTCTCCGTCATCACCGGTCTCATGGACACCAAGAAGCTCTACGAGGAGCAGGAGGAGAAGTGGAAGATGCGCATGGCGGAGGTCCAGGAGGAAGTCGTCCGGCTCCGCCAGGAGATCGACGACCAGCGCCGCCTGAACGAGGCCAAGGCGAAGGGATACGCCGACCTCGAATCGGAGGCGGCGCGCCTGCGCAACGAGACGGAACGCGCGCAGAAGGACGCCGCCCAGAAGATCGCCGCGCTGAACGAGCGGATCAAGCAGCTCAACCAGCAGCTCTCCGAATACGTCGGCGGCCGGAAACCGGCGGCCAACGAGGGTTTCTTCAAGAGATAGAACCGCGGCTGCACCGCCGCCGCCTGCGGCGGCGGAAGCTCGAATTTCGAAACTCGAAACTCGAAACTCGAAACAAATTCGAAACCCGAATGACCCGGACGGGATTCAAATGGGGTACGGGTCTGCCGGCCGTAGCCCCGGCGAAGGCGGAGCCTCACGGTCGTGAGCTTCGTTCCCGGTCTCGACCGAGATCCCTCGCTCGGTCTGACGCCGGCGCTCTCGCGCCGGGGGGGGGGGGCTCGCTGCGGGCTAACTCTTGCCGGCTGCCTTCAGCAGTTCCTTCAGCAGGTTCGCCGTGGGCTCCTTGCCCGGCACGCAGAGATTCGAGTCCTTCTCGGTGCCGGCCGCGAGCGCGGCCGCGTAGCCTTCGCAGTCGTAGCCGCACGCCGTGCAGTCGGTCTGCGCCATCGCGGCGAAGAGCTTCGTCTTCAGGTCGCCGTCTTTGGCCATCTCCATACGCTTCGCGAGCGGGATCGTCTCGTCGTGGAAGGCGGGCGCCTCCTTCTTCGGCGCTTTCGCCTTCGCCTCCTCCTCGATCTTCCCGGTGTTGATCCAGCGGCCGTACGAGAGGCAGTTCGGGCAGACGAAGGCGTAGTCCCACTGCTGCGGCAGGTGCTTCGCCGGCGTCCGGTAGACGACGAGGGACTCGAAATCCTGCGGGCAGGCGGGCGCCTCGCGCTCCTGCGCGTCGTTGACCATCGCGCGGAGATGCCCGGTGGAGAACTGGATCTGCTTCGGCTTCTGGTCGAAGCGGTACATCTTCCCCCGGGGCGTGACCATCACGACCTGCGGCTTGAACGTGCGGTTCACGTAGAAGGCGCGCATCGGAGCGCCCGTTTCCGGATCGAGCACCGGGTTCTGGCTCCAGAAATCGGCCAGCAGTCGGCTCTGTTCGCGCAGGGAGAGCTTCATTTCACCGTCCTTCCGGGCGCGCATTGTAGCAAAGCCTCCGGGGCGCGCCGGCTCGTCAGATCGTCTCCGCCCGCACGAACGGATTGCGCCGCTTCTCCCGGCCGATCGTGGTCTCCTCGCCGTGGCCCGGGACGACGCGGAGCGCGTCGGGAAGTGCGTAGAGCCGCTTGCGGATCGAGCTCTCGATTTCCGGAAACGACCCGCCCCACAGGTCGGTCCGGCCGATCGAATCCCGGAAGAGGGTGTCGCCGGAGAAGAGCACCGGCGCGCCGCCGTCGGCGAGGAAGCAGACCGACCCGGGCGAATGGCCGGGAGTGTGGATCACCCGGATTCCCGCCGAACCGACCGGGATCGTTTCGCCGTCGGCGAGCGGTTCGACGGCCTTCTCCGGCTCGTCGAAGCGGAATCCGAAGATCCTTCCCTGCTCGGGGAGCATGTCGTAGAGGAAGCGGTCCGCGGGGTGGAGGCGGATCGCCGCCCCGGTCGCCCGATGAACCGCCGAGGCGGCCGCGACGTGGTCGAAATGGGCGTGCGTGTGGAGGAGCGCCGCCGCGCTCGCGTTCGCCCGGCCGAGGGCATCGAGGATCCGGCCGGCCTCGTCCCCGGGATCGATGACGACCGCCTGTCCCGAGGCGTCGTCCACGAGGATCGCGCAGTTGCAGGCGAGCGGTCCGACGGGGAGGACTTCGGCGACCCGGAGAGTCACGCGGGGACCTCCGCCCGCGCCCTCACGCCCGCACCGGCACCACGACGTCGATCTCGTGCTTCTCCTTGCGCGCCGGGTCGGCCCAGACCGTCTCCGGCGACGAGAGGTTGATCTGCACCGCCCACTCGTCGTTGTCCGGCAGCCGCCGCTCCGAGGCGAAGAGCTTGCGCCGGGAGCGGGGAGTGAAGATCTCCCAGCGGATCCACCCGAACTCGGCCGCGCCGCGCCTCACGCAGAACGCCGGAATCCTCTCCCCCGCCTCGATCGGCGATTCCCGAACCGTCATCGGGCGGAATCCGTTCGCCCGCAGCCGCCCGGCGAATTCGGCGCTCACGTCGCGGCCGTTCAGAACGAGCTCGTGCCGTCCCCGCGCGACGCCGTGCCCGAGGATCAGGTCGTCGAGCGCCTCGGTGAGATCGCGATCGGTTCCCTTGTGTTGCACCACGCCAGTTTACCAACGCGGACCCCGACTCGATCCGTCGGCTTGCCGTCGTTGCGGTCACGGCGAGGCGCGGCCAGACGCGAGCCCGGCGGGATGCGGGTCGGCCGCGGGGCCCGCAGGCGTACCGGAGAGTACGTCGGGGGGTCACGCGGGCGGCACGCGCCCGCCCGGCTCGATGCATCCGCCTTCGCCGAAGCTTCGGCGCGACGGGTCGCCGCGCCGGCGATACACTCCAGGCCGTGCACTGGACCGACCTGCTATTGATCCGCCTTCCGCTCGCGGTCTGGGTGGGAGGCACGGTGCTCGCGGCCGCCGCCGCGCCGAGGCTCTTCGCTCTGCTTCCCTCCCGCGACCTCGCGGGAGACGTCTTCGGAGCGATCCTCGCCCGCCTCGGCGCGATCCAGCACGTGCTCTCGCTTCTCCTCGTGCTCGGGATCTTCGCGGCGGTCGGCCGGGAAGGCCGGATCGCCGGGCGAAGCGCGGTCACCGCGATCGGTTCGTTCCTCGCGATCGCGAGCAACGTCTACACGTCGATGGTGCTCCGGCCGAAGATGCGGTACTACCGCGCCCAGGCGGGATCGTTCGATCTCGCCCCGGAAGACGATCCGTGGCGACGGCGCTTCGGCGCCCTGCACCGCCGCTCCTCGCGCCTGACCATGCTCGGCCTGGTCTGCGCCGCCGCCGCCCTTCTCTTCGCCCCCTGAGCGCCGATGGCCTTCTCCGACTTCCGGTCCGACACGGTCACCCGCCCGACGGCGGAGATGCGGCGCGCGATGGCGGAAGCCGACGTCGGCGACGACGTCTACGGCGAGGACCCGACGGTTCGCCGTCTCGAGGAACGGACGGCGGAGCTCCTCGGCCGCGAGGCGGCGCTCTTCGTGCCGACCGGATCGATGGGCAACCAGATCGCGCTGCGCGTCCTCGCGCGGCCGGGCTCGGAGGTGATCGTCGAGTCCCGGGCGCACGTCTTCAACGCCGAGATGGGGGCGATGGCGGCGCTCTCGGGACTCCTCCCGCGTCCGATCGCGACGACCGACGGGATCCTCACGCCGGAACGGGTGGATCCGTGGATCCAGACCGACCAGCCCCTCCGGCCCCGCACGGCTCTTCTCGCCCTCGAGAACACGATCAACTTCTGGGGCGGCCGGATCGTTCCGCTCGATGCCCAGAAGCGCCTCGCCGCGCTCTGCCGGAGCCGCGGGATCGCGCTCCACCTCGACGGATCCCGGATCTGGAACGCGGCGGTCGCGACGGGAATCGCCGAGCGCGAGCTCTCCGGCGGCGCCGACTCCGTCAACGTCTGCTTCTCGAAAGGCCTCGGCGCACCGGTCGGATCGGCCGTCGCCGGCTCGAGGGAGTTCGTCGCCGAGGCGCGCCGCGCGCGAAAGCTGTTCGGGGGCGGAATGCGCCAGGCCGGCGTGCTCGCCGCGGCGGCGCTCGTCGCGCTGGAAACCCGCGACCGCCTCGTCGAGGACCACGCTCTCGCAAGGCGTCTCGCCGACGGGCTCGCCGGGCTGCCGGGCGTTTCCCTCCCGTACGGCTGCGACACGAACATCGTGATCTTCGTGGCGTCGGGCGGCCGGCGCGCCACGGACTGGGTCGCGGCGTTGCGCGATCAGGGGGTTCTCTGCAGCGCCTACCCCGGAGAAGAGGTTCGGATGGTGACCCACCGCGACGTCGGCTCAGCCGACGTGGACCGGGCACTCTCGGCCGCGGAGCGCATCGCTCGCGGTTGATCGGGCATCACTCCTCGGCCGACTGACGCGGACGATCCCGGCGAGCGCGATGCCGATCAAGACTCCGGGTGAGGCGCGGGGAGGCGCGAGCCCGACGGGATGCGGGTCGCCCGCGAGATCCCGAGGCATACCGGGGCGTATGTCGCAGGGTCTCGCGGGCGGCTCGCGCCCGTCCGGCTCGATGCATCGCCGCGCCAGCGGCTATTTCCTGCGGGCGATGACGTCGATCTCGACGAGCGCCCCGGCCGGGAGCTCCGCGACGGCGACCGTCGACCGGGCGGGCCGATGGTCGCCGAAACGCGCCGCGTAGACGGCGTTCATCGGCGCGAAATTCGCGATCGCGGTGAGGAAAACCGTCGTCTTCACCACATCCGAGAAACTCAGGCCGGCCTCCGCGAGGACCGCCCCGAGATTGTCGAAGACCCGCGCGGCCTCGGCCTCGATTCCGCCCGGGACGATCTTCATGGTCGCGGGATCGAGCCCGATCTGGCCGGCCGTGAAGATAAACCCGTGCGACTCGACCGCCTGCGAGTAGGGTCCGATCGCCTTCGGGGCCTTGTCCGTCGAAATCCGGTTCATTCGTCGTCTCCTTCTTCCTCGATCGCGGCGACGTACGGGAGATTCCGGTACCGCTCCGCGAGATCGAGACCGTATCCCACCACGAACCGGTCCTCGATCTCGAATCCGACGTAGTCGGCCGTCGGCGCTCCCGGCTTCCGGAGCAGCGCGCACACGCGCAGGGACTCCGGGCCCCGTTCCCGGAGCATGCCGACGACCCTTTCGAGGGTCCTTCCGGTGTCGACGACGTCCTCGACGACCACGACGTGGCGGCCCGCGACGTCGGTCGCGAGGTCCCGGACGACCGCCGCGCTCCCGGAGGAACGCATGCCCGCGCCGTAGGACGACGCCTGGAGGAAGTCGATCGAAACCGGGGACCGGAGCCGCCGGGCGAGGTCGCAGAGAAAGAACACGGAACCCTTGAGGATCCCCACGAGGAGGACGGGCTTGCCGCCCAGGTCCGCGTCGATCGCCGCCGCGAGCCGCGAGACGCCCTCGGCGATCTGCCTTTCGTCGAGAATGGTGCGAGAAAGCCGGTGCGCCAGGGCGCCTCCTGGTCTAAAATGGAAAAGGAATCCCTGAAATGCTCGTCGCCGAACTCGAGGATCTGCACGGAGCCTATATCCGGCTGACGGAGAGATTCAAGGCGCTGTGGACCTTCCATCAGTTCCTCAAGGGGGTCCACCAGGCCTTTCTGGGAGACCTTCCTCCTTACGATCTCGATTTCAACGCGATCTACGACCGGCTTCGCGAGGTCAGCTCCGCCATGACGTCGCCCGCCGCCGGCGACGACGTCCGCGACCGGCTCGACCGGATCGACACCGAGCTCTCGCTCGCGACCCGGACGCTCCGGCTCGCCGACCGCGCCCTCGGCCCGTCGCTCGTCCGCCGCTTCTTCGACAAGGTCCGGCCGCAGGATCCGAAGATCGTCTATCACCTCCTGCGGTTCTATTTTTCGCAGCCGGAGCTCGACGAGGACACGGCCGACAAGCTCGACTTCCTCGTGACGGTCGCCGCGGCGCGTCCGGACAGCGGAGGCGCCCAGCCGCGGGCCCGGGAGGACGCGGAGCGCCTGTTCGAAGCGATCGTCGCCGGCTGCTCGTGGCCGTCGGTCGACGGGGAGGAGGCCGCCGCCCTGGTCTCCGCGATGGACGAGCTCGCCGAGGACGTCGGCCGGTGCCGGTCGTTCGAGGATCTCGTTCGCGAACGGCGCGTGGAGAACATCCGGACGATCAAGCGCCGCCTCGGTTTCGCCCTCGGCAACGCCCGGGTCCTCGCCTCGGTCGGAATCGCCAACGTCCGCACCCGATCGGTCTTCCGCCGGTTCTTCGCCGAAGAGCGGCGCCGGATCCAGGAGGCGATGGAGAGGATCGAAAATCTCGAACGCGAGGTCACGCACGGCGGCCCCCTCCCCCCCGAGTTCGATCGCTTCCGGGAATCGCGCCGCCAGTTCGAGCGGCTCGAGGAGGACGCCAACGTCCGGGCGGGCGACCTCCTCGCCCTGAAGCACCGGATCTCCGACGTCCTGGAGAAATTCGATCTGCGCCGGATCGACACCGACGAGATCGACGACGCGCTCGAAATCGACGAGGACGGGCCCGCTCCCGCTCCGGAGGACGACGCCGGCGCGCTCCGCGAGGCGGTCGACAAGGTCCTCGCCGCGGTGGAAATGGGAGACGGAAGCCTCAAGGAGATCGGGAACCTCGGCCTCGAAAGCTGGGAGATCCGCGCGGCCAAGCGGGCGATCTCCGACAATGGCCGCGCGATTCCCGAACGCGACGCGCTGCTGCTCGAGGCCGCCGCTCTGCGGGTGCGCGCCGAGGACGACGCCGGGCAGTGGACCCGCGCGAAGAAGATGGGACGGCCCCTGCCGCCGCTCCGCGCGCACGCGGAGGAGACGCTCCGGCTCGCCGCCGACACCGATCGCCGCCTCGCCGCGCTCATCCACGAGGCCGGGGAGGAGTCGCTTCCGGAGGAGCTCAAGGCGATCGTCCGCTCCCGGTTCCGCCTCCTCTACGCGTATTCCGGGCTCTGGCTCCTGCACGACGCCGAGCGCGCGTGAGACCGCGCGGGCCGGACGCCGGCCGACGGTCTCGCGTCGAAGGTCGACGGTCGGGAGTCCCGCGCTCCGACTTTCGACTTCGGACCGGAGGACTCGCGACCCGCCTCCCGCTCGACCTGCTATAGTCGCCCGAAACCTCCGATGAAAAGGATCGTCACGGTCTCTTCCGGGAAGGGAGGCGTCGGAAAGACGACGTTCGCCGTGAATTTCGCCCTCGCGCTCGCGACCGCCGCGCCGACCGTCCTCGTCGACCTCGATACGGGAACGTCTTCGGTCCGCAACGGCATCGACGCTCCCGTCGGCAAGGACCTGTACCACTTCTTCCGGAAGGACGCGCCTCTCGCGGACTGCGTCACGCGGCTGCCGCCGGCGCTCGATCCGGCGGGACGGTACCGCGACTTCGGCTTCGTCGCCGGGCCGCGCCACATGATCGAGGACATCACGAACTTCGGCGAGGCCTCCCGCGCGAAGCTGATCGGCGCGATCAACCGGCTCCCGGCGACGTACGTCGTGCTCGACCTGAAGGCGGGTCTCGACGCGAACGTGATCGACTTCCTCCCCTATTCGAATTCCGGGATCCTGATCTTCACGCCGCAGCTCCCCGCCGCGACGCTCGCGGCCTCCGACATCGTCAAGGCGATCCTCTTTCGCAAGCTCCGGATCCTCTTCGCTCCCGGATCTCCCGTCTACCGCCGGGCCGCGCTCTCCCCGCGCGACCCGCGGATGATCAACGAGCTCCTCGACGCCGTGGAGGACGTGTACGACGACTCGATCCCGAACATCGACGCGTTCCTCGCCGATCTCGGGGCGGGCCTCGGCGATCACCCGCTCGTCGACCTGCTCCAGGAGAGCGTCGAGGACTTCCGCGTCTACTACGTCCTCAACATGTTCAACGGCATCCGCGAGTCCTACGAGACGGCGATCGAGCCGTTCGTGTCGAATCTCGTCGAGAACGTCTCCGCCCGGCTCCAGATCACGAATCTCGGCTGGATCGTCAAGAACGACCGCATCCACGACGCGAACCGGCGGCGCCGGCCGATCCTCCTCGAGCCGGAGCCCGAGCCCGAAGCGCCTCCCGGGCCGACCGCCGCCGAGCGCGAAATCCAGGCGCTCGAGCGGTCGTTTTTGGGCCTCGAAACCCGACCGCGCGCGGCCCCGCGGGGCGCCCGATTCCGCCCGGCGGACCCCGCTCGGGCCCTCGACCGCCAGCTCGAGGCGCTCCGCGCAATGTACGCCGACCAGCGGGAATCGGGCGTCCGCGAGAATTTCTCCTACATCACGCACCGCGCGCTCCATCTGATGGAGAGCGTCCGGACGTCGGAATTCGGGGAGACGCGGATCTGCGGCCGCGAGGAGATCCTGGCACACCTCTTGCCCCGCACCGAGGCGGCGGGATGAAAGCATGCGAAGCGGATTTTTTGACTTGGTCCGGGGATCGCTGATAAAAACGTCCATTCCGGAATTCCGGAGCGCAGGAGGAACATGAGCACCGTCGAGGCCGTCCACCCGAGGAAGATCACGGCCCGGAAAATCCACCGCGGACTCTCCGGGGAGGAGCTGCGCGAGCTCGCGCGCCGGGACGAAACGACCTCCGCCTACGGTTCGCCGGTCTACGCCACCCGGGTCCGAAACCGCTCGGCAAAGGACACCTACGTCGTCGAAAACGGCGTTCTCCTCGGGAAGCACCAGAAAGGGATGGATCCCGAGAGAGCGGCGGAGCTCGTGCGGAAGCTCCAGGAGTCCCTGGCCGACCGGGAGATGATCCAGGTCGATCGCCGGATGGGGATGGCGCCGGAGGCTTCGCTCCACTGCCGCCTGTACGTCCCGGTCGAGTTCGCCCGGATCGCGGCGATGTGGCACAACATGCTCTTCCCGATCGACCCTTCGGGGACGCCCGATTTCGTCTCGGTCTACATCCCCGACTGGCCGGAGAAGGTGATCTTCCTCGATCCGAACGAGGGATACACCTACATCTGCGGCACCGACTACCCCGGCGAGGCGAAGAAGTCGATGCTCCGGCAGGCGATGTACTGGATCAAGAAGAGAGGAGGACTCGGCCTCCACGCGGGGTCGAAGATCCTGCGGGTGACCGGCCGCGACGGCCGGCTGCACGACGTCGGGTTCCTGCTCTTCGGGCTCTCGGGCACCGGCAAGACCACGCTCACGCTCCACGACCACGGCCTCGAGACTCCCGAGCGGGTCGTCATCAAGCAGGACGACGTCGTCCTCCTCGCCGCCGACGGCCGCGCCTTCGGGACGGAGGACGGGTTCTACATCAAGACCGAGGGGCTCGAGCCCTCCCAGCGGGTCCTGTGGGACGCGGCGATCTCTCCGACGGCCTGCTTCGAGAACGTCCGGATCCGCGAGGACGGGTCGATCGATTTCTGCGACACCTCGCTCACGTCGAACGGGCGCGGCGTCGTGCTCCGCCGGTTCATCCACGGCACCGACGACGGGATCGATCTGCCCAGGGCCAACAAGATCGTCTTCATCACGCGCCGGAACGACGTCGTCCCGGTCGTGGCCCGACTCACTCCCGAGCAGGGGGCGGCGTTCTTCATGCTCGGCGAGTCGATCGAGACCTCGGCCGGCGATCCCGCGCGCG
Organism: uncultured Acidobacteriota bacterium; assembly: GCA_963794295.1. Lineage (GTDB taxonomy): Bacteria > Acidobacteriota > Thermoanaerobaculia > UBA5066 > DATFVB01 > DATFVB01. The sequence continues at coordinate 27,665 of CAWCDE010000007.1, forward strand.
CGGGCCAGGCCAAGCGCGAGGTCGGCACGAACCCGTTCATCGTCGGGCCCGAGGAAGAGGAAGGCAATCGGATCCTCGCGTTCCTCCGGGACCACGCGGACATGCAGGCGTATCTCCTGAACACGGGAGCGATCGGAGCGCGCGACGGCTCTGCCGGCGAGAAGATCACGATCCGCGCGTCGAGCGAGATCATGAAACAGATCGCGAAGGACGGCATCGCGTGGGAGCTCGACCCGGACTGGGGATACCAGGTCCCGACGGCCGTGCCGGGGGTCGACCTCTCGAAGTACGATCCGCGCTCGCACTACTCCCCGGCGGAGTACGCGTCGCGGGTCGCGAAGCTCCGGGCCGAACGCGAGCAGTGGCTCGCGCAGTTCCCGGGACTCGATCCTTCGATCCCGGCGGCGATCGAAGGACACCGCTGACGAGCGGCGCGGCGACCGGCGTGGCGAAGACGGCGGAAAACGAGGCTCGCGCCTTCCGGGAAGGCCTCGAGGACGTCGTCGCCGGCGAATCGTCGATCTGCTTCATCGACGGCGCCCGCGGCGTCCTTTCGTACCGCGGCTACGACATCCACGATCTCGCCGAGCACGCCTCGTTCGAGGAGGTCTGCTTCCTCCTCTGGGAAGGCCGGCTGCCGGCCGCGCCGGAGCTCGCGGAGCTCCGCGCCGCGCTCGGCGCGGGGCGGGCCGTTCCGGAAGAGATCCTTTCGCTCGTCCGCCGCTTCCTCGAACGCCGGATGGCCCCGATGGACGTCCTGCGGACGGCGGTCTCCGCGCTCTCCGAAACGGATCCGGACGTCGCCTCCAACGAGCCCGACGCGAACCGCCGAAAGGCCGTCCGGCTCACGGGACGGATGGCGGCGATCGTCGCGGCGATCCGCCGCCTGCGCGGCGGAAGGGATCCGGTCGAGCCGGACCCGGGCCGGGGCCACGCCGAGGACTTCCTCTGGATGATGAACGGCGAGCCGCCCTCTCGCGAGGCGGTCCGCGCTTTCGATACGGCGCTCGTGCTGCACGCCGACCACGAGTTCAACGCCTCCACCTTCGCGGCCCGCGTGACCGCCGCGACCCTCTCGGACATGCATTCGGCGATCGTCTCGGCGATCGGGACGCTCAAGGGGCCGCTCCACGGCGGCGCCAACGAGGCGGTGATCCGGATGCTCATCGACATCGGCGATCTGTCCCGCGTCGACGAGGCGATCCGCGGGCGCCTCGCGGCGAAGAAGAAGGTCATGGGCTTCGGGCATCGCGTCTACACGACCGAAGACCCGCGGGCGACCCATCTCCGCCGCATGTCGCGCGATCTCGCGGAGTCGACCGGCGAGGACCGGTGGTACGCGATGTCGCGGCGGATCGAGGATCTCGTCCGAGAGGAGAAGGGCCTGAACTGCAACGTCGACTTCTACTCGGCCTCGACGTATTACATGCTCGGCATCCCCCCCGACCTCTACACGCCGATCTTCGCTCTCTCCCGCTGCGCCGGCTGGACCGCCCACGTGATGGAGCAGCACGCGAACAACCGGCTCATCCGGCCCCGGGCGGTGTACCTCGGGCCCGCCTACCGCCAGCCCTGGGTTCCCCTCGACCGGCGCTGACCGCGCGATGAGCGCTTCGGGCCTGCGCCGCGCCGGCATGATCGACATGGAGGCGAACACGACGCTCGTCCAGCAGTTCCCCGCCCACGAAGCGGTCCCGGAATCGGCTGCTCCCTCCCCGGCGGTCGTCCTGCTCCACGACGAGCGCGGGCTGACGGCGGAGATCCGGGCTCTCGCGAACCGTCTCGCGCGCGAAGGATTCTTCGCGCTCGCCCCGAACCTCTACGCGCATCCCTTCTCCGCCGCCGCCGGCGCTCCTCCGTGGATGGCGTATCCGATGGCGGTCGCCGCCGAGGAAGGATGGAGCGGTTTTCCCGTCCGGGACTCGTTGCGCGTCGAGGAAGCCGAAGACGCGAAAGCGCTCGCGTCGGGCCTCTCCGCCGCGCGGCTCCGCGAACTCGTCGGCCGCGCGCTCGGGCATCTGGCGCTCGCCGCGGACGCGGATCCCGCGCGGGTCGCGCTCCTGGGCTTCGGCCCCGGCGGCCGCATCGCTTTCCGGGCGGCCTGCGAGGCGGGCGGGCGCATCCGGGCGCTCGCGGTCTGGTCGGGATCGGGGATCGCGGCGCGTTTTGCCCTCCGTCCCGCCGAGCCGATGCCGATCCTCGAATACGAGTCGCTCCGCTGCCGGACGCTCTTCCTGTACGGAGCGGCCGACCGCGACGCGTCGCCGGAGGAGCGGGAGGCGATCGATCGGGTCCTCTCCTCGGCGGGGGTTCCGCACGAGATCGTCGTCTATCCGGAGGCGGGGCGCGCCTTCTATGACCAGTCGAGCCCCGAGTTCCGGATCGCCGCGAGCCGGGGAGCGTGGGAGAAGACGGTGGGCTTCCTGCGCGAAACGATCGGGCCGCCGGCCGGCGCCCGGCCGGGGTGAAGGCCGCCGCCCCTCCGCCGGGGCCGGCTATTCCCCGAGGTAGGCTTCTTTCACCCGCGGATCGGTCGCGATCCGCTCCGACGGACCCGACAGAGTCACCGTCCCGGTCTCCAGGACGTACGCCCGGTGGCTGTGCTTCAATGCCGCGTTGGCATTCTGTTCGACGAGCAGCACGGATGCGCCTTCCCGGTTGATGTTCTCGATCGACTCGAAGATCGTGTGGACGAGGAGCGGCGCCAGGCCGAGCGACGGCTCGTCGAGGAGGAGCACTTCCGGCCGGGACATCAGCGCCCGCCCGATCGCGAGCATCTGCTGCTCGCCGCCCGAGAGCGTCCCGGCACGCTGGCGGACCCGCTCCTTGAGGCGGGGGAAGATGCCGAACACCCGGTCGAGGTCGGCGTCGACACCGTCGTCGCGCCGCGAATAGGCGCCGAGCTCGAGATTCTCCCGCACGGTGAGGTTCGCGAAGACGGCCCGCCCCTCCGGAACGAGGGTTATCCGGTCGCGCACGATCCGGAACGTCGGCTTCCCGGCGAGGGGCTCGCCGCGGTAGAGGATGCTTCCCGCCGCCGCGGGGACGAGGCCCATGATCGTCCGGAGCGTCGTCGACTTTCCCGCCCCGTTGGCGCCGATCAGCGTCACGATCTCGCCCCGGTCGACCGTGATGGACACCCCGCGGAGCGCCTTCACGGCGCCGTAGTTGACCTCGAGATCGCGCACCTCGAGGACGGTCTTCCCGGCAGGCGTCGAGAGGTCGAGCATCAGGCGCCCCCCAGGTAGGCTTCGATCGTGCGCGGGTCCTTCTGGACCTCGGCGGGCGTCCCGACGCAGATCGTCGACCCGTAGTCGACGACGTGGACCGTCTCGCAGACTCCCATCACGACCTTCATGTTGTGCTCGACGAGGAGGATCGTCATCCGGAACTCGTCGCGAATCCACCGGATCAGCGCCATGAGGTCCTGGGCCTCGTGCGGATTCATCCCCGCGGCCGGCTCGTCGAGGCAGAGGAGCTTCGGCCTCGTCGCCATGGCTCGCGCGATCTCGAGCCGGCGCTGGCTTCCATACGGGAGATTGCGCGCGATCTCTCCCGCGAAGTCCTCGAGCTTGAAGATGCGGAGCAGATCGAGCGCCTCCCGCTCGATCCGCGCTTCCTCGCTGCGATGGACCGGCCCGAGAGTCACCGCGGAGAGGATCGACGCGCGCTGCCGGCTCGCGAAGGCCACCTTCACGTTGTCGAGCACGGTGAGGTCCGCGAAGAGCCGGATGTTCTGGAACGTGCGCGCGATCCCGTACGAGGTGATCCGCCAGGGCTTCTGTCCCTGGATCGGCCGGCCGTCGAAGCGAATCTGGCCCGCCGTCGGCCGGTACACGCCCGTGATCATGTTGAAGATCGTCGTCTTCCCCGCGCCATTGGGCCCGATCAGCCCGTAGAGCGCCTTCGAGTCGATGACGAGGTCGAGGTCCTTGACGGCGGTCAGTCCGCCGAAGCGCATCGTGACGCGGCGCAGGTCGAGGAGCGGCATGCTCAGGCCTCGATCGACGGGGCGGCGGGCTGGCGCGCGTCCCGCCGCTTGCGTCCGAAGAGCTCCCGGTGCCCCATGAGGCCCTGGGGGCGGAAGATCATGATGAGGACCAGGAGGAGCGAGAACGTCACCATCCGGTACTGCTCGAACGTCCGCAGGCCTTCGGTCAGCGCGATGTACAGCACCGCGCCGACGACGGATCCCGTGATCGATCCCATGCCGCCGATCACGATCATGATGATGATCTCGATCGACTTCAGGAACGTGAACGAATTGGTGTGGATGTACATCAGGTAGTGCGCGAAGAGACCCCCCGCGACACCCGCCATCGCCGAGGAGATCACGAACGAAATCACCTTCGAGCGCGTCGTGTGGACCCCCATCGCCTCCGCGGCGATCTCGTCCTCCCGGACCGCCAGGAGCGTGCGCCCGAACGACGAGCGGACGATCCGCGAAACGACGACGACCGACGCGATCGCGAAGAAATAGACCCAGCCGAAATTGGAGTACTTCGGGATCCCGCCGAAGCCGCGCGCCCCGCCGACCGCGTCGATGTTCAGGATGAACACCCGGATGATCTCGCCGAATCCGAGGGTGACGATCGCGAGGTAGTCGCCCCGGAGGCGGAGCGACGGCACGCCGACGAGGAAACCGGCGATCCCGCCGCGATCGCGCCCGCCGCGAGCACGAGGAGCAGCACCGCGCCGCGCCGCGGCCCCTCCGGGAGGAATCCGAACGCGCGCTCGAGCCCCGGGCCGAAAGTTACCGACAGGAACGCCGACGTGTAGGCGCCGATCGCCATGAAGCCGGCGTGACCGATCGAGAACTGCCCCGTGAAGCCGTTGATGAGGTTGAGCGACACGGCGAGGATGATGTTGATTCCGGCGAGCGTGATCACCTGGAGGACGTAGGGCGAGATCATCACCCCGGGGATGAGGCTCCCGGAGAGGAGCCCGTCAGCCGCCCAGAGAGCGGCGACGACCGCCGCGAAGATCGCGAGCCGCCGGATCAAACCTTTTCCTTCTCGACCCGGCCGAGGATCCCCTGCGGCCGGAAGAGGAGGATGCCGATCAGGATCGCGAACGCGATTGCGTCGCGGTACGTCGGCGAGAGATAACCGACCGTGAACACCTCGGCGATCCCGATGATCAGCCCGCCGAGCAGCGCTCCCGGGACGTTGCCGATGCCGCCGAGGACCGCCGCGACGAAGGCCTTGAGGCCGGACATGATCCCCATGAGCGGATCGATCTTCGGGATCGCCATCGCGACGAGCACGCCCGCGGCGGCGGCGAAAGCCGAACCGAGGGCGAACGTGATCGCGATGATCCGGTCGGTCGAGATCCCCATCAGCTTCGACGCGTCGAGGTTGAACGAGACGGCGCGCATCGCCTTGCCGGTGCGGGTCCGTTGGATGAACGCGAGGAGGAGGACCATGAGGATGATCGAGACGACGAAGACGGTCAGCTGCTCGGAGGTGATGCGCACGCCGACGACGTTGAACTCCCGGTGGGGGGCGTTGGACGGGAAGAACTTCGGGTCGGCCCCGAACAGGAGCTGGCCCCCGTTCTCGAGGAAGAGCGAAACGCCGATCGCGGTGATGAGCGGGGTCATCTTCGCGGCGCGCCGGACGGGCCGGTACGCGAACCGCTCGATGACGATGCCGAGCGCCGCGCAGACGATCATCGAGAGGAACATGATCGCGATCGCGCGCGGGTAGGACGGCGACTCGCCCCGGAACCGCGTCGAGGCGTAGTACCCGACGTAGGCGCCCACCATGTAGACGTCGCCATGGGCGAAGTTGATCAGGTCGCAGGATCCCGTACACCATCGTGTACCCCAGCGCGATCAGCGCGTAGATCGAGCCGAGGGACAGGCCGTTGACGAGCTGCTGGAGAAAGGTGCTCACGCGCCGGGTTCGATGCGTTCCTGAAAGACGAACTTCCCGTCCTGGACCTTCAGCATCACGACCGGCTTGACCGCGTTCCGGTCCTTGTCGATCGTGATCGAGCCGGTGACGCCCGCGAAGTCCTTGGTCTGCGCGAGCGCGTCGCGCACCTTCGGCCCGTCCGCCGAGTTCGCGCGCTTCATCGCGTCCGCGAGGATCCGGGCGGCGTCGTAGCCGAGCGCCGCGAGGGCGTCGGGCGTCGCTCCGTACTTCGCCTTGTACGCGGCGACGAACTTCTGGACCGCGGGCGACGGATCGTCGACGGAATAGTGGTTCGAGAAATAACAGCCGTTCAGCGCCTTTCCGCCGATCTCCCAGAGCCTCGGCGAATCCCAGCCGTCGCCGCCGAGGAGCGGCGCGCTGATCCCGAGGTCCCGCGACTGGCGCGCGATCGTCCCCACTTCCGTGTAATAGCCGGGCACGTAGATGATCTCGGGATTGGCGGACTTGAGCTGCGTCAGCTGGGCGCGGAAGTCCGAGTCCCCTTCCGAGTACGACTGCTCCGCGACGATTTCGCCGCCGTACTCCTTGAATTTCTGCGCGAAGACGAGCCGGAGCCCGACCGAGTAGTCGTTGCGGACGTCGTAGAGGAGCGCCGCTCTCTTGAGCTTGAGCGACTTCGCCGCGAACTTCGCGTCGGCCTCTCCCTGCTGCACGTCGGTGAAGCAGACCCGGAAGATGTAATCCCCGACCTGCGTGACCTTCGGGTTCGTCGAGGAGGGCGTGACCATCGGAACCTTCGCGCCCTGGCAGATCGGCGCGGCGGCGAGCGAACGGGAGGAGGCGACCTCGCCGAGCACGGCCTGGACCGCGTTCTGGTTGATGAGCTTGGTGACGGCCGTCGCGGCTTCCTCGGGCTTGGACTGGTCGTCCTCGACGATCAGCTTGACGGGCTTGCCGAGCACCCCGCCCGCCTTGTTGATCTCCTCGAACGCCATCTCGCTGCCGTTCTTCGTCGACTGGCCGAACGTCGCCGTGTTCCCCGTCAGCGAGCCGTATTCCCCGATGACGATCTCTTTCGACGAGTGGCCCGGCGCGCAGGCCCCGGCGGCGCCGGCGAGCGCCAGCGCGAGAAGGCCCGTTCTTCGCATCTTCATCCTTACGATCCTCCTGCGTTTGCTATCGCGAAACGCGGTATTATTTCTTCGCTCACCGGAAAAGTCAAAGCACTAGAATCAGTTTGGATGGAGTATCGACGATTCCCGATCGTCCGCCCGCGCAGCGCCCATCCGATCTCGCGCGACGCGATCGATCCCGACGCCCTGAAGGTCCTCTATCGCCTGAAAAGCATGGGGTACCGCGCGTATCTCGTGGGCGGCAGCGTGCGCGACCTGCTGATGGGCCGGACGCCGAAGGACTTCGACGTGGGAACCGACGCGCGGCCGGAAGAAATGCGCTCGCTTTTCCGCAACTGCCGGCTGATCGGCCGCCGTTTCCGCCTGGCCCACGTCCTTTTCCGCGGCGGGAAGGTGATCGAGGTGGCCACGTTCCGGGGGCGCCCCGAGGCCCCGGGACCCGAAGAAGGCGCCGACCTCCTCGTCACCTCGGACAACACGTGGGGAACGCCCGAGGAGGACGCCGTCCGCCGCGATTTCACGATCAACGGCCTCTTCTACGACATCGCGGACTTCTCGGTCATCGACTGGGTGGGCGGGCTGGACGACCTCGAGGCCGGGCTCGTTCGCGCGATCGGCGATCCCGACGTGCGTTTCCGCGAGGACCCGGTCCGGATGCTCCGCGCGGTCGAGTTCGCGACACGGCTCTCGTTCGCGATCACGCCCCGCGACTACGAGGCGATCCTCGCGCACCGGAAGGAGCTCGCCCGGTCCGCGACGCCGCGCGTGACGGAGGAGCTCGCCGCGATGCTCCGCGGCGGCCAGGCCCTTCCGACGTTCCTCCTGCTCCGGGAAATGGGACTCCTCGACGTCCTCCTGCCCGAGCTTTCCGAAGAGCTTCGGCGGATCGACCCGGAGCACGCCGGCGGCGCCGGACACTTCTTCTGGACTCTCCTCGAGGTGCTCGACGCCGAGCGGCGGCGAGGCCGCGCCTTCGACGAGGCGGTCTACTTCGCGATCCTCGCGCTTCCGCTGCTCCGCGCCGAGCTCGCCCGGGTGCGGCCGGGAGGGCGGGCGGAGCCGTCGCTCCTCGTCGCCAAGACGAACGCCGTCGTGGACCCTCTCGCGCTCGCCCTCTCCGCGCCGAACGCGCTCGTGCACCGGATCAAATCGATCCTCGCGGCGCAGGGGCGGGTGGCCGATTCGCCCGAGCTGAAGGCCTCGACGCGGCGTTTCTTGGCGCACCCGGACTTCGCCGCCGCCCTCGACCTCGCCGACCTCCGGGCCATGGCGAGCGGCCGCGGCGCCGAAGCCGTCCGCGAGTGGCGGCGCTTCGCGGAGCGGGGAGCCGTTCCGGCGGCGCCGGGCGCTCCCGCGGCGTTCCCGTCGCCGCGCCGGCGGAGGCGGCGGCGCGGCGGACGCCGCCGCGGCGGCGCGCTGCCGGGCGAAATCCGTTGATTCCCCCGGGTCGATCGTCTATAAGGCAATGACCTTACGGAGGAGACGGGAATGTTCGTTGCGAAAAAGGTCTTCCTGACCAAGGGAGTCGGCCGCCACCGGGAGAAGCTGACGTCCTTCGAGATGGCGCTCCGCGACGCGTCGATCGCCGATCAGAACCTCGTCCGCGTCTCCTCGATCTTCCCTCCCCACTGCCGCATCATCTCGCGGAAGGTCGGGGCCAGGAAGCTCCAGTCCGGCGCCGTCACTTTCGTCGTGATGAGCGAGAACGCCACGAACGAGCCGCACCGCCTGATCGCGGCCTCCGTGGGCGTGGCGATCCCGAAGAACTCCGCGACGTACGGTTATCTCTCCGAGCACCACTCGTTCGGCCAGACCGAGAAGGTCGCGGGAGACTATGCCGAGGACCTCGCCGCGGGGATGCTCGCCACGACGCTGGGCGTCGAGCTCGACTCCGACAAGTCGTACGACGAGCGCAAGGAACAGTGGCGGATCTCCGGGCAGATCGTGCGCACGATGAACATCTCGCAGACGGCGGTCGGCGACAAGAAGGGGCTCTGGACGACGGTGATCGCGGCCTGCATCCTGCTCCCCCCCGACGCGTAGGGCCCGCGGGCGATGCCCTTTCTCCCGGCACGCGCCGCCCCGGGCAACCGCGCGCCCGACGTCCTCGCAGCGAAGCTCGCCTGCACGATGACCGGGTACGCTTTCCACCCCGAGGCCGCGGCGCGTTCCGTCCTCTCTCCCGGCCGGCCCCGCTGACCCGGCCGGCGGACGCTTCTGATAGCATCTGCCGGTTTGTCGAAAGGAGGGCCTCGTGGCCTCTTTTCCCGGTGTCGACTATCTCGATTTCGACGCCCTCCTGACGGAGGAGCAGCGGCTCGTCCGGCAGACCGTCCGCGATTTCGTGGACGACCGGGTGATCCCCATCATCGAGGACTGCGCCTACGAGGGGCGGTTTCCGAAGGAGCTCGTCCCGGAGCTCGCGGCGCTGCAGCTCTTCGGATCGACGATCCATGAATACGGACTCCCCGGACTCGACGCGGTCGCCTACGGCCTGACGATGCAGGAGCTCGAGCGGGGCGACTCGGGGCTCCGGTCGTTCGTCTCCGTGCAGTCGGCGCTCGTCATGTTCCCGATCTATGCCTACGGCTCGAAGGAGCAGAAGGACCGCTGGATCCCGAAGCTCGCCGACGGCTCGGCGATCGGCTGCTTCGGGCTGACCGAGCCCGATTTCGGGTCCAATCCCGCCGGGATGCGCACGGCCGCGAAGAGCGTCGACGGCGGTTTCGTCCTGAACGGCGCGAAGGCCTGGATCACGAACGGATCGATCGCCGACGTCGCCGTCGTCTGGGCGAGGCTGGACGGCGGCAAGATCCGGGGCTTTCTCGTGGAGCGCGGAACGAAGGGATTCTCGACGTCCGAGCACCGCGGAAAGATGTCTCTTCGGGCGTCGGTGACCTCGCAGCTCGCGTTCGAGGATTGCCGCATCCCGAAGGAGAATGTCCTCCCCGGCGTCGACGGGATCAAGGGACCGCTCTCGTGCCTCACGCAGGCGCGGTACGGGATCGCGTGGGGCGGCATCGGATCGGCCATGGCCACCTACCAGGCCGCGCTCGACTACGCAAAGTCGCGCAAGCAGTTCAAGGACCGGCCGATCGCGGCCCACCAGCTCGTCCAGGAGCGCCTCGCGTGGATGATCACCGAGATCACGAAGGGACAGCTCCTCGCGTGGAAGCTCGCGAAGATGAAGGACGCCGGCACGATGAAGCCGGAGCACGTCTCGATGGCCAAGCGCAACAACGTCTGGGTGGCGCGGGAGTGCGCGAAGCTCGCCCGCGAGACCCTCGGCGCCAACGGCATCGTCAACGAGTATCCGGTCTTCCGGCACCTCGCCAACATCGAGTCCGTCTACACCTACGAGGGGACCCACGACATCCACACGCTCGTGATCGGGGAAGCGGTCACCGGGGTACCCGCCTACAATCCCCCGATGGAGTGAGACCTCCGGTAGAATTGCGGGAGTTTCGGCGGGTTCAGGGCCGCGGTCCCGGCAGGGAGCCGCTGCCGGAGAAGGCGGGTTCCGATTGAGTCAGCGCGTTCCGGCGGAAGCCCATCGCGGCGGGAATTGCCCGCGCTCGCCCCGCCGGCGGGGCGAGCCGGCCTGAGCGCATGGGCATCACCGGAAATCTCCGTACGATGGCTCTCTCCGAGCTCCTGCAGTGGCTTTCGCTCGGCGGCAAGAACGGCACGCTCCTCGTCGAAGGGCACGGCATCGAGAAGCGGATCTTCTTCCAGAACGGCCGGATCGCTTCCTCCTCCTCGTCGGACCAGCGCGAGTACCTCGGCCACTTCCTCGTCGCCCACGGGTACATCACGGAGGACGAGCTCAAGATGGCGATGGAGGTCCAGGAGGAGTCTTCGATCCTCCTCGGGAAGATCCTCGTGATGATCAACGCGATCTCCGAGGACGACCTCCTGAGACTGATGCGCAAGAAGGCGGAGGAGTCGATCTACGACGTCTTCCTCTGGGAGGAGGGGGATTTCGAGTTCCTCGACAACGAGCTCCCCGACCAGAAGATGGTGCCGCTCTCTCTCGACGTCACGGGCATCATCCTCGAAGGGCTGCGCCGCTACGACGAGTGGAAGCGGATCCGGGAGACGCTCCCCGACATGAAGGTCGTCCCGCGCATCGTCCGCCCCCCTCGCCTTCGACCGGCTCGCGGACCAGCAGAAGCTCGTCGTGCCCTATCTCAACGGGCAGCGGTCGATCGAAGAGATCGCCGTCCAGACGCACAACTCCGAGTTCGTGATCGCGAAGATGGTCTACGGCGGGATCCGCGACGGGACGATGGCCATCCACCAGCGGTCGATCGGCCTCGACGTCCCGGTCGTGCCGCGCGACCGGTCCCGCGAGGTCGACCAGCTCCTGACCCGTGGCCGCGAGACGCTCGCGAGCGACCCCGAGGGCGCATGGAAGCTCTTCCAGACCGCCTGCGACGTCGATCCGGCCGACGGGCGGCCCCGCGAGGCGATGCGGATCGCCGAGGACCGCCTCCGCTCCCGCCTCGCCGCCGACGGCGTCGCGCTCCACGGCGTCCCCGTCCTCAAGGTGCCGCTCGACCGCCTGACGAGCTTCAACTTCACGCCCAACGAGGGGTTCGTGCTGTCGCGCATCAACGGCAGCTGGGACGTGAAGTCGATCGTCAAGATCTCGCCGATCCGTGAGATCGAGGTGCTGCTCGTCTTCCGCCGGCTCCTGCGGGACGGGGTGATCGAGTGGAAACGGGCGGCGCCGGCGGCCGCGATACCGCCGGATTTCCGCTGATCGAGAACCGCAGGAGCCATCCGGCCGCTTCTCCCGCGTAATCCACCCCGACGCGCGGCGACGCGGCGATCGCCCCCCCGGGAACCGGGTCCGGCCGGATCTCCCATCCCTCTCCGGCGGCGAGGTCCCGCCCCGAGTCGCCCCGGACGATCCCGAGGGAGCGGCAGAATTTCGCCGGTCCCGAGAGCGCCGAGGCGGGCGCCGCCGGATGCTCCGCCGCCCGGATCAGGACCGCGTGCGGCGTGCCCCGCTCGCGCGTGACGACGTTGGCGCAGTAATGCATTCCGTACACCGCGAAGACGTAGAGGAGTCCGCCCGGCCCGTACATCGGCTCGACGCGGGCCGTGCGGCGGCCGCCGAAGGAGTGCGCCGCCGCGTCGGCCGTTCCGAGATACGCCTCGACTTCGACGATCCGCGCCCCGTACGAGCTCCCCCGCCAGCGGCGGACGAACCAGGCGCCGAGCAGGCGCTTGGCGACGACCTCCGTCCGCGCGAGAAAGAACTCCCGCGGGGCGGCCGGCAGCGATCCGGCAGCGGCCGGGAGCCGCAGGTTCGCGAGCGGACGGAGCGGATGGGCGGCGAAGCCCGGCAAATCAGCCCGGGGCGGGGATCGCGACTTCCGCGCTCAACCGCTTCTCCGCCGCGGGGATCGTTCCGCGCCGGATGACCAGCAGGGTCCGGTCGTCCTGCGGGACGGCTCCCCGCGTGAAGACGGCGACCTGCTGCAGGATGGCGTTCACGATCTCCTCGGCCGTGCGGTCCCGGTTCTGGACGACGACCCGTTTCAGCCGCTCGATTCCGAATTCCTGATCCCGCGAGTCGGTCGCTTCGACGATGCCGTCGGTGTAGAGCACGAGGACGTCGCCGACGTCGAGCGTCACGAATCCGCGGCTGTACGCGGCTTCGCGCGAGGGGCCGAGGACCATCCCGGTCTGCCGCAGGAGGATCGTCTCGCGCTCCTTGGCCAGAATCGGCGGATTGTGGCCGGCGTTGACGTAGATGAAATTGCCCGACGCCTCGAGCTCGCCGTAGAAGAGCGAGACGAACTTGCTCGTGAGCCGGGACTCGTGGATGATCCGGTTCAGCCGTTCGACGGTCCTCACGATCTTGAAATCGCGCGCGACGCCCATCCGAAGCCCCGTGTAGACGTCCCTCACCTGGAGCGCCGCGGGCAGCCCGTGCCCCGACGCGTCCGCGATCGCGATGCCGGCGATCTGCTCGGACATCGGGATGAGGTCGTAGAAGTCGCCTCCGACGATCTCCGCGGGCTGCGAGCGCGCGGCGATGTCGAAGGAGCCGAGCCTCGGGAGCCGTTTCGGGAGGATCGACGCCTGGATCTGCCGCGCCTCCTCGAGGAGCGTCTCCATCCGTTCCTGCCGGATCTTCTGGTCGACCGCGTGCCGCAGGATTCCGAGCGAGACGAGCAGGTCCTCGTCGGCCGCGACCGGATCGACCGAGAAGGAGAGGATGAACTTGTCGTCGCCGACCGCGATCGCGGCGAACCGGTCCGCTCCGATCTTCTCCTCGAAGGCGCGGTCGACGCCCGGCGCGTTCAGGTCGAGCACCACGACGCCTTCGTCGATCACCTTCTCGATCGGAGGGTAGTCGAGCGGGACCGTGACTCCCGGGGGCACCGCCTTCGCCTGCCCGAACGTCCGGGTGATCTCGTAGCCGTTGTCCCGGCGCTCGTAGAGCCGTCCGCCGCGCACGCCGAGGTCGTCCTGGAAGTTCTCGATCACGGCCCCGGCGGCGGAAGCGACCGTCGACGCCACGTCGACCGATTTCTCGATCGTCTGGATCGCCTTTTCGACCTTGCGAAAGAGCGACTTCCGCGGGTCTAGCGGCGCGGGGGCGGCCAAGCGGAAGTTAGCCGTTCACGAGCAGCGCCCGGAGGACGCGATCCTCGTAGGCGTGCCCGGTTCCGTCGTTGACCCGCCGGCCGTTCAGGACGATCGCGAACACGTAGCTGCGGCCCGAGGCGGCCGTGGCGTACCCCGCGAGCGAATTCACGTGGTCGAGGCTTCCCGTCTTGGCGTAGACCCGGCCCCGCACCGAATGGTCGCGGAAGCGATGCCGCAGGGTGCCGCCTCCGTCGCCGGAGATCGCGAGCGTCGGGACCCAGTCGTCGGCGAGCGGCGAAGCCGCCATCGCCTTCAGGAAGCGGACGATGTCGAGCGCGGCGACGCGGTTCTGCGGGTTGAGGCCGCTTCCGTCGTGGAGATCGTAGCGGGACGGATCGAGGCCGAGAGACCTCAGGAATTCCTTCTCCAGGCGGACCGCCTCGGGCCAGGAGCCGCCCCGGCCCTTCTCGGCGGCGAGCGTCTTGAAGATCTGCTCCGCGTAGAAGCTCTGGCTCCGCTTGTTGGCGACCGCGATCGACGGAAGGAGGTCCGACGTCGTCGTCGCGACCGCCGCCCACGTCGCGTCGGGGCGGACCGCGCTCAGCCGGACGTCGCCGTCGACCGTGATGCCGTCCTCGGCGAGCCGCTCTTTGAGGACGGTCCCGAAGTACCGCGGAGGATCGTCGATCGCGATGACGGTCGACCAGCCGCCGAAGGAGAACGGCACCGTGCCCGCGACGGTGATCACGTTGCTTCCCGCGCGGCGCGCGACCGCGACGCGCGCGGCCTTGCGCCGGCCGGCCGAGACGGTCTTCGCCGAGGAGACGGCCTGGACGAACTGCGTCGCCGGCTCGAATCGAACCGCGGCGGGAGCTCCGGGCCGCCGGCCCGGCCGCACCGAGACCGAGATGCAGTTGTCGTTGAAGGAGAGGGCGGAAATCGGCGCCTCGTACCAGCGGGCCTCCTGTCCCGAGGGCCAGCCGGGGTTGCGGTACTCGTCGTCGAAGAACGTCGCGTTGAGAAGGAGGTCCCCCGACACCCGCGTCACGCCCGCCGCGCGGAGGCCGTCGGCCCACCGGTCGAACACGGCGTGGATGTCGTTGTCGTAGAACCGACCCGAGAGATTCGGGTCTCCGCCGCCGACCACGAGGAGCGAGCCCGAGAGGAGGCCGTCGGCGACCGTTCCGGACCGGTACAGGACCGTTTTGAACCGGTAGTCCTTGCCGAGCGCGGCGAGCGCGGCCGCGGTCGAGAACATCTTCGAGACCGAGGCGATCGTGAGCGGCTCGCCGGCGTTGATTCCGAAGAGGATCGGGCCGTCGTTCGGCTCCTCCGCGATCGCGATCGAAACGCCGGACGGGGGCGCCGGCGCCTTGCGCGCGGCCCGCTCCAGGGCGGCGCGCAGGCCGCCGGGCACTTCGGCCCCGGCAACGCCGGAGGACAGGATCAGAGCGGTGGCGAGGACGGCGAGGAGCTTCTGTTTCATCGGACGACGGATAACCGGAGCCACACGAGATTATACACGATTCCGCCCTTCGCCGGAAGAACGCGCGTCCGCGCCCGATTCTTCCCGCGCGGGTAAAATCGAGCGTTGCGTTTCGACGAGGCCGACCCGCGTTCTGGAGATCTCCGTCCGGGAACTGGTGGAAGACGAGGAAGTGTTCCACCGGGTCGGCTTCGAGCGCAGCCAGGCCTGGCGGCGGCTCGCTCTCGGCGGAGAGGCCCACCGGCGCACCCAGGCCGCCCGCTTCGACCGCTTCCCCGGATACCGTTCGGAGGTCTACGTCACGGCGGAATTCGCGACGCCGCGCTTCCGCGCGGTCGTGTCGGGGAGGATCGACGGCGCCGTCGAGACGGAGGCGGGGACGTGGCTCGTCGAAGAGTACAAGACGTGCGCGTTCACGCCCGACGGCCGCGCCGTGTTTCCGCCCGAGCGGGAGCGGCGCGCGCGGCGCCAGCTGTCCGCGTACTGCCTCCTGTGGGAGAAGTCGGGGCTGCGGATCCGCCCGCGCGGCGGTCGTCCTGATCGACGGGGCGGGGCGTTTCGAGGAAAAGCGCACGGCCTCGTTCCGCGCCGCCGACGCGGAGGCGGAGCTCGTCGCGCTGCTCGACGCGAAGTTCGACCGCCTCGAGGAGGAACGCCGCGAACGGGAGCGGAAGGCCGCCGTCGCCGACGCCCTCCCCTTCCCGTTCGATGCCCCGCGGCCGATCCAGGAGGAGCTCATGGACGCGATCGGCGCGTCCGATCTCGGCCGGCCGGCATCTGCTCGCGCAGGCGCCGACCGGCTCCGGCAAGACCGCGGCCGCGCTGCACGCCGCTCTCTCGGGCGCGCTCCGACGCGGGCGCCGTCTCGTGTTCCTCACGGCGAAGACCCTCCAGCAGAACCTCGTCGTCGAGACGCTCGCGCGGATGAACCCCGGCGCCTTTCGCGTCCTCTGGATGCGCTCGAAGGAGAAGATGTGCGCCAACGACCGCATCCTCTGCCACGAGGAGCACTGCGCGTTCGCGTTCGACTACCCGGCCAAGATGGAGCGCTCCGGGATCCTGGCGCGCCTCCTCGAGCGCTACCCGATCCTGTCGCCGGACGCCGTTTCGGCCGAAGCGCGGGCCGACGTCGTCTGTCCCTTCGAGGTCGAGATCGAGCTCGCGTCCCGGACCGACGTCTTCGTCGGGGACTACAACTACGTCTTCGAGCCGGTCGCCGCGCTCGCGACCCTCTCCGCGGACGAGCTCCGCGAGTGCGTCCTCGTCATCGACGAGGCGCACAACCTGCCCGACCGCGCCCGGCAGATCTGGTCGCCGGAGCTCCGCGAGGGAGACGTCGCCGCGCTCGAGAATCTCGCCGCGCTCTCGCCCGGAGCAGTCTGGCGGGGCCTCGAGGAGGCGCTCGGCGAGCTCCGCGCGCTGCTCTGCGCGTGGGGGGCGGATCTCGCCGAGGAAGAGACGGTCGGGGAAGCGCATTTCTCCCGGGACGACTACGACGACTTCCTCGTCCGCTGGGACGCCGCGATGGTGGCGTATTTCGAGTGGAAACGCGACGCCGCCGACGAGTCGGAGGACGATCCCGTGCTCGCGCTCCATTTCTCCATCGTCCGGTTCGGACTCGTGCTCCGCTTCGCGGCAGGGAAGCACGATTTCGCGCGGGTCGTCGCGCGCACGGCCTCCGGCTGGCGCGCGTCGCTCGTGTGCCTCGACCCGGCGCGAGCGCTCGCGCCGACCCTCGGCGCGGCGGCGTCGGTCGTGCTGCTGTCGGCGACCCTCGAGCCGTTCGAGGTGATCCGGCGCCTCACCGGGCTCGCCGCGGATCGCACCGACACGATCGCCCTCCCTCCCCCGTTCCCGCGCGAGAACCGGCGGGTGGTGCTCGTGCCGACGGTGCGGACGACCTGGGCCTCGAGAGAACGCAACTACGAAAAGATCGCCGGGATCCTCGCGCGCATGGCCGACGCGCATTCCGGCAACGACCTCGCGCTCTTTCCCTCGTACCGGTTCCTGCGCGAGGTCTCCGCGCGTCTCCCGAAGACGCGGGCGCGCGTGATCGAGCAGCGCGAGAGACTGACGGACCTCGAGAAGCGCGAGATCCTCCGGGCGCTCGAGACGCCGGAGCGCGACGGGCTCCTCTTCCTCGCGGTGGCCGGCGGAATGTACGCGGAGGGGGTCGATTATCCCGGGGAGAAGCTGTCGGGTGTCTTCATCGTCTCCCCGTCGCTCCCGCAGGTGTCCTTCGAGCGCGAGCTCCTCAAGCGCTATTTCGACGACCAGGACGAGTCCGGGTTCGAGTTCGCCTACATCCACCCCGGGATGACGCGCGTCATCCAGGCGGCGGGCCGGCTGATCCGGTCGGAGACCGACCGCGGGGTCGTCGCCCTCCTCTGCCGGCGCTTCACGGAAGACCCGTACCGCCGCTATCTTCCCCGCGACTGGTACGACGAGGATCCGGCGGAGCTCGTCTCCGCCGACCCCGAGGAAAGCGTGAGAGAATTTTTCGCGCGATGAACGGCCCGAGACTGACGGTCGACTCCCTGACCCGCGACGGCGACGGCCGGCTCCTCCTCGTCCGCCGCGGGCGGCCGCCGTTCGAGGGACGCTGGGCCCTTCCGGGCGGTTTCGTCGAGACCGGCGAGACGACGGAGGCCGCCTGCGTCCGGGAGACCCGGGAAGAGACCGGGGTCGAGGTCGACGTGGAGGGTCTCGCGGGCGTCTACTCGCGCCCCGACCGGGACCCGCGCGGCCACACGGTCTCGGTCGTCTATCGCTGCCGCGCCGTGGGCGGGGAAGCGCGCGGAGGCGACGACGCCGCGGAGGCGCGCTGGTTCTCTCCCGACGAGCTCGCGAAGCTCGCGTTCGCCTTCGACCACGCCGAGATCGTCGCCGCCCACGTCTCGTGAGGGCGTTTCCGACCTTCGACGCGACCCTCTTCCCGCATCCCCGCCGGCCCGACACGACGGTCGTGGCGGAGTTCGCGCTCCCCACCGGCTCCTTCAAGGACCGCGGCGCGGCGGCCGTCGTCGCCGACGCCGCCGCGCGGGGCTTCGGCCGCGTCTCGCTCGACTCCTCGGGAAACGCGGGACTCGCCGTCGCGGCCGCCGCGCGCCGCGCGGGCCTCGACGCCGTCGTCCGGGTGGCGTCGGGCATCGCTCCGGAGAAGGAGGCGATGATCGCGGCCACCGGCGCCCGGATCGAGAAGTTCGCCGACCGGGCGGCGGCCGTCCGGGCGTGCCTCGAGGACTCGGGATCCTACGACGCGAGCCACGTGCGCAACCCCCTCTTTCGCCGCGGAATCGCGACCCTCGCGTCGGCCTGGGCTTCGAAGGCACCGATCCCGGAGCGGATCGTCCTCCCGGTCGGAAACGGATCGCTCCTGCTCGGGCTGTGGGAGGGACTCGCCGCGCTCCACGCGGAGGGAGCCCTTCCCCGGCTCCCCCGCCTGATCGCCGTCCAGGCGGAGCGCTGCGCGCCGATCGCCCGGCCGGACTCCCCGGGAGGCGGGCGCACGATCGCGGACGGCTGCGCGGTCGTCGATCCGCCGCTCGCCGGGGCGATCGCGGCGGCGATCGGGGAGAGCGGCGGCGAGGCGCTCGCCCTCTCCGAGGAGGCGATCGACGCCGCCTGGCGGAGGGCCTGGAGCGACGGCTTCCCGATCGAGCCGACCTCGGCGCTCGCCTTCGCGGCGTGGGCGACGCTCGCCGCGGGCCCTTCGACCGGCGTCATCGCGACGGGGTCCGGGCTCAAGCGCCCGCCGGGGGCGGCGCTCTGACGCCCGGCGAGGTCGCCGCCCGGCTCGACGAGATCGGGCAGCTCCTTCGGATCGCCGGAGAGAACGAATTCAAGGCGCGGGCGTACGCCCGCGCGGCGAAGGCGCTCTCGACCTGGCGCGGCGATCTCGCCGAGGCGGTCGCCGACGGATCTCTCCGGCAGGTCCCCGGGATCGGCCCCGCGATCTTCGAGAAGATCGCCGTCCTCGTCACGACGGGCGCTCTTCCCTATCTGGACGCGCTGCGTGCGCGGTTCCCGCCCTCGCTCTCCGCGCTCTTCCGGGTTCCGGGGCTCGGCCCGCGAAAGGTCGAGGTCCTCCGCGAGAAGCTCGGGATCGCGTCGCTCGCCGATCTCGAGGCCGCCTGCCGCGACCGGACGATCGAGACGGTTCCGGGATTCGGTCCCGCGTCGCGGGAGAGGATCCTCGCCGGCATCGCCTTCGCCCGCCGCTCCGCGGTGCGCCGCCCGTATTCCGAGGCGCTCGGGCTCGCGTCCCGACTTCGGGGGGTCCTCGACGGATCGGGCCTCGTCTCCGCCGCGGAAATCGCGGGCGAGGTAAGGCGCGGATGCGAAACGGCCGACACGGCGTCGATCGTCGCGGCCACCGATTCGCCGGAGGAGGTTTTTTCTCTGCTCGCGTCCCTCTCCTCGTCGGAAGGGAAAGCGACCCGCGACGGCGACCGTTTCGCCGCGATCTTCCTCGGAGGGCTTCGAGGTGTCGTCCGCACCTGCGCGGCCGAGGAGTTCGGCCGGGCGCTGCTTTCGGAAACGGGCGCGCCCGCCCACGCGGAGGAGGTCCTCCGCCGCGCGGACGCGCGCCGCGGCTCGGCCGGGGCGGCCTCCGAGGAGGAGATCTACGCAGCGGCCGGCCTCCCGTTCATCCCGCCCGAGCTCCGGGAAGGTCGGGGCGAGATTGAGTCGGCCGCCGCCGGCACGCTCCCCCGCCTGATCGAAGCCTCCGACGTCCGCGGCCTGTTCCACGTCCACACGACGGAGTCCGACGGCGCGAATTCCCTCGAGGAGATGGTCTCGGCGGCGGCCGCCTCCGGATTCGAGTACGTGGCGATCACCGATCACTCGAAGATCGCGGGCTACGCGCATGGACTCGACGAGCGGCGCGTCGAAGCGCAGCACGAGGATATCGAACGGCTCCGGAAGCGCTTCCCGGCCATCACGATCTTCAAGGGAACCGAGGCCGACATTCTTCCGGACGGCGCGATCGACTACGGCGACGACTTTCTCAAACGCTTCGACGTGGTCGTCGCGTCCGTGCACTCGCGCTTCGACCTTCCCGAGAAGGAGCAGACGCGGCGGCTCGTCCGGGCGGCGGAGAACCCGCGGGTCTCGATCCTGGGCCACCTGACGGGCCGGCTGCTCCTCCGGCGGGACGGGATCACGATCGACCTCCCGCGCGTGCTCGACGCGGCCGCCGCCTCCGGCTGCGCGATCGAGATCAACGGCTCGCCGCGCCGGCTCGACCTCGACTGGCGGTTCCACCGCGAGGCCGTGTCCCGCGGAATCCTCCTCGCGATCGACCCCGACGCGCATTCGATCGCCGAGCTCGACTACTACCGCCACGGCGTTCGCGTCGCCCGCAAGGGATGGGTCGAGGCGAAGGACGTCCTGAACTGCCGATCCGCGGCGGCCGTCCGGAAGTGGATCCGGGAGCGAAAGTAAATCCAAAACTCGAAACGCGAAGCAAATCCGACTTCTCAAGATTCCAATTCGAAACCGGGATCTCACTCCCGCAATTTCGGATTTCGAATTTCGGATTTCGAATTCCCCCGACCGCCGGTCAGGATCAGGTCGTCGGCTTGCGCTTGCCCGGGAAGTTCTCCTCGATCCACTGCTGCTTGTTCCGAAGCCACTCCTCTTCGGTCCTCTTGCGGTTGACCTCGGCGGCCTTCTGCCGGCGCTCGTCCTCGAGCGCGGGCGGGGCGGGCTCCTCGGGAGACGCCTTTTCGCTGCCGGCTTCGCTCATCGGGGGCGGATTCTAGTGCCCCGTCCCGGAAATTGCCATACCTTCGCGCCCGACGCTCGCGGGATCACGCGGCGGCGAGATCGCGCTTCCGGAACGCGAGCACCGTCGCCCCCACGGCGGCGAGAAGTACGCCGTTGACGGCGAGAACGGCCGTGACGCTCGTGCGGGCCGCGACCGCTCCGGCGACGACGTTGCCGAGCGGAATCGCCCCGCGGAACGCGAGCATGTAGACCGATCCGACGCGCCCCCGGATGTCGTCCGTGACGAGCGTCTGGACAAGCGACATCAGCATCGTGAAGACGACCGAAAGGGCGGCTCCGCCGAGGAACAGGAGCGCGCACGAGAGGGTGAAGTTCCGGGAGAGCGCGAAAGCCACGATCAGCGCGGCGAACACGACCTGCGAGAAGACGGCGCGGACCCCCTTGCGCGCCGAGTGCGAGAGCCTCGCCGCGCCGATCGCGCCGAGGACCGCGCCGATGCCGAAGAAGGTCAGGAAGCGGCCGTACGCGCGGACGTCGCGCGCGAAGATCACCTTCGCGTAGACGGGAAGGAACGTCAGGAGCGGGAACGCGAAGAAGCTGCCGGCGAAGGCGAGCAGGATCAGCGCCTTCATCGCCGGGGTGCGGCCGATGAACGCGAGGCTCTCCCGCAGGCTCTGCAGGACCGGCGGATGAGCGCCCGCCCGGCGGACGAAGCGCGTCCGGATGAGGAGGAGCGCCGCGATCACGACGAAGAACGACAGGCCGTTCAGGCCGAAGCACGCGGCGGCGCCGAACTTCGCGAACGCGACCGCGGCGATGACGGGCCCGACGACGCGAGCGAGGTTGAACTGCGTGGACTGGAGCGAGACCGCGTTCGGGACGTCCTCCTTGTCGACGAGCGTCGGGACGAGCGCCTGGTAGGCCGGGCCGCCGAACGACTGGGCCACACCGGTCAGGAACGAAAGGAGGAGGATGTGCCAGATGTGCACGCGGCCGAAGAAGACGAGGGCCGCGAGCACGAACGCGTTCGTCAGCTGGACGACCTGTGATCCGAGGAGGATCCGGCGCCGGTCGTACCGGTCGGCGACCACCCCCCCGAGAAGGGAGAAGAGGATGAACGGGGCGTCGCCGAGGAACGCGTCGAGGCCGAGCCAGAAGGCGGACCCCGTCATGTCGAAGATCAGCCAGTTCTGCGCGACCTCCTGCATCCACGTCCCGCAGGAGGACGTGAACGAGCCCGACCAGAGCATGCGGTAGTCGCGGTAGGAGAAGGCGCGGAAGGTCTTCCGCCAGCCTGTCGGCCCGGGCAGGGGCGTCGCGGAAACGGATCCCATCGCGGGAGATTCGGCGGCCGAGGGAGCCGCGCCGCCGATTTCCTTATCCGATCTTCTTCGTATACCTTCCTCGCCGGGGAGAATATACGTGAAACGTCGCAGCCGGTTTCTCATCCTCCTCTCCGCCCTCGGCGCGTGGGCGGCCGCTTCCGCCCAGACTCCCGATCCTTCGGCCGACCACGGCGCGGCGGCGCTCAAACGATCGCTTCTCGAAGTCTCGACGACCGCGTCGTTCCTCCAGGTCACGGCGCACCCCGACGACGAGGACGGCGGGCTCCTCACGCTCCTCTCGCGCGGGCGGGGAGTCCGCGTCGGCCTCGTGACGCTCACGCGCGGCGAGGGCGGCCAGAACAAGATCGGGCCGGAGCTCTTCGACGAGCTCGGCGTGACGCGGACGGAGGAGCTCCTCGCGTCGGACCGCTACTACGGCGTCTCTCAATTCTTCACGCGCGCCGTGGACTACGGCTTCTCGAAAACGCTCTCCGAAGCCCTCTCGAAATGGCGCTTCGCCGAGCCCGACGGCGGCCCGGTCGTGGCCGACCTCGTCCGCGTGATCCGGCGCTTCCGCCCCGACGTGCTCGTCGCGCGGTTCTCCGGCACGCGGCGCGACGGCCACGCGCACCACGAGGCCTCCTCGATCCTCGCCCGGCAGGCGTTCGCGGAGGCGGGCGATCCGACCAGATTCCCGGAGCAGATCCGGGAAGGCCTCGCGGCCTGGAAGCCGAAGAAGCTCTACGTCGGCATCATCCGCGCGAACGAGGACTGGACGGTCGTCGAGGACGTGGGCGCCTACGACCCGCTCCTCGGCGCCTCCTACGCGCAGCTCGCCTGGCAGGGGCTGTCGCACCAGAGGACGCAGGGGGTCGGCCAGGTCCAGCCCGATCCGGGTTCGCGCCCCGTGTACTACCGGCGAATCGACGGCACGCCGGCCGCGGCCGTCCTCGACGCCGAAGGCCGCGTCGAGACCCCCTACCACGAGGGACGCGTCCCGGCCGAGAAGGGATTCTTCGACGGGATCGACACGAGCCTTCCGTCGATCGCCGCCCGGCTCGGCGCGGAAGAGGCGAAAGCCCCCTTCCTCCGGCCCGGGCTCGCGGCGCTCGCGCGCGAGATCGGCGAGGCCGCCGGCGCGTTCGACGCAGCCCGGCCGGAGCGCTGCGCCGCGCCTCTCGCCAGGGCCCTTTCGGAGATCGAGCCGCTCATCGCGAAGCTCGATGCAGCGCCGATCTCCGCCGCCGCGGGCCACGACGCGCGGTTCCTCCTCGAGATCAAGCGCGACCAGCTCCGCACCGCCCTGAACAGGGCCCTCTCCCTCGCGCTCGTCGCCCGGATCGAGCCGGAAAAGGAGCCGGGTTCCCCGTTTCCCGGCTTCCGGTTCGCCGTGGCGACGGCTCGCGTCGCGGTTCCCGGAGGCTCCTATCCCGTCTCGGTCGCGCTGTCGAACCGCTCCTCCGAGGATCTGAAGATCATCGGCGCCGAAATCGCCGCGCCCGCCGGATGGAAGGTCGCGACGGAAGACGCCGCGCCGCCCGAAGCGGCCGGCGGGCAGACGGCCCGGGCGAAGTTCCGGGTGTCCGTCGCCGGCGATGCGGCCTTCACGGCGCCCTTCTGGCATCGGGACTCCGTCGACGATCCCCTCTACGCGGTGGACGACCCCCGGCTGATCGGGGACCCGCTTCCCTCCTTTCCTCTGCACGCCCGGGTCCGGTATGCGTACGCGGGAGCGGAGAACACGATCGAGACCGTCGTCGAGACCCGCACGATCGATCCCCTTCGCGGAGAAATCCCGCGTCCGCTCGCCGTCGAACCGGCGCTCTCGGTCCGGACCATGCCGCCGCTCGCGGTCGTTCCGCTCTCGCGGCTCGGCAGGGAGGCCGTGCCGCTCGAGGTGGACGTGGCGGGCAACGCCGAGGGGGCGCGCCGCGGCTCGGTCTCTCTCGACGCGCCGGCCGGCTGGCCGAAGCCGCCCGCCCGGCCTTTCTCGCTGTCGCCCGACGGCCGCTCGGCGACCGCCCGGTTCTCGCTCGAGGTTCCGGCGGGCACGCGCCCGGGGATGTACCGGGTCCGCGCGACCGCAGACGGCGAGAACCACACGCTCGATTTCCTCGAGCACCCTGACATCGGGCCGTTCTATTTCGTCAAGCCTGCGGAGTCGCGCGTCGAGATCCTCGATCTCTCCGTTCCGGAGGGACTCTCGATCGGGTACGTCCGCGGAGCGGAAGACTCGATCCCCGAATTCCTCCAGCAGCTCGGGATCCGGGTCCATCTCCTCTCGGCCGAGGACCTGGAGAAGGGAAACCTCTCCGCGTATCCGACGATCGTCACCGGACCCCGCGCCTACGACGTGCGGGATGACCTGCGCAGGGCCAGCGGCCGCCTCCTCGCGTTCGTCAAGAACGGCGGACGTCTCGTCGTCCAGTACAACAGCAACGTCCGGGCGTTCGACGAAGGCGATTGGTTTCCGCACCCGGCGAAATTTCCCGAGCGGAACGAGCGCGTCACGGTCGAGGATTCGCCGGTCGAGATCCTCTCGCCCGAAGACCCGATCTGGAACCGGCCGAACCGGATCACGCTCGCCGACTTCGACGGATGGGTCCAGGAGCGCGGCCTCTACTTCCTCGGGGAATGGTCCCCGGACTGGAAGCCCCTCCTGTCGATGCACGATCCGGGAGAGCCGCCGCTCCGCGGCGGGCTCCTCACGACGACGCTCGGGAAAGGCACCTACGTCTTCACCGCCGAGTCGTGGTTCCGCGAGCTTCCCGAGGGCGTTCCCGGAGCGATCCGCATCTTCGTGAACCTCATCTCGCCGGCGCCCGCGCATTGACCGAGCTCCGCCGCGAGATCGGCCTCTGGCGCGGGGTCGCTCTCAACATGATCGACATGGTCGGGATCGGCCCGTTCATCACGATCCCGCTGATCCTCTCGGCGATGGGGGGCGGCCGGGCGATGCTCGCCTGGCTCCTCGGCGCGCTGCTGGCGATCTCGGACGGCCTCGTCACGGCCGAGCTCGCGGCCGAGCTCCCGGCTTCGGGCGGGACGTACGTCTTCCTCCGCGAGGCGTACGGCGCCGAGCGCTGGGGACGGCTCCTCTCCTTCCTGTTCCTCTTCCAGATCCTGATCTCCGCGCCGCTTTCGATGGCCTCCGGCGCGATCGGGTTCGCGAAATATCTCGTGTACCTCTTCCCGTCGATCTCCTGGCCGACGCCCGCGATCGCTGCCGCCGCGTGCGCGGCCCTCACGATCCTCCTCCTGCGGAGGATCGGAACGCTCGGAAAGC
Source organism: uncultured Acidobacteriota bacterium (assembly GCA_963794295.1). Classification (GTDB taxonomy): domain Bacteria; phylum Acidobacteriota; class Thermoanaerobaculia; order UBA5066; family DATFVB01; genus DATFVB01. Next base: position 53,113 of record CAWCDE010000007.1, read on the forward strand.
TCTCGATCCTGCTCTGGGCCGGGGTCCTCGCGACGGTCGGCGTCATCATCGCGGCCGGCCTGCCGCATCTCCGGCTCGCGGCGTTCGCGTTCTGGCGCGCCCCGCGCCTCGACGGCGCCGCCGGGTACGCCGGCCTCCTGACCGCCCTCGTGTTCGCGGTCTACGACTACCTCGGCTACTACAACATCTGCTATCTCGGCGACGAGATCCACGACCCGACGCGGACGATTCCGCGCGTCATCGTCGTCTCCATCCTCGCGATCGCGGCGCTCTACATCGTCATGAACGCCTGCCTCGTCTCGGTCCTGCCGATGCGGACCGCGATGACCTCGGAGCACGTCTTCTCCGACTATCTCGGGGTCCTGCTGGGCGTGAAGGCGGCGCGCGCCGTCACGCTCCTGATCCTCTGGACGGGCCTGGCGTCCGTCTTCTCTCTGATCCTCGGCTATTCGCGGATCCTCTGGGCGGCCGGACGCGACCGGAACTTCTTCGCGATCTTCGGCCGGCTCCATCCGACCGGCGCGTTCCCGTGGGTCGCGGTGCTGTGGCTCGGGGGCACGGGCACCGTTTTCTGCCTGCTTCCGCTGCCGACGGTGATCCGGTCGATCGTCACCATCCGCGCGATCATCCCGTTTTTCGTGCAGGTGCTCGCGGCGATCATCCTGCGGGTCCGCGAGCCCCGCCGCCCGCGGCCGTTCCGCATGTGGCTGTACCCGCTGCCGGCCGCCGTCGCGATGATTCTCTGGGGGTACATCGTCGTCTCCCCGGAAAAGGGATTCAAGCCGGAAGGGGCCGCGGTGATGGCCGTGGGGCTCGCGATCTTCCTCGGCCGCGCGTTCGCGCGTCGACAATGGCCGTTCGCCCGGCGCGTCTCGGCCTGATCGCCGCGTTCGCCGCGGCGGCCGCGGCGTGCGGGGGCAGAGGAGATCCCTCCGCCGAGACGGTCCGCGGGCTCGTTCGGGCGGCGAACCGGCGCGACGCGGCGGCGATCGTCGCGGCGCTCGCCCCCGATTTCCGGGGCACGGGCGGCATGAGCCGGGGGGATCTCGACGCCGAGATCCGCCGGCTCTTCGCGGCGTACGCTTCCGTCGACGTCGTCGTGAACGGCCTGTCGATCGACCGGCTTCCCGAGTTCGACGTGGTCCGTTTTCGCGCGTCCTTCCGCGGCACCGTCCGGAGGATCGGCGGGCTCGAGGCGATCCTGCCGCCCACGGCGCGCTACCGGTTCGAGCTCCGTCTCGTCCGCGGCGGCGACCGCCGCACGATCGAACAGGCGACCTGGGAGGAGATCTCGCCGTAATCTCCGCGCTCCGGGGCGCTCAGCCCCTCCGGAAGAAGCCGGAAGGCAGGGAGATCCCGCCGTCGATGGTCAGGCAGGCCCCCGTGACGTAGTCCGCCGCGGGGCTGCAGAGCCAGACGATCGCGCCCGCGACCTCCTCGAGCCTCGCCAGTCGCCGCGCGGGAATCGTCCCGACGAGTCTCTCCTGGGTCGCGGCGTCCGCGAACCGGAGGTTCTGCGACGCCCCTTCGGTGGCCATGATCCCGGGCGCGACGGCGTTCACCCGGATCCCGCGCGACCCCCATTCGGCCGCGAGCGTGCGGGTGATCGAGAGCACTCCCGCTTTCGCCGCGGCCGAATGGACGACGCCCGGCATTCCCGTCTCGGCATAGGTCGCGACGACGTTGACCATCGCGCCGCGCCCGCGCGCGAGCATCCGCTTCCCGACCGAGGACGAGCAGAACCAGGTCCCGTGCAGGACGATCTCGACGACCGCGCGGAAGCCGTTCGGCGTCAGGTCCTCCGCGGCCACGAGGAAATTGCCCGCCGCGTTGTTGACGAGGACCCCGATCGCGCCGATCTCGCGCTCGATTCGCGCCACGGCGTCCTCGACCGCCGCGGGATCGCGGACGTCTCCGGTCACGGCGAGCGCGCGCCCGCCGGCTTCGCGGATCCCGGCCGCGGCGCTCTCGACGTGCTCCGCGGACCGCGAGAAGAGGGCGACCGGGCGCCCCGCGGCCGCGAGCGCGAGCGCGGTCGCGCGCCCGAGCCCCGTTCCCCCGCCGGTCACGAGGGCGACCTCCGTTTCGCTCACGGGCTCCTCCTTCCGGCCGTCAAGCGGCCTCCTTGCCTTCCGGCGGCGACGCGAGCGCCCCGAGCCGCCCTTCCGCGATCGCCTCGCGGATCTTCCTCATCCAGGAAAGATAGAAGTGGACGTTGTGCATCGAAATCAGGATGGGCGCGGTGATGTCCTTGAGCACGAAAAGATGGCGGAGGTAGGCGCGGCCGTGCCGGCGGCACACGGGACAGGCGCACTCCGGATCGAGCGGCCGATCGTCCTCCGCGTGCCGGGCGTTCTTGATCGCGATCTCGCCTGCCGAGGTGTACGCATGGCCCATTCGTCCGTTGCGGGTCGGCAGGACGCAGTCGAAGAGGTCGATGCCCGCGCGGACCCCGGCCAGGAGATCTCCGGGGGTTCCGACGCCCATGAGATAGCGCGGTCGATCCGGCGGGAGCAGCGCCGCGGTCGTCCGGACGACCCGCTCGATCTCCTCCTTCTCTTCGCCGACGGCGACTCCGCCGATCGCGTATCCCGGGAAGTCGAGCGCGGCGATCTCGCCGGCCGACCGGCGCCGCAGCTCCGCGTCGGTTCCTCCCTGCACGATTCCGAACAACGAACCGGGGCCCCGCCACGCGCGGCGGCAGCGCTGCGCCCAGCGGCTGGTGCGGGCCACGGCCTCCTCCACCTCCGCGCGGGACGCCGGGAGCGCCGGGCACACGTCGAGGCACATCGCGACGTCGGTTCCGAACGCTTCCTGGAGCTCCATCGCGAGCTCGGGCGTCAGGAGCGCCGCGGACCCGTCGAGATGGGAGCGGAAGCGGACGCCCTCCTCCCCGATCTCGCGCTGCGCCGCGAGCGACATGACCTGGAAACCGCCCGAGTCGGTGAGGAACGCGCCGCGCCATCCCGTGAACCGGTGGAGCCCTCCGGCGCGCCGGATCCCTTCGAGTCCGGGCCTCAGCAGGAGGTGATACGTGTTGGCGAGGATCAGGCGGCAGTCCCAGGTCTCGAGGAGATCGAAGGGAATTCCCTTGACTGCGCCGAGGGTGCCGACGGGCATGAAGGCGGGGGTTTCGACCGTCGCGTGCGGAAGGAAGATCCGGCCGACACGGGCCGGCGACGAATCGTCCTCCGCGTCGATCGCGAAGAATTCCGCGCGATTCCTCAAGCCGGCGAAGCGTAGCACGCGCGATTTTTCCCGCTCGCCGGGAATCCTTGACGCCCCCCGGGTCGGGTGATAGGTTCGGCCCGCTTCGGGGGTGGGATGCCGAATCTCGGAAAAAAATTCGAATGCTTCAATTGCCGGGCGAAGTTCTACGATCTGGGAAAGCCCGAAGCCGTGTGCCCGAAATGCGGCGCGAACCAGCGCGACGCGCGAAGCGCCGAGGATTCCGCGTCGGCCGCGCCGCGGCCCCGCCGGATGGCGCCGATCGTCGTCGCCCCCGACGAGGTCGGCGATTTCGAGGACCATGGACACGAAGAAGAGGAAGAGTCGGTCGACCACGCCGGCTACCCCGAGGAAGAGTTCGAGGACGAGGAGCCTCCCCTCGAGACGCACGAGCGGGAGGAAGAAGAAGACTTCTGACCCTCCGACGTATCTCGGTCTCGGCAGCAATCTCGGAAACCGTTTCGCCAACCTGCGGTTCGCCGTTCGCGAGATCGAAAAGCTCGCTCCCGGGGCCCGCGTTTCGCCGTTCTTCGAGACCGAGCCCGAGGGCTGGACTCGACAGCGACGTTTCCTGAATGCCGCCGTCGAGATCCGGACGGCGCTCTCCCCGATGGAGCTCCTCGCCGCGGTGAAGCGGATCGAGCGGCGCGCGGGCCGGACGCCGACCTTCCGCAACGGTCCCCGCACGCTCGACGTCGATCTCCTCGACGTGCGCGGCCAGAGACTCTCGGGCCGCCGTCTCACGCTTCCCCATCCCCGGATGGACCGCCGCCGCTTCGTCCTCGAGCCGCTCGCGGCGCTCGCTCCCCGCTGGCGGCACCCGGTCAGCGGGAAGACGGTTCGTCAGCTGCTCCGTGAGCTGGAGCCAGGAAACTTGAAATCCGAAACCGGAAGAGTCTGAAGCGGTCATGTCTGGATCGCCGGTCCCGGGGACAGGCTTGAGGCGGGTCGAGGCGCGAGCCCGCCGGGATGCGGACAGCCCGGGGCGGCCGCAGGCGTACCGGAGCGTACGTCGGAGGCCGACACGGGCCTGTTCGCGCCCGGCCGGCTCGATGCATCGCCCCGCCTCCCACCCTACAGGGCGCCCCAGGCTTGAAGATCCCGCTGCGCGTCCTCCTGCACCTTCACGTCCTCGACGAGGTGGTCGGGATGCGGCCTCGCGGCGAGCACCTCCCGGAGGAGATCGACGGCGGCCGCACGGTCCTCCGAGTACTCGTGGATCGCCTCGGCCAGGAAGAGCTTGTTGACGAGGTTGCCCGGGGCGATCCGAACGGCCTCGCGGAGGTCCTTGATCGCCTCGTCCCGATCGATCCAACCCGTGAAGAAGATCACCTTCGGCGAAACCGCATGGAGCCGGCCGAGCACGCGGTATCCCCCCGCCTCCTCGAGCGTCGGGTCGATCGCGATGGTGGCGCGCGCGTCGTCCCGGACCTTCGCCGCCACCCCCTGGCGGACCGCCGCCATCTTGCCGTGCACGAGCGACCACTGCCCCCACGTGACTGCCGTCCAGAAGAACGTCTCGCCCGCGGTCGCATCTCCGATGAGCGCCTTGCCGATCTCGGCCGGCTCGAGGGAACCCGGCTTCGCTCCCGACTTCCCGGCCGCCCGCGCCTTCTGTTCGGCGACGGCGTCGTCGGCCACCGGGATCGCGCGCTCGTACAGCGCCGACTTCTGCGGATCGGGGAGTCCCGTGTACTCCGCCTTGAAGTACGTCGCGCGCAGGTACTTCCACTTCGCGTCGGCGTCCGTCCGGCTCTTCTTCATCAGGGCGGCGTAGGCATCGAGGGCGGCGTCGATCTCCCGCGGATCGGCGACCGCGCCGTGCCGGCCGTCGGCGCGGTGCATGTAGTGCGCATCGCCCGACGCGGCGGAGTTCGCGAGCCGCATCGCCTGCATCGCCCGCTCCTCGGGTCCGGGAAGCGAGGGCTGGGACGGGGGCGTCGTCGTGTGCACCTGGGCCAGAACCGTCAAGATGAGCGCGCTCAACATGCCCTTCCTCCCGCGCGGGCATTATAGGCGCGAGCGCCCTGCTAAACTGCGGGCAGGAGCGCCGTATGAACGAGACGAAACCGGTCGAGCTGAAGATGACGATCGACGAGCCGACCTCCGCCGGCCATTACGTGAATTTCGCGAACATCCTCCACAATCCGACGGAGTTCGTGATCGATTTCGGCCGGATCGTGCCGGGCCGGCCCGACGTCAGGATCCTTTCCCGCATCCTCACGACGCCCGTCCACGCGAAGCAGCTCCTCAACGCGCTCGCCCAGAACATCGCGATCTACGAGCAGCAGTTCGGTCCGATTCCGGAAATCACCGCGGTGCCCCTCCCGCCCGGGGAAAGCCCGACGAACTGAATGGCGCGCATCGCTCGAGCGAAGCGAATCCATCGTCGCTCGCGAGAGCGAAGGTGGATCGCCGCGTCGGCTACCGGATGAGGGTCCCGCCTCCCAGCACGACGTCGCCGTCGTAGAACACGGCCGCCTGGCCGGGCGCGATCGCCGCGACCGGCTCCCGAAAGGCGATGCCGGCCTCCCCTCCGGAGAGCGGCGTCACGCTCGCGGGAGTCTCGCGCCCCCGGTGGCGCACCCGGACGGTGGCCTCGACGGGCGCATCGGGCGGATCGATCGACGTCCAGCGCACGCCGGAGACGCGCGCCTCCGTCTCGAGGAGCTCGTCGCGCGAGCCCAGGCGGACGTCCCCCGTCGCGGCGTCGATGGCGGTGACGTAGCGCCTCTCGCCGAAGGCGGCGCCGAGGCCGCGCCGCTGGCCGATCGTGAACCGATGGACGCCCGCGTGCTCCCCGATCGTCTCTCCGCCGGCCCCGACGAAGCGGCCGTGCGACGGAAGGGCGATTCCGAGAGCCGGCGCCCGGCGCTCGACGAATTCCGGCACGGCGTCCGAAGCGGAAACGAAGCAGATCTCCATCGACTCGGCCTTGTCCGCGGTCGGAAGGCCGGCCGCGCGGGCCCGCGCCCGGACCTCCGCCTTCGAGAGCTCACCGACGGGAAACAGCGCGCGCGCGAGCTGGTCGGGGTCGAGATCCCAGAGGAAATAGGACTGGTCCTTCGCGGCGTCGGCGGCCTTTCGAAGAACCGGGCGGCCGCCGCCATCCCGCCCCACGCGGGCGTAATGGCCGGTGGCGACCGCCTCGCACCCGAATTCGCGCGCGCGTTCGGCGAGCGCCGCGAACTTCACGTCGGTGTTGCAGCGGGAGCACGGGATCGGCGTCGTGCCCTCCGCGTAGGCCCGGACGAACGGCTCGACGACCGATCGCCGGAATTCCTCCTCGAGGCCGAGGACGTAGTGCGGGACGTCGAGCTTCCAGGCGACGCGCCGCGCGTCGGCCACGTCGTCGAGCGTGCAGCACCGGCCGCTCCGCCCCTCTTCGCCCGAATGGTCCCAGAGCTGCATCGAAAGGCCGATCACCTCGTGCCCGGCTTCCTTCAGGAGCAGGGCCGCGACGGACGAATCGACGCCTCCGGACATGGCGACCGCTATGCGCACGTCCCTATGCTAGCGCGAGGAGGCCACGGGGTCTGCTTGCGGGGAGGCGAGGCGAGGCGCGAGCGGGTCCGCGGGACGAAGACGCTCAGGCGCGGCCAGACGCGACGCAGGCGGGATGCGGGTCGGCCGCGCCGTCCCGAGGCGTACCGGAGAGCGTACGCCGCAGGGCGTCGCGGGCGGCACGCGCCCGTATGCGTCGATGGATGGCCGCGCCTTACGAGTCATGCGTGACGATGAGCATCAACGTGCTCCCGCCCACCTCGAATTCTCCGTAATGGTCGAGCGAAGCCGACTCGACCCTCTCCCCGCCGAAGTACGTCCCGTTGGTCGAACCGAGGTCGAAGACGGTGACCGAATCGCCGTCCACCTCGAGCGCGGCGTGCGACCGGGAGATCTCGGCGTCGCCGAGCGGGATGTCGGCGCCCGCCCGCCCGAGGACGACCCGCGGCTTTTCGATGGGAAACGTCTTTCCGGCGTCCGGACCCGAGATCACGGCGAGCGACAGCTTCTTGCCGGCGGGAAGGCGGAGCGTCGAGGGATGCGGCGCGGCCTTCGGCCGCCGGCCGGCGAGCTCCCGGGTCGCCTCCCCGGAAGGCTTCCGATAGTCCGTCGGCTCCGGCCGGCGCGTGAACGTCGTCTCGTTCCCGACAAGGGGCGGCGGGTTGGCAGGCGCGGGCGGGCGCGGGTCGACGGCGGCCGCCGCGGGCGCCGACGGGTTCGCGATGTCGAAGGTCGACTCGCATTTCGTGCACCGGATCTTCTTCGACGGCTTTCCCTGGAACCGCGCCTCGTCGTATCGATACTTCGCGCCGCAGGAGGGGCACGCGACGATCAATGCTCCGCTCCGGCCTGCGCGCTGTCTCCGAGCTTCATGGGTTGCGACGATTCTGCCATCCGACCGCTCGCCGGATCAAGGACGATCGCCGCGCAGGATCCCGCCCAGAGCGGCGACGACCGCTGCCCCGTCCTCCGGAGGGTTTTCCCTCCCGAACGAGAACCGAACCGTGCTCCGGGCCTCCTCGTTCGAGGCGCCGAGCGCCAGGATCGCCGCCGAAGGCTCGACCGATCCCGAGGAGCAGGCGGAGCCCACGGACACGGCGATGCCGGAGAGATCGAGCGCGATCGCGATCGCCTCACCCGAGCGCCCCGGAAATGCGACCGCGGAGGTGTTCCCGATCCTCGCGTCCGCCTCGCCCCAGATCCGCACGGAAGGCCATTCGGCGCGGAGGGCGGTTTCGAATTCGTCGCGCCGACGGGCGACCTCCACCCGCTCCGCCGGGGATTCTTTCCGGCAGAGCCGGGCGGCCTCGCCGAAGCCGACGATCCCGGCCGCGTTTTCGGTGCCGCCGCGCCTCCGCCTTTCCTGCCCGCCTCCGAAGATCGGCGGGAGCGGCACACCGCGCCGGACCCAGAGCGCTCCGACTCCCTTGGGGCCCCCGATCTTGTGCGCCGAGAGCGAGATCATGTCTGCGCCCGCTTCCGCGCCGACGTCGATCTTCCCGATCGCGGCCACCGCGTCGGTGTGGAAGAGCGCGCCCCGCTCGCGCGCGCGCCGGGCGAGGACCCCGATCGGCAGGATCCCGCCGTACTCGTTGCTGGCCGCCATCACCGAGACGATCGCGACGGCGTCGTCGATCTTCGCGAAGGCGGCGTCGAGATCGATCGTCCCCGAGGGGAGGACGGGGAGGGTACGGCGCTCGAACCCTTCGTTTTCCAGGGCCCGCGCGGGATCGGCCACGGCCGCGTGCTCGACGGAGGACACCGCGATCGCGCGCCGCGGCGAGGCGCGGGAGGAGTAGAGCGCGAGCGCGTCGGCCTCCGTGCCTCCGGACGTGAAGACGATTTCCTCCGGCTCGTGGGCTCCCAGGAGCGCCGCCACGTGCTCGCGGGCCTCCTCCACCAGCCGTCGCGCCCGGCGGCCGGCCGCGTGAACGGAGGACGGGTTGCCCCAGACCTCGGTCAGCAGGGGCTCCATCGCCGCCCGAACCCGCGGATCGAGCGGCGTCGTCGCGTTGTGGTCGAGATAGATCAACCGACGAATTCTACGGCCGGCCCGGTGCCTTCCGGAGCGGCATGAACGGGCGAAAAAGGCGGAATGCCCCGCCTTCCGAAAAGGTTACGATCGATTGGCAAAGTGGACTGGATGAACGGGCGGCGGATCGCATTTCTCGCACTCATCGCCGGCCTCGCCGTTGCGGGGGCGGTCCCCGCCGCCGCCTTCGAAGAACCGCCGCGCAACGAGTCCGTCACCCCCGCCCCGATCTCGAAGGAAGAACGGGAATGGGCGACGGACATCGTCGCGCCTCTCCTCTCTCCGGACGAAAAGAAGATGTACCTCGGCCTCCCCACGCCCGCCGAGCGGACGTCCTTCCGCGACGAGTTCTGGGCGATCCGCGAGCGCGACGGCCTGCGCGCGCCTTTCGGGCCCGGATTCAAGAATCTGTACATGAGGCGTCTGGAGGCGGCCGACGAGACGTACGGCGGCTGGAAAACCGACGCGGGCCGGATCGTGCTCGCCCTGGGCGAACCGGCCGACGTCGTCTCGATCGACTGTCCGAGCACCTACCGGCCGATCGAGATCTGGTCGATGTCCCCGACGGCCGTCGGCAACGTGCCGCCTCGGCTGGTCTTCTATCGGGACTTCGCGTCCGGTCCGCTGAAGCTGTGGTCGCCCATTCTCGGCTCGGGCGCGCTGCTGAGTCCCGCCGCGACCCTTCAGGCCCCCGATCCTGCCGCCAGCCGGGGCGAGCTCCAGCAGGTCTACTCCCTGCGCTGCGGCCCCCGGAGCCCGGACGTCCCGTGCGAGCACGAGTGCGACGTCCTCTGGCCGGCGGTCATCTCGATGGAGAACCAGGGCGATCTGGGCGCCTCGATGACTCTCGAGAAGCTCGCCGTGCTCCCCGCGCCGCCGGAAGGCGACTGGAACCGCTGGCGCTCGCGCTTCGTGGAGGGGGGAGCGGTATCGGCAGCGCCCGTACCGGCGGCCAAGGCCGAGCCTCCGGCTCCCGCCTTCCGGAAGCTCACGAAATCGGACCGCAAGGAGCTCGAGGCGAAGCTCCCGGAGCGCTACCACGAATGGCTCGACGACGTCGGGCTCATCATCACGGATCGCGAGCGCGACGTCTTTCTCGAGATCGCCGACAACATCGAGCGCGACAAGTTCATCGAGGAGTTCTGGCGTCGCCGCTCGATCGACAAGGACGGCATCCGGACGAATTTCCGCGAGGTTTTCCGCGCGCGCGTCGAATATGCGAAGGAGAACTTCAAGAATTTGAACTCGGACGCCGCCAGGGTGTACATCCTCAACGGTCCCCCGGACGCGGTGATCCCGGTCGACTGTCCGGAAGTATTCGTGCCGATCCGGATCTGGTACTACGAGCGCCTCGAGGCCCTCCGCAACAAGGTCTATCTGATCTTCTACAAGGTCTACGGAATGGGGGACTGGAAGCTGTGGCTCCCGATCGACGGGATCCAGAAGCTCGGGATCAATTCGATCGGGATCAACATGCAGGAGGCGCAGCAGAGCTGTTTCGACGCGCAGAACCTGCAGGAGGCGATCTCGTACACGACGTCGATCCTCGGCCCGGGGATCTCGGGGATGGCGGAGGCGGAGAAGATGTTCGTGCCGCCGCCGGTCGAAACCGAGGGCATCGATCGTTTCCTGGGGCTCACGACCCAGGTCTCGGCCGCCGCCGCGCCCCTGCCGATCGAGAAGAGCGTGATCTTCCCGGAGGATCGCGACGGCAAGATCGCCTGCGACGTGTCGCTCCTCCTGCCGCGAAAGGATCTCGCGCTCCGCGATCTCGGAGACCAGAAGTTCTACGACATCGACGTCGTCGGCGAGGTCGTCCAGAACGACCGCATGCTCGACAACTTCAAGTACCGCTTCGACATTCCGGTCGACGAGGTCTCGGGCGACCAGCTTCCGCTGACGCTCCGCCGCTATCTCTATCCGGGGGACTACGAGATCCGCGTGAAGGCGGCGGACGCGAACCGGAAGGCGGAAGGCCGCTTCGCCGAAGCGCTTCGCGTGCCCGAGCACCCGGAAGCGCCCCCGCCGATCCTCGCCGCGGCGCAGGCCGCCCGCAAGAGCGAAGCGCCGCCCTCAGACTTCCGGCCCTCCTCGATCTCCATCCTGCCCCCGGTGCGGGAGATCCTGACCGGCCTCCAGCGCTTCGAGACGAAGGCCGCCGAGGGGATCGTCGCGGTCGATTTCTACCTCGACGGCACGAAGATGCTGACCCGGACCCGCGGACCGTTCTCCGCCGACCTGAACCTCGGCCCGCTGCCCCGGCGCCACGAGATCCGCGTCGTCGCCTACGACGCGCGCGGCCGGTCGGTCGGCGAGGACGAGATCCACGTCAACGAGGGAAGCGAGGCGTTCCGGGTCAAGATCCTCTCGCCGCCGCGCGGGAAGACGGCGTCCGGACCGACGACGGTCATCGCCGACGCGACCGCGCCGGAGGGGCACAAGATCGCGAAGATGGAGTTCTACTCGAACGAAATTAAAGTCGCCACCCTGTTCCAGCCGCCGTGGCAGCAGATCGTTCCGTTCCGGAAGAGCGGCTCGCTCGGCTACGTGCGCGTCGTGGGCACGCTCGACGACGGCCTCGTCGCCGAAGACCTCCGCTACGTCAACGCGCCCGCCTACATCAGCGAGGTCAACGTCGACGCCGTCGAGCTCTACACGACGGTGACGCAGGGCAACCGCCCCGTGGACGGACTCTCGCAGACGAACTTCACCGTCCTCGAGGACGGCAAGCCCCAGAAGGTCGCGCAGTTCGAGCACGTCACGAACCTGCCGCTCACGGTCGGCGTCGCGATCGACACCTCCGCGTCGATGATCGAGAATCTGCCGGCCGCGGAGTCGGCAGCCCTCGAGTTCCTCGACCAGACGATCGGGGAGAAGGACCGGGGGTTCACGATGTCGTTCGACGACTCGCCCTACACGCTCTGCCGTCTGACCGGGAACCGGGAGCGCCTCGACCGCTCGTTCGCGGGACTCCGCGCCGAAGGCTCGACCGCGCTCTACGATGCCGTCGTCTACGCGCTGTACCAGTTCTCGGGCGTGAAGGGGAAGAAGGCTCTGGTGCTCCTGACCGACGGCAAGGACACGTCCTCGAAATACGACTTCGACACGCTCCTCGACTACGTCAAGAAGGCCGGCGTCTCGGTCTACGGGATCGGCCTGAACGTCTCGCACGCCGAAATCGAGGTGAAGGCGAAGCTGAACCGCCTCGCCGAGGCCTCCGGCGGAGCGACTTTCTACATCAACGACGTCAAGGCCCTCAAGAACGTGTACCGCCAGATCAACAACGAGCTCCGGACCCAGTATCTCCTCACCTACTATTCGACCAATCCGACGCCCGACAACAAGTGGAGAAAGGTCGAGGTGAAGGTCACGCCGAAGAATCTCACGGCAAGAACCATCTCGGGCTACTACAGCTAGCGCCGCAGCGGCAGAGCCGCTGAACTCGGTGCCCGGGGTCCGAGTTGGAGCGGTCGCTTCGCGCCGCTCAACTCGGCGGTGAAACTTTCTGGTCCCCTTTCGAACCGTAGCAGCGCTGCGGGAATCGGCCACCGATTTCCGCAGCGAGGGACTCCCCCCGGGGGTCCCGATGTCCCGGCCGTCAGACTTCTGGATTCACGATCTTCGAAAGAAACCCCTCGTCGTCGCGCCATTCCTCGCGCGTCTTGACCCGGAGCTCGAGGTAGAACCGGCCGCCGAATCTCTCCTCGCAGCGGAGCCGTGCGCGGGACCCGATCTCCCGGATCATGCCGCCGCCCTTTCCGACGAGGATCCCCTTCTGCCCCTCCCGTTCGACGTAGAGCGTCGCGACGACCACGGTCAGGTCCTTCTCCTCGTCGCGACGCAGGTCGTCCACGACGACCGCGAGCGAGAACGGCACCTCGTCGTGCGTGAGCTCGAGCGCCGGCTCGCGGATCTGCTCTGCGATCTTCTCCGCGAACGCTCCCGGCGCGCTCTCGCCGGCAGGAAAGAGGGGTTCCCCCTCCGGCAGGAGCGCCGCCAGCTCGGCGAGGAGGGCTTCGACGCCGTCTCCCGTGAGGGCGGAAACCGGGACGAGGGCGGCGAAGTCGATCCAACCGGCCATTTCCCGGAGCCGCGGGAGGAGATCGGGCTTCGCGACCCGGTCCACCTTGTTCAGCGCGAGGACGGCCGGGGCTCCGCGCCGCCGGAGGAGATCCGCGATTCGCCGGTCTCCCGGACCGCCGCGCTCGGACGCGTCGACGACCCAGAGCACGGCGTCGCATCCCTCGAGAGCGTCGACGGCGTCGCGCACCATCGCGGCGTTCATGCGGTGCTCCGGACGATGGATCCCGGGCGTGTCGATCAGGACGGCCTGGAAGTCCGGGCGATTGAGGACGCCGAGCCACCGTTTGCGGGTCGTCTGCGGTTTGTCGGAGACGATCGCGATCTTCTCCGCGACGAGACGGTTGACGAGCGTCGATTTGCCGGCGTTCGGGCGCCCGACGACCGCGACCATCCCCGAGCGGAAGGGAGAGTCCCCGGGCGTCACCGGCGCCCGCTTCGCGCCGTCTCTCCCGAGGGCTCCCCGGAATCGCGGGGCTCCGCGTTCTCCGGCGACGCAGCCGCCGCCGGCTCGACGCGGACGCGCAGGACGCGCCGCCGGTCGCCCTCCTCGACCGTGAACCGGAGCCCGTCCTCCTCGCGCGTCTCGCCGACGCGGGGAATCCGTCCGAGCCGCGCCGCGAGGTACCCCCCGAGCGTGTCGTACGGCTCCTCCTCGCCGGGACCGTGGCCGAAGACCTCGCGCAGGACGTCCACGTGCGAGCGCCCCGCGATCGAATACGATCCGTCCGGAAGCTTCAGCACGGCGTCCCGTTCGTCCTCGTGCTCGTCGGAGATCTCCCCGACGATCTCCTCGAGCAGGTCCTCGATCGTGACGAGGCCGGTGACGCTCCCGTACTCGTCGACGACGATCGCGATCGCGAGGCGCTTGCGCTGGAATTCCCGGAGGAGCTCCGCCGTCTTCTTCGTCTCCGGAACGAACGTCACCGCGCGGGCGATCTCGGTCAGGCGCGCGTTGCCGCCGCGCCGAACCGCCTCGAACACGTCCTTCACGTGGAGCACTCCGACGACGTGGTCGATCGTTCCGCGGTAGAGCGGCAGGCGCGAATACTTCGTCTCGACGAAAAGATCGGCCGCGCGGTCGAGCGACGCCGCCTCGTCGACGGCGGCGATGTCGGTCCGCGGCGTCATGACTTCCTTGACCATCGTCTCCCCGAAATCGACGATCGAGAGCAGGAGCTTCTCCTCGTCGCGCTCGAGGATCCCCTCCTCGCGGCCGACGTCGATGTACGCCTGGATCTCCTCCTCCGACGCGGGCCCTTCCTCGTCGGCCGCGCGGGGCCGGAACAGCAGCCGGATCGGCAGCGCGATCGGCGAGATCATCCCGAAGAGCGCCGAGAAGAGCGGATCGAGCCGCGCGAGCAGCGTCTCGGGAGAGACGGCGGACACGATCCGGAGCAGCAGGGCCTCGGCCGCCAGCCACCCGACGAAGAAGACGACGGCGCCCCAGATCCAGGGAGCCGCGAGCGAGAGGGCGCCCAGACCCCGGATGAGCGACCAGAACCCGACCAGGAGGAGGATCTGGATCGCGACCCGCAGCGCGATCTTGATCGCGGCGGCGTCTCCCTTCCTCGAGAGCATCTTCAGCCGCTTCGGCTCTTCTTCGAGGAGACCCCGGAGCTTGATCGGCGACAACCGCTCGAGCGCCTGCGCGAAGAGCTCGAACGCGAGAAAAAGGAGGAAGGCGAGGGCCGCGACGAGGAGGGCGATCACGCCGGGATCGAGAGCCGCCGCCGCAGCTTCGCCTCCAGGGCGTCCATCTCGCCGCCGTCCGTTTCGTGGTCGTATCCGAGCAGGTGCAGGAGGCCGTGCAGGAGGAGCTTCTCCATCGCCGCGCCGAACGGAACTCCGGCCCGCCTCGCCTGCCGCCGCGCCTCGGGGGCCGAGATCACGAGGTCGCCGAGGAACCCGCCGCCGGCCGGACCGGCGGGGAACGAGAGCACGTCGGTCGTCCGGTCCTTCCGGCGGTAGCGCCGGTTGAGCGCACGCATCCGGGCGTCCCCGCAGAGGACGACGGAAAGCTCGTCGGCGCAACCGCCGGCGAGTCCGAGCGCGCGGTTGAGGAAGCGCCGGGCGCGGGCGGCCGCGTATCCCGGCGCGCGGACGGTCGCGCGGAAGTCCACGGTCATTTCGCCGTCAGGCGGGCGCCGCCCGTCGGACGCCGCGTCCGCGCGGCCTCCCCCGTCTCCCGATTGAAGTCGAAACCGGGATAGTCGATGCGGTGATGGAACATCGTCGTCACCGTCCGGATCAGCGCGTCGTTGATCGCCGAGAGATCCCGGATCGTGAGGTCGCATTCGTCGAACTGGCCGTCCCGGAGGCAGTCGTTCGAGATCGCCCGGACCATCGCCGCGATCTTCGCCGGCGTCGGCTCCGCGATCGTGCGCGACGCCGCCTCCACGGCGTCGGAGATCATCAGGATCCCGTTCACCCGGCTCGACGGTTTCGGCCCCGGATAGCGGTAGTCGGATTCGAGGACGGACGGCGTCCCGGGTTGCACTTTCGAGAGCGCCTTCTGGTAGAAGTACCGGATCAGCTTCGTGCCGTGGTGCTCCCGGATCCCCGAGAGGATCGGGTCCGGCAGCCGCGACTTGCGGGCGAGCTCCGCTCCCTCCTTGACATGGGACGCGATGATCAGGGCGCTCATCGAGGGCTCGAGCCGATCGTGCCGGTTGAATCCACGGGGCTGGTTCTCGATGAAGTAGTCGGGCATCCGGGTCTTGCCGATGTCGTGGTAGTAGGCGCACACCCGCGCGAGCAGCGGGTTCTCGCCGACCGCTTCCGCGGCCGCTTCGGCGAGGTGCCCGACCATCAGGGAATGCTGGTACGTTCCCGGCGCCTCGAAGGCGAGAGTCCGGAGAAGCGGGAGGTTCTGGTTCGACAGCTCGAGCAGGCGGATGTCCGTCGTCACGTGGAAGAGGTTCTCGAAGACCGGGAGGAGGAACGCGACGAGCGCCGCGACGAAGAGGCCGCCCAGGATGGCCGCGGCCGCATCCGCCGGGAGGCTTCTCGCGTCGGCCGCGAGGGCGTGCGCGATTCCGACCGCCGCGACGTTGGCTGCCGCGACGATCCCGCCGAGCGTGAAAAGGACGCTCCGGGACCCGAGCCTCTTGATGCCGTAGATTCCGGCGAGCGAGCCCGCGAGGGCGTAGAGCGCGAACGGGAAGTTCATCCCCATCAGCACGCCGATCGACGCCGCCTGCACCGCCGCGAAGAGAACCGCGGGCCCGGGACCGGCGGCCACGACGAGGCCCGCGAGAATCGGGCCGGCGGCGAACGGGATCGCAAACGCGTCGGAAGAAAGAGCGTCGGAGGAGAAGTTCGTCGCGAGCGACTGGGTCAGGGCGAAGCATCCCCGCAGGATCACGGCGAAGACGATCCCGACCGCCAGCAGCGGCAGGAGCGGCGGCGCCTGGCGGCGCGACGCGGCGAGCCGCGTCTGGCTGTCGATCCAGAAGACGAAGACGCCGAGGAGCTGGAGAAACAGGACACCGACGAGCTTCCACCACGACTCCGGGCGGGAGACCGAGCCGTTGATCGCGGCCAGGATCCTCGCGGAGCGCGCGCCGATCATGTCGCCGCGCCGGACGAGCACCTCGCCCCGCGGCACCTTGATCAGGACACTCTCGACCTGACTCATCGCGAGGCTCCGGCGGCGCATGGATTCCGCCGCGTTGTACGTGAGGTTCGGCCGCATCAGCGAGGCGACGTATGCCGCCACCTCGCGCGTCTCCGCGGAGGAGAGGCGGGCGCCGGCGAGGTCCGCGGCGATCGCCGCCTTCAGGTCCGCGCCGTACTCGACCGTCGAGAAGAGGTCGAGCGTCGGTCGCTCGGCGCCGCCGCCCGAGTCGCGCACGAGGACGCCGCGCTCGCGGTGCTGGAGAAGGAGCTCCTTGTTGTCGACGACGCCGGAGCGATAGAGGCGCGTTTCGGCCGCGATCACCCGCGTCTCCAGGTCCTCCGAAAAATGGCGCCGGTCCAGCGCGCGCAGCGCGGCTTCCGGCAGCGGAGCGGGGAACAACGGCCGGAACGTCTCGGGCGGCGCGGAGGGGTCGGCCCGGTCGGCCGCCCGCGCCGAGTCGAACGCGGACCGGAGGACCTCTTCGAGCCGAACCGCCGCCTGCGTGTCGCGGTCGTAGACCGGCAGGATTCCGGCCGCGGCCTCCTCGCGTTTGCGCTCCGTCGCTTCGGGATCGGGAAGGATGAAATCGCGCGGTGCCACGAAATCCCGCTCCGCGATCGTGCCCGGCTTCAGCCGGGCCGCGCGGAACGAGATCCCGGGAGAGAACGCTGCGGCCGACACGACCACGTAGAGCGCCATCCAGAGCCCGACGCGGCCTCGCCAGGAACGCGGCGCGTCGGCGGGAGGAGCGGCCCGGCGAAAGAACCGCGCGAAGAAACCCGGCGAGGGAGGGCGGTCCACGTCAGCGACCCGGCGCCGCGGGCACCGCCTCGCGGCCGCGCTCCTCCGCGTCGTAGGCGGAGACGATGCGCTGGACGATGGGGTGCCGCACGACGTCGCGCTCGTCGAATGTGACGAACCCGATCTCGGGGACGTTCGAGAGGATCCGCCGCGCCTCCCGGAGGCCGGACGCCTTTCCCTGCGGGAGGTCGACCTGCGTCACGTCGCCGGTGATCACCGCCTTCGAGAAGAAGCCGATCCGCGTCAGGAACATCTTCATCTGTTCGGTCGTCGTGTTCTGCGCCTCGTCGAGGATGATGAACGCGTCGTTCAGGGTGCGGCCGCGCATGAAAGCGATCGGAGCGACCTCGATCACCCCGCGCTCGAGCATCTTCCCGCGTCTTCTCGTATCCGAGGATGTCGTAGAGCGCGTCGTACAGCGGCCGGAGATAGGGGATTGATCTTCTCGACCAGGTCCCCGGGGAGGAACCCGAGCCGCTCCCCCGCTTCGACCGCGGGCCGGCAGAGGACGATCCGCTTGATCTTGCGCTCGAGGAGGGCGGCCGCGGCCATCGCGACCGCGAGGTACGTCTTTCCCGTGCCCGCCGGGCCGATCGCGAACACGACGTCGTGCTCGGCGACCGTCTTCAGGTACTGGCGCTGCTTGACGTTGCGCGGGGCGACGACGGCGCGGAGAGTCGGCCCCAGGTAGTCGTGGGAGAAGAACTCGATGAGCGAGGCGTCGGGGTCCTCCTTCAGAACGGCGATCGCGGTCAGCACGTCCGACTTCTGGAGGGCGTGTCCCCGGTGGAGGAGCTCCGACAGCTCGGCGAGCATCCGCTGGACGACCGGAACCGCCGGACCGTCGCCCGCGACGGAGATCTCGGTGCCCCGGGCCTTCAGCCGGACGCCGAAAGCGTCCTCGATCGCTCGAAGATTCTCGTCGAGGCGCCCGAACAATGAGGAGACGCCGCTTTCGGGGACCGTGACGGTTTGCGAGCTTTCCGAGATTCTTCTCCTCCGCCGGGCGCCTGTCGCCCGGGGAAAGGCTACCATCGCCGACTCCGCCGCGCAACGCGAAGGGCCCGCCGAAGCGGGCCCTTCGATGTCGGCAACTCGTTTATTTACTGAGGGAAGAGAGCAGGTGACCGATCTCGTCCCCGGCCACGTTCTCCATCCGCCGGCGGAGCGAGTCGCTCGCCTCGGCGAGCATCTTGTGGTGGGCGGCGACGACGACCTTCCCGGAGGGATCCTCGATCTTGAAGTCGAAGACGATCGTGCCGGAGCCTGCCGCCTGGCCGATCCAGCCGCCCCACGCCGCGCCCGCGCTCGGGGGCCGGAACTCGGTGACCTGCCCGTGGAGCGAGTAGGAGCCGGAGCTCTTCGAGAGCTTGACCGCACCGCCCGACCGATCCGCCGAATTCTCGACGATCGCGTCCTGGATGAAGTCGGGGAGCTCTTTCCAGGACAGGTCCCCTTTCTCCTTGTCCGGGCGCTCGCACTTCACTTCGAAGGGATAGACGTGGATCGTCTTGCCGGTCAGGTTCGCGCCCTCCGCAATGTACTCCTGGTCGAGGTACTTCCCCTTGTGGGTGTCGACGCCGAGGAAAGCTTTGTCGGGACCCGGGCTGTCCTTGGACTTGGCCTGGAGCGCGGCCGGAGCGGCGAGCGCGGCGGCCAGGAGCGCGATCAAACCGAGTTTGCGCATGCCTCTTCCTCCTTGAAAATCAGAACCCTACGAGATCTTCGCCGAGAACTTTTTCCCCTGCAGCGTCAACGTCAGGTTGCGGTTCTCGCCTGCCGCGAACGTCGCGTTGAGGGGCGTATAGCCCTTGACCGTCGGGTCGGGCGTCGTCAGCCACACCTTGACGGTTACCGCGCCCGGAGTGACGTGGATCGTGTCCGACACGGTTCCGCCGTCCTTCTTGCCGAAATCGAAGTTCTTCCGATAAATGATCGAGTCGTTGACGGCGACCATGAGGTAGCCCTTCGGGATCGGGCTCGAGAACGTCAGGCGGAGCATCGCCGGACCCGCGGGAGCGGCGCTTTTCGGGGACGCCGATGCAGAGCCGTTCCCGGCGCCGGTCTTCGGCTGCGGCTGGCCCGCCCGGGCGAGCGTTTCGGTCTTCTTCCTCTTCTTCTCCGCCTCCCGCAGCTCGGCGCGCTTCGCCTCGGCGAGCCCGCGGCGCGCGTCCTCGGATACCTTCCGCGCGTCGGCGTTCTGCGCGTCGATGTTCAGAGCCGCCTCCGCCTCGGAAATCGCGTCTTCCCACTTCCTCTGCCCGAGCGCATCGCGGGCGTTCTGCAGGTGCGTCGCGACGAGGGCCGACTTCTCCTGCTCCGCCTTCTTCGACGCCTCGTTGCGCAGTCCTTCCTCCGCCATCTGGCTGTACTGGCGCGCCGAGGTCATCGAGGGGTCTTTCTGGAGGATTCCGCGGAAGACCGCGAGGCTCTCCGCGTACTGCCCCTTCTGGTACAGGGCGCGTCCGTTGGCGAACTGCTGCTCGAGCTCGAGCTGGGCGTGGTCCGAGGCGGCCGCCGGCGGGGCCGCGGTCTTCGCGATCCGAAGGCGCAGCCCGACGACCACGGCGACGACCGCGAGGAACGCGAAACCGATGATCCCCCACCAGTATTTCGGGTTCACGGCCGCGGTCAGGACGGACGGCGCGGCCGGGGCCGCCGCCGAAACCGGCGCGGGCGCCTCGGACGGCGCGGCGGGCTCCGACTCCGGAACGGCTTCCACGGGCGCCGTTTCGAGCGGAACGCGGGGCGACGACGGATGCGTCTCGTCGTGGTCCGGATGTCCGGCGCCCGTCCGGGAGACGCCGGAGGAGGAAGCTCCCTCCGCTCCCCCCTGACGCGCGACGTCCTCGAGATTCTCGAGCTTCAGCGTCGGAAGGTTTTCGGCCGACGAGACCATCGTCCCGAGGTCCTGGAAGATCGCCTGCTCCTCGAACCGCGCCTTCGCCTGGTAGAGGGCGAGCGCGAAGTCCTTGCCCCGCTGGAAGCGGTTCCACGGATCCTTCGACAGCGCCTTCGACAGGATCGCGTCGAATTCCTCCGGAATGTTCTTCGAACCGTCCGCGATCGGAGCGTAGTTCTCGTGCACGATCTTGTACGAGATCGTCGTGAGATTTTCGCCGGAGAAGGGCTTCTTCCGGGAGAGCATCTCGTAGAGGACCACCCCGAGCGAGAAGATGTCGCTGCGCCCGTCGACGGGAGCGCCGGTCACCTGCTCCGGCGACATGTAGTTCGGCGTCCCGAGGAACTGGCCGGTCGTGGTGAGGTTCGACGAGGCGACCTTGGCGATCCCGAAATCGGTGATCTTCACCTTCCCGTCGGTGGTGATCATGATGTTCGCCGGCTTGATGTCCCGGTGGATGATCCCCTTCCGATGCGCGTAGTCGAGGGCCTCGGCGACCTGGCCGATGATGTCCGAGATCTGATCGGGCGCGAAATTCGTCCGCTCGATGAGCAGCGCCTTGATCGTCTTTCCCTCGATGTACTCCATCGCGATGAAGGACACGCCGCTGTCCTTGTCCTCGCCGACGTCGTAGATCGTGACGATGTTCGGATGCGAGAGGATGCCGGCCGTCTGCGCCTCCCGCATGAACCTCTCGCGGAATTCGCGCGATTCGGAGTCGTCCTCGTCTCCCGAGGAGGCCCGGATCGTCTTGATCGCGACGAGCCTTCCGATCGACGGGTCCTTGGCGAGATAGACGACTCCCATCGCTCCCTTGCCGAGTTCGCTCAGGATCTCGAAACGTCCGAGACGACTCAGCTTCGGGATGTTGTCGACGCGTTCGTTCATTCGCTTGTTTCCGGCGTGGTCCTAATGATTCGCCGAATTCTAAGAGGGGGGGCAACCGGGTGTCAACGTCGGGGCACGATCTCTGCGGGATCGAGCCGCGCGGGGATCCGGCGAAGCGCCTCGGACGACACGCGGCGTCCTCCCGCCGGTCGTTTCGACGACGGTCCTTCCGGATTTCCGCCGCCGCGCGGACGCCGGGCGCGGCCCCGCTCTCCCGGAGGCGCCGGCAGTCCGCTCAGGCCCATGCCCGCACGCCCCCGTCCCGCGCGTCGAGCAGCTCGCCGATCGTGATCGCCGCGTGGATCAGGCCGACGTGCGTGTACGCCTGCGGGAAGTTGCCGAGCAGCGCGCCGGTCGCGGGATCGATGTCCTCCGAGAACAGGCCCAGCGGGTTCGCGTAGGCGCGCGACGCGGCGGAACACGCGCGATCGCCTCGTCGAGACGGCCCGCGAGCGCGAGCGCCTCGGCCCACCAGAAGGAGCACATCGTGAACGCGCTCGTGGTCTCGCCGAAGTCGTCCGGGGTTCGGTAGCGGAGCATCAGGCCCGTGCTCGACGAGCCTCCTCTCGTAGGCGTCGAGGGTGCGCAGGAAGCGCGGATCGCGCGCGTCGACGAGCCCGAGCGTCGGCAGGAGGAGGTGCGACGCGTCGCCGTGCTCGCCGTCGAGCGCACTGCGTGAAGAAGCCGAGCGTCCGCGTTGTAGCCGCGCCGGAGGATCTCCTCCCGCTCGCCGGGCCGCGACGCGCTCCCAGCGCTCGGCGAGCCGCGTCGCGCCCGAGCACCGCGCCGCGAGATCGCGCCGCGGTCGACCGCGGCCCAGCACATCGCGCGCGAGAACGTGTAGTGGCGCAGCATGCGTGCGGAACTCCCAGATGCCCGTGTCCGGCAGCGGCGCGACGCGGATCGCCTCGCTCGACGAGGCGCTCGCACGAGCGGGAAGTAGCGCCCGGGTCGTCCGAGCACGATGCGGCGGGTCGGTGAGCAGCGTCTCGAGGCACAGGACCAGCTCGCCCGTGAGATCGTTCTGGTGCTGTCGGCGCGCCGCGTTGCCGATCCGGACGTGCCCGTTGCCCGCGGAAGCCCGCGCAGGTGCGGGAGGAACTCCTCCTCGAGCTCGCGCTCGCCGGCGATGCCGTAGAGCGGCTGCAGCGGGCCGACCTCCGCCACGTCGCGCAGGAAGCCGATGAACTGCTCGCCCTCGCGCGAGGTGGCTGAGCCGCCGGAGCGCCTCGACGACGAACGCGGCGTCGCGCAGCCAGCAGTAGCGATAGTCCCAGGTGCGCTCGGTGCCCATCGCCTCCGGGATGCTGGTCGTCGCGGCGGCGATGATCGCGCCCGGTGTCGTGGTACGCGTGGAGCTTGAGGCAGAGCGCCGAGCGCAGCACCTCCTCCGCGGCGAAGCTCGGCAGCGCGCACGTCTTGGCCCACTCCCGCCAGCCGAGCGACCGTGTCGCGTGGAGCGCGTGCGCGATCGACGCGAGCGCGGGGCGCTCGTGCGCGGTCGCCGAATGCGTCAGCACGAAGAAGATGGGGCGGTCAGGACGAACCGTGCCGGTTCGCAGGACGAGAGCGGAGAGGTTGGTGAGGAGCCGGTGCGCCGCCGGCGCCGCCGCTCGACGGCGATGGCGTGGTGGTCTCGTGGAGTCCCGCGGGGCGGCGGCGCGTAGTCGGGCTGCGGGTCGAAATCGACCGTGAGCCGCGGCGCGCCGCGGAGCGGGCGCACGAGCCGGCACGATCTCGAGCGGCGCGGGACGGCGGGCCGCGGGGACGCGCGGCGCGAAGTCGATGACCTCCCAGGCGTCGTCCCCTGCTGGAAGAGCGTCGAGAGGACGTTCGTGTTGTCAGATACGAGGATTGCCCGGCGATCTCTCGCCCCCGCGAGAGGAGCCGGAACGACCCGCCCCGCTCCCGATCGAGCAGGCGCCCGAAGAGCGAGGGAGAATCGAATCGCGGAAGGCAGAGCCATTCTAGGCGGTGGTCGGCGACACGAGCGCGAGGAGGCGGCCGTTGCCGATGACTCCGTACGGGATCGGCGGCGCGGGGGCCGGCTCCGTCATCCCAGCCGCCGCGGCGCCGGGCGCGCCGCCGCGGCCCGGGCCTTCGCGCCGCGCCGCTCGAACGCGAGCCCGGCGATTCGGTCGAGGAGCTCCCCGAGCGGGACGCCTGCCTCGTCCCAGAGCTTCGGAAACATCGAGATCGCCGTGAACCCGGGCAGCGTGTTGATCTCGTTGAGCAGGACGCGCCCCGTGCCCTTCTCGACGAAGAAGTCCACGCGGGCGAAGCCGGCGCAACCGGCGAGCGCGAACGCCCGTCGGGCGATCCCGCGCACCTCGTCGGCGACCTCCGCCGGAAGCGGCGCGGGCACGAGGAGACGCGCCCCGCCGGAGATGTACTTGTCCTCGTAGTCGTAGAACTCCCGTCCCGGAACGATCTCGCCGCAGCCCGACGCCTCCGGCTCGTCGTTGCCGAGCACGGCGCATTCCACCTCGCGCGCGTCGATCCCCTCCTCGACGAGGACCGTCCGGTCGTAGGCCAGGGCGGCCCGGACCGCCGTCCCGAGGTCCTCCCACGCCTTGACTTTCGTCACGCCGAGCGAGGAGCCTCCCGACGAGGGCTTGACGAAGAGCGGGAGCCGGAGGCGCGCCGCGACGCCGTCCGCGACGGAACCGGCGCCGGTCTCCCACGCCGCCGCGTCCACGGCGACCGAGCGCGGGACGGGCAGGCCGGCTTCGCGCATCCGCGCCTTGAAGGCCGCCTTGTTCATCCCGAGCGCCGACCCGGCGACGTCGGATCCGGCGTACGGTATCCCGAGCGTCTCGAAGAATCCCTGGAGCGTGCCGTCCTCCCCCGTCTCGCCGTGAACGATCGGGAACGCGAGATCGATCCCGTCGAAGCGTCCTGGCGGGAGCCGCATCAACGACGGGGGAACGGCGTCGGGACCGCCGGCGAGGATCGCGCGGGAATCGGCGTCGCCGCGGATGTTCCCCGCGGGGTCGATCGCGACCGGGATCGTCTCGTACCGGTCCGCCGGGAAACCCGCCATGACGGTCCGGGCGGAAACGACCGACACCTCCCGTTCGACCGACGCCCCGCCGAAGACGACGGCGACGCGGGTCCTCACCATTCGACGACGCGGACCGAGCGGATCGGCCGGGCTCGCTCGAGCTCGGCGACCGCGGCGGAAGGCGGGGGCGTGTCGACCGACAGCACGGAAACGGCGCCGTCTCCCCCTTCGCTCCGGGAGAGCGCCAGTTCCGCGATGTTGATTCCGGCGCGCCCGAGGATCGTGCCGATGAGGCCGACGACGCCCGGGACGTCGTCGTTTTCGAGGTAGATCGCCACACCGCGCGGCCGGAACTCGATCGCCCGGCCGTCGATCGACACGATGCGGGAATCGCCGCGGCCGAAGATCGTCCCGTCCACGGAGCGCCGCCGCCCGTCGACGGCCGCCGTGACCCGCAGCAGCGCGGCGTAGCCGCCCTTCTCCTCGTGCGAGGTCTCCGCGATCGCGATCCCGCGATCCCGCGCGGCCGAGAGCGCATTGACGAGGTTGACGGTCTCCGGCGACGCCCCCGAAAGCGCGCCCTTGACGGCGGCGAGCGCCGCCGGGCGGAGGAACTCGGAGGGGAGGTTCCAGGCGTCGATCGCGATCTCGCGCACGAGCCCGTCGGCGATGCCGCGCACGAAACGGGCGCAACGCTCGGCGAGGTCCATCCAGGCCGCGGCCCCGGCCGGGTCGGCGAGCTTCCGGAACGGGAGATTCACCGCCGGAACGTAGGCGGCGCCCGCGAGCGCGTCCCGGACGGCGTCCACCGTCTGCGCCGCCACGCGCTCCTGCGCCTCCCGGGTCGAAGCGCCGAGATGGGGAGTCGCGACGACGCCGGCGCGCCGGAAGATCGGGTGCGCGGGATCCGGCGGCTCCGGGTCGAAGACGTCGAGGGCCGCGCCGCCGAGATGGCCCGAGGCGAGCGCCGCATCGACGGCGTCCAGATCGACGAGGCTCCCCCGCGCGACGTTGACGAGGAACGCGCCGCGCTTCATGGCGGCAAGAGCGCGCGCGTCGATCATCCGCTTCGCCGATTCGGTCGCCGTCGCGTGGAGCGTCACGACGTCCGCGCGCCCGAGGAGATCGTCGAGAGCGAGGAGCTCGACCCCGAGCTCCGCCGCCTTCTCGGCCGGCAGGAACGGGTCGTATCCGACGACCGACGCCCCGAACGCCTGGGCGCGGCTCGCGACCCGCGAGCCGACCTGCCCGAGGCCGACGATCCCGACGACCTTCCCTTCGAGCTCGACGCCGACGAAGGCGCTCCGCTCCCACTTTCCGGCCGCGAGCGACGCCGCCGCCGGCACGACGCGGCGCAGGAGAGCGAAAAGCAGCGCGAACGTGTGCTCGACCGCCGACACGACGTTGCCCGTCGGGGAGTTGATGACGAGCACGCCGCGCCGCGTCGCGGCGGGCATGTCGACGTTGTCGACGCCGACCCCCGCGCGCCCGACGATCGCCAGGCGCGGCGCCGCCGCGAGGAGCTCCGCGTCGACCTTCGTCCCGCTCCGGACGAGGAGGACCTCCGCTTCGGCGAGCGCGGCGAGGAGCCGCTCGCGCGGCCATCCGGCCGCCTCGACGATCTCATGGCCGTCGCCGCGGAGCCGATCGATCCCCGAGGGAGATATCTTTTCCGCGACGACGATCCGGCTCAAGCGCGGCTGTCCGGAATCGCGGAGTCGACGGCGGAGAGGAGGTTCGCGAGCGAATCCGGATCGATGTCCCCCATGTGGCTGATCCGGAACGTCTCGCTCTTCAGCTTCCCGTATCCCCCGCCGATCGTCCAGCCCGCGGCGGAAAGGTTGTTCTTGAGCTTCTCGGCCGACACTCCTTCCGGCGGCCGCAGGCACGACACGGTCGGCGAACGGTCTTCCTCGCGCGCCGCGAAGAACGCGCAGCCGCTCCCGGCGGCCCACCGCGCGACCATCCGCTGGAGCTCGCGGTGGCGCTCGAACCGCGCCGCCATCGTCTCGCGCTCGAGGAAGTCGAGCTGGACGTCGAGCGCGTAGAGATGGGGGATCGACGGCGTCGTCGGCGTGTGGTGCTTCTTCGAGAATTCCTCGTACTCCGAGAACCGGAAGTAATGGGACCGGATGCCCGCGCCGCGCGAGCGCTCGAGGAGCCGCTTCGAGACGGCGCCGACGGCGAGCCCCGGCGGGAGCGCGAGCGCCTTCTGGGACCCGGCGAGGACGAGGTCGATCCCCCAGGCATCCGTCTCGACCGGGGCCCCGGCAAGCGACGTCACCGCATCGACGAGCAGGAAGGCGTCGGAGCTCTCCCGCACGGCCCGCGCGATCTCGCCGAGCGGGGAGATCACCCCCGTCGACGTCTCGTTGTGGACGACGGTCACCGCGTCGTACTTCTTCTCCCGCAGGGCCCGGCGGACCCGGTCCGGGTCGGCGGCCTCCCCCCAGGCGAACGAGAGCTTGTCCGCCTCGAACCCGTTGTCGGTCGCGATCCTGTTCCAGCGTTCGGAGAAGGCGCCGACGGTCACCGAGAGGACCCGCGCGGGCGCGGCGTTCTGCAGGCCGGCTTCCATCAGCCCCGTCGCCGACGACGTCGCCAGCAGCACGAAGTTCTTCGTGTCGAAGACGGTCGGGATGCGCCGCTCGATCCGTTCCTGGAGGTCGGCGTACGACTTCCCGCGATGTCCGATCATCGGCTTCGACAGCGCGGCGAGCACTTCCGGGCGAACCCACACGGGACCGGGAAGGAAGAACCGGATGGAGCCGGCGAACGGCGGTTTTTCACTCATGAATCGATTCTTCCCTCGGCGGCGATTTCTGTCAAACGAAGCGCGAGAGCGCGGCCGGGAGCTCGGCGATCGATTCGATCAGCTCGTCCGCGCCCGCGCCGCGGAGGAACGCCTTCGAGCGGGATCCCGACGGGACGACGACCGAGCGGCATCCTCCTGCCCGCGCGAACGCCACGTCGACCTCCATGTCCCCGACGCAGACGGTTTCTTCGGGGGCGGCGTGCATGACCGCGAGAAGCGATCGCAGCATCGCGGGATCGGGCTTCGGCGGATGCGTCTCGTCCGGACCGGCGATCCGGGCGAAGTACCCCGCGATTCCCATGGCCTCGAGGATCATCCGGGAGAAGCGGAGGGGCTTGTTCGAGGCGACGGAGAGGATCGAGCCGCCGGCGGACAGACGGGCGACGGTCTCCGCCGCCCCGGGCAGCAGCCGCGAACCGCTCACCGCCACGGCGGGATAGCGCTCGCGGAAGAAGCGAACCCCCTCGGCGGCGAGATCGGGGCCCGCAGCCTGCGCGAGGAGGCTCTCCAGCCCGTGTCCCACCATTCCCCGGACGCGCTCCCGGTCCGGGACGGGCAGCCCGAGCCGCGCCATCGCGAAGCCGAGCGCGTCGTGAATCCCCTCGTAGCCGTCGATCAGCGTCCCGTCGAGGTCGAAGACGACGGCGCGGACCCTCACGGGGAGAAGCGCGCGGTCTTCATCAGCGCCTCGACCAGGCCGCCGAAGTCGCTCGTGAAGTCGCGGCCTCCGTACTCCACCGACCGTTCCCGCGACCGGCCGACCTCGATCCGGGAGAGCGGCAGCGACTTGTACCCTTCGACGAGGACGAGGTCGCAGTCGCCGAAATCCCGCTCGAGGAGGCGCGCGAGCTCGATCGACTCGCGCCGCCTCACGGTCGTCGCCGTCGGCCGGACGAACGCCGACGGGTCCCCTCCCGCCGCGACGTGGCGCGCCGAGTCCTTTCCGGCGACGTCGTCCACGACGTCGTGCGGCGTGTGCTTGACCGTGCCGACGCACAGCCCGCGGGCGCGCAGGAGGGGAACGAGCCGTTCGAGAACCGTGGTTTTTCCGGAGTCGTGCCGGCCCGCGATTCCGATCGCGACCGGCCACTCGTCGGCATACAGGCGGCTCCCGGGCGCGAAGGGGGCGATCTCGCGCTGGCGGGCGTAGAAAGACTCGAGATCCTCCCCGGCGTCGAGCCGCTCCCGGAACTCGGGAGAGCCCGTGAGCAGGTCGATCGCAGGGCGCGGGTCGAACTCGTAGGCCGCCGCGCGCCAGCGGAAACCCTTCGGCGCCTGCCGGGCCGCATGCTCCACGATCCGGAGACCGGTCTCGTACGGGCGGTACGCGTCCGCGTCGAGGACGTCCTGGAACACGCCATGGCAGGTCTCCCCCGCGAATTTGTGGAACACCGGCCGGAAGTGGGCGGCCCGGAACCGGACGCCCGGCAGCGCCAGCTCGGCGAGCGTCGCGGCGAGGCGCTCGGCGTCGAGCCAGGGCGCCCCGGCCTGCTCGAACGGGCGCGCCGTCCCGCGTCCCTCCGAGAGATTCGTCCCCTCGAAGAGGCATCCGCCGGGATAGACCCGCGCGGACGCGAGCGTCGGCATGTTGGGCGACGGGGAAACCCACGGAATTCCGGGAGGCCAGGCGCGGCGGCGCCCCCAGCCGCGCATCGGGATGATCGTCAGGTCCGCCTCGGGGCGGGCTTCGTCCCGGTACTGGAGCGCGAGCTCGGCGACGGTGCGTCCGTGCCGAACGGGCACCCGCCTCCAGCCGACGAACGAGGTGAATTCCGGCGCCTGCGGCTCCCCTTCGACGGCGCCGCCGATCGGGTTCGGCCGGTCGCAGACGACGACGCGGACCCCGGCGCGGGCCGCGGCGTCGATCGCCATGCAGACCGTCCAGACGAACGTGTAGTACCGCGTCCCGACGTCCTGCAGGTCGCAGACGAGCACGTCGACCCCCTCGAAGTCGCCGGGAGCCGGCGCGAGCGACGAGAACTCGGCGCCGTACAGCGAACGGACCGGAAGCCCCGTGGCGGCGTGCAGCGCGTCGCCGACCGCGTCCATGTCCTGCGCGCTGCCGTCGATCCCGTGCTCGGGCCCGAACAGGCGCGCGAGCCGGCAGCCCGGGATCCGCCGAAGGACCTCCCACGCCGGATCGCCGGCCGAGCTCACTCCCGCCGGGTGCGACAGCAGCGCGACGCGCGCGCCCTCGACGGCGGCGGGATCCGCCTCCAGCGCGTCGATTCCAAAGCAAAACACGCGCGGATCTTAAACCCCGTCGCCGGAACGACGCTCGACCGTCGCAATCGCGACACTCGCCGGCCTCGGATCGCGATTGCTCCCGCCGCGCGGACCATCCGCTCGATTACTTCGCGGATGGTGGTGCCGCGCGGCGACCTCTCGCGGCTCGGGCCTCCTACGCGGACCCTCACCTGCCGCGAGTACGCGGCATCCTCTCCCCAGGGGAGAGGGTATTTGGCGGCTCGCTGCGCTCGCGGCCCCGTTCGGCCCTCGACTGCTTCGGTGCCCGACCGGAGCCAATGAGGGCCCGACAAGTGTCGCCGGAACGACCTCGGATCGTTCCGGCCACCCCACAGGGCTCGGTCCGCTCACGACCCGTTCGGCCCTGGAGCGCTTCGGCCCCCCGGCGGGCGACCGAGGACCCGACCTGAACATCCCCTTCGCTTTTTCGTATCCTCGGGCATGCCCATCGTCCGCGACTGGATCGCGATGGCGAAGGAGACGGCGGGCTCGCTCCGCCGCGACGAGATCGTCGGGCTGTATTCGCGGGAATGGAAGTCCGCGCGGCAGCAGCTCGTCTCCGAGCACCGCGACGAGATCGAGAGCACGCGGCGCGGGCTGAAGCGCTTCGTCCGCGTCGTCAACGCGATCGCGTTCGGTCTCGTCAAGCGGCTCGCGCCGCCGCGCCGCCTCGTCTTCGCGATCGCGGCGCTCTTCCTGCTCGGGGCCCTCGTCACGGGACTCCAGATGTCTTCGGGCCACCGCCCGGACATCGACAACTGGCGGCTCGCGTCGAACACCGTGGACTTCCTCCTCGTCGCTTTCCTCCTGATGGCGTTCCTCCTCGCGATGGAGCTCGTCGACAAGCTGCAGTTCCGCGACGAGCTCGTGCTCGCGCGCGAGCTCCAGCGCGACCTCCTGCCGAAGGCGGTACCCGACTTTCCCGGCTTCCAGCTCTCGGCCTGGAACCGGATCGCGAACATGGTCGGCGGTGACCTCTACGACTTCGCCCGGCTCCCCGACGGGCGGCTCGCGATCCTGTTCGGCGACGCGTCGGGGCACGGGATGGCGGCGGGGCTCGTCATGGCGGTCGCGCACGCCGCCTTCCAGACGCAGATCGACGCCGATCCGACCCCGCCGGCGATCGTCGCCGCGCTGAATCGCACGCTGTGCCGGACCGGGGGCCCGAGATCCTTCTTCTCCTGCGCTTACGTCGTGCTCGGCGCCGACGGCGCGTTGTCGGCAACCCTCGCCGGACATCCGCCGCTCCTCCTCACCGACCCGGAGGGGACCGTCCGGCGCGAGATCGGCGAAGGCGCCTATCCCCTCGGGATCAAGGAGGGGCTCGCCTGGCGTCCGATTCCGGCCGCGCTCGGGCCGGGAGAGCTGCTCGTCTTCTGCTCGGACGGCCTCGCCGAAGCGAGAAACGTCGAGGGCGAGGAGTTCGGCGACGCCCGGATCGCGGCGATCGTTCGCGCCAACGCGTGGCGCGCGGCCTCGGACGTCGTCGAGGCGCTCGCCTCAGAGGTCATCCGATTCTGCGGCCGCACCGTTCCGGAGGACGACGTCTCGATCCTCGTCGTCAAGCGCGCGGCGCCGGCCTAGTGTCCCGTCCCGGAAATAACTTCAGCGTCGCGCCTGCGGCTTGCGGACGAGGGCCAGACGCGTCGCGGGAGCAGATGCCGGGAGCATCGGGCCCGCGACGCAACGCCGCCATCGTTCGCAATGTGCTGGCGCCTTTCGGGTTCGGGCGGCGCGGGGCAATCTGCGGCGCCGCCGCGACGAGGTCCTCGCGAAAGCGGGGATGGCACCGCATCGCCTTCGTCGCCGCGACTGGCAGCTTACCCCACGGCGCTCCGAACGACGCGAAAGCTATTTCCGGGACGGGACACGAGCGTCGAAGGTCCTCCCGTGCGCAGTCGAATGTCGGGACCCGGTGCCCGGACTTTCGACTTTCAGCTCGCGACCGGTGACTGCCCCGCCGTCAGGCGGGTCCGAACAGATCGCGCCAGAACCGCTCGAGGCGCGCCGCCTCCGGGGATCCTTCGGGCGGCGACCAGGCCGCGAGATCCTCCTCCGGAGGAGGCCGGTACGGCCCCGCCTTCGTCTCGAAGAACACGCTGCCCGGAGACAGGGCGACGAGCGTGTGCCACGCTTCGGGCGGGAAATCGGCGCCGATCGCCGCGCCCGCCGGCTCGAGCGCCCGGCTCTCGAGCAGGTTTCCGGAATCGTCGAAGAAGAGGATCGCGATCCGGCCCGCGACGACCACGGCCGTCTCGCTCCGCGGGGGATGGAGATGCGGCGTTCCCGCCGCCTCCCGGGAAAGCGCGTCGAGCGCCTCGCGCGAGATCCAGGTCGGCGCCGGCCCGCTCACCGCGCTCCGCGGGCGCCGATCGGTCTTCCGGGGGGCGGCTTCGGAGCGGTCCGCCGCCGGTTCCGGACTTCCGGCTTCTCCAGGAACTCGGCGAGGTCGCGGCGGGCCAGCAGCAGGTGCGCGCGCGCCGCAGGATCGCCGCCGCGCGTCACGGCGAGCCGCGCGCGAAGATCGGAGAGGGCCGCGGTCGTCTCCGCCCGAACCTCGGGAGACGCGAGGTCGTCGGACGCGAGATCCATCATCCGGTCGAGCAGGACCCTCTGTTCGACCCGCCGCAGGGCCGCCCGGCGCGGCGGCTCCGCCGGCGCCGGGCCCCACGTCGCCGAGACGAGGTCGTGGAGCAACCCGTCGAGCGTCGGCGCTCCCGGCTCGCGGTCGAGCGTCAGCCGCGCGGCGCGTTCCCGCTCGAGGAGCGGAGCGATGACGAGGCCGGAGAGCGTCCGTGCCGCGGTGAGAGGGCTGAACGTGTCTCCCGCTTCCGAGGGAAAGCGTTCCGGCGTCGGGTTCTCTCCCTGCGGCGCGGCGACGAGGGCGGCCGTGATCCGGTCGGGGATGTCGAGGTTTTCCGGGCGGAGCGCCTCGAGCAGGAGGCGAATCGCTTCCTTCTGCCGGGCCGCGTCGACCCAGGCGACCGGCGTCTGCCCGTCGCCCGCGAGCGCGTTCGTCTGGAACTGGCCTCCGACGAACTGCTGCGCCGCCCGGATCGCGAACCGGTGGTACAGGTACGCGAGCGAGAAGCGTCTCTGGAGATCGTAGACCGGCTCGCCCGGCGAGAGCTGGCCGACGCCGAACCGATCGAGGATCACGCGGCGCACGCGGAGCGTCGTGTCGAGCCAGGCGACCGGGTCCTTTCCCCAGTCGTACTCGGCCCAGCGGGGATCGCTCTCGAGCGGGTACACGTTTCCGCGCGCGTATCCCTCGCGCACGATCGCGTCCAGGGCGGCCGGGCTGCCGTCGGCCGAGTAGCCCCAGCGGATCATCAGCCGGTCGTACGAGCCGATGTCCGACGGATAGGCGTCGGAGAAGTCGAGGCGCCCGTGCTCGAGCTCGACGTGGGGAGCGAGGTAATCCATGACCGAGCCCCAGCCGAAGGTCGTCGCCGCCCAGTCGTGCATCAGCCCGAGCGTGTGGCCGACCTCGTGCGCGACGAGGTACCGGAGGCGCTCGAGGACGAGCGCCTGCTCGCCGATGCCCGGCTCGCCGGAGTCGCCGCCCGAAGCGAGCCAGGAGAGATCGGGAGCGTCTCCCGCCGCGCACGCGAGCGGCGATCCGGATTCCCGGCCGGCCGGCGCGGGCGGCTCGAGGAAGTTCCTCCACATCCGGCCCGTCGTCCGCCGGCGGTAGGCGTCGATGCGCGCGACCCCGTGGACGATCTCGCCCGTCCGCGGATCGACCTGGATCTCGCCGAACGACCAGCTCCGCTCGGCGCGGTCGATCCATTCGATGCCCGAATAGCGCGCATCGAGGAACGTCGCCCCCACGGGCAGGTCCTCGACGACGAGCGCATCCGGAAGTCCCGCCTCGGCGAACGCGTGGTTCCACCAGAGCGCCGCCTCCCTCATCGCCGACCGCTCGGGCTCGGGAATTCCGCGGTCGAGGTAATACACGATCGGATGCCCCGCGTCGACGCGCCACCGGCAGGCCAGGTACCGCTCGAGCGGCTGCGTGAACGGCGCGGTGTGGTCCCGGTAGAACAGAGGGATGAACCCGATCCGGGGATCGAGCGGCCGCGGCGCGAAGCCCGGCTCGGGGAGCTTCAGGAACGTGTGATGGACGCGGAGCGTCATGGTCTTCCCGTCCGGCAGCACCGCGGCCACCGCGGGGGAGGGATTCTCGGAAACGACGGTCACCTGGGCCTCGATCTCCGTGTTCCGCGGGAACGCTCCGGTCCGGTCGAGGGAGAGGACGGAGCGCGCGGGGTCGGCCCGCCACTCCCCCTGCTTCGCCTGCCGCAGGAGAGCGGCGATCCCCGCGTCGCGGACCAGGAACTCCGTCGCATCGGCGAGCACCGTGCCACCCGATTCGGCCACGATCGGGAGCGCCGCGAGGACCGACGTCGGGAACGACTCGGCGACGACGCGCCTCTGCTCCGGATCGGCGCTTCCCGCCCGGTTCTCCGTCTGCTCCTGGACGAGGAGAACGCGCGGCCCGATGCGCTCGAAATGGCAGAGCCCGAGCGCGCCGATCTCGCCGCGGTCGATCGTCGGCTCGACGAGACCGGCCCCCGAGGCGAGCCCGGCGCCGTAGAGGAACGGTTCGTTCTCGCGCGCGATCTCGATCAGCAGAACGCCGCGGCGCGCGTCCCAGTAATACGGGAGGAACCCGTCGTGCCGGGAGAGTCCGCGGGCGCGGTCCGCGATCGCGGGAAGAGGCTCCGAATTCCCGGCCTCCTTCGCTTCGGCGTTCCGGCCGGCCGTTTCGTCGGCCCTCGCGGGCGGCTTTTCGGCCGGCTTCGGCGCGGCGCCGGCGGCGTCGACGAGCGACAGAACGAGGACGAGAAGGACGAGCGTGCGTCGTATCGGCATGGGCGCGATTTAATCACGCCGATCGCCCCGCGGCGACGCCGGTAAGATCCGCCGGTGCCGACTTCGTTCCGTCCGCCGATCTGGCTGCGAAACGCCCATCTCCAGCTCGCCGCCGGCGCTCTCCTCCGGCCGCGCCGGCGGCTCCGCTACCGCCGCGAGACGCTCGCGACGCCCGACGGGGACGAGCTCGTCCTCGACCACGCCGGCACCGGAGAGCCCGGCCGCCCGAGGCTGCTCGTCCTGCACGGCCTCGAGGGGAGCTCGTACTCGTCGTACGCGCAGGGACTCGCGGGAGGCGCGGCGCAACGGGGATGGAACGCCACCGTCCTGAACTTCCGCTCGTGCGCCCGCGATCCCGGCCGCCTCGCGCGGCGCATCGCGAACCGGACGGCGCGCCTCTATCACTCGGGGGAAACGGGCGATCTCGATCTCGTCGCGCGCGTCCTCTCCCGGCGCGATCCGGCTGCCCCGCTCCTGGCGGCGGGCGCGTCGATCGGCGGGAACGTGCTCCTCAAGTGGCTGGGCGAGGGAAACGCCGGGGTCCGGGCCGCGGCCGTGATCTCCGTTCCCTACGACCTGCTCGCCTGCGCGCGCCACCTCGAACGCGGTTTCGGCCCCCTCTACACGTCGGTCTTCCTGCGGAGCCTTCGGCCGAAAGCGCTCGCGGTTCGAACGCGTTTCGCCGAAGCCGCCCGGCGGACCGACGCGGGGCGGATCTCGGCCGCCCGGAACTTCTTCGAGTTCGACGACGCCGCTACCGCTCCGCTCCACGGATTCTCCGGCGCCGCGGATTACTACGCGAAGTCGAGCTCGCTCGGGTTCCTTCCCTCCATCTCCGTCCCGACCCTGTGCCTGACGGCGCGAAACGATCCGTTCCTCCCCGAGGAAGCCGTGGAACGCGCGCGGGGCGCCGCCTCGGCGGCGATCGAATTCCGGATAACGGAGTCGGGAAGCCATCTCGGGTTTCCGGACGGTCCGCCGTGGCGGCTCGGCTCCTGGGCGGAGCGCGAAGCGCTCGACTGGCTGGCGAAACGTCTTGGTTGAGAGGCGCGCCCGCGCGGTCGCCCGTCTCGCGTTCCTCGGCCGGATGGGGGACGCGGCGCGGGGACTCGTCTATTTCGCGATGGGATTCCTCGCCGCGCGGGCCGCTCTCGCGGCCGGCGCGGGATCGGCGGCCGGCCCGGATGACGCTCTTCGATGGGTTCTCCGCGAACCGCACGGGACGCTCGTCGTGGCGCTCGCCGCGGCCGGTCTTTTCGCCGACGCGATCTTCCGGGCGCTGGAGGCCTTCACCCGGCGGACCGCCGCCGGCCGGATCGCGGCCGGCGCCCGCGGGGCCGCCGCCGCGGCGCTCGGGTTCACCGCGCTCCGGGTCGCGCAAAGCGTGCGGCGGACGGGCGCTTCCGTGGTTCGGAGCGCCGTCGGCTGGCTCCTCGCCCGATCCTGGGGCCCGCGGGCGCTCGTCGCCGCCGGAGCGGCTGCCGGCGTTTTCGCTCTGCTCGAGATCGTCCAGGGCGCGACCGGCCGGCTCCGGGAGCGATTCCGCCGGCGGGGGATGGCACGGGAGCCGCGCCGGTGGGCGGAACGGGCCGCCCGCTTCGGGATCGCCGCGCACGGAGCGCTCGTGGGAGCGATCGCCCTCTTCCTCGTCCGCGCGGGAGTCGATGCGAACCCCCGGGAGATCGCCGATTCCGGCGAGGCGCTCCGCCGGGTCGAGCGCCTCCCCTTCGGGCCGGGTCTCCTGGCGGCGCTGGCGGCGGGCCTGATCGCCTACGGATTTTCGCGCGGGATCCTGGCCCTGTACCGCCGCGATTGACCGCCGCCTTCCCCGGACCCGGGAGCGCGGCCCCGGCCGCGCGGCCGCGACCGAGGCCCCGCCGGGCGTTTACCCGATCCGGTCCAGGGATTCCCTGCCGATCACGGGCATCCAGACCTGCATCTCGTACTGCGCGATCCCGCCCGCGACGAAAGGATCGCCGTCGCGGATCGCGTCGAGATCCCGCTGCGGGGACTCGTCGGAGACGCGGAGGAGGAGCGCGGCGCCGCTCCGCGGCTCGAACGGTCCCGAGGCCAGGAGCGTGCCGCGCTCGCGGAGGCCGCGCAGGTACGCGCGGTGGCCGTCGAGCTCGCGGAGGACGTCCTCCAGCGGGCGGCGGTAGCGAATGATCGCGATCGCGTACATCGCGCGAGCATAGCATCGGGTACAATCGGGGAAATGACCGACCCGAGCCCGGCGCAGGCGACGGAGCGGCCCTCTCCCGAAGAAATCGTCTCCGAGCTGGAAGCCCTCCTCCAGGCGCAGAGCGACCTCGGCCAGGGATTCTTCGTGACCGAGGGGGAGAGACTCGTCTCCGCCAACGACGCGTTCTGCCGGCTGACCGGATACGGCGCGGACGAACTGCACGCTCTCCCTTCCCTGCTCGAGCTCGTCCCCGCAGAAGACCGCCGCGGTCTCCGCCGGCAGCTCCGGGCGAGGCGGGCGGCGTTCTCTCCGAAATACACGTTCGAAACGGCGATCCTGAACAAGGCCGGCGAGCGTGTCGAGATGGAGATCGTCTTCAAGCCGTTCGGCGGCGACCGCACGCCGAAGCTGATCGCCGTCGTCCGCGACATCACCGCCCGGAAGCGCGACGAGCGGAAGCTCCGGGAAGCGCTGTCGCTTCTCTCCGCGACCCTCGAATCGACCGCCGACGGTCTTCTCGTCGTGGACGCCGCGGGGAAGATCGTCAGCACGAACCGGCGCTTCGTCCGGATGTGGCGCATCCCCGAGGCGGTGCTCGCGACCGGAAACGACGACGCCGCCCTCTCCGTCGTCCTCGAGCAGCTCGCCGATCCCGACGCCTTCCTCCGCAAGGTCCGCGACCTCTACGCCCAGCCGGAAGCGGAGAGCTTCGACGTGCTCCATTTCCGCGACGGGCGCGTGTTCGAGCGCTACTCGATCCCGCAGCGGGTGGACGGTCGGCCGGCCGGGCGCGTCTGGAGCTTCCGCGACGTGAGCGAGCGCCATCGGGCGGAGACCGCCCTCCGGGAGAGCGAGGAACGGCACCGCGCCGTCGTCGAGACGCTGAACGAGGGGCTGCTCATCACCGACGGCGGCGACCGCATCCTCTTCGCGAACGAACGGATGGCGGCGATGACCGGGTACGCCGTCGCCGAGATGGTCGGCCGCCCCGCCAACGAGCTCTTTCTCGCCCCGAAGGACTGGCCCGCCCTCGCGGAGCGCCACCGGCGCCGCCTGCGCGGGCAGTCGGAGCGGTACGAAGTCGAGATGCGCCGGAAGGACGGCGGCCGGTTCTTCGTGGAGGTGAACGCGATCCCCTTCCGCGACGCGGAAGGGCGGGTCGTGGGGACGCTCGGCGCGATCACCGACATCACGGAGCGCAAGCGGGCGGAGGACTCGCTCCGTCGCTCGGCCCGGGAGTATCGGGACCTCTTCGAGAGCGCCAACGACGCGATCCTGATCCTCCGCCCGGAGTCGCAGATGATCCTCGAGGTCAACCGGAAGGCCTGCGAGACGTACGGGCTCCCGCGCGACCAGATCGTCGGCATGAGCCTGAAGAACTTCACCCGCGACGTTCCTCGGAGCGAGGAGCAGATCCGCCGGATCCTCCGCGAGGGAGCCTCCGAGAACCTCGAGACCGTGCACTTCCACCGCGACGGGACTCCGATCGACCTGCTCGTGAGCTCGTCGGTCGTCGAGTACCGGGGCGAGAACGCGATCCTCTCGGTCTGCCGCGACATCACCGAGAGCAAGCGCGCGAAGCAGGAGATCGAGAGGCTCGCCTACCACGACGCGCTGACGGATCTGCCGAACCGGGCCCGGTTCGCGGACCGGCTCGAGATCGCGCTCTCCCAGGCGCGCCGGGAGGGGCACCGCCTCGCGATCCTCTTTCTCGACCTCGACCGCTTCAAGGTCGTCAACGACAGCCTCGGACACAAGGTCGGCGACGTCCTCCTGCAGAAGGTCGCGCTCCGGCTCTCGCAGCTGATCCGCGGCGGCGACACCCTGGCGCGGCTCGGCGGCGACGAGTTCATCATCCTGCTCGCGCGGATCGACCACGAGGACGACGCGGCGCGAGTCGCCCAGAACGTGCTCGGGCTCTTCAAGAGGGCGTTCCTCCTCGGCGAGCGCGAGCTCTACGTCACCGCGTCGATCGGCATCAGCATCTTCCCGCGCCACGGCGAGGACCGCGAGGCCCTCGTCAAGAACGCCGACATCGCGATGTACCGCGCCAAGCAGGAGGGACGGGACAACTTCCAGTTCCACACGTCCCAGCACACGCACGACGCGATCCGCCGCCTCGCGCTCGAGACCGACCTGCGCAAGGCGCTCGAGCAGGACGAGGTCGGCGTTCACTTCCAGCCTCTCGTGGACGTCCGCGAGGGCAGGATCGTCGGCGCCGAGGCGCTCGCGCGGTGGGAGCACCCGGCGCGCGGCCGCCTCGCGCCCTCCGAATTCATCCCGATCGCGGAGGAGACCGGCCTGATCGTTCCCCTCGGCGAGCGCATCCTCCGATCCGCCTGCGCGCGAATGCGGAACTGGCACGCGGGAGGACGGCCGGACCTGCGCCTTTCGGTCAACCTCTCGGCGCGCCAGTTCCAGCAGCACGAGCTCGCGCAGAGCG
The DNA here is from genome assembly GCA_963794295.1 of uncultured Acidobacteriota bacterium. Lineage (GTDB taxonomy): Bacteria > Acidobacteriota > Thermoanaerobaculia > UBA5066 > DATFVB01 > DATFVB01. The sequence goes on from CAWCDE010000007.1 coordinate 91,739, forward strand.
TCGACACGGTGCTCCGGGAAACGGGGTTCCCCCCGGAAGCGCTGGAGCTCGAAATCACCGAGAGCGTCGCGATGCGGGACGTCGCGGCGAGCGTCGTCGCTCTCCGCGCGCTGAAGGAGCTCGGCGTCCGCATCACGATCGACGATTTCGGGACGGGGTATTCGTCCCTCTCGTACCTGAAGAAATTCCCGATCGACACGATCAAGATCGACCAGGCCTTCGTCCGCGACGTCTGCTCCGACGCCAACGACGCGGCGATCGTCCGGGCGGCGATCGTCATGGCGCAGGAGCTCAGGATCGACGTGATCGCCGAAGGCGTCGAGACGGCGGAGCAGGTCGAGTTCCTGCGCGGGCGCGAGTGCCACGTCATGCAGGGGCACTTCTTCGCCGAGGCGGTCCCCGCCGCCCGATTCGACGAGCTGATCCGGCCCGAAAGGCTCTACCGGGCGCCCTGAGGCCGCGGATGGCCGGGGCGGTCCCCCCGCGCGAGCGCGATCGCGTGCGGAAGCAGCGCCGCGACGGCGCGGAAACAATCGACCGCGCCGGCGGGCGAGCCGGGCAGGGCGACGCAGACCGTGCGGCCCGCGACCCCCGCGACCTGCCGCGAGAGATAGGCCGCCGGAAGCGATGCGCCGGTCTCGGAGCGCATCTTCTCCGCGAGCCCCGGGATCTCGAAGTCGAGCGCATCGCGGAAAGCCTCGGGGGTGCGATCCCGCGGCGACACGCCGGTGCCTCCGGTCGCGAGCACGAGATCGACGCCCGCGGCGCTCCAGGCCCGGAGCCTCGCGGCGATCGCATCGCGGTCGTCCGCGACGACGGCCCGCTCGACCCGCGCGCCCCAGCGCGTCCGCGCAGGCGGCCGCGAGCGCCGGACCGCTCGCGTCCTCGCGGTCCCCGCCGCCACGCCGTCGGACACCGTCAGGACGGCCGCGCGGATCATCGCTTCCGCCGGGCCGGGGAGCGGGCTCGATCCGCCGCGACCCACGTCCCCGAACGGCCCCCGCGCTTCTCGACGAGCGCGATCTCCGCGATCCGCGAGCCCCGATCGATCCCCTTCACCATGTCGTAGATCGCGAGCGCCGCGGCGGCGACCGCCGTGAGCGCCTCCATCTCGACGCCGGTCTTCGCCTCCGTCGTCGCCCGCACGGTGATCGTCGCCGCGCGGCGGCGCGCGTCGAGCGCGATCTCGACCCGGACGCCGTCGAGGGGAACCGGATGGCACAGAGGCACCGATCTCCGAAGTGCGCTTGGCGGCCTGGATCGCCGCGATCCGCGCGACGGCCAGCGCATCCCCTTTTGCGAGCGTTCCGCCGGCGAGAGCCGAGAACGCCGCCGCCGAGAGCCGCACTTCGCCCCGGGCCGACGCGGCGCGCCGGGTGGGCTCCTTCGCGCCGACGTCGACCATCCGCGCGTTCCCCCGCGCGTCCACGTGCGTCTGCCGGGCCATCGGGGCGATTGTAAGCGCGTCCGGCGTGAAATAATCATGCCGTGAGCACTCCCGCGGAGTTCGGGTTCGTCCGGGTGGCTGCTGCCGTTCCGCTCTGCGCTCCGGCGCGCCCCGACGTCAACGCCGAGCGCATCGCCGCGCTCGCCGCGAAGGCGGAAGAAGAGGGGGCGCGGCTCGTCGTCTTCCCGGAGCTCGCGATCTCCGGCTACACGTGCGGCGATCTCTTCCTGCAGAAGCGCCTCGAGGAGGCGGTCCGGAGCGCGGCCACCGAGCTCGCCGGCGCGCTTCCCCGGTCGATCGTGGCGGTCGTCGGCGCTCCCTGGCGGTTCCGCGGCATGCTCTTCAACACCGCGCTGGTGTACTCCCGCGGAAGACTCGCCGGAATCGTGCCGAAGACGTTCCTGCCGAACTACAAGGAATTCTACGAGAAACGGTGGTTCGTTTCGGGCGCCGCGGTCGACGGAGGCGAGGGCGAGATCGCCGGCGAGTCGGTCCCGTTCGGCCGCGATCTCCTGTTCCGCGCCTCCTGGGAGCGGGAGGTGATCTTCGGCATCGAAATCTGCGAGGACCTCTGGGTCCCGACTCCCCCGTCCTCCGCGCAGGCGCTCGCCGGAGCCCAGATCCTGACGAACCTCTCCGCGTCCGACGAAACGATCGGCAAGAGCGACTACCGGCGCACGCACCTCGTCGCCGCCCAGTCCGCCCGCTGCCTCGCCGGTCTCGTCTACGTCTCGTCCGGGCCGGGCGAGTCCTCCTCCGACCTCGTCTTCGGCGGGCACGCCCTGATCGCGGAGAACGGAGTGATCCTCGCGGAGGAGCGCCGGTTCCAGGAGGGCCCGACGCTCACCGTCGCCGACGTGGACGTCGACCGCCTGACCGCCGACCGGGACCGGACCGGCAGCTTCGCCGACGCCGCCGCCGCGAGCACGGCGCGGTTCCGGACCGTGACCGTCTCCGAAAAGGCCGTCGCCTCGCGCCGGTTCACCCGGCGGATCGAGCCGGCACCCTTCGTTCCGGCCGATCCCGCCACGCTCGACGCCCGGTGCGAGGAGGTCGTGCAGATCCAGACCGGCGGGCTCGTGCGGCGGCTGCGCCATCTCGCCACGCTCCGGCCGGTCGTCGGCCTCTCCGGGGGGCTCGATTCGGCGCTCGCGACCCTCGTCTGCTCCCGGGCGCTCGCCGAGATGGGTCTCGAACCCCGGATGCTCCTCGCGATCGCGATGCCGGGCCCGGGCACCTCGGACCGGACCCGCGAGAACGCCCGGAAGCTCGCCGGCGCGCTCGGCGCGGAGCTCCGGGAAATCCCGATCGGCCCCGCCGTCGCGCGGCATCTCCAGGACATCGGGCACGCCGGGGAGCCGGACCGGACCTTCGAGAACGCGCAGGCGCGCGAACGCACCCAGATCCTCATGGATCTCGCCAACGCCGAGCAGGGGATCGTCATCGGCACGGCGGACCTCTCCGAGATCGCCCTCGGCTGGTCCACGTACGGAGGCGACCACATCTCGATGTACGACGTGAACGCCTCGGTGCCGAAGACCCTCGTCCGGCAGGTCGTCGCGTGGTTCGCGCGCCGCGGCTCCGAAGCGCTCTCGGTCGTTCTCGAGGACGTGCTCGGGACGCCCGTCTCGCCCGAGCTCCTGCCGTTGAAGGACGGCGGGATCCACCAGAAGACCGAGGAGATCCTCGGCCCGTTCGAGCTCCACGATTTCTTCCTGTACCACTTCCTCCGCGGCGGCGATCCGCCCCGGAAGCTGCTGTTCCTGGCCGGGCGTGCGTTCGACGGGGTCTACCCGGAGGAAGTGCGCGTCGGGACCCTGCGGACGTTCCTCACGCGCTTCTTCGCCAACCAGTACAAGCGCAATGCGATGCCGGACGGGCCGAAGGTCGGCACCGTCGCCCTCTCGCCGCGCGGAGACTGGCGGATGCCTGCCGACGTGTCCGGCGAGGCGTGGCTGGCGGAGCTGCCGGAGGACTGAAAACTCCAAATTCGAAACCCGAAGCGCGAAACAAATCCGAATCACCGAAATCCCAATGGGCGAAACGGGAGCCGCCGAATCCGGGGGACATCAGGGACGGTCCGAAATTCTCGGCCTGCCCTTCCCCGTTTCGGATTTCGAATTTCGGAATTGTTTCGGATTTCGAGATTCGATATTCGGATTTTCCCTACCGGTACCTCGGGACCGCCGGATCCACCTCGCACGACCACGCGTCGATTCCGCCCGAGAGGTTGACCGCGCCGGAAAAGCCGTTGCGCCGCAGCCAGTCCACGACCATCGCGGATCGCGCGCCGTGGTGGCAGAAGACGACGATCCTTCCCTCCGGGTCGAGCTCGGCCGTCCGGCCGGGGATCTCGCGCATGGGCACGAGGACCGCTCCGTCGATCCGGGCCACGGCGTGCTCGGCGGGCTCCCGCACGTCGAGGAAGACGACCCCGGGCCGGCCGCGGAGCGCCGCCGCCCCGGCGGGATCGATCTCCGGGAAAGAGCTCAGAACCCCTCCAGGACGCTCGTCACGAGAGACTGCGCGAACCGGTCGGCCTCGGCGTCGATCGCGACGTTCTCGAGATCGGAATAGTTCGAAGCCCCCACTCCCCCACCCGCGACGTCGTAGTTCTCCCGGAAAGTGTAAGCATCGTTTTTCCAGATCGGCTTCCCGGAAGGGAGCTCGGTCAGCGCGACCTTCGCGGTGATCTCGATCTGGTAGCGTGTCGCGCGGCCCAGCGAGTCGGCCGCCACGGGTCGGAGCGCGAACGCGAGGATGTCCCCGGAGAGCTCGGCGTCCCCGTCCCCCTCCTTCGGCGAGACCGAGAAGCGTCCCCGCGAGGCGAGCTCGCGCGCGACCGCCGCGGACAGCCGCTGCTCGAGGCCGACGCGGGAGGTCGAGTTCTTGAACGTGGGAAACGCGATCCGTTTGATCGTGCCGGGAAGGAAGCTCCCCTGGCCGACGAGCGTGTAGCCGCAGCCGACCGATGCGGCGGCGGCGAGAAGCGCAAGGCCGGCGAGCGCCGCGCGCGCGGCCGGGAACCCGCGCGGCCCCGGACGCACGTTCCGCCTCTTCAACGGACGAATGTTCCTCGTCCTCAACGGACGAATATTCCTCGTCCTCAACGGACGACGACGTTGACGAGCCGGTCCGGCACGAAGATCACCTTCACCCGCTCCTTGCCCGCGATCCACTTCGCGATCGATTCCGAGTTCTCCGCGGCCCGAAGGACGTCCGTCTCGGCGGCGCCCCGCGGAAGCGCCACCTGCCCCCGTAGCCGGCCGTTGACCTGGACCGCGAACTCGACCGTCTCCTGGCGCGCGAGCGCCGGATCGAAGACCGGCCAGCTCCCGGCGAGGAGCGTTCGCCGTCCGCCGAGGCGCTCGTTCAGCTCTTCGGTCAGATGGGGCGCGACCGGATGCGCGAGCGCGACGATCGTCCGGGCCGCCGCGTATTTCTCCGCGGGGCTCGCCCCGGCGTCGGCGACGAGATCCGCGGCCACGCGGAGGTATTCCATCAAATGGGCGACTGCCGTGTGGAACGAGAAGGCCTCGAAGTCCTCGGTCACCTTCCGGATCGCCGCGTGCCGGGCGCGCTCGGCGGGCGAATCGGAGCCGTCCGTCTCCGCGGGCCCGGGAGGCGGCGCCGCCTCGATCAGCCGGTCCACGAGCGCGCGGAGCCGAGCGAGGAACCGCTCCGCGCCCGCGATCCCCTGGTCGCTCCATTCCGCCTCGAATTCGGCCGGGCCGAGGAAGAGCACGTAGGTCCGGACGGCGTCCGCGCCCCGGGCGGCGATCAGCGGATCGAGCGAGACGGCGTTGCCCCGCGACTTCGACATCTTCTCGATCCGCCCGGCGGGGCTGATCCTCGTGATCATCCCCTGGTTGAAGAGCGCCGCGAAGGGTTCGTCGACGTCGATCAGGCCCATCCGCCGCATCACCCGCGCGAAGAACCGCGCGTAGAGGAGATGGAGGATCGCGTGCTCGATCCCTCCGACGTACTGCGTGACGGGCATCCACCGGCGCGCGATCGACGGGTCGAAGGGCGCGGCGGAGTCGTGCGGGTCGAGATACCGGGCGTAGTACCAGGAGGAATCGACGAAAGTGTCCATCGTGTCGGTTTCGCGCCTCGCCGGCCCGCCGCACGAGGGGCACGGCGCCGTTGACGAACGCGTCCACCTTTTCGAGGGGATTGCCTCCCTTCCCGTGAAGGGCGCCTCCGGCGGAAGCAGGACCGGGAGGCCCGAGTCGGGGACGGGCACCCAGCCGTCCTTCTCGCACCGGATCATCGGGATCGGCGTCCCCCAGTATCGCTGGCGGGAGATCAGCCAGTCGCGGATGCGGTACGTCACCCGCGCCCGGCCGGTCCCGCTGCGTTCGAGCGTCGCGATCGCGCGGGCGACCGCCTCGGGACCGTTCGGCGTCCCGTCCCAGTCGCCGGACCGGCAGAGGAAGCCCGTGTCGGGCGAGGCCGCCGTCATCGCCGACGGGTCCATCTCCCCTTCGGCCGTCCGGTAGACCGGGCGGACCGGAAGTCCGAACTTCCGGGCGAATTCGAAGTCGCGCTGGTCGTGCGCGGGAACGGCCATGATCGCGCCGGTCCCGTAGTCGGGAAGGACGAAATTCGCGAGCCAGATCGGGAGCGCCTCCCCGTTGACGGGGTTGACCGCCGAGAACCCGGTCGGCATCCCCTCCTTCTCGGCGCTCTCCGCTTCGCGCGAGATGCGGGACTTCCGCCGGACGCGGGCGACGAACTCCTCGATCCGCGCGCGGTCGCCGCTGCCCGCCGCGAGCCGGCCGACGAGCGGGTGCTCCGGCGCGAGGGCGAGGAACGTCGCGCCGTAGAGCGTGTCCGGCCGGGTCGTGAAGACGGTGAGCGTCTCGTCGATCTCCGGAACCCGGAAATCGACCTCGGCGCCGACGCTCCGGCCGATCCAGTTCCTCTGCATCGTGAGGACCTTTTCCGGCCACTTCCCTTCGAGGGCGTCGAGGCCGGCGAGAAGCGACTCGGCCTCCTCGGTGATCTTCAGGAACCACTGCTCCAGCTCTTTCTGGACGACCGGGGTCTTGCATCGGTCGCAGACTCCGCCTTCCGCCTGCTCGTTGGCGAGCACGGTCTCGCAGGAGGGGCACCAGTTGACGGGAGCCTTCTTGCGGACGGCGAGGCCGCGCTCCCACATCCGGAGGAAGAACCACTGGTTCCAGCGGTAGTACTCCGGATCGCAGGTCGCGATCTCCTTGCTCCAGTCGTAGAGAACCCCCCACGACCGGAACTGCTCCTTCATCGCGGCGATGTTGGCGAGCGTCGACTGGCGGGGGGGGATCCCGACCTGGATCGCGTAGTTCTCGGCCGGCAGGCCGAACGCGTCCCATCCCATCGGGCAGAACACCGTTTCGCCGCGCTGCCGCCAGAACCGGTGGAGCGCGTCGGTCAGGAAATACGTCCGGGCATGCCCGACGTGGAGACGATCCCCGGAGGGATACGGCAGCATGACGAGGAGGTAGACGCCCCGGACGGCCGGATCGGCCGTGTCGACGAACGCGACCCGCTCCTCCTCCCACCGGCGGCGCCACCTGGCCTCGATCTCCCGAGTGTCGGACATGAGCCGCCCAATCTAAGCGACCGGGCCCGGGGATTCAAGCCGGAGCCCCGGCTCATGTTCCCTCCCCGCCGACAGGAGAGTCCGCCGGGATCCGGGTGGATCCCGGGGTGTGTCGACGCGCCTTCCCCGGGGGGGCCATTCGCATCGCGGAAAGCTTTCGCCGAAGTAACCGAGGCGAAAGCCCGCGATGCGGGAGCGGGAGCGAAGGCGAAGGGGGTGGCGGCGGCGCGGTTGAGTCGCTCGTTCGACGAGCCGCGCCGCCGTCACACGCTCCCGGTCCCCGAGCCCGCTCCCGCGACGGGGCTCGATGGATCGCCGCGCTCCCCTACTCCCCGGAGCGGAGGAGCCGCAATATGGCGCCGGCAATCTCGCCCAGCGGCCTCACCTCGTCGACCGCGCCCGAGAGCGCCGCCTCGCGCGGCATTCCGAAGACGACCGCCGATTCTTCCGACTCCGCGATCGTCCGCCCGCCCGAAGCGCGGATCGCGACCACGCCGTCGCGGCCGTCGCTCCCCATTCCCGTCAGAATCACGCCGAGCGCTCCCGGGCCGGCCGCCGCCGCGGCGCTCCGGAAGAGCCGGTCGACCGACGGAGAGAACAGGTCGCGCGGCGCGCGCTCCCGCACGCCGGCTCTCCACGTCCCGTCCTCCCGCGCGATCTCCAGGTGCCAACCGCCGGGCGCGACGTAGGCGCGTCCGGCATGGAGCAGCTGGCCCGGATGGGCCTCGACGACCGGGAAGCGAGCGGCGCGGCTCAGCCGCTCCGCGAAGAGCCCGGTGAACCCCGCCGGCATGTGCTGCGCGACGACGACCGGACAGGCGAGCGCCGGCAGCGCGGCGAAGAGCTCCGTCAGCGCGGCCGGACCGCCCGTCGATGCGCCGATCACGACGATCGCCGATCCGGGAGAACCGATGGGCGGGGCGGGAGTCGCCGCGGACCGCGGCGCCGCCGGCCGCGGGGCGCGCGCCCCGGCAACCCCGCGGATCTTCGCGATCAGGATGGACTCGAGCCGCTCGTACTCGAGCGACGCGTGCGCCTGCGGCTTGACGACGAAGTCGAAGGCGCCGAGATCGAGCGCCCGGAACACGTCCTCCCTCCCCTGACGAGAGGACACGACGATCGCGGGAATCCGCAGGTTCGCGCCCAGCCACCGCAGCACCGCGAACCCGTCGAGCCCCGGCATCTCGAGATCGAGCGTCACGACGTCGGGTCGGTGGGCGAGGGCGAGCCGGATCGCCTCTTCTCCCCGCGTCGCGGTCGCCACCACCTTCAGCTCCGGATCCCGCTGGATCATCCGGGAGATGGTCACTCGCGAGAAGGCGCTGTCGTCGACGACGAGGACGCGGATCATTTCCGGTACGCGAGGTCGTGCGGCAGATGCCGCAGCCGGAAGGGCGTCGAGAACGCGACGAGCGACTCGACACGCCCGAGGAAGAGGTGTCCCCCGGGGAGGAGCCGCTCGTGGAGGGAGGCGACGACGGACCGCTTCGCGCCCTCGGCCAGATAGATGAGGACGTTTCGGCAGAAGGCGACGTGGAATTTCGGCAGCGCCGCGAGCCGCGCGGCTTCGATGAGGTTCACGCGTCCGAACGCGACGCGGCGCCGGGTCTCCTCGCGAAGCCGAAGGCGTCCCGGCGCCTCCTCGTCGAAGAAGCGCGCGCGCCGCTCGGCGGAAGTCTGCCGGAACGCGTTCTCCCGGAAAAGCCCGGCGCGCGCCCGGGCGAGGCTCGCGAGCGACAGATCGCTCCCGAAGATCTCGACGGAATGGCGGTCGAAGAAGCCCTTCTCCTCGAGGAGCATCGCGATCGTGTAGGGCTCCTCTCCCGATGCGCAGCCGGCGCTCCAGATCCGAAGCGGTCCCGGCTCGCCTTCGGCCTCCCATTCCGGCAGGAGGTCCTCCGTGAAGGCGGCGAGCTGCTCGGTCTCGCGGAAGAAATAGGTCTCGGGATTCGTCACGCGGTCGAGGAGTGCGTCGAACTCCGCCTCTTCCCCGGGTCCGTACCGGAGCCGGTACAGGTAGGCGCGCGGGCCGTCCAGCCGCAGCTCCTCGACGCGATGGAGAACGCGCGCCTCGAGGAGGAAACGATTCGACTCCGTGAAGTCGATCCCGCTCCGGGCGCGGATCATGTCGGCGAAGACCCGGTACAGATCGTTCGGGAACGGCCCGTGGCCGTTGGCGGTCACGGCGCCGCGTCGGCCCGGAGGACCTCGGAGAGGATCGCCGCGCGCCGGGGGTCGGCCTCCCTCCACGCGCGCTCGACCGCGCCGGGAAACTTGCGGCGGAAGCGCAGGAGCACGGCCGCGAGCTCTTCGGCGATCGGCTCGCGCGAGAGCGCTTCCACGACGGTCTCGACGTCCGATTCGACGGCGATCGCCTCGAGCGCCGTCAGCGCCGAACGGGCGACCAGATCGTCCGGGTCCTCCAGGAGAGCGCGCCGGAGGACGGGCCGCCGGTCCCAGCGCGCCCGGCGTCCGATCGCCTCGAGCGCGGTGGCCCGAAGCCGCCAGTCGGCGTCGGCCGTCCGCCGTTCGATCTCCTTCTCGGCGGCGGGCTCGCGGGATTCCGCGGCGGCCGCGAGCGCCGCCTGGCGAACCTCGGGGTCGGGATCGTCGAGCGCGTCCGCGATCGCCTCCCAGGCCTCCGACCCGCCGGCCGATCCGAGCGCTTCGAGGGCGGCGATCCGTTCCGGCGGCTCTCCGAGGGCCGCCCTTTCGCGGAGGCGCCGCGCCGCGTCCTCTCCGCCGAGGCCCCCGAGACAGCGGCAGGCCGCCGCCCGTACCCAGAGATCGTCGTCTTCCAGCGAGGCGAAGATCGCGTCCCGATGCGAGACGGCCCGGCCCGAAGCGCAGAGCGCCTGGACCGCCGCCTGGCGCACGTGCGCGCTCTCGTCGGCGAGCGCGTGCTCGAAGAGCGCCGCAATCCCGGGATCGTTCTCGCGCGCCGCGATGCTGACCGCGCGGCCGCGGACGACCGCGTCCTCGTCCTTGCTCGCCGAGAGCAGCCGGGCGCGGAAGTCTTCCCCCCCGAGACCGGCGTGGAGCGTGAGCGCGTTCGCGCGGGTCAGCCCGTCCGCCGAAGCGAGCGCTCGCCCGAGACGCTGCCGGAGCGCCTCCCGGAATTCCGGACGGGAGCGGACGATCGCCTCCAGCGCGTCGACCGCCGCCCCATCCACTCCGGCGTCGCCGTCCCCGAGGTGCGCGACGAGGTAGTCGAGCGCGCGCGGATCGCCGATCCGGCCGAGGAGCTCGACCGCGTCGCGGCGGACCGGCGGCGAGTCGTGCTCGAGAACCGCGAGAACGGGAAACACCATCGCGGAGGAGGGATGGCGTCCGAGGAGCCGGACAGCGAGCTCGATCTTGCGCTCGTCGGCCGCCGGCGACAGGAGCGCCGTCAGCGCGGGGACCGCGGCCTCGCCGAAGTCCTCGAGCGCGTGCTCGGCCGCCTCGGCGGAATCCCGCGAGAGCTCGGCGACGAGGAGCGGCAGCGATTCCGCTTCGCCGAGCCAGCCGAGAGCGCGGAGGAGGTCCGATTTCCGGTCCCGCCGCTCCGTCTTCTTGAGGGCGAGCGCGAACGCGGCGGCCGCGCCCGGCGGGGCGTTCTCGCGGAACTTCCGCCGGAGGTAGTCGCGCTCCCGCCGCGCGAGGAGGGAGGGACGCGGGGCATCGTCGAGCGCCACGAGCGCGTGGAGGAGGGCGAAGTCGGGAACCGGCGACGTTGCGAACCGGGCGGCAAGCAGGTCGATCGCGCCGAAACCCCCGATCGCGCCCGCCGCTTCGAGCACGGCCTTCTTCAGGGCGGGATTCTGGTCGCAGGCGACGATGGCCGGGAGGGCTTCGACCGCGCGGAGGCGGCCGAGCGTCTCGATCGCGTGGTAGTGCAGCCAGGCGTTGTCGCCGGACAGCACCCGGATGAGCGCCGGCACGGTCTCGGGCCGCCTCATCTTGCCGAGCGAGACGATCGCTGCCGAAGCCACGTTCACGTCGTCGGACCCGAGGAGTCCGACGAGAGCGGCCGCGCTCTCCTCCACCGGGACGTCGCCGAGAATCGTCGCCAGCGCGATCCGCCCGTCCGCGTCCGCGGTCCGGCCGAGCTCGAACAGGAGATACGGGAGCGCCCGCACGCCGAAGACGCGCAGGGCTTCCGCGGCGGCGTTCCTCCGCCCCGCGTTGGCCTGGTCGTGGAGCGCGGGAATGAGGGCCTGGACGACCCCTTCGGTCGGATTCGCTTCGAGCCCCTCGATCGCCGCCTTGCGCACGCGCCAGTCGGGGTCTCCCGCGAGCTCCACGAGAATGTCGAGCGCCTCCGGATCGGAGCGCTCCATCAGGATCCGGGCGACCTTCTGCCGGACGTCGGAACTCTCGTCGCGCGAGTCGCGGCGGAGCGCCGCGATCAGCTCATCGTCGCTCATGGTCCTCCCGGAAATCGGGGACGCCGGAAGCCGCGGCGCGGGACACCGCGCGCGGCCGGGATTCGGAAACGACGAAATACGCCGACGCGGCGCCGGCGACGAGCAGGAGGTTCGCGGCGCGGGCAGCGTTCCCGCGCACCTCGTACGCCTTCCCGCGCCAGAACGCGACGCCGTGAGGCGAGCCCGGGATCGCGGAGACCGGGAGAGGCTCCGTGATTTCGACGATCACCGATGCCGGCGCGAACCGGTCGACGCCGCCGGAAGCGAAGACGATCCCGAGGTCTTCGGGAGAGCGCGGCGGCGGCTCCCGGAAATAGCGTGCGATCGCGTCTCCCGCCGTCGTCATGCCGGTTCCCCGGCGTCGGCCGAGGCCGCGCCGCTCCTCAGCGCGCGTTTCGGATCGAGAACCAGGACCGCCTCGTCGCCGCGCCCCTGTGAGGCGCCGATCAGGAAAGGCGGAGGATCGTCGCTCTCGACCGGGCGCACGACGAGGAGCTCCTGGCGCAGGACGCGCGAGACGGAGATCGCCGACGCGTCGGGGAGGAACACGTTCACGCGCCGCGGGTCCGGCGCCGGATCGGCACCCGCGAGAAGACGCGAGAGCGGCACCGCGGAATCGCCCGGCGCGGCGCGGTCGACGCGGGAGATCGCGGCGAGCGGAAACGCGTACGGCCGCCCATCCTCCAGGACGACGAGCGCGTCGAATACCGCCTGCGCGATCGCGATCTCGATCTCGAACCGCGTGCCGCGACCGGGAGTCGAGAGCACCCGGATCTCTCCCTGCCGGGCGGCGACGCGCTCCGCGACGAGGTCCAGCCCCACTCCCCGCCCCGAGATCTCGGAGATGGCGGCGGCCGTCGAGAACCCGGGACGGAACAGGAACGCGCGCGCCTCCTCGTCCGAAGGAAGCCGGTCGGGCGCGAGCCAGCCCAGCTCGCGGGCGCGCCGCGCGACCGCGGCCGCGTCGATCCCGCGGCCGTCGTCGGCGATCGAAAGGACGAGCTTCGAGCTGCGCGAGCGGGCCATCAGGGTGACGGTTCCGGCCTCGGGCTTTCCGGCGGCCCGCCGTTCCCCGGGCGTCTCGATCCCGTGGTCGACCGCGTTTCGGACGATGTGGAGGAGCGGATCCGCGAGGTCGTCCGCCAGGGCGCGGTCGATTTCGGAGTCTCCCCCCACCACGCGGAAGACCGCCTTCTTTCCGGACGCCTCGAGGATCCGGCGCGCGGCCCGGCTGAGCCGCTCGGCCAGCAGCGAAATCGGGACCGTGCGGATCGCCGCCGCCTGCCGGGCGAGCCGCTCGAGCGATTCCCCGAGCTCGCCGCGGAGGCGCTCCGCCGCGACGCGGCGCGCCGGAGGAAGCTCCCGCTCGATCCGCAAGATCTCGTCGGAGAGCTTCCGGAAACGCGCCTGCACGTCGTCGGCCTCGGCGAGCAGGGCCGCCAGACGCAGCGCCTCGAGACGGACCGTCCGGACCGGGGCGGCACGGACGCTCTCGGGCAGGGGCGCCACGATCTTCTCCGCCGGCCGCGAGACGCGGCCGCGGGCTCGAGTTCTCGGGGAGCCCGGGCGGGAGATCGTCGAGGGCGACGAGGAGCTGCACGGCGAGACGGTCGGCGGAGAATCCCTCCGCCTGCGGAAGGGTCGCGATCCACTCCCCCGACGCGTTCACGCGCGCGCCGAGCGCCTTGAGCGCGCCCTCGAACGCGTCGAGCGGGAAAGCGACGTCGATGGTCCAGATCGCGGCGCCGGAGGCGAGATGGGCGCGGAGCCGGCTCTCCTCGTACTCCGAGAGGCAGGACAGCGTCCTTTCCGGCAGGTCCACCTCCGCGGAGAGCGGCGAGCGCGGCGCCGCCGAGACGCCGGGACGGGAGGCGGCGAGCGCCGCGAGCGCGTCTCCCGGGGAAAAATCGGAATCCGAACCGGAGCGCGCCGCGGCGGCGGCCCCGGCCTCGAAGCGGAGAAGGAACCGTTCCAGGGCTTCGCCGATCGCGCCGCTCCACGGGACCTTCGAGAGCCGGATCGCGTCGAGCAGGCCCTCCGCCTCGTGGAGCGCGGCCGCCATTCGCGAAAAGCCCTTGAGTCCGGCGAGGCCCTTCAGGGAATGGACGGCGCGGAAGAGCTCGTTGATCTCCCCGATCCGCGGAGTCCGGCCGAGCGAGAGGACGCCGCGGACGGTCTCGATCCGTTCGCCCGCCTCCGCGATGAAATCGACCGAGTCCCGATTCATGCGGGGCGGGCAGCGGCGCCGAGGAGGCGGTCGACGGCGGAGGCGATCTCCTCCGGCCTGAACGGCTTCCGGACGTACTCCTGGGATCCGAGCGCCATCGCGCGGCGGACGTCCGATTCGGCCACCTCCGTCGAGACCACGAGGATCGGGATCGCCTGGTACTGGGGATGGCTCTTCAGGAACCCGATCAGCTCGAGACCGTTGATGTCCGGCATGTTCACGTCCGTCACGATCGCGTCGAAGATGTGCCGCGGCAGGAGGCGCAGGGCTTCGAATCCCGAGGACGCCTCGAAGACCTCGCGCCGGTCCGGATCGTCGAGCGCCGCGACGATCATCGACCGCGTCGCGTCGGAGTCTTCGACCACCAGGATGCGCTTGATCACCGCGCCGCCTCCGGGACGACGTCGAGCCGGAGGTCCCCGGGGCGCGTCCAGGAGCGGCGGGCGAACGCGACGTAGCGCGCGTCGACGCCTCCGCCCGGCGCGAGAGGATCCGCGAAGGTCCATCCCGTGTCCGCGTAGAAAACCTCCACCCAGCGGTGATAGGCGCCCGACAGCTCCGGCGCGTAGCCGGGCGCGGACGCGTCGGTGACGAGGACGCCCTGCACGGTCGCGGCGGGGATTCCGGCCCGGCGCAGGAGATCGACCGTGAGCTCGGCGAACCCGACGCAGTAGGCGCGCCGGGAGGCGAAGACGGCGGAAGGGTCCTGCGGGAGGGCGCGGTCCGGATCGTAGACTATCGAAGCCCGGATCCAGCCGAGGATCGCGCGGACCGCCTCCCGCTGGAAGCGCTTGCCGGAGGCGAGATCCCGCGCGAGCCGGTCGCGTTCGGGCGAGGACGGCGGCGGAGTTCCCTCCGGAGACGCCTCCCGGGGGGCGCGGCTCGCCGGACGGCCGCCGGACGCCCGCACCACCAGGCGGACCCCCGAGCGTTCGGGAAAGGCCTGCAGCGAGTAGCCGTCGACGTCGACCTGGTCGAAGAGCGATGCGTCTCGGCCGCGGGCGAAATACACGGCGGTCGCTCCCGACGCCGCGGCGGGCCGCGGAGAGACGAACGCCGGCGCCGAGGCCGCGAAGAGCGCCACGGCGGCGGCGGCGGAAATCCGCTTCACGGACCCTCCGCGCTCGCCGGCGACTTCAGCACCCCGTCGAGGATCCCGTTGATGAACTGGGAGGACCGAGGCGTCGAGAACCGCTTCGCGATCTCGAGAGCCTCGTCGATGACGACCGGGGGCGGCGTCTCCGGCTCGTGGCGGATCTCGTACAGCGCCATCCGGAGGATGTTTCGATCGACGGCGGGCATCCGCTCGATTCTCCAGTTGTCCGCCTGCCGCGCGATCAGACCGTCGATCTCGGGCCGGTGCTCGAGGGTCCCGACGACGAGCCGCTTCGCGTATTCGCGAGTGGAGTCGGCGGCGTTCCGCCACTCCTGGAAGTGCCCGAACATCTCCTCCGGCGGCGCGCCGGTCAGATCGTTCTCGAAGAGCATCTGGAGCGCGAGCTCCCGGGCCCGGCGGCGCGAGCCCATCAGCGCGCTCCCGCGCGCCCGCGGGCGCGCGAGGCTCGGCCGCGCAGGCGCGCCATCGCGATCGCCGCCCGCGCGGCATCGCGGCCGGCGTTCCCGGCCTTCCCGCCGGCGCGGTCGAGGGCCTGCGCACGGTCGTCGCACGTGAGGACGCCGAAGGCGATCGGCACGTCCTGCTCCGCGTTCAAGTGCGCCAGCGCCGAGGCCACCGAGCGGGAGAGGACGTCGAAGTGCGGCGTGTCGCCGCGGATCAGGCACCCGAGGGAAACGACGGCGGAACGGGAGCGGCGGACCTCCCAGCGGCAGGCGGAAACGAGCTCGAACGAGCCGGGGACCCGGACGACGGACACGTCCCGCGCGCCCGCTTCCCGGAGCGCCGAGAGCGCGCCGTCGAGGAGCCGCTCGGTGACGTCCGCGTTCCAGCGCGCGGCGACGACCGCGAAGGAGAGACCCTTCGCGTCGAGAAGTTCGGCGTCTGGCAATGAACCTTTTCGCATCCGGCGCGGGGGAATTGTAACAGACGGCCCGCCGGGGCCGGTCAGGCGGCGGAAGGAGAGAACAGCTCTTCGAGCTCTTCGGCGCCGCCGAAGTTCTCCCGGAAACGCTCGAGGAACTCGCCGCGGACGAATCGCGGCGGCTGCGGACCGAGAGCCTCCAGGCAGTAGACCGCCGCGACCGACGCGATCCGGCCGGAGAGCTCCCACGGAAATCCGCGGAGCATTCCCGCGAGCAGCGCTCCCCGGTAGGCGTCGCCGACCCCCGTGGGGTCGACGGCTTCCCCGCGGAGCCGGGCCGGCGGGATGTCCCGGCGCTCGTCGGCCGTGCGGATCGTCGAGCCCTCCGGACCGTGCGTCACGATCAGGGCGCCGACTTCCGCCAGGAGGTCGTCCTCGGAGAGGCCGGTCTTCTGGGACACGATCCCGAACTCGTAGTCGTTGCAGATCAGGACCGCGGCCCCGGAAAGTCCCTCCCGCAGCTCCTCGCCCGAGAGCCGCGCAACCTGCTGCGAGGGGTCGTACAGGAACGGCACTCCGGCGTCCCGGCAGTCGCGCGGGTAGCGCACCATCGCCTCCGGCGCGTTCGGGGAAACGATGACCCAGGCCGGCCGCATGCCGCCGTCGAACAGCGGGAGGTCGCCGGCTCTCCCCATCGCCCCCGTGTAGAACGAGGCGATCTGGTTCTGGTCCCGGTCGGTCGAGACGAAGAAGGACGCGGTGAAGACGTCCTCGTGGATCGTCAGCGCCGAGACGTCGATGCCCTGCGCCGCGAGCCACTCCCGGTAGTCGGCGGCGTCCCGCCCGGCGGAGGCCACGATCCGCGGCCGTTCGCCGAACTGCGCCAGCCCGTAGGCGATGTTCGGCGCGCACCCGCCGCGCACCCGCCGCATCTCGTCGACGAGGAAGGAGACCGAGATCCTGTGCAGCCGATCCGGGAGGAAATGCTCGAGGAACCGCCCCGGAAAGGTCATCAGGTAGTCGTAGGCGACGCTTCCCGTGACGACGACGGTTCCGCGGCGAGTCACGACGGCCGGCCTCCGAGGATCGGCCTCAGAGCCGCGCGGACGCGCTCGGGCACGAGCCGCGGATCGGTGACGATCGCGAAGCGCAGGGCGTCGCGGCAGCCGCACCGCCTCGCCGGGTCGACGCGCGAGACCGCGTCGAGCAGGGCCCGCTGCGCCATCTCGGCGTTGCCGCGGAGGACCGCGAGCACCGTGTCGACGGAGACGTCATCGGTCGCTTCGCGCCAGCAGTCGTAATCGGTGACGAGCGCCATCGTCCCGTAGCAGATTTCCGCTTCGCGCGCGAGCTTCGCCTCGGTCAGATTCGTCATGCCGATGACCGAGGCGCCCCACGATCGGTACAGGTTCGACTCGGCGCGCGTCGAGAAGGGCGGCCCCTCCATGCAGACGTAGGTCCCGCCCTCGTGCACGACCGCGCCCGCCGCCCGGGCTGACGCCGCGAGGACCGACGAGACCGCCGGGCACACCGGATCGGCGAGCGACACGTGCGCGACGATCCCGTCGCCGAAGAACGTGTCGGCGCGGGAGCGCGTGCGGTCGATGAACTGGTCGGGAACGCAGACGTGCGAGGGCGCGAGCTCCTCGCGCAGGCTGCCGACCGCCGACGCGGAGAGGATCGCGTCGCAGCCGAGCGTCTTGAACGCGTAGATGTTCGCCCGGTACGGGACCTCCGTCGGCGAGAGCCGGTGGCCGCGGCCGTGGCGCGCGAGGAACGCGACCGGAACGCCCGAGAGCTCCCCGAGAACGAGCGCGTCCGAGGGATCGCCGAACGGCGTCGGGATCCGGCGTTCCTCTCTCGAGACCAGGCCGGGCATGTCGTAGAGGCCGCTCCCCCCGAGAATCCCGATGCGATTGGTCATTCGATCTCCCTGGCGGCCTCTCCCCCGGGCCGCCTCATGCCACCGTCTTCTGATGCTCCGCGATCGCCGCCACGACGTCGAGCGCGAGGGCGAGCGCCGCTCGGCCTTCGCTCCCCGTGACGAGCGGCGGCGCCCCTCCCCGGCACGCCGAGGCGAACGCGGCGAGCTCCCGGCGGAGCGGCTCCTCCCGCGTGACCGGAACGGAGGCGGGCACGATCGAGGGCCGTCCGTCCGGTCCGGGGCTCAGGCGCACCGCTCCGATCTCCTGCGTCCCCATGTCGATCGAGACGTAATGGGCGGGCGCGAAGACCCGGAACTTCCGGACTTTCTCGGCCGAGACCCGGGACGCCGTGAGGTTGGCCACGCACCCGCCGTCGAACGCGATCCGGGCGTTGGCGATGTCGATCCGCGGAGTCAGGACCGCCACTCCCGCGGCGCGCACCTCGACGACCGGACGGCCGACGATCGCCTGCGCGATCTGCAGGTCATGGATCATCAGATCGAGGACCACGTCGACGTCGAGCGACCGCGCGGTGAAGACGCCGAGGCGGTGGGTCTCGATGAACCGCGCGCCGGCGGCGAGCGGGAGCGCCGCCTCCACGGCGGGGTTGAACCGCTCGATGTGCCCGACCTGCAGGACGACGCCGTGCCCGGCCGCCCGCGCGATCAGGTCATCGGCCTCCTCGAGCGTCGCGGTCATCGGCTTCTCGACGAGCACGTGCCGCCCGGCATCGAGCGCGGCCGCCGCGACCTCCCGATGCGCGACCGTCGGCGCCGCCACGACGATCGCGTCGCACGAGGCGATCAGCTCGCCGAGGGACGCGACGGCCGGGATGCCGAACTCGGCGGCGACCTCGGCCGCCCGCTCCGGGCGCGCGTCGTAGACCGCGGCGGCCCGGACGCCCTCGAGGCCGGCGAGAACGCGCGCGTGATGGCGTCCGAGGGATCCGACTCCCGCGACGCCGACCGCGAGCGTCCCGCTCACTTGTGGACGCCCCGCTTCGCGGAGCGGATGAAGCCGGCGACGTAGGCGGCATCGGCGTCGTCCGGGAAGTCCCGCCCGATCGTCTCCAGGGCCTGGGACGTGTTGAGCCGGCCGGAGGTCAGCCGGCGGAAGATCTCCTTCAGCCGCTCGATCCGGTCGTCCGGGAAGCCCTTGCGCTTCAGGCCGATCGTGTTCACGCCGTACGTCTTCACCACGTCGGTCCCGACGGTCTTGACGAACGGAAGGACGTCCTGGGACGCCCGCGTCATCGCGCCGACGAACGCGTGCCGGCCGACCCGGGAAAACTGCTGGACCGCGCAGAAAGCCTCGAGGATCGCGTCGTCCCCGATCTCGACGTGGCCGGCGAGCGCGGCGTAGTTGGCGAAGATCGTCCGCGACCCGACCTGGCAGTCGTGAGCGATGTGGATGTACGCCATCAGATAATTGTCGTCACCGATCCGCGTCACGCCGCCGCCGCCCGCGGTCCCCCGGTGCACCGTCAGGAACTCGCGGAACACGTTGCGCGCACCGACGCGGAGCTCCGTCGGCTCGTCGCGATACTTCAGGTCCTGCGGGGCGAGACCGAGCGCGGCGTGGGGAAAGATGCGGTTGTCCTCGCCGAAGAACGCTCGCCCTTCGAGGACGGCGTGCGCGCCGACGCGGCATCCCGACGAGAGCGTGACGCCGGCGCCGACGACCGCGAACGGCCCGATCTCCGCGTCGGCGGCGACCTCCGCCTCCGGCGAAACGATCGCGGTCGGATGGATCATGCCTTCGGCGCCTCGACGATCGACGAGAAGATCACCGCCTCCGCGCAGAGCTTGCCGTCGACGAGCGCGCGGCCGCGCGCCTTGCAGAGACGGAGCTTCGCCGCGAGTATCTCGACTTCGAGCCGGAGCTGGTCTCCCGGAATCACGGGACGCCGGAACTTGCACGCGTCGATCCCGGTGAAGAACGGGACCTTGCTCGACCGGTCCTCGACGGAGGCCAGGAGGCACACGCCCGCGGTCTGCGCCATCGCTTCCACGACGAGGACGCCCGGCATCACGGGATTGCCGGGGAAATGGCCCTGGAAGAACTCCTCGTTGAACGAGACGTTCTTCAGGCCGACCGCGCGTTTTCCCGGCTCCATCTCGAGGATCCGGTCGACCAGGACGAACGGATAGCGGTGCGGGATGATCCGAAGGATCTCGTGGATCGAAAGCTCCATCATTCCTCCCTGGTGGACCGGACATCGAGCGCGCGGTCGCGCTCCTCGAGAGCATGCGCCCGGTCGCGCTCCTCGAGAGCGCGCACCCGATCGAAGAGCTCGGGAAGGCGGTCCGCCGCCGCCTCGCGGCGGAGGAAGTCCGCATGCGGCTCCGCCGGCATCCCCGAGACCACCGTCCCCGGTTCGACGTCGCGCATCGCCCCTCCCTGCGCGGTGACGGTCGCGCGGTCGCCGACGACGATCCGGTCGCCGATGCCGGCCTGCCCGGCGAGCGTCACGCCACGCCCGATCCGCGCCGAACCCGCGATCCCGGCCTGCCCGCAGATGATCGAGTGCTCGCCCACGACGACGTTGTGGCCGATCTGGACGAGGTTGTCGATCTTGGTCCCGCGGCCGATCCGCGTCTCGGTGAGGGCCGCCCGGTCGATGCAGGCGTTGGCGCCGACGTCCACGTCGTCCTCGAGGACGACGATCCCGATCTGGGGAATCCGGCGGTGCGCGGCGCCGTCCCAGACGTAGCCGAACCCGTCCGCTCCGATGACGGCGCCCGGAGAGATGCGGCAGCGCGCGCCGACCCGGCAACCCGCGGCCACGACCGCCCCGACGCCCAGACGCACGTCGTCTCCGAGCTCGGCGCCGGCGCCGACGAAAGCGTTCGCCGCGAGCGCGCACCGCTCGCCGAGGACCGCCCCGCCCTCGACGACCGCCCCCGGCCCGAACGACGCCCCGGCGCCGATCCGGGCCTCCGGCGACACGGCTGCGGTCGGCGCCCGGCCGGCGGGAAGCGGGGGCTCCGGGTGGAGATGGGCGAGCGCCGCCGCGAATGCGGCGGTCGGATTCGGATGGACGAGCGCGGGACGTCCCCCCGCGAGGACGGCGTCCGTCACGATCAGGGCGCCGGCGCGGCTCGCGCGCGCGGCGGAAGCGTTCCGCGGGCCCGCGACGAAGCTCATCTCGTCGGGGCCCGCCTCGGCGAGGGGGGCGAACCCCCGAAAAACGAGATCGCCGGGGCCGGCGAGCGTCGCGCCCGTCACCCCGGCGATCTCGGCGAGGGAGAACGGCTTCACCGGATCAGTGGGCGGCGCCCGGCGAAGGCGGCGGCGTCTTCGCGCCCGCCTTCGGCGGCGCGGCCGGTTTCGCGGCGGGCGCTTTCGCAGCGGGCGCTTTCGCGGGCTCCTTCACGGGAGGGGCCGTCACCTGCGTATTGAACCGGCGCAGCACCTCTTCGGTGATGTCGACCGAATCGTCGGCATAGACGAGCATCCCCGGAGCGTACTTGTTGAAGATGAGCGTGTAGCCCTTCTCCTTCCCGATCTGGTTGATGACCGGAAGCACCCGTTTTTCGAGCTCGGAGAGCTCCCGCTGCTGCGCCTCCTGGACCTCGCGCTGCGCGTCGTCCTGGAAGCGCTTGTAGGCGATCCCCTTCTCCTGGTATTCCTTGTTGAGCGCCTCCCGCTTGTCGTCGGCCAACGACGGACCCTGGTCCGTGAGCCGCTGCTGAAGGGCCTGGAGCTCCTTCTGGAGCTTCTCGGAGTCCGCCTGCTTGGCGTCGATGATCTTCTTCACGCGTCCCTGGGCCTCCTTGCCCGCGGCGGATTCGACGACGAGCTTCTGTACGTCGATGACGGCGAGTTTCGGCGGCGCCGTCTGCGCCGCGGCCGGAAGCGCCAGCGCGCCGGCCATCGAGACGATTGCCCAGAACTTCATGCGTTCTCCTTGTTGCGGCGCGAAGCGTGCGCGCCCGCGAATCTGAACGGTCCAACTCACGCGAATCCGGGAGGATATCAGAAGGTCGTTCCGATCGAGAAGTCAAATCCGCCCTTCTTTTCCTTCAACCGCGAGATCGGGAAGTTGTACTGGTCGAGCGGCTGAATCGCGTGCAGATTCCACGAATAGATGAACCGGAGCGGGGCCTGGAAGATGGGCAGGACCAGCCGCATCTCGAATCCGACCGAGGTCCGGATATCGGAAAACGAGAACGATTCGTGCTCGATCCATGTGTTGCCGGCGTCGGTGAAGGCCAGGAGTTTCACCGGTCCGAGCCTCGCGAAGATGTACTCGATGTTGATCACGGCGTACTTGTCGCCGCCGAGGATGCGCCCCTGGTCGTCGACGAAGACGTGGTGGCCGCTGTCGAGCGGCACGATCGATCCGATCGGAAATCCGCGGATGTTCTGCTCGCCGCCGAGCGTGTACCGCTCGAAGATCGGAAGCTCGTGACCCGCGATCGGGATCGCGTAGGCGCCCTCGAGGTGGATGCCGAAGTACTTGTTGTGCAGGAAGGGCACGTAGAACGTCGCGCCCGCGTTGGGCTTGACGAAGTAGTTCGACCCCCCGAGCCCCGCGTACTCCACGGAGGCGAAGAAGCGGTGGCCGTGCGAAGGATCGATCGGGTCGTCCGTCGAGTCGTAGCGATATCCGGGGCTGATGTACGAGGTCGTCCCCTCGACGAGCGAGTCCGCGAGCGGCGGGATGGGCGAGCCGGGCGGCACGGGCGCGGGCTGGACCGGATAGCGCGAGTGGATGCTCTCGAGGCCGTACGTCACGGAGTAGCCGTCGAAGATCCCGATCGCCCGGCCGTAGAAGACCGAGAAGCCCTTCCGCCGGTCGTCGATGTCGAGGTACGTCGACTGGCGGCTGTAGACCTGCCCGCCGACCGTCTGATCCTTGTCGCGGAACCACGGGACCGTGTACCCGACGTCGTAGAGTTTCGTCACCTTTCC
Organism: uncultured Acidobacteriota bacterium; assembly: GCA_963794295.1. GTDB lineage: Bacteria > Acidobacteriota > Thermoanaerobaculia > UBA5066 > DATFVB01 > DATFVB01. The sequence continues at coordinate 114,230 of CAWCDE010000007.1, forward strand.
GAGCTGGACCGACGCCGAGATGATCTCCCCGCGCCCGAGGAAATTCCGCGTCGCGAACGAGAACTGCCCGAAGAACCCGTCGAACCCCGAATATCCGGCGCCGAAGTTCAGCTCGTTCCGGGAAGTCTCCTCCCCCTTGACGGTCACGTCCACGGTCCTCTTCGTGTTGTCCGGGACGAACGACGGGTCTTCCCCGAGCTTGAAATAGCCGAGCTGCGAGATCTTGATGATGCTCTTCTTGAACGCGTCCATGTCGAGGACCTGTCCCTCGTCGATCGCCACCTGGCGACGAAGCACCTTGTCCCGCGTCCCGGTGTTCCCGATGAATTCGAGGCGTCCCAGGCGGAAGGGATCGCCCTCGTACATCCGGATCACGATGTCGACCCGGCGGTCTTTCGTCTGGGCCTGGTACTGAGGCTCGCCGTACCAGTAGATGTACCCCCTGCGCTTGTACATCGACTCGATCGAGGAGAGGGCCTCGGTCATCCGGGCGCGCGAAAGCACGGCGCCCGGATGGCAGTACCGGAACTCGTGGAGGAGCACCGCTTTCGGGAACACCTTCGGCTCGCCCTCTTCCAGGCCGACGTCGATCTTCCCGAAATAGAACTTCTCCCCCTCGACGACGGGGATCGTGATGCGGATCCGCTTGTGGATCTTCTTCGGGTTCTTCTGGGAGGGATTCGTCACGTAGATGTCGAGCTTCGGATCCTTCACGACGATGTCCTTGTAGCCGTGATCCTGGTAGAGGTGCTTGATCGACTCGATGTCTTCGTCGAAGTTCGCCTGGTTGTAGACCGTCTTGTCCGACAGGAGCCGCCAGAAGGTGTTGACCTTCGTCTTCTTCATCGCCGTGCGGATGTGAGATTCGGAGAACACGGTGTTCCCGGTGAAGTGGATCGCCGCGATCTTGATCTTCTCCCCCTCGTCGATGACGAAGACGAGCTTCTGGTCGGTGGCCGCCTTTCCCTCCATCCGCCAGTCGACCGACACGCTGCGGAAGCCGTTTTCCTCGTACGCGTCCCGGATCGCCTGCGAGACTGCGGCGACGTCCTTCAACGACAGCGGCGCGCCGACCTTGATCGACGCCTTCTCCTGGGTGAGCTTGTCCCGGAACTGGGAGACCGAGAGCTTCTTGTTTCCGGTGTACTCGACCGACGTGACCGTCGGCCGCTCGGTGACGGTCACGTAGAGCGTCACCCCCTCCGGGCCGCGGTCCGCGTCGATCTGGATGTCGTCGAAGAGCGCCGACTTCCAGAGGTTCTCGAAATTCTTCCGGATCCGCTGGGGGTCGTAGGGGTCCCCGACGTGAAGGCCGAGGTAATAGAGGACGGTGTCCGGGGAGACGCCGGTCGCGCCGAGCACGCGAACCCCGACGATTTTCGGCGCGTTCGGATTGGCGGCGGCCGCGGGGGGCGCCGCGACGGGGGGCGCCGCCTCACCCGCGGACGCGGGCGGCGGGGGCGGGGCCGGCGAAGACGGTGCGGTCTGGCCGCGCGCCGCGGCTCCGCAAAGGCACAGGACACCCGTCGCGGCGATCGGGAACAGCCGCTTCAACGATCAGTCTACCTGGATCACGGTCTCTTTGTCGCGGGAGGCGACCGAGAGCTCGTCACCCTCCACGCTGACGGCGAAGCTGGAGATCTTCTCCTCCCGGTCCACGATCAGCGATTCGGAAATGCGATCCTCGACGTACTTCTGGATGGCCCGGCGGAGAGGCCGCGCGCCCATGTGCGGGTCCTCCCCGGCGCGGGCGAGCAGCCATTCGACGGCTTCGTCGTCGATCTCCACGGTGACGTTCTTGTAGCGGAGCGCATCGTTGACGTCGGAGATCAGCAGACGGCACACGCGCTGCAGCTCCTCGTGCGAGAGCGGGTGGAAGACGATCACGTCGTCGATCCGGTTGATGAACTCCGGCGAGAAGTCGCGGCGGAGCTCCTTCAGGACGAGATCCTCGATCTCCCGGTGCGTCCTCGGCTCCTTCGCGTCGCCGAAGCCCATCCGGGTCTGGTTCACGAGATGCCGGGTGCCGATGTTGGAGGTCATGATGATCAGCGTGTTCTTGAAATCGACGACGTTCCCGTAGGCGTCCGTGAGGATCCCGTCCTCCAGGATCTGGAGGAGGAGGTTCGCGATGTCCGGATGCGCCTTCTCGATCTCGTCGAGGAGGATGACGCTGTAGGGATTCCGCCGGATCTTCTCGGTGAGCTGCCCCCCTCCTCGTGGCCGACGTAACCGGGAGGCGAGCCGATGAGCTTGGAGACGGCGTGCTTCTCCATGAACTCGGACATGTCGAAGCGGACGAGCGCCTTCTGGTTCTCGAACAGGAACTCGGCCAGGCGCCGGGCGACCTCGGTCTTGCCCACACCGGACGGTCCGAGGAAGATGAACGATCCCATCGGCCGGTTCGGGTTGTTGACGCCGAGACGCGAGCGCCGGATCGCCTTCGCGATCGCCGAGACCGCCTGCTCCTGGCCGACGATCCGTTTCTTCAGCGCGTCTTCCATGTGGAGGAGCTTCTCCGCCTCCTCCATCTGGAGCGAGGAAACGGGGATCCCGGTCCACGATGAGATGATCTCCTCGATGTCGCGGCGGGTCACCTCCTGCGACGCGTCCGGACGCTCCGCGGAGGCCGCCTTCACCCGCTCGATTTCCTCCTTGAGCTCGATCTCGCGCTCGCGGAGGAAGACCGCCTTCTCGAAGTCCTTGTCCGAGATCGCCTTCTTCATCTCCTTGACGATCTGCTTGATCTCGGTCTCGAGCTTCCGGAGGTTCTGCGTGTCGGCGACGCGCTTCAACTTCACCTTCGCGCCGGCCTCGTCGAGGAGATCGAGAGCCTTGTCGGGGAAGAACCGGTCGGTGATGTACCGGTTCGACTGGTAGACGGCCGTCTTGATCGCCTCCGACGAGTAGCGCACCTTGTGGAACTGCTCGTAGCGCTCCTTGACCCCCTCCAGGATCTCGAACGTCTCGGTTTCGGTCGGCGGGGCGACCGTCACGGCCTGGAAGCGCCGGAGCAGCGAGCGGTCCTTCTCGATGTACTTCCGGTACTCGCGCATCGTCGTCGCGCCGATGCAGGAGATCTCGCCGCGCGAGAGCGCGGGCTTCAGGATGTTCGCCGCGTCGAGCGACCCCTCGGCGGATCCCGCCCCGATCAGCGAGTGGATCTCGTCGATGAAGATCATGATGTCGTTGTTCTCGCGGAGCTCCTTGAGGATCCCCTTCAGCCGCTCCTCGAACTGGCCGCGGTACTTCGTGCCGGCGACGATCAGCGAGAGATCGAGCGCGAGGATCTTCTTCGTCGAGAGGAAGAGCGGAACCGCGCCGTCGACGATCCGGGTCGCGAGACCCTCGACGATCGCGGTCTTCCCGACGCCCGGCTCGCCGAGGAGGATCGGGTTGTTCTTGGTGCGGCGCGAGAGGATCTGGATGATCCGCTCGACCTCCTTGTCGCGCCCGATGAGCGGGTCGAAATTCCCCGCCGTCGCGGCGGCGGTGAGGTCCCGGCTGTACTCGGCGAGGAACGGGAGCTCCTTCTTCTGCTTCGACGCCTCGCGCTCCTTGATCAGCGAGATCGTCTCCTCCCGGACGCCGTAGAGGTTGAATCCCCTTGCCGTGAGGAGCCGGCCCGCGACGGAGCCGTCGACCCGCAGGATGCCCACCAGCAGGTGCTCGGTCCCGACGTAGGGATGAACCATCGATTCCGCTTCGTGGCTCGCGTAGGCGAGGATCTTCTTCGACTCCTCCGACAGGGGGAGCTCCGCGGTGGAAGAGATGCGCTCGACGAAGATCCGGTCCCCTTCGATCTCCCGGCGGATCTCCTCCGGCTTGACGTTGAAGCGGGAGAAGATCTCCTTGATGACGTCCTCCCCCTCGCGGAGGATCCCGAGCAGGATGTGCTCGGATTCGATCACCTTGGAACCGAGCTTCGAGGCCTCGTACCGGGCGAAGAAGAGCGCGCGCCTCGCCTTTTCGTTGTACTTTTCAAACATCCGGATTTCCCGTCCCGCGGGCGGGCGCGGCGCCTGCCTGGCCGATTCCCTGTGTGGACATCGGGAAAATTTTATCACAGCGCGACGCGAGATCCGGGTCGTGAGTGACGAGAATGACGCTTCCCCCGCTCTCGCGCTGCACGTCGCGGAGCAGCCGGAACACGCGATCCGCGTTCGCCCGGTCGAGATTGCCCGTCGGCTCGTCCGCGAGGATCACCTTCGGGCTCCTCGCGATCGCGCGGCCGACCGCGGCCCGCTGAAGCTCGCCTCCCGACATCTCCGCGGGAAAATGCGCGGCGCGCCCGCCGAGTCCCACGCGTTCGAGGATCTCTCCCGCTCGACGGCGCGCTTCGCGCGGAGGAACGGCCGCGATCCGAAGAGGGAACGCGACGTTTTCCGCCGCGGAGAACTCGGGCAGGAGATGGTGGAACTGGAAGACGAAGCCGATCCGCTCGTTGCGGAGCTTCGCCCGTCCCGCGGCATCGAGAGAGGACATTCGCACTCCATCGATCTCCACGAACCCGGAATCGGGCGAATCGATTCCCGCCAGCAGATGGAGCAGCGTGGACTTGCCGCAGCCCGAAGGCCCGACGACCGCGACGAACTCCCCGGCGGCGACCTCGATCGACAGATTCTCGAACACGCGCACGGCGGCGGCGCCCGTGCCGTACACCTTCGACAGTCCTTCGGCGCGGACGAGCGGCGCGCTCATCGCGAGAGTCGGAGGGCCTCCGAGGGCCCGACCCTGCCCGCCGAACGCGCGGGAAACGCCGCGGCGGCGGCCGCCGCCGCGAGGGAGAAGGAGACGACGAGCGCGAGATCGCGCGCGTGGAGCGCGAACGGAACATGGGTCATCAGGTACACGTCGGCCGGGAGGGGGACGAGCGCGAACCGGTCGAGCGCCCACGCCGCCGCCGCGCCGGCCGCGGCGCCGGCGAGCGTCCCCGCGGCGCCGATCGACGCGCCGAGCCACCAGTAGATCCGGGACAGGGACGTTCCGGTCGCGCCGAGGGTCGCGAGCACCCCGAGGTCGCGCCGCTTCTCGACGACGAGGAGCGCCAGGTCCGAGACGACGTTCAGCGACGCCACGACGACGATGAGGAACACCGTGACGAAGATCAGGATCTTCTCGAGTCGCAGGGCGAACGTCAGGCCGGGATTGGACTCCGCCCACGTCCGGATCCGGACTCCGTTCCCGAGGGCCGGAGCGAGCGCCGACCGGACGGCATCGGCGCGCGAAGGCGAGGCGAGGCGAACGGCGAGCCCGGAGACCCTCCCGGAATCGCCGGCGAGCGTGCGCGCGTCCGCCAGCGAGAGACCGACCTCGGGGTTCGCCGCCGACGGAGGAACGGTCGACACGGCCGCGACCTCGAGCGCAAGGGAGACGGGAACCGGCCCGAGGGGGGAGAGCTCCGTGCGGTTGGCGACGATCCGGACCTCGCCGCCGCGGCCGGTCCCGATCTGGCCCGCGATCGAGGCCGCCACCGCCGCCTGGCCTGTCGCCACGGAGGAGTCCGAACGGAAGCGCACGGGGACGGCGCTCCGGGAGCCCGGGTCGGTGATCCATCCCCTGCCGTCCACGAACGGAGAGACGGATCGAACCTCCCGGTCCCGCGCGATCGCCTCTTCGAGCGACGCCGCGTCCGGGAGGGACGCGCCGCGGGCCGGAAGCACGAGGAGATGCGGCGTGTCGCGCGAGAGACGCTCGCGGATCCGGTCCTGGAAGCCGGTGAGAAGCGCGATCGAGAGAACGAGCGCCGCGACGCCGACGGCGAGGCCGCCCAGAGCGATCGCCGAGACGACCGCGACGTGCGCGCGCCGGCGGGAGGCGGCGAGATAGCGCCAGGCGATCGATAGCTCGAGGGGCACGGCCGGGAGAGTACTCCAATGACGGCCGGTGCGGCGATGCATCGAGCCGGGCGGGCGCGTGCCGCCCGCCGCGCCTTCGCCGTACACGATTGGGTACGACTCAGGACGCGGCGGACAACCCGCATCCCGCCGGGTTCGCGCCTCACCGCACTTGACCGCCGCGTTGAACCGAGAGCCGTTGCTCCCCTCATCGAGGAGAGAATCGCGAGGCGAGAACCGGACGGCGGCAATGACTCCGGTGGGCGCCTCAGCGGTCGAGCCACACAAGGCCGCGAGCGAAGCGAGCCGCCACGCTACTTCTCCCCGCGGGAGAAGGTGGCGGCTGCAAGCCGCCGGATGAGGGAACAAGGCGAGCCGCGCGGCTGACGGCACGGCGTACAATTCCGGCCAACTGCATGAGCCTCGCGCCCGGCACCCGCATCGGACCGTACGAAGTTCTGGCCCCGCTCGGCGCCGGAGGCATGGGAGAGGTCTATCGCGCGAGGGATCCGAAGCTCGGCCGCGACGTCGCCGTCAAGGTCCTGGCGCCGCCGTTCGCCGGCGACGCTTCGGCGGTCGCGCGCTTCGAGCGCGAGGCTCGCGCGGTCGCCGCCCTGTCCCATCCGAACATCCTCGCGATTCACGATTTCGGGAGCGAGGGAGAAACGGTCTACGCGGTCACGGAGCTTCTCCAGGGCGAGACGCTGCGCGGGCGCCTCTCCGGATCGCCGATGCCGGCGCGCCGGGCGATCGACGTCGCCCTCCAGGTCGCGCGGGGACTCGCCGCCGCCCACGAGAAGGGAATCGTCCATCGGGACTTGAAGCCGGAGAACATCTTCCTGACCGAGGACGGCCGGGTGAAGATCCTCGACTTCGGGCTCGCGAAGCTCCTGCCCGCCGAGACGGCCGCCTCCGACACCCGGGCCCCGACCGTCGAAGCGGCCACCGAGCCGGGCGTCGTCCTCGGAACGCTCGGCTACATGTCGCCCGAGCAGGTCCGCGGGAAAGCGGCCGACCACCGCACCGACATCTTCGCGTTCGGCGCGATCCTCTACGAGATGCTCTCGGGCCGCCGGGCGTTCCGCGGGGAGACGACCGCGGACACGATGTCGGCGATCCTCAAGGAGGACCCGCCGGACCTCTCGGAAACGAACCGCAGCGTCCCGCCGCCGCTCGAACGGCTCGTGCGGCGATGCCTCGAGAAGAGCCCGCCGCAGCGGTTCCAGTCGGCGAGCGACCTCGCGTACGAGCTCGAGTCGATGACCGCTCCGTCCTCGGCCTCGGGCGCGGCGCGGCCGCGGCCGGCATGGAGCGCGCCGCGCGGTGCGCTCGTCGCCGCCGTCGCGCTCGGGGCGCTCGCCGCCGGCATCCTGGCCGGCCGTTTCCTCGCCCGGCCGAAAGGAACTCCCGTCGCCTCGTTTCAACGCGTGACGTTCCGGCGCGGGAACATCGGGCTCGCGCGCTTCGCCCCGGACGGTCAGACGGTCGTGTACGGAGCGTCGTGGGAGGGCGCTCCGGTCGCCGTCTTCTCGAGCCGGATCGGGAACCCGGAATCCACCCCGCTCGGCTACCCGAAAGCCAACCTCGCCGCGATCTCGCCGTCCGGCGAGCTCGCCCTGTCGCTGCGCCAGCAGGCCCTGTCGGGAACCCAGGGGGTCGGCACGCTCGCGCGGGCGCCGCTGGGAGGGGGCGAGCCGCGGCCGATGCTCGAGTTCGTCGATGCGGCCGACTGGGCTCCGGACGGAAAGGATCTCGCGATCGTTCGGACCCTCGTCGGGAAGAACCGGCTCGAATATCCGGTCGGGAACGTCCTCGTCTCGACGGCGATCCATCTCGACTCTCCCCGCTTCTCGCCGGCGGGAGACCAGATCGCGTTCGTGGAGCAGTCGGCGAAGGGAACGTCGATCGGGTTCACCGACCGGAAGGGAAGGACGACACTCCTGCCCGGAACGTGGCAGGGGGTCGGATCCGTCGCCTGGGATCCTTCGGGCGAGGGAATCTGGTTCTCGTCGTCCGGCGAACACGGCGACAGCACGCTCTACCGGACCGACCTGCGGGGGCGCGCGACGCCGTATCTCTCGATCCCCGACGGGTCGATCGTCCACGACGTCGCACGGGACGGACGGATCCTGCTCGAGCGCTATCACCCGCGGCGGGGCATCATCGTTCATCCGCCGGGATCGGCCGGGGAGCGCGATCTCACGTGGTTCGATCTCTCCGACCTCGTCGACCTGAGCGCGGACGGATCGACGGTGCTCTTCACGGAGCGCTCGGCGGCCGCCGGGAAAGCGGGCGCCTTCTTCCTGCGGAAGACGGATGGTTCGCCGGCGGTGAAGCTCGGCGACGGAATCGCCTACGCCCTCTCTCCTGACGGCCAGTCGGTCCTCGCTCGCCCCGACGGCTCGCCGGGGCTCGTGCTCGTTCCGACCGGGGCCGGGACCCCGGTGCCGCTCGCCCGCGGCGAGATCGAGACGCCGATCGGCGGCATGTTTTTCCCCGACGGCAAGCGGATCATGATCGGCGGCGCGCCGGCGAACGGCTCCCCCCGCTGGTACAGCCAGGAGATTCCCGGCGGTACGCCGCGCGTTTTCGGAGCGGAGGGGTTCGGGACGTCGGGGAAATCGATCTCTCCGGATGGCCGCTTCGTCGTCGTGTTTCGCGACTGGCAGGAGGACCTGTTCGCCCTCCCCTTGGCAGGCGGTCCGCCCCGGCCGATCCCGAACACGAAGCAGCTCGACCCCGTCGGCTGGACGCCCGACGGGCGCTCGATCTTTGCCCAGGAAACCAACAGCCTGCCCGCGCGCATTCTCAGGATCGACGTCGCGACGGGGACCCGAACCCCGTATGAAACCCTCTCGGCCGCATCCATCCCGACCGTGATCAGCATCCGGAACCCTCTCCTGACGGCCGACGGCCGCGGCTACGCTTTCGGATACAGCTCGGCCTCGTCTTCGGACCTCTACGTTGTCGAGATCCCGCGCTGAGCGCGACGTCGGCCGGCCGGCAATACACGATTTCCGGGCCGTCAGCGGCGCGCTTCCTCCAGAGCGTCGACCGCCCGGGCGAGGTCGTGCCGCTTCACGAGAACGTAGTCGGTGTCGAACGTGCTGACGGCGAAGACGGAGACCCCGGCCCGCGCCAGCGGCGCGAGCACCGACGAAAGCACGCCCGTCGCCGTGAACGGAAAGGGGCCGGCCAGCTTCAGCATCGCCCAGCCGCGTTCGGCGCGAACGCCCTCCGGTACCTCGAGATCGGCGCAGACGATCGAGAGCTCCTCCGCCGTCCGGGTGACCGATGCAAATGGGCTCTTTGCGGCCCACGCGGGGACCGGCTCGGACGGATCGAGCCGCGCGACTGCCCAGTCGCCTTCCTCGACCGAGTAGCCCGGGAGCTCAGTCAAACTCGAGCCCCGGCTCGAGCTGCCCGGGACCGACTCGCCCGGCCTCGACCTTCGCCTTGAAGTAGTTCTCGCCGCGGACCGGCGAGCCCGCGAGCCGGCGCAGCATCGCGATCTGCCCGACGTGCGTGAAGGCGTCGGCGATCGGCCCCTGGAAGAGCTTCCCCGCCGGACAGTCGAGCGGGCGCGCGGCGAGCCGCGCGTCGAGGCGCGCGAGCCCGTCGAAGAAGCGGGCGCTCCCGGCTTCCCACGACATCGGCGGCGAGTCGGTCCAGGCGTGCTTCCCCTCGGCGAGGAGGAGCGCCCAGTCGAAGAGATCGCCGACGTGCGCGAGGATCTCCCCGGCGCTCCGCGATCCCGGTGCGGCGCGAAAGCCGGCGAACTCCGCAGGCGCGCCGCTCAGAACCTTGCCGCCCCGGTAGGCGAGCGTCGCGATGGTGTGGCGCAGGAAGCCGCGATCGGCGGCCTCGTCGGGCTCTGCGGTCACCGGCGGCCGAACCACGCCTTCAGGGCCGCTCTGTCGGCGTCGGAGAGGCGCGCTTCGGGATGCATCCACACGTAGTAGACCGGCGGCATGTCGCCGTCGCCGACTTCCTCCACGGCGCGGTCGAGCTTGCGCCGGCGCGTCACGGCGTCGTACCGGTTCCACCTCGAGAAATCGAGCTCCCGGCGGCCCTCGTGAACGTCGTGCGCCACGACCCACGAGACCGGCGCGACGCGACTGTACGACGGCCACACGGTCTCGTTCGAGTGGCAGTCGTAGCACGCTCGACGCAGGATCGCGGCCACTTCGGGCGGCGCATCCACCTTCGATTCGACCGCGCCATTGGTCCGCTTGACGGGGATCGCCTGGATCAGGAGGGCGGCGACGGCGAGGCCGACGAAAATCCGGACGACGAGGGTTCTCGCGGTCACGCGCGAATTCTATCGTCCGGCCGGGGCTTCCGGGACGCCGTCGACGTCGGCGCCGATCACGATTTCTTCTCGAGGTACGGCTTCGGCGCCGCGTTGAACGCCTTCGAGCCGCCGCGGGGAATCGACAGGGTCGTCCAGGCGTTGCCGGCGAGCATCTTCGCGACATAGACGATCTGGCCGACGTGGAGCGCGGTATGCGCGAGAGAGCGCTGGATCGCCTGGAAAGCCGCCATCTCCTCCCCCCGAATCCGGACGGCGGTCGAAAGATCCCCTTCGCCGAGGGCCTCGAGAGAGGCGAACAGCGCCCCCCAGCCCGCGTCCCATGCGGCGCGGAGCGACGCCGCGTCCTCGCCCGGGCGGATCACGAACTCCCCGTCTCGGTCGCGATCCGGCTTTTCCCCGTCCGTCCCGAGGAAATCGGTCCAGCGCGACCGAAGGTTTCCGGCGACGTGCTTGACGACGACCGCGAGGCTGTTCGACCCCGGAGCGGGTTCCGCGAGCCATCGATCGGCGGGCACCTGCGCGAAGGCCTTCTCCGCCAGCGCCCGATATCGGCGAAACTCGCGGCCCGCTTCCCGGAGATAGTCGGTTCCGTCCATCGGCTTTCCCCCCGTGCCCGCCGCAGTCTAACTCCCCTTCTTCAGCGAACGATGGACGCCCGGACGATCCTGTCGAGCGCGGGGTAATGGGCGTCGAGATACGCGTTCCCGCCGTCGAAGATCGCACCCTGGTCCGTCCGTTCGCCCTGGGGGCCGGCCCGGCCGTATCCGTGGAGCCGATCGACGGCAGCCATCCCGGCGACGACCCGCCCGAACGGAGCGAACTCGCCGGTGTCGAGCTGCGGGTTGTCGGCGAGGTTCACGAAGATCTGCGTCGCGCGCGTGTTCGGCCCCTGGTCGGCGAACGCCACGGCGCCGCGCACGCACGGCCGGCGCTGCGGGTCGTCCGGAAAGTAGGCGAGGCGCCACGCCCTGGCGAACGCCGGATCTCCCGCGATTCCGAACTGCGCGATGTATCCCGGGATCACCCGGAAGAGCCGAGAGTCGTCGTAATAGCCGCCGTCGACGAGCCGGAAGAAGCGGTCGGCGCCGCGCGGAGCCCACGCGCGGGTGACTTCGATCTCGAACGGGCCGGCGGACGTCTCGAACCGGGCGACGTACTTCTCCGGCGCCCGCGGATCGGGTCGGTCGGGCCGCGCGAGACGGCGCGGAAGCCCCGCGCACCCGATCGCGATCGCGGCGGCGGCGATCCACCCGGCTGCGCCTCTCACGAGCGGAGACTACGCCAGGATCTCAGCGCGGCGCGAGCGCGGCGACCGCCTTCTCGATCCGCTCGTGCAGATCCTGAGGCGCGCCGTAGAAAGCCGCCGCGCGACGCCCCTCGCGGTCGAAGAGGAAGAGCATCGGGACCGCGGCGACGTCGCCGAAGGCGCGGGCGGTCTCCGCGTCCGCGATCGCCCACCGGATCCCGCCACCCGTGGAGCCGGCGAATTTCCGGACTTCGGCCTCCGGCGATTCGACCGCGAGCGCCACGATCTCCAGCGCGTTCCCGCGCCGCTGTTTCAGACCGGCGAGCCACGCCAGCGTCGACCGGCACGGCGGGCACCACGTCGCCCAGAATTCGACGAGGACGGGACGGCCGGCGAGGTCCGCCGCGGCGAGCCGCCCGCCCGCGAGGTCGGTCGTCGGAAACGCCGGAAGCCGCGGCGGAGCGCCGCCGGCGTCGGCCGGCTCCGCCCGTTCCGCCCGCAGCGTCTCCTTCCCGCCGGCGAGCACGAGATCGATCATCCGGGAGAGATCCTTCTTGAACCGGGCCTGGCTCGCGGCGTCCCGCCACGGCGTGTAGCGCCCCGGCGAATCGCCTTTGCCGAAGAACCCGAAGTCACGCGGACGCGCGACGAGCACGTCGTCGACGAAGACCGCGGGATATCGCGTCACGCCGAACCGCTCCGCGAGGGACGAGGCACCGAAGTTCTCGCTCACGAACTTCGCCTTTCCGCCGTAGGCCTCCACGACCTCCTGGGCCAGCAAACTTGCCGGATCGGAGAGGTTTCAGGTGTAGGGCCAGCGGACGAGCGTGACCGTCACGGAGGAGATCCCCGCGGGAGCGGCGGCCGGCGGACCGCCGAGCGCGCGACAGGCCGGGAGCACCGACCGCGCGATCGCGGCCGCGGAGGCGGCCCCCGCGTCTCCTCCTTCCGAGAGGCCGGATTCGGCGCGCTCCACGAAGAGCAGACCGAGCGATTCGTCGCGCGGCGAGGCCTCGAGGGTCGACCGCGCCGCCGCGATCGCCTCGCGGACGTCTGCGCCGCCGCCGGAGCCGCCGAGAACGGCGAGCGCCTCGATCGCCCGGAGGTACTCGTAGGCCGCGCCGGCGAACGATCCCGACGCGTCGAGCTCCCGTGCCGTCTTCAGGGTGGCGTTCAGCCGGATGAAATCCGAATGACGGTCGATCGATCGCGGCGGGACGAACGCCGCGTCGACCTTTTCCTGCAGGCGCGCGAGCTCCGGCGCGATGGAACGCCACGCCGGCGCCGGCTTCTCGGCCGCGGGAAGCGTCCGGCAGAAAGCGCCGAAGTCCGCCGCGGCGCGCGCATCGGCGAGATAGTACCGGCCCGCCTCGTCGCTCGTGACCTTCGCGTACGCCCGGCTCGCGTCGAGCAGCGGAAGGGCCGTCCCTTCGGCCGCCTCTCCGAGCGCCCGGGCGGCCGCCGCCGCGCGGTCCCAGCCGCGCCGCGCCGCGAGATCGGCCCGCAGCCGCGGAGCGGCTTCGCTCCATTGCGCCTCGAACGCTCCCGATTTCCCGGAGGTCGCCGCGACCGCGGCGAAGCGGCGGGCCTCCCGGAGCCGCTCGAGCGCGCTCCACGCCCGTCCCGGCACCGCTTCCCGCTCGACGGCGGCCACGAGCGCCGCAATCTTCGGGCGCGCGTCGGGCGGCAGCGAAATCCCCGGCAGGCGCCCGGCATCGGCGCGCACGGCGGCTGCAACGCCGGGGCTCGCGTCTCCCGCCGCCGCGATCGGCGCGAGCATGGCGACGATGAGGGCGGAGAGCGCTGCGCCCCGGACCGTCACTTCGCTCCCGTCGCGTCGCGGAACGCCGATTCCACCGCCGGGCGTGTCACGTACATGTCGAAGATGAATCCGAGGTGCTTCGATTGGCCGGCGAACTCGTTCCGGAACGCCGCGAGGTCCACCGACTTCCGCGCCTCCGCGAGGTCGCCGCCCCTGGCGACCGAGGCCGCCACCTGGGCCTTGACGGAGTCGAAGAGCCTCTCCACCCGCTCGGCCTGCGCGTCGTCCCGCATGACGGGGCCGTGCCCCGGAACGATGACGGCGGGATCGAGCGCGCGGAGCTTCGCGAGGGTCGCTCCCCACTCTCCGACGTGCGACTGGTCGCTTCCGACGAGCGGGATCGGATATCCCACGAGGTCTCCGACCGCCGCGATCCGTTCCTTCGGGAGCCAGACGACGAGATCCGCGCTCGTGTGGCCGCGGCCGAGATGCCGGACCTCGATCGTCCGACCGCCGCGATGCAGGACGAGAGAGTCGTCGATCGTGAGCGTCGGGAGGAGGAGCGGCGCCTTCGGGACCTCCTCCATGTAGCGGTCGATGAGGGCGAAGTCGCTCGCGTAGCCGCGGCGTTCCTCGGGCGTGAGCTCGCCGCCGGCCGGACTCTTCCCCTCGGAGACCATCTTCTTCAGCTGCGCCTCGAATTTCGGGGCGCCCTCGATCATCTTCCGCCGGTTCTCGGCCCCGGTCGCCGGAAGGTACGAGCGCATGCTCGACTGGCCCACGAGCTCGACTCCCGGAAACGCCTCGCGCCAGACGTGGTCGCCGGCGACGTGGTCGTCGTGCCAGTGCGTGTGGACGACGTACCGAACCGGCTTCGAAGTGATCTTCCGCAGCTCCGCGAGGAGATCGCGGCTCGCCTCCGGCGCGTCGACGAGGACGACGTCCTCGTCGCCGACGATCACGAGGCTGTTCGCGTCGACCATCAGACCCGGGGGATCGTGCCGGATCCAGGCCCACACGCCGTCGGCGAGCTTCTCGAGCCGCGGCGGCTCCGGCGGCGCGGTCGCGCCGGAGGTCCGGAGCGGGATTGCGGCGACCAGCGAAAGGACGGCGGAGATGCGCTTCAGGAATCCTCCACGTCGAACGGGCTTACGGCTCTTTCGGCGGAAGGTTTCGCGTTTCGCCGCGCCGCAACTATCGAAAAATTGCGGCCCGCGGCGTGGTCAGGAGGATTCCGGCGGCGGATCGAGCCAGTAAGGCTCCGTGTCCTCCACCTCGCCATCCTCGAGGTAGCAGACGGGAGAGGAGGGCGAGAAGGCCGCCGTCCGCGGGCCTTCTCCGGCGGCGAGGGGACGCCAGAGCGGATCGCGCTCCCAGCGGCCGTGCCGCCGGACGTCGCGGGGAAAACGCGACATCGCGCGCCGCTGCGCGCCCCGCAGGCACAGCCCGGCGTTGGCGCCGTGCGCGAGATCCGGCTGCGCGAGCTGGACGGCGTCGTCCGCCCAGCCGCACACCGGACATTCCGCCCCGCTCCCCGCTCCTTTTTCGTGGACGGCGAACCCGCACGCGGCGCAGGGATGGAGGAGGGAGTCCTCGGTCATCCTTCGATTTTCCCACAGCACAACGAGACCGGACGCGCGGTCGTCGTACTTCCGGGACGAGAAGGACCGATCAGTTGAGGAAGACCGGAAGCGCGGCGAGGCGCGAGCCCGGCGGGATGCGGGCGACCGACCCGCGGCCGCGGCGTACCGGAAGCGTACGTTAAGGCCGCGGGTCGCGGCGCACGCGCCCGCCCGGCTCGATGCATCGCCGCGCTTGCTTTCTCAAGCCGCGGGGCGGAGGCGCGACAGTATCTCCACCAGATCCGCGACGCGCTCCGAATATCCCCACTCGTTGTCGTACCAGGCGAGGACCCGGGCGTAGCCGTCTCCGTCGGCGCGCGTCGAGAGAGCGTCGAAGACCGCCGAATGCGGGTTGCCGATGATGTCGGTCGAGACGAGCGGGGCCTCGCTGTACTCGACGATGCGGGCGAGCCTTCCCATCGACGCCGTCCGGACCGCCGCGTTGACCTCGTCCTTCCCGGGGCGGGCGCGCAGGCGGCAGACGAGCTCGACGATCGAGCCGTCCGGAACCGGAACGCGCATCGCGATCCCGTCGATCTTCCCCTCGAGCTTCGGGAGGATCTTTCCCACCGCGCGGGCGGCCCCGGTCGACGTCGGGATGATGTTGAGAGCCGCGGCGCGGCTCCGCCGAAGGTCCTTGTGCGGCACGTCGGCGAGCCGCTGGTCGTTCGTGTACGCGTGGACCGTCGACATCAGCCCGTCCTCGATGCCGAACGCTTCGTCGAGGATGCTGACGATCGGAGCGAGGCAGTTCGTCGTGCACGACGCGTTCGACACGAGGCGGTGCTCCGGACGGAGCGTCTCGTCGTTGACCCCGATGACGACCATCGCATCGACGTCGCCCTTCGGCGGGACGGTGAGGATCACCCGCTCGGCGCCCGCCGCGAGATGCTTCGCGATCTCGGCGCGCGTCCGGAACGCGCCGGTCGATTCGATGACGATCGACACGCCCCACTCGCGCCAGGGGATCTTCTCCGGGTCGCGCTCGTGCGAGAGGCGGACGCGCCGGCCCGAGGCGGAGAGCGTGCCGTTCTCGGCGACGACCGCGCCGGGATAGCGGCCCATCACGGTGTCGTACTGCAGCAGATAGGCGAGCTGGTCCGCCTCGAAGAGATCGTTGATGCCGACGACCTCGATCGACGGGCGCCGGGCCAGGATCCGGAAGACCGTCCGCCCGATCCGCCCGAAACCGTTGATCCCGACGCGGACGCTCACGATCCCTCCCCGATGGAAACCGGGACCTCCGGGGCGCCGAGCGCCGCGAGAGCCGAGACGACCTCGGCGATCCGCACCGCGAAGGCCCAGCCCGCGTCGATCCACGACAGCGTCTTGGACATCCGATCGCCGAGCGTCATCGCCGCGCGGGCGTCGAAGATGCAGGAATAGGTGCTCCGCGTGACGTCGCTCGACACGATCGGCTCGTCCTCGCAAGCGACGACGCCTTTCCAGCGTCCCATGGACGCCGTGCGCACGGCCGCCGCGATCGAATCGGTCGTGACGGGCCGACTGTGCCAGCACGTGAGGTCCACGACCGAGCCGTTGGCGACCGGAACGTCGACCGCCGACCCGGTGAGCCTTCCCGCGAGATCCGGGAAGAGCCGCTCGAGCATCACTTCCGAACGGGATTCCTGGGGGATGATGTTCTCCGCGGCGGACCGCCCTCGCCTCTTGTCGGACAGGGGGACATCCGCGAGCCGATGGGCGTTCGTGTATGCGTGGACCGCGTCGAAGAACGCGCGCTCGATTCCGAACGCCTCCTTCAGGATCGCGAGCACCGGCGCGACGCACGAGACGGTGCGCGACGCGAGCCCGATGAGGCGATGCTCCGGCCGGAGATCCGCGTCGTTCCACCCCCGCACGAGCGTGATGTCCAGGGGCTCGGCCGACGGCGTGCAGACGACCAGCCGCGCCGCTCCCGCGGCAAGGTGGCGCTCGGCTTCCGCCCGGGTCATCGCGCGCGCCGTGCACTCCAGCACGACGTCCACGTCCACTTCCTTCCAGGGGGGAACCGCGCCCTTCGAGTACGAGGCCCAGAAGCGGACGTCGCGGCCCCGGAACCGGAGCGCGCCGTCGGAGAGCGAAACCGGCTCGTCGAACCTCCCGAAGAGCGTGTCGAACTTGAGCAGATAGAGCAGCTGGTCGGCCGGGACGCCGTCGCAGATCGCCACGATCTCGACGTCGGGTCTCCCCGCCATGATGCGAAACACGTTGCGGCCCGTCTGGCCGAAGCCCATGATCCCGACTCGCACGGCGGCCATCAGGGAAAACCTATCATGCAAGATCGACGCCCCGGGAAAGGCGTCAGCGGTGCTTCCGCCCGATCGTCAGGACGGGACAGGGGCACGTGCCGATGACGCGGGCGGCCACGCTCCCCATGAGCAGCCGGGCGAGCCCGGTTCTCCCGTGGGTCCCGACGACCACGAGGGCAGCGCGATGGCGCCGCGCGGCGCGCGGGATCTCCTCGTGCGGAATCCCCTCGACGAGCTCGGCCCGGGCCTTCACGCGGGCTTTCGCGGCGCGGCGCACGAGCGCGTCGAGGCGGCGCCGCGCCTGTCCCACGACCGCCGCCTTCATCTCGTCGTACATCCGCGCCGGGACGTAGCTCAGCGCGTCGGGCTCGACGGGCGGGGGAAGGACGTGGAGCGCAACGAGGTCTCCCCCTTCCCGGCGCGCGGCGGCGAGCGCCGCCGGAAAGGCCGCGAGGGAGGGCTTCGAGAAATCGGTCGCGTAGAGGATCTTCCGGCGCATCGATCACCTCCTGCCGCTTCACGCGATGCGGACGATCGGCTCATTCTGCGCGAAAGGATCCTGTTCGTCCTGAGGCGGATACATCAGCCGCGCCGTTTCGCGGGTGATGCGTTTGGATGTTTCGCTTCCGCCCTATCCGAGCGACACTGTCGAAGGAAAGGAGGGCGTTTTATGGAAACTCTCACTGTCACGAAAACGGACGCCCAGATCCAGCAGGACGTCCTTCGCGAACTCCGATGGGACCTGAGGGTCGCGGAAACCGAAGTCGGCGTGGAAGTCCACGACGGCATCGTCAGCCTGACCGGAACGGTCGACAGTTTCGCGAAGAAGCTCGCTGCGCGCGAAGCGGCGCATCGGGTGGCCGGCGTCCTCGACGTCGCCGACGACGTCGAGGTCAAGCTCCCGGGACTCATGACCCGGAACGACACCGACCTCGCGCGCGCCGTGCGGCACGCTCTCGAATGGGACGTCTTCATTCCGGACACGAAGATCCGTTCGACCGTCGCCAACGGCTGGGTCACGCTCGAAGGCACGGTCGAGTCGCTCGTCGACCGGGACGACGCCGAGCGCGCCGTCCGCCGCCTCCACGGCGTCCGGGGAGTGATCGACAACATCGTCGTCAACGCGCCGAAGGTCGAACCCGGGAAGATCCGCAAAGCGATCGAAGACACGCTCGAGAGGCGGGCGGACCGCGAAGCGAACCGGATCGAAGTCCGGGTGATCGAAGGCAAGGTGACCCTCGACGGGCGCGTCCATTCCTTCCCGGAGAAGGAAGCGATCCTCGGCGCCGTTCGAAACGCGCCGGGAGTGAAGCTCGTCACCGACAACCTCCGGATCGAGCCCTATTTCTGAGTTCTCGGGGCGGGCGCGGACCTTCTCCGCGCCCGCCGTTTTCGGCAGAGGAGGGAGAAGATGGAAACCGCCAGGAATGCCCCCGGAGAAACGGTCCTCCCGATCGAACATCTCGCGCGCCCGGAGGTAATCTCGCGGCTGCGGGAGGTCCTGAAAGGCTACGCCGACGTCGACCACTGTCTGTGCACCGCCGTCGGAAAGCTCGGGATCTTCTGCAAGGGGTTCAAGGGGGCGACCGACGCGGAGCTCCGCAGCCGGTTCGCCTGGATCGCCCGCACTCACCCCGACGCTCCCCGCCAACGCCTCGAGGAGCTGGCCTCGCTCTACCATGCCGGCCGGCAGGAGGTGACGGGAGCCGAGATCTGCTGCGACATCGAGACGCGCGAGCACGGCGGCTGCGACGGCTGGAACCAGTTCGACAACACGGCCCTCGAAGGGTTTCATCTGGCGCTGGTGGGCAGCCCGGTCAAGATTTCCTAGCCGGCGCGGCGGATCCTCCTTCGCTCTCGCGAGCTTCGGAGGATAGCCGGTGAGATCCGCCGTAGCCTTGGCGAAGGCGGATACATCGAGCCGGACGGGCGCGTGAAGCCCGCGTCTCGCCGCGCCTCACCGCCCCCCTCTCGATCGTTCGCTGTCTCTCGCGACAGCGATCGCCTCTAAAACCATCCGAAGGCGCGACGAGACGTGCTGGAAGACGGGTTCCGGGCGGGCCGGGTGCGGGCGCGGCGTAGTCGCCGGCTGCATTCCTCGAACAAGCTGAAGGCGCGGTGAGGCGCGAGCCCGACGGGATGCGGGCCGCCCGGGCGGCGGCTAAGGCGTACCGAGAGCGTACGTCGTGCCGCCGCCGGACGGCACGCGCCCGTCCGGCTCGATGCATCGCCGCGCTTGCCGCTCTACTCCCCCGCGCAGGGGCAGGCCGGAACTGCCCGCGTCGCGATGTACGTGATGTCGTTCGTGTAGGTCGTGAACCCCCGTTCCCGCGAGAGCAGCCGGAGGAAGCAGCCGGATTTCTTCTTCTGGACGAAGAACGTGTAGTCGGTCGTCCGGGATCCAATGACGAAGGGGCGAAGGCCCGGATCTCCGAATCCGAGCTCGACGACCGCCCGCTGGGCGAGAGGCTGCGCGTCCTCCTCCTTCTCTCCCTGGGCCACGAGAATCGAGGCGATCTGCGAGCGAAAGCTCTCGGCGCAGGCTTCGTTGGACAGGTCGACCTGCCCGATCGTCGCGCAGCCGGCGAGCGCGAGCAGCAGCGCCGCGAGCCCCGCTGTCCCGAATCTCACCGGGGAAGGATACCGCCGGGCGCCGAGGGCTCGGCGCCGGCCTTCAGAGCGAGGCCGCCGCCTTCCGCCGGGGTCCGCGGCCCTTCATGATCCAGCGCTTCGTCTGGTTGACCGGGCGCTCCGCGCCCTTGCCCAGAAGCGTCAGCAGATCCGAGGTCGTCACGATCCCGGCGAGCCGCCCGTTTTCGACGACGGGCAGGCAGCCGATCGTGCGCCCTCGCATGAGGTTCGCCGCTTCGCGGATCGTCGTCGTGATCTTCGCGGTCGCGACCGCGGGGGTCATCAGGTCCCCGACCGTGCGGGCGATGCGGGTCCCGGGCTCGAACCCGAGGTCGCGGTCGGACACGATTCCGACGACGCGGGCGCCGCGGGTGACGACGATGTGATGGATCCGGTTCCGCCGCATCTGCTCGCGAGCCTCGTCTTCCGGAGCTTCCGCCCCGAGTGTGACGACGTCTCGTTTCATGATTTCCTTCAGGCGCATGGGAACCTCCTTTGGCGTCTCCATCCTGACCGACCGCGCGCGGTTTCGCATGAGGCGCTTACATCAACTCTCCCGGCGGGCCGACCCCATGCGGTACGCTTCCCGGATGTTCGCCGCTCTCGGCTCCTCCTCCCGTCGCCGTCGCCGCGGCCCCGCCACCCCGGCTCTCGAGGATCGAGCGCCGCGTCGTCCGGGCGGTCGTCGCGAACGCCGCCGCGTCGCAGGCGCTGCTCGAACGCGTCGTCGACATCAACAGCGGCACGATGAACTTCGACGGCGTCCGGGCGGTCGGGCGAGATCTTCCGGCAGGAGCTCGACGCGCTCGGCTTCCGGACGCGATGGGTCGACGGAGCGGCGTTCGGCCGGGCCGGCCACCTCGTCGCCGAGCATCCGGGAGCCGGGCGGCCGATCCTGCTGATCGGCCACCTCGACACGGTCTTCGAGAAGGACAGCCCGTTCCAGCGCTTCGAGCGGCTTCCCGGCGGACGCGCGCGCGGTCCCGGCGTGATCGACATGAAGGGCGGCGACGTGATCGTCGCTCCTGGCGCTCGGCGCCTCCGGGACGCCGGCGCGCTCGACGGATGAACGTCGTCGTGGTCATGAGCGGAGACGAGGAGGAGGCGGGCGATCCGCTCGCGCAGGCGAGCGAGGACCTGGTCGAAACCGCCGCGCGCGCGACGCCGCGATCGGCTTCGAGGACGGGGCCGGCGATCCGGAGGAAGCCGTCGACGCGCGCGCCGCGGCGCGACCGACTGGACGCTCCGCGTCACGGGCGTCCGGCGCACTCGTCGCAGATCTTCCGCGAGGACGTCGGCGACGGCGCGATCTTCGAAGCGGCGCGGATCCTCGACGCGTTCGCCGGACGCTTGCCGGCGAACCGCATCTGACCCTTTCAGCCCGGCGCCGTCGTGGGCGGAACGACGGCGGACCTACGACCCGTCGCAGAACCGGGGCACGGCGTTCGGCAAGACGAACGTCGTGGCCGGGCAGGCGCGATCGTCGAGGGCGACCTGCGGACGCGTCTCGCCCGCGCAGGTCGCCGCCGCGAACGGAACGGATGCGGGCCATTGCGGCGGCGTCATCTCCCGCGGACGGAGGCCGCGATCGAGTTCGGCGACGGCTACCCGCCGCTGGCGCCGACGCCCGGGAACGCGCGAGCTGCTCGCGATGTACGACCGGGCGAGCCGGGACCTCGGGCTCGGCGCCGTCGCCGCGATCGACCCGATGCGGGCCGGCGCCGCCGACGTGTCTTCGTCGCGGAGAGGTGAAGACGGCGATCGACGGCGATCGGGCTCATGCGGCACGGACGACCACACCGATCGAGGAGACGGCGGATCTCGCGACGCTGCCGACGCAGACGAAGCGGGCGGCGCTCCTGCTCCTCCGCCTCGGCGGGCGGCCCTGATCAGGAGCCGATCAGCTCCTTCCCCATCCGGAAGCCCGGGAGGACGAGACCGCCCCGCATCACGATGGACGACGGCTCGATCACCGCATACCCCATCGCCGCGTAGAGAGGAACGCCCGGAAGTGTCGCGAGGAGCTCGGCGCGCCGGAACCCCTCGCGGCTCGCCTCTTCCTCGCATCGGCGGAGGATCGCCCGCGCGATCCCGCGCCGCGCCCGGGAGGGGTGGACGTAGAACGCGCGGATGCGCGCGGGATCCGTCCGCGGATCGAGACGGTCGTCCGGAGCCTCCCCTTTCCAGCGGTCTCCGCCAAACAGCGTGCGCCGCCGGCTCCAGCCGCCGGCTCCGGCGAGGACTCCTTCCGCCTCCGCCGCGAAGTACGTGCCGTCGTCGATGAGCGCGGTGTCGACGCCGAAGACCTGCTCGATCGCGGCCTCGATCTGTTCCGGCGAGTAGAACCCGGCGGAGAGGGCGCGCACCGAAATCGGGACGAGCTCGCGCAGGCGAGGCACGTCGTCCGCCGTCGCGCGGCGCAGCGTGAACATCCCCGAATTCTCAGTCACGAGTCCGACGGTCGCGGCTCGACTCGCGACTCGCCGACTCTGGACTCGCGGCTCCTTCCTGATACAGTTCCTCCATCCGACGCACCTCTTCCAAGCTCGGACTTTTCGACGCGACGATGCTCGTCATGGGCGGAATCGTCGGGTCCGGGATTTTCATCAATCCGTACGTGGTCGCCCAGCAGGTGCATACGCCCGTGCTGATCCTCGGCGCCTGGGCGATCGGCGGCCTGATCGCTCTCGCCGGCGCCTTCATCTACGCCGAGCTCGCGGACGAGGATGCCGGAGGTCGGAGGCCAGTACGCTTATCTTCGCGAGGCGTACCACCCGCGGTCGCGTTCCTCTACGGGTGGGTGCTCCTGCTCGTGATTCAGACCGGAGGAATGGCCGCAGTCGCCGTCACGTTCGCGGCGTATTTCCGGGAGCTCGCGGGGCCCGTCCTGCCGGCACGGCGATCGTCGATCGCGGTGCTCGCCGGCGCTCGCCGTCGTCAATTGCCTGGGCGTGCGCGCGGGCAGCGCCGTGCAGAGCGCCCTGATGCTCCTGAAGATTCTCGCGATTGGCGCGCTCGTCGCGGCGAGGCGCCTGGTTCCTGCTTCCGGGCGACGCCCGCCGCGCCTCCGCCCGCGCCGGCCGGCGACGTGCCGGGAGCGTGGCGCGGCCTCGGCGGCGGCCATGGTGCCGGTGCTTTTCGCCTACGGCGGATGGCAGACCGCGAATTTCGTCGCGGCAGAGATCCGCGAGCCGCGCAAGAATCTGCCGCGGGCCCTCGTTTTCGGGGTCGTCGGCGTCATCGTCGCTCTACCTCGCCGTCAACTACGTTTGCGTCGCGGTCCTCGGCCCGGGGGGCTCGCCGCGACGGCAACGCCCGCCTCCGCGGTCATGCAGCGGCGCCTTCGGCCGGCGCGGAGCTCGCAGTGGATCGCCCTGGGAATCGCGATCTCGGCGCTGGGGTTTCTGAGCCAGTCGATCCTTACCGCGCCGCGCGTGTATTTCGCGATGGCGCGCGACGGCCTGTTCTTCCGCTCGGTCGCATGGATCGACCCGCGCCGGCGCGTGCCGTCCGTCGCGATCCTGCTCCAGGCCGCGATGGCGATCGTGATCGCGCTCTCCGGACGCTACGACCAAATCTGTGCTACGTCGTCTCCATGGACTTCCTTTTCTTCGGGCTGACCGCGACCTGCATCTTCGTGTTCCGGCGCCGCGCCGTCGAAGAACGCGTCTCCCGGCTCCCTCCCCTCGCCCGGGTGCCCGGCCATCCCCTGACGACCGCGCTCTTCGTCGCGGTGTCCTGGGTCGTCGTCGTCAGCACGATCGTCAAGTACCCGCGCGACACCGCCGTGGGGTTCGGCATCCTCGCCGCGGGAGTGCCCGTCTACCTCGTCTGGAGCCGCCGGAAACGGCGGGAGACCGCGCCGTGACCGCGCGCCGGAGCGCCGGCTCGCCCTACATGGAGTGGGCGAAGCTCCGGTCGCGCGCGCGTTACAACCTCGCGACGAGCGGAGTCGCGGACTATCCGCTCGCCCGCCTGCCCGGCGCGGCGGCCGGCCTCGAGATCAACGGTCCGACGATCTACGGCTACGCGCCGCTCCAGGAGCGCCTCTCGCGCAAGACCGGCGCGCCCCCGAATCGATCGTGGCGGCGGCCGGAACCTCGATGGCCAACCACCTGGCGCTGGCCGCCCTCTTCGAGCCCGGGGAAGAAGTGCTCATCGAGCGGCCGACGTACGAGCTCCTCGTCTCGACGGCGGCGTATCTCGGCGCCGAGATCCGGCGATTCCCGCGTCGGCCGGAAGGCGGCTTCGCGCTCGATCCCGAGGAAGTCCGGCGCGCGATGTCGCCGGCCACCCGTCTCGTCGTCCTCACGAACCTCCACAATCCGTCGAGCGTGCGGGCCGGCGAAGAGGCGCTCCGCGCCACCGGCGAAATCGCGGCGGAAAACGGCGCGTCGGTGCTCGTCGACGAGGTCTATCTCGAGGCGTGCTTCGACGGCTTCCGCTCCGCCTTCTCGCTCGGCGGCAACTTCGTCGTGACGGGAAGCCTCACCAAGGCGTACGGTCTCTCGGGGCTCCGCTGCGGATGGGTCCTCGCCCCTCCCGGGCTCGCGGAGCGGATGTGGCGAATCAACGATCTCTACGCCGCGACACCCGCCCACCCGGCCGAGCTCCTGTCGGTCCGCGCGCTGGACCGCCTCCCGGAGATCGCCGAAGACGCGCGGGCGCGGCTCGACCGGAACCGCCGGATCCTGAACGCCTTCCTCGATTCCCGCGCCGACCTCGAGGCGCCGCGTCCGCCCTGGGGGACGACCTCCTTCCCGCGCCTTCTCTCCGGGCCGGTCGCCGGGCTCTGCGCGCGCCTTCGGGAGGAGTACGAAACGAGCGTCGTTCCGGGCGAATTCTTCGAGATGCCCGACCGGTTCCGGATCGGGATCGGGGGGGACACGGCGGATCTCGACGAAGGGCTCCGGCGCCTCGGACGATGTCTCGACGACCTCGCGGGATGAAAAGCGCCCGGGTTCGGTGTCTCCTCCCGGCGGGGCTCCCTGTCGTTCTCGCGACGGTCCTCCGCGCGACGGCCGCGGCCGCCGGAACACCCGCTTCCGCCGCGGTCCTCGCCGACGTCGTTCTCGATCCGAATGCGGCGGCCGATCTCCAGGAGAACGGCGACCTCCTCGCGCACTATGCCGTGCCTCTCGTCGACGGGGACGCCGTCTTCACGGAGATCAAGGGGGGCGCGTACGTCCGCCTCTCCTCCTGGCAAACCCAGACGTGGGCCGTCCGGCGCTGGGACTGGAAGGACGGCGCCCTCGCCGAGACGTGGACGTACTGGAGCGACTGGAAGCCGGTTCCCTATGCGCAGTTCGGAACGAACCCGGACGGCGCCGGGCCGTTCTGGGAGCCGGCGTTCCAGCCGGCCCTGCGCGGAGGCTTCCTCTACGTACCGGGAGCGGAGGGCACGGTCGACGAGATCCGGGAGGACGACGGAACGCTCGCCGCAAGGTATCTTCCCTTCGGCTCGGCCGGGAATCCCTCGGCGTACGTGGCCGGCCCGGTCGTCGCGTCCGACACGGGCGTCTACTTCACCGTGATCGCCCTCGACGCCGCCCGCCCGTGGGAAGCCGACGTCCGCGGGTCGTGGATCGTCCGGATCGCCCCCGGAGGAGCGGTGTCGAAGACGGCGTTGGCCGGGCTCTTCGCCGCGCCGCCCGCCGGGGCGGCCTGCGAGATCCCTTTCCGCGCCGCCGACCTACCGTTTCCCCCCTCCGCCGACGCCTCGCCGCCGACGATCCCGTGCGGGTCGCCGCGCGCGGCGGTCGGCGCCGGCCCGGCGGTCGGGCCGGACGGAACGGTCTATGCCGTCGCCCGCTCTCAATTCGACGGGCGATACGGCTGGATCGTGGCGTTCTCCCCGGACCTCGAATGGCGATGGGCGGCCTCCCTCCGCGGCAGGCTGTCGGACGGGTGCGGCGTCGCCGTTCCCGCGAGCGGAGGCCCGGGAGGCTGCCGCGCCGGCGCGGCGCCGGGCGTCGATCCCGAGACGAACGCGATGCCGGCGGCGATCGTCGACGACAGCTCGTCGGCGGCGCCCGTCCCGACGCCCGACGGCGGCGTCCTCTACGGCGCGTACACGCGGTACAACTTCGCGCAGGGCCATCTCCTGAAGTTCGGTCCCGGCGGGGTGTTCCTCGCCGCTTACGCCTTCGGATGGGACACGACGCCGGCGGTTTATCCGCACGACGGCGGCTATTCGATCCTCCTCAAGGAGAACCACTACGACGTCGGCTCCTACTGCGGCCGCGCGCCGTTCTGCCCGACGCCGCGCTCGGCGGCGTATCCCGCCGATCCCGCCGCCTTCTTCGTGACGCGGCTCGATCCGTCGCTCGTCCCGGAGTGGCAGTACCGCAACATGAACACCGTCGCCTGCGCGCGGCGCGCGAACGGATCGCTCGAATGCGTCTCCGACCACCCCGACGGGTTCGAGTTCTGCGTCAGCCTCGTCGCGGTAGACGAGCGCGGGAACGTCTACGCCAACAGCGAGGACGGAAACCTCTACGCGCTGGATCCGACCGGAGCGTTGCGGGGTCGCGTCTTCCTCGAATCCGCCGACGGTGCGGCCTACACTCCCGTCGCGGTGGCCGGCGGGGTCGTCTACACCCAGAACCTCGGCCATCTGATCGCCGTGGCGGCCTTGGCGGTCGGTGGATGCGCGCCGCCGGCTGTCTCATCCCTCGGCGGACGGCCGCCGATCTGCGCCGCGCCCGCGCCCGTTCCCGCTCCGGTCGACGGACGACGGCGCTGAGCGTAAGGTCAGCCCGACGACCTCGCGGGTCATCGAGAACTCCGGAAGGCCTCGGGAGCGCGCCGTGCCGGGCGGCCCGGCCGCTTCGACTCCTCCCGAAGATCCTTCGTTCGCTCGCTCACGCGAGCGCCCTCAGGATGAGCTCGCCGCGCTCACGCCGGCGAGCGCTTCAGGCTCACTTCGGGCAGTCCCCGGTGCGCCGGGCCGTCGTGTGCATCTTCATCTTCATGGGCCCGTGCGGTCCGCCCGGGGTCTCGAGATTCATCGTCATGTCGTAGCTGTCGGGGCCGAAAGACATCTCCGCCGTGCCCTTCGTTCCCGACTTGCAGCTCATCGCGTACGAGACGTGGCCGCCGCTCTCCTTCATGTCGCTGACCTCGCACTCGCGGCTGCGCCCCTGGCCCTTCTCGGCCATCGTCTTGTAATCCTTCACGTCCTGCTCCGTGAAGCAGTGCGTGATCGTCGTCGGAGGGATCTGGCGGTCGACCCCTTCCATCTTCATCTCGGTCTTCAGCTCGTACTGGCCGGGCCGCAGCTTGTGTTCGGCGGCGAGAGCCGGAAGCGCGACGAGCGCGGCGGCGGCGAAGGCGATGGTCCGGGAAAATCGCATGGTTCCTCCTGCGTGAATGACGTGAATGCGCGGGAGTCTATACGTCCCGCGGGCGCACCGCCAGACGCGTCCCGCGATAAGCTCCGGCGCGAGGAGAACCACGATGAGCGAAGGAATCACGCGCCGCGGGCTCGCGGGAGGGATCGGCGCCGCGCTCGGCGCCGCATGGATCGGTCCGGCCGCGGCGGCGTCCCGCGCGGACGCCCCCGAACCGAAGGGACCGATCCGCCTTTCGGCCAACGAGAATCCGTACGGCCCGTCGCCGGCCGCGCGCGAGGCGATCGCGCGCTCGGCCGCGATCGGCCACCGATATCCGGACGCCCTCGCGGACCAGGTGCGCGACGCGATCGCCTCGAAGCACCGCGTTTCGCGGGATTCGGTCGTCCTGGGGTGCGGCTCGTCGCAAATCCTCCAGATGGCCGACGCCGCGTTCCTCGGCCCCGGCCGAAAGGTCGTCGCCGCCGAACCGACGTTCGAGGCCGTGCTCGCCTACGCGGCGGCCCTCCACGGGGAGCCCGTGAAGGTGCCCGAAACGGCGGCCTTCCGCCACGACCTCGACCGCATGGCCGACGCCTGCGACGCCGCCACCGGACTGGTCTACGTCTGCAATCCGAACAACCCGACGGGGACCGTCGTCGGCGCGGACGCTCTCGCTCTTTTCCTCGGCCGCGTGCCGAAGACCGTCCTCGTCCTCGTCGACGAGGCGTACCACGACTTCGTCGAGGATCCCGGCTACCGCACGGCGCTGGAGCTCCTCCCCCGCTTCCCGAACGTCGTCGTCGCGCGCACGTTCTCGAAGATCTACGGCCTCGCGGGGATGCGCCTCGGCTACGCGGTCGGTGCGCCGGAAACGATCCGGCGGCTCGGCGAATTCGCCTCCTGGGACAACGTCAACGCGGCGGCGCTCTCCGCGGCGCTCGCGTCCCTGCGGGATTCCGACCTCGTCCCCGGGCGGCGCCGGGTCATGAACGGAACGCGCCGCTGGCTCTGCGCGGAGCTCGACCGGGAGGGGCGGCGGTACATCCCGTCCGAAGCGAACTTCCTGATGATCGACGTCGGGGGGGACGTGGGAGCCGTGATCGCCGCGTTCCGCGACCGCGGGATCCACGTCGGACGCCGCTTTCCGTCGATGGCGACGTGGATGCGGGTCTCGGTCGGCACGCCCGAGGAGATGCGCGCCTTCGCGTCGGCGCTCCGCGAGGTCGTTCCCGCCGGGCGCCGGACGGCCTGAAAGGGAAGGGCGGGAGCCTGTGGCCCCCGCCCCGACCGAGCCGCGTCCGGGATCGGCTACTTGACCTTGATCTCGATCGCTCTCGGTTTGGCGGCTTCGCTCTTCGGCAGGAACACGTTGAGCATTCCGTCCTCGAACTTCGCCTCGATCTTCTTCTCGTCGGCGTCGACGGGAAGCGTGAAGCTCCGCAGGAACGTCCCGTAGGAACGCTCGGTCCGGTGGAACTTCTTCCCTTTCTCCTCCTTCTCCTTGAACCGCTCGCCGCGGATCGTCAGCGCCCCCTCCTCCACCGTGAGGCGGACGTTCTCCTTCTTGACCTCGGGGATCTCCGCCTTGATCGTGTACCCCTTGTCGTTCTCCTCGATGTCGACGACCGGCGACCAGTCGGCGACCGTCAGCGCTTCCTCGAGCGGGGTGCGTTCGAACGCCGGCCAGGGGTTGGCGAGGAAACGATTCAACGTCTCCGAAAGCTTGTCCAGACCTCGGATCGGGGTCTCCATCCGCATGAGTTCCATGATGGACCTCCTTTCGTCCGAATTGTGCTCGCCCCGCGTTCCTTGCGAAAGATCCGTTCTCACCAGCGACATTCCGCCCGAACGGACGATCGCGCGCAAACGCCGCGGCCGCCGACGGGGCGTCATGCCGCGCGCCGGGCGCGCGCGCGGCACAGGAGGATCTCGCCCTGCGGCCCGGTCTCGACGACGTTCGACCGCGCGGCGAGGATCGCGAGCGCGATGCCGGTCCGTCGCGCCAGCCCCGGAGCTTCGCGTCCCGGGACCCAGAGCAGCACGCTGCGCGACGGGCTCGCGGCGATCGCGTCCCGCAGGGCGCCGGCCTCCTTCCACTGGCGCCTCTCGGCGGCTCCCGCATAGAAGTCGAGCGCCACCTCGTCGAATCGCCATCCTCCCGCCGGCTCCCCTTGCCGGCGCGCCCTCCCCGCGGCGCGGCCGAGAAACGCGAGCGCGCGTCCCCGCTCCAGCGCGGCCGGAAGCGCGAGGGGAACGAACGCCGCGGCGAGGATCGCCGCGGCCAGGAACCGGCGCGGCGAGCCCGCCGCGAACGGAAGCGCGAGCGCGAGCGCGGCCGTCACCCCGAGGACGGCGACCGCCGGGAGGAGGAGAGACGGGAGCGCGACGCGCGCCGCTGCCGCCGTTCCCGCCGCGAAAAGCGCCGCCCCCGTCGCCGCAGCCACCCAGCCGGCGGCCCTTCGAGCGGAATCCCCGCATTCGCGGAGCCTCTCGGCCGAAAGGACCGCGAATGCCGGGAGCGCCGGCAGCACGTAGTGCGGAAGCTTCGTGGCGGAGAGCGAGAAGAACACCGGAAGTCCCCAGGCCCAGACGAGCCACCGGGCGCGATCCCGAACGGCGCCCTCCGGCCGGGGGCCCGCCGCGAATCCCGCCCACGGAAAGAGCCCCGCGGCGAGGACCGGCAGGTAATACACGAAAGAACCGGCGTGGCCCTGGCGGGGCCGCAGGAACCGGCCGAGGTTCTCGCGCCCGAAGAACGCCGCCGCTCCGGAGCCGGGGCCGACCCACCACGGCAGAACCACGGCCCCCGCGATGGCCGCCGCGAGCAGGAATCGGCCGATCGCCGCGCCCTTGCGCTCCTCCCGCGGCAGCGTCCCCGCGGCGAACAGCGCCGGTGCGGCGAGGGCGACGGGACCCTTCGCGAGGAGCGCGAGCGCGAGAGCGGCGGCCGTCCCGGCGAGCGCCGCGGGGCGAAGGCGCCGCGCCTCGAGCGAGATGAGGCCGTGGATGGCGGCGAGGTCGAAGAAGACGAGAGCCGCCTCGGTCAGCAGGAGACGGGCGTAGACCAGCCAGAGGAGCGACGTCGCGAACACGAGCGCGGCCCCGAGCCCGCGGTCCGGAGCGCCGGCGCGCGCGGCGAGCCGACCGACGAGGACGATCGCGAGCACCGCCAGGAGCACGTGCGGGAGACGTCCGGCCGCCTCGGACTCGCCGAAGATCCGGAAGGAAGCCGCCGTCAGCCAGAAGACGAGGGGCGGCTTCTCGGCGAAACGCTCGCCGAAGAGCATCGGCGCCGCGCAGAGAGCCGCCGCGGGCCATCGTGCGAGCGACGGCCGCATAGTCCGCCTCGTCCCGGTTCCAGAAGGGGGCCGATATCCCCGGCAGCAGGAGCGCGAGGCCGAGGAGCGCGGCGGCGAGTTCGCCGCGCCCGCGGCCGGCCAGCCGGACGAAAACCGGCTCGCCTCCGCGATCCTCCGGACCGCCCGCGCGGCTCCCCATGGCCCTATCCGGCCGCGGGCCCTCCGGCGGGAGCCGCCCGCGCGGATCTCGTCGGACCGGATCGCTGGAGCTCGATCCACACGCTTCCCCCGAGCCCCAGGCGCGCGCTTCCCTCTCCGTCCGATCTCCGGATCTCCGCCCGCAGGCCGGAGAGCCACGGCAGCTCCTCGATCATCTGCGAGGTCCGGCCGAGCAGGTCGGCGGCGCCCTCGAAACGCGACAGGCCCGAGGATTCGGCGGCTTCCCGGACGTCCTCGTCGGTCAGGGGAGTGATTCGCACGACCGCGTCTCCGCCGGCTCGCTCCACCCGGAGAACCGGTCCGAAGCTCGGGTCGGAAGAGACCGAGAGCGTCGCGACCTCTCCGTCGAGGGGCTCGCCCGGATCCGCCTCGAGACGGAACGCGCGGACGACCTCCCGGGCGCGCTCTCCCTCGAGGGTCACGGACTCGCCCGGCACGGCGGCCAGGGCCGCCGTGACCGCCGCGCGCCCCGCGGCGGAGTCGATGTCGGCGAATTCGGTCACCCTCCCGGCCGGCCGCCGGCGGAATGCCGCGTAGGGGATCGCCTTTCCGAGCGCGCGGGCGGCGGATTCCGGGAAGCGGTAGGACGGGAACACCGGGCGCGGGGAACCGTCGACCTCGCCGTCCCCGGCGAAGGCGACGGCGCCGGCGGCGCCCATCAGGCAGAGGAGGACGGGCCTGGCGACGCCGCTCCGGCGCTCGGCGCGCAGGGCGGCGCGGCGGATCGCCCTCCCGACGATCCGGGGATCGCAATCGCCGACGCAGGCGTAGATCACGATCAGCGCGTCGACATCGTCGCGCGCCGCGGCGTCCTCGACCGCGCTCTCGTACCGCGAAACCTCGGCCATCGGCCCCAGGTCGACGACCGCGGGGCCGACGACGGCGAGCCCCTCGGCGTCGCACGCGTCGGCGCAGATCGTGAGCACGCCGCCCGAATTGCCGACGATGCCGACGCGGTTCCCGCGCGGGAGCGGCTGGTTCGCGAGCAGAGCGGCGACGTCGAACATCTCCTCGATCGTGTCCGCCCGGACGACGCCCGCCTGCCGGAAGAGCGCGTCGACGTTCGTGTCGCTCTGGCCGGCGGAGCCGGAGGTCCCCGCGGCGATGTGGGCGCGCGCGACGTCCCTTCCCGCCCGGCTTCGCGCGCTCTTGACGCAGAGGACGGGCTTGCGCCGGGCGAGCCGGCGGGCGATCCGCGCGAACCGGCGGGCATTGCCGAACGTCTCGAGATAGAGGAGCGCGATCCCGGTCGACGGGTCCTCCTCCCAGAACTGTAGGAGGTCGTTTCCCGAAACGTCCGCGCGATTGCCGGCGGACACGAACGTCGAGAACCCGAGCCCGCGTTCGGCCGCGTACTCGAGGATCACGATCCCGAGCGCGGCCGAGTGGGAGAAGAACCCGATCCGGCCGCGCGGCGCCATGGCCGGCGCGAGACTCGCGTTCAGCCGGATCTCCGGATCGGTGTTCATGAGACCGAGGCAGTTGGGGCCGATCAGGCGCGCTCCGTGCGACCGGACCGCTTCGAGGAGCTCCGCCTGGCGCGCCGCTCCGGGCGGCCCCGCTTCGGCGAATCCGGACGTCAGCACGAGGAGGGCGCGGCATCCGGTCGCGAGCGCCTCGCGCGCGGCCTCGACCGCCCCGTCGGCGGGCACCGCGATCACCGCGAGGTCGGGCGGCTCGGGGAGATCGCCGACGGAGGCATGCGCCCGCACGCCGTGGACGGACGTCGCCTGCCGGTTGACCGGATACACCGCCCCCGCGAAGTTTCCGCGGAGGATGGCCCGGAAGATCAGGCTCCCGATCGCGGCGGGATCGCGCGACGCGCCGATGACCGCGACCGACCGGGGCCGGAAGAACGGGAGGATCGAGTTCGCCGCGGCGACCCGCTCCCGGAGCTCGACGCGTTCCCGGAGCGACTCGCGCGCGCCGACCGGAAACTCGACGTGCACGACCCCCGCGCCGTCGAAAGCCTGGACCACCTCGAAACCGGAATCCCGGAACACGCCGATCATCGCGACGTTTTCCGAAAGGACCTCCGCCTCGAAACCGAGGAATCCGTTCGCGGCGGCGATCCCGGCGAGGCGCTCGAGGAGCAGCGTGCTGATTCCTCTCCCCTGGAAATCGTCGTGGACGAGGAACGCGACCTCGGCGCGCCCGCCGGCTCCCGTCGCGGCGTAGCTCCCGACCCCCGCGATCCGCCGTCCGTCGGCCGGACCCGCGACCGCGAGGAGCGAGAAGCTCTCGCGCGGGTCGCCGGCGCAGATCCCGTCGACGACGGCGCGCGAGACCTCGGAGATCGCGCCCATGAATCGCATCGAGAGGCTCTCGCGCGACACGCCGCGAAGGAACGCCTCGACGGCGGGAACGTCGGCGGGGACGGCCGCCCGGAGGAGAACGGTCTCCCCGTCGCGGAGGATCGCGTATTCCGAGAAGGCCGCTCCGTTCGGGATGATCGAAAACATCGTCTCTTCCCCGTCTCCCCGGCGGGGAGCTCAGAGCCAGTACGGACGCGCCTCGTCGAGGAGCCTCTCCGCCGTCCGGCGGTTGGCCGCGGCGATCTCCTCGCGCCGCGGAACCGCCCCCGCGGGGAGCTCGCGGTCGTGGAACGCCCCGGAGAGATCCTCTCCCGAAACGCCGCGCCAGCGCTCCGTCCAGCCCGGCGGGACGGTCTCGGGGACCGGAAGATCGCGCGCGAGAAGGCAGAGCGTCGCCCAGATCCGGGCCGCCGCGCCGTACGCGTACCCCCCGCCGAGCGTGAAGAGCACGCGGCCCGCCGTGAGCTCGTCGGCGAGCGCGAGCAGCCGGCGGAACACCGCCTCGTACTCGCGGGTCGTGAGCATCAGATCCGCGAGCGGATCGGCCCAGTGCGCATCCGCCCCGGCCTGCACGACGAGGATCCCCGGCCGGAAATGCCGGAGGGCGGGCGGGACGACCGCGTCAAAGACCTCGAGCCAGCTCTCGCCTTCCGTGAACGGCTCGAGCGGCAGGTTGAGCTTCAATCCCCGGCCCACGCCCGAGCCGAGGTCGCGCACGTCGCCGCTTCCCGGGAAGAGGAACCGTCCCGACTCGTGAAGGCTGATCGTCATCACGCGGCGGTCGTCGTAGAGGATCTGCTGGACGCCGTCGCCGTGGTGGACGTCGATGTCGACGTAGGCGACCCAGAAGCCCTTCTCCGCCAGCCAGCGAATCGCGATCGCCAGGTCGTTGTAGACGCAGAACCCCGACGCGAAGTTCCGCTGAGCATGGTGCATCCCGCCGCCGAGCTGCACGACGCGCTTCTCCCCACCCTCGGCGATCGCGCGCGCGGCGTCCAGGGTGCCGCCGACGTGCCAGCGCGCCGCCTCGTCCATCCCGGGGAACGCCGGCGTGTCGGCGGTGCCGAGGCCGTATCGCCCGGCGTCGGGGACCTCCTCTCCCCGCGACAACGCCTCGACGCGGCGGACGTAGTAGTCCTCGTGCACGTCGAGCAGGTCCTCCCGCGTCGCCGGGGAAGGAAGAACCGGCGAGACGGGATGGCCGAGGCGCTCGAGCAGATCGAGCGTCATCTCGACCCGGACGGGGCTGAAAGGATGGCGGTCGCCGAACGCGTAGCGGCCGTAGGCCGGATGGTAGATCACCGAGGCCATGGCTTGTCGGGCGGCCAGACCACGTCGAAGCCCTCCCGGCGAAGCTCCGAGGCGAGCGGCCGGGTCTCGATCGATCCCGCGCGCAGGACCGCGCGGACGCGCTCCCCCTCGTCGGGGTGCGTCAGGACCGAATGGAGAGCCACCCCGCGGCCCGCGAAGAACGCGGTGAGGCGCGCGAGATCTCCCGGAGCCTCCGTCAGACGGACTTCGAGCCGGCCCGACGGCTTCTGCACCCCGGTCATCGCGAGAAGCGCGTCGAGGAGGTCGATTCCCGTCACGATCCCGAGCAGCCGGTCGCCCTCCATGACCGGCAGGCAGCCGATCTTCCGCTCGCGCATCACCCGGGCGGCGTCTTCGACGGGATCGTCCGGAGCCGCCGTGACCGGAGATCGCACCATCACCGACCCGACGCGGCTTCCCGGCGGGAAGGGCGCCGCGGAGAGGGCGCTCGTCGCGAGTCTCAGGTCGCGATCGGTCACGACGCCGACGACCCGGTCTCCGTCGAAGACGAGGAGGTGCCGGATTTGCTTCTCCTGCATCATCCGGTACGCGTCTTCGAGGGTCGCCCCCGGAGGAACCGCGGCGACCGGGCTCGTCATGATGTCCCGCACGAGCATGGTTTCCCCTCAGCCCGCGTTCACTTCACCGCGCCGACGGTGAAGCCCGCGATAAAACGGTCGAGGAACAGGTTGTAGAGGATCGCGATCGGCAGCTGGCGATCAGGCAGGCCGCCATCAGCGACCCCCAGTAATAGACGTCGCCGCGCACCAGGAAGATGGGCACGCCGACTCCGACGGTCTGGTGCGACGCCGACGAGATGAACGTGAGGGCGTAGACGAACTCCTGCGTCACCAGCGTGAAGGTGAAGATCACGACCGTCAGAATCCCGGAGACCGAGATCGGGATCACGAGCTTCAGGAAGGCTCTGGAAGCGCGTCAGCCCGTCGACCATCGCGGCGTCTTCGAGCTCCCGCGGGATCGACTTGAAGAATCCCATCAGGAGCCAGATCGAGAAGGGACGTGAAGCTCGGATAGACGACGATGAGCGCCCAGAGCGAGTCCTGCAAGTCCGAGCCCGGCAACGATCCGCGAGAGCGGGATGAAGAGCAGCGTCGGCGGGACGAGATAGGTCAGGAAGATGCCGATCCCGAGCCGCTCGCCCCAGCGTCCCGTCAGGCGCGCCAGGCGCGTAGGCGGCGGGCAGCGCCAGCAGCAGGGTGATCGCCACGACCACGACACCGGCGAGCGTCGTGTTCACGAGCCAGCGTAGGAAGAGCGGTCTCGCGGAAGAGATACTTCAGGTGCTCCAGCGTCGGCGGCGCATTGAAGATGAAGGGGTTGTTCTTCAGATTGTAGAGGTCCTGCGTCGTCTTGAACGTCGTGATGAGCATCCAGTAGAACGGGAAGCGCCAGCAGGACGCGAACGTCGCGAGCGTTCCAGCGGACGCTCGACGCCGCGAGGCGTCGCGCGCGAAGCCGCCGGCGCATCGACGTCCTGCTCCCGAGCGATCACGTCACCTCCGCGCGGTGGGCCAGTCCGCAGCATCAGCCACGCGACGACGCACGAGGACGGGGACGAGGAAGAGCGAGATCGCCGCGCCCTCCGCCAGATCGCCGCCCGAGGATGCCGGTGAAGAACGCGAGCGACGGCAGCACCTGCGTGGTGTCGTACGGCCCGCCGCGCGTCAGGATGTAGATGACCGTCATGTCGGTGAACGTGAAGATGACCCCGAAGAGCACGGCGACGTTGATGATCGGCAGCATCATCGGGATCGTCGATCTGGAACAGGCGCCGGAAGAATCCCGCGCCGTCGACCTCGGCGGCCTCCGGGATGTCCTTCGGGATCGCCGTCAGCCCGGCCAGGAGGATGACCGTCGCGAACGGCAGCATGCGCCAGGTGTGGACGAGGATCACGGAGAGCATCGCCAGCTTCGGCTCGCCCAGCCACATCGGCGGCGTGAATGGGTTGGCCAGGTGGAAGCCGGATCAGCACCCAGTTGATGACGCTGTAGAGCGAGTCGAGGATCCATTTCCAGCCGATCGCAGCCGAGCGAAATCGGGGCCACCCAGGGCAGCAGGATGAGGAACCGGACGAATGCCGCGCCCGCGGAACGTGTCCTTGAGCGCGAGCGCGAGGATGGTCGCGCCGACGAGCACGAGCACCTGGGAAGCGACCGTGAAGATGAACGAGTTCCGCAGCGCGGTGAGGAAGGTCGGATTCTGGAGAACGCTGAGCGGAAGTTGCGCGAGCCCGACGAAGTGATAGCCGCGGCTTCCGACCTTGACGTCGCTCGACGCTGTAGAGAAACGCCAGAACGAACGGCACGCCGACGAGCGCGGCGACGTAGAGGATCGCCGGAAGGAACATCGCCGGCCCCAGCCAGCGCTGGCGGCCGCGACGCAGCGGGAACGTCGCGGGATTCCATCAGACTCACCGCGTCGGTCTCGCGGTCGAAGAGCTTGCGCGGTTCATGTCGAACCAGAGATCGACCTGCTCCCCCGGGCGGATGGCGGCGTGAACTTCGGTCTCCATCAGGAACGGGCCGATCGCGCTCGCCGCCGTCACGATGGCGCGATGGCCGAGCGGTTCCAGGAACTCGATCGACGCCGGCACCTTCGCGAGACGCCGAGCGCGGCCCAGGCGATGTCGGAGATCGGGCGTCCGCTGGCGGCGAGCGAGATGTGCTCGGGCCGGATTCCGAAGAAGACCCTGCGGCCCGCGGAGGAGGCCAGGTCCGCGCGCGGGAGCGGAAGCGGACTTCCGGCCGAAAGCTGTACCGCGGGGTCCGCCCCGGCGGCGATCTCCCTCGAAGAGATTCATCGGCGGCGATGCCGAGAAACGTCGCGACGAAGGTGTCGGCCGGGGTGTCGTACACCTCGCGGGCGTTCCGATCTGGCAGATCCGCCCTGGTTCATCACGACGACGCGGTCGCCCATCGCCATCGCCTCGACCTGGTCGTGGGTGACGTAAACCGTCGTCGTACCGGATCGCTCCGTGGAAGCGCTTCAACTCCTCCGCGTGCGAGGCACGGAGCTTCGCGTCGAGATTCGAGAGCGGTTCGTCGAAGCAGGAAGAGCGGAGGGCTCGCGGACGATCGCGCGGGCCAGGGCGACGCGCTGGCGCTCGCCGCCCGAGAGCTCGCGGGGCTTGCGGCCGAGCAGGTGCGCCGATCCCGAGGAGCGAGGCCGCCCACTCGGCCTTCCTGCGGCGCTCCTCGCGCGGAACCTTCTGCGGCCTTGAGCGGAAACTCGATGTTGCCCAACCGTGAGATGCGGGTAGAGCGCATAGCTCTGGAACACCATGGCGATGCGCCGCTGTCGCGGAGTGAGGTCGTTGACGACCCGGCCGCCGATGAGGATCTCGCCCGAGGTCGGTTCCTCGAGACCGGCGATCATCCGCAGGAGCGTCGTCTTGCCGGACCCCGAAGGGCCGAGGAGGACGAGGAACTCGCCCTCCCGGCTCTCCAGGTCGACGTTGTCGACCGCCCCGAGCTGCCCTTCCTGAAGACCTTGGTGAGCGCTCTCGTCTCGACGATCGCCATTCGCCGGCTCTCCGGGTCTACTTCCACTTGGCGAAGATCCGCAGCATCTCCTTCTCGGCCGCCTCGACGGCGTCCTCGGGGCTCAAGACGTCCTGCGGCGGCCTTGGCGAACATGGTCGGGAGGACGAAGGTGTTGAACACCTCGTCGATCGCCGCCGTCGCGTATCCCGGATAGCCGACGTTGGTCGACCACTCCAGCGCGTTCTCGAGGACCTTGTACTTGTCGTGGCGGCTCGGCCTTCGGGTCGTTGGCGATCTGCGTCTTGATGTCCGGAACGGTCTCCGGGAAACAGGGGAAGTTGTAGAACTCGCTCGCCTGGAACGCCGCCGAGAAATCGTCCATGTAGTCGGCCAGGAACTTCTTCGCCCCGTCCTTGTTCTCGGCGAAATTCCAGATCACGTAGCAGTCCATGACGTGCTCGGAGGCGATCCGGCGCGCCGGTCCCTTGAGCGCGGGACGGATCTGGATCTGCCGGGACATCTCCGGATTGTCCTTCTCCGCCTGGCGCGTCACCGAGATCGCATTCTGGACAAACGAGAGCTTCCCGGCGAGGATGCCGCGGTTGTTCGACGACGGATCCCACGTGAAGACCTCCGGCGTCTCCGCTTCCTTGTAGAGGGCCCGCATGTACTTCACGGCTTCGACCGTCGCTTTCGATTTGATCGCGACGTTGCCCTCGGCATCCTGCACCGAGCCGCCGAACGACCAGAGGAGCGCGCGCATCGCCATGTTCGTGTCGAGCTCCTGGGAGAGCCCGATTCCGAGGGGATTGCCGATCTGCTCCTTGATCTTCTTGCCCCCGGTCCGAAGGTCGTCCCACGTGTCGGGGCCGTTCGGGAACCCGACCTTCTCCCACAGGTCCTTCCGGTAATTGCCCGGGTCGGGCACATAGGAATCGGAGAAGGCGAAGTACTTCTTCGTCTTCGGGTTCAAGGTCGACTTGTTCGGCGAGCGCGATCGTCTTCCCGTGCTTGCGCCCGACTTCCTCGTAGATTTCCCGGTGGTCGATGACCTGTTTCTCGTACGCCGCGGGAGGAGCGAGGAACATGAAGAGATCGTGGCCCTTCCGGGCGGCGACCTCCGCGGCGGCGCGGGCGTTGATCTCCCCGATCGCGATGTGATCGACGACGACGTTCGTCCCGTTCTTCGCGCCCCACTCCTTCGTGAAGACGCCGTCGAACCACTTGTCGTAGGCCGGCACGAAGTGGCTCCACTGGAGGATCTTCAGGGTCTTCTGCTGCGCGGCGGCTCGCGCCGGGAAAAGGAACCCGGGTCCGACGCCTGCCGCCAGCGCGCCGGTCCCCGCGATCTTCGCGAACTCCCTCCGGCTGATCCCCCGATTCTTCTTCCTTGCCATCACCGCCTCCTCTCTTGGCCCAACGAACTCGCGCGACGCCGCCGACGGCGGCGTGCGCCTTCCCTCTCGACGGCGTTCCCTCGGCCGCCAGGAAGACATTCTCTCCCGCCCGAGGCCGCGCGTCTTCTCCGTTTCCGCCGCCCTCCCGGTACGGTCAGGACCGAGACGGTCTTCCCCCTCGGGTTTCCGGCCGTCCGGGACGTCATCGGCGGGCGAGCCCTCGGGCGGGCGGGCCCGTATCGACCCGCCCGGCCCGGGGCTTCCGGCCTATCCGATCGGCAGGACTTTCCTGCCGTAGGTCTCGTTCAAGACCTGCGCGATGCCGAGGTAGATCGCCGACAGCCCGCAGAAGATCCCCTCGTATCCGGTGAACGTCTTCAGGGCGGCGTTGCCCGTGTAGTCCCCGAGCGCGAGCAGCCAGAACAGGACGAAGAGCGTCAGAAACACCACCTGGAGCGCCTTGGCGTGCTTGAGGGTCGCGATCCAGAGGCAGAACGTAAAGAGCCCCCACATGAAGAGGTACTCGATCATCCCCGCCGGCGCGTCCATCCAGCCCGTCTTTGGCCCCACGATCAGGAACACGAGTGTGAGCCAGAACAGACCGTAGGAACTGAACGCGACGGTCCCGAAGGTGTTGCCCTTCTTCCATTCCATCCACCCGGCGAAGATCTGGGCCATCCCGCCGTAGAAGATCCCCATCGCGAGGATCATGCTCGACATCCCGAACCACCCGGCATTGTGCATGTTGAGCAGCACCGTCGTCATTCCGAAGGCGAGTAGCCCGAGCGGCGCCGGGTTCGCGGTCGTGTCGGTGATCCTGACCTGGTCCGCCATTACATCTGCCATGATCCCTCCTTCTCTTCTACGCGTTACGCGTCAGCCTGGTGCCTCCCATGGTGAAAGCGGCGCGGACGTCCGCGGAAACCGCGCGTTCGCGCCCCATTGCGGCCTCTCGACGGGACGCCGCCGTGCTTCCGCGGCGGGAGTGACCGCCGCGTGAGCTCCGGGTTGCGTCGAGCCGGGCAACCATTGCTTCCCGACTAGAACGAGTAGAGCGCCGAGAGAGCAACCTGGGTCCCCCTCGTCTTCGTCCTGTCCACGCCGCTCGTCAGCTTGTCCTCCATCCACTCGAGGCCGAAGCCCAGCGGCCCCCCGTGCCACCGCAGCATCGCCGCGTACATCTCGTTCTTCAGGCGAGCCGAGCCGGGGGATCCGGTGGGCGCGAGTACGTCCTTGTCCTTCGGATCGTCCATCCCCCAGAAGCCGAAGAGGCCCCAGTTCTTCGTGAAGTCGTAACCGGCCTGCAGCCAGCCGCCCGAGCTCTGGATCTTGCCGAACTGGGTGATCGCCGCGAACTGCTGGCCGACCGAGTGTCCCGTGTAGGCGTTGCCCTGGATCATGAATCCGCCGTACTGGAATTTCGCGCCGAGCTCGAAAGCGTCTCCGTTGAGCGTGTCGTTCTTGGCGCTCGCGCCGGCGCCGGTGAGGTCCTTCTGGTCGTAGTGCCCGACGATGTAGGTGCTCCAGCTCATCTGATCGGATTTGCCGCCCAGGTTGAAGCGGAGCTCGAACTGCGGCGTACCCGCGTTCCCGGCGTTGTTCTGGTCGATCGTCGTTCCCGGGGGCGCCGTCCAGGAACC
Source organism: uncultured Acidobacteriota bacterium (assembly GCA_963794295.1). Taxonomy (GTDB): domain Bacteria; phylum Acidobacteriota; class Thermoanaerobaculia; order UBA5066; family DATFVB01; genus DATFVB01. Next base: position 154,911 of record CAWCDE010000007.1, read on the forward strand.
CGACATGATCGCGAACTGCAGGTCCGCGTTGAGCGGCGCTCCCTTCGCCGTCAGGTTCTGATACAGGAAGATCCCGGGGAAACGCCAGCCGACGTCGCCCGCCGAACCGTAGCCGAGCGGGAAGGCGATGTGCGAGAGCGACACCGGGACGTTCCCGAAGAGCGGCGACCACTGCTGGCCCATCCGGATCGTGGTGCTGCCATTCGTGAAGTCGACGAAGGCCAGACGCAGGCGGGGGCTGGGCTGCTGCCCGCTGAAAGCGCCCGTCCCGTTGAATCCTCCGAAGAAGTCCGCCTCGGCGGTCGCGTTGACCTTCCAGTCGCCCGTGACCGTCGGCCCGGCGAAGGCGAGCGTCAGGCGGGTGTTCCTCACGTCTCCGCCGTAGAACCACCGATCCGTCTTCGTTTCCGGGGGAACCGGGAATTCCGCGTTCTGGCCGTTGCCGAACGTGAAGTTCTGGTCCTGGCCGAAGAACGTCGCGCTGATGAAGCCCTTCAAGGTGACGCTGGAAGTGGATCCCAGTTGGACGGTCTGGGCTTCGGCGGCCGCCGCGAACACGGCGATCGCCGCGGCCAGGAACACGACCCGGGCTGATCCTTTGAACATGCGATTCTCCTTTCCTCGCTCAGTGTTGCCGGGGAGCGCGAAAATCGTTCGTTGAGGAGTGGAGCGACCGGCGGTGGGCTTCGTGTCCGTGGAAGAGTCCGCCATTGGCGTTCCTCCTTCCGGTTAACTTTGAGTTAAACATACATCTTCCGGGCTTCGAGGAGGAAGGCCAAAATCCGCTCCCGCCGGCGGAAACCCGCCGCGAGGCCCCGAAGCGGGGCCGTTCGAGGCGGATTCGCGAAGCCCGTCGGAAATCGAGGGGCCCCGCCGGCGCCGGAAAGGCGCCGGCGGGGAGAAAGACTTCATTCTTCCTTGCCGAACTGCTTGAGGTCTTCCGGACCTTCCTTGGTCTCGACCTTTTCCTTGCCCTGGACGGCCTGGCGGATCTGCTCGACGATGTCCGGATTGGCGAGCGTCGTGATATCGCCGGTCGCAAGGGTGTTGGAGATCGCCGCCAGAACCCGCCGCATGATCTTGCCCGACCGGGTCTTGGGCATGTCGGGCACGATATGGACCGACTTCGGCCGCGCGATCTTCCCGATCATGGTTTCGATCGTCCGCGATCACCTTCTTCTGGATCTCCTCGCTGCGGCGCCGTCAGCCCGGCTTCAGCGCAATATAGATCTCCGGAACGCGCCCTTTGATCTCGTCGACGACCGGCACCACCGCGGCTTCCGCCACTCCGGCACCGTCAGGCAAGCCGACTCGAGTTCCTTCGTTCCCAGCCGATGGCCGGCGACGTTGATCACGTCGTCGACGCGCCCCAGGATCCGGAAGTATCCGTCCGCGGCCAGCACCGCGCCGTCTCCGGCGAAGTACGGCCAGTCGTGCCAGTCCTTGCTCTTGGGATCCTTGCAGTATTTCTGCGTAGTACTGCCGGACGAAGCGGTCGCGGTCTCCCCAGATCGTCTGCATGATCCCGGGCCAGGGGTTGCGGATGCAGATGTTCCCCGCGCGTCCCGACCCCGGCGCGAATCTCCTCGTCCATTTTCGTCGTAGATACTGGGATAGATGCCCGGCACGCCCGGCCCGGCGCTTCCCGGCTTCATCGGATCGAGCGCCGGTATCGTGCTGCAAAGAAAGCCGCCGTTCTCCGTCTGCCACCACGTATCCACGATCGCCGCTTCGCGTTTTCCCACCGCTGTCGTAATACCAGCGCCAGACTTCCGGCTCGATCGGTTCGCCGACCGTCGTCATGTGCTTGAAGTGGTAGTGATGCTTCGCCGGCTCGTCCGGCCCCGCCTTCCGCAACATGCGGATCGCCGTCGGCGACGTGTGGAAGATATTGACGTCCAGCCGTTCGGCGATCCGCCACGGCCGACCCGCGTCCGGATAAGTCGGCACGCCCTCGTAAATCACGCGTCGTCGCCGCCAGCGCCAGCGGCCCGTACACGATGTACGAGTGCCCGGTGATCCACCCGATGTCGGCCATGCACCAGTAGACGTCCTCGGGATGGATGTCCTGGATATACTTCGAAGTTCCGGTCACGTACGCGATGATAGCCGCCCGTCCGGTGCTGGCAGCCCTTCGGCTTGCCCGTGCTGCCGCTCGTGTACATCAGGAAGAGCGGCGCTTCGGCGTCCATCGCCACGGGCTCGACGTCTTGCCGCGGTGGTCCTTGAGGACCTCGTCCACGAAGAAGTCGCGCCCCTTGACCATCGGCGTCGCCGAGCTGTACTTGCCCGGGATATCGCCGCCATACGAGCACCTTGTCGATCATTCTGCCCGTCGCTTTCGGCGGTCTCCACCGCGATTTCGCGCCGCTGCCTTGTGATCGATCAACTTCCCGCTGCGGTAGTAGCCGTCCATGTAGATCATCACGCGGCTGCCCGAGTCGGCCGCGCGCATCCCGCACGCCTCGCCGCAGAACCCGCCGAACACGACCGAATGGATGACGCCCAGCCGCGCGCAGGCGAGCATCGTGATCGGGAGCTCGGCGATCATCGGCATGTGGATCGTGACGCGGTCGCCGGCCTTCAGTCCCGCGAAATCGCGGAGCAGCGCCGCGAACTCGTTGACTCGGACGTAGAGATCCTGGTAGGTCAGCGCGACCGGATCCTCGTTCTCCGGCTCGGGCACGAAGATGATCGCCGCCTTGTTCTTGTACTTGGCGAGGTGCCGGTCGATGCAGTTGTAGCGAGACGTTGATTTTCCCGCCGACGAACCACTTCCAGAACGGCGGATCGCTCGTGTCCAGGACGGTGTTCCACCGCTGGTACCACGTCAGCATGTCGGCGTATTCCTCGAAGCACTTCGGAAAGTTCTTCTCGCAGAAGCGCTCCATCACGGCGGGGTCGGTGAGGTTGGCCTGGGCGACGAATTTCGGCTTCGGCTTGTAGTACTCCTCTTCCTTCCAGTGGACGGCAATCTGGCCTTCGGTCGTTTCGGCGACCTTCTTGGGATCCTTCACTGCAGACATGGCATTCATCTCCCTTCGATTCGTCGGTCGGGGACGGAACCCGCGGTCCCGCCCCCGCCGTTCATCCCGATTTCCTCGGCCGGTCAGGCCGTCTTCACCCGGGGCATCGCGCCGCCGGCGCTCTCCGGAACCGCCGGCCGTTTCGCCAGGAACTCAAACACGAGCGCGACGACCGCGAGAGCGGCCGCCGTGTAGAACGCGGCCTGATAGTTCTTGTACTTGTCAAACAGCGCGCCTCCGATCTTCGGTCCGATGATCCCCGCCACGCCGTAGGCGGTGAAGAGCAGGCCGTAGTTGATGCCCGCGTTCTTCGTTCCCCAGAAGTCGGCGGTCGTCGACGCGTTGACGGAGAGCTGGGTCCCGAAGCACCAGTAGACGACGAAGACCATCAGGTACAGCATCGGGACATTGCTCCCGGTGAGATAGAGCAGCGGCATCGCGACCATCGAGACGGCGATCATCAGGCGAAGGACGTTCAGCCTCCCCATCGCGTCGGACATCCATCCCGAGAGCACGCGCCCGGCGGCGCTCCCCGTCGCGCCGACGATCAGCGTCATCGTCACGAGCGCGGCGGTCGGAATCGCCATGCTCTTGGCGAATGGAACGAGCTGGCTGATCACCATCAGCCCGGCCGAGCAGCCGAGCGCGTAGGCGATCCACATGTAACAGGAGTCGGCGTGCGCCACATCTCGCCGGGAGTGAACTCGTACGTCGTCGCCGCGGCCTTCGACGCCGGCCCCGGCGCCCATCCCGCCGGCCGGTAACCCACCGGCGGGTTCTTCAGGAGGTAGGCGCCGATCACGGTCATCACGAAGAAGATCGCGCCCATGACGGTGAAGGTCGTCGCCAGCCGTACTTCGGGATCGCCAGAGGTTCGCGAGCGGCCCGAAGATCGCGGAGCCGCCGCCGTATCCGGCAACGGCGAGACCCACGGCGAGACCGCGCTTGTCCGGGAACCACTTCGCCATCACGGGGATCGGCGTCGCATAGCCGAACCCGTTCCCGGCTCCGACCAGGATGCCGAAGCAGACGATCAGGTAAGTGAGACTCGTCGTGCGCGCGCACAGCAGAAATCCCAGGGTCAAGAGGATACAGCCGACGAGGGAAACCCGAAAGGGGCCGAGCTTGTCCTGCAGCCGCCCGGCGACGATGAAGGAGAGCGCGAAGGCCACGATCGCCCAGGTGAAGACGGAGGACGTATCGGAGCGCTTCCAGCCGAACTCCTTCTCGAGCGGAGCGACGAAGACGCTCCAGGCGTAGAGCGAACCGAGGGCGAGGTTCATGAAGAGACCGCCCACGACCCGCCACCATCGATTCAGGGACTCCGGAGCCGACGGGGAACCGCTCATCTCGAGCCTCCTTTTCCTCTCTGCGAATCAAAAGGCCGGGAATCCGAACGGCACGCCCGCTCGCCTCCCGGCCATTTTCCGCCCTTCACCGCCCCCGGGCCGCCGGATTGGCCGCCCCTCCGGCCGCCGAAATCCGAGCTCATGAGCCCTTCCGGCCGCTCGTCTCGAGCATCGGCGGGAGCCTCCCCGGGGTTTCGGCCATCGGCTGTCCCTCCGCAAATGTTGGATGCAGAGTAGGACCGCCGCACGCACGCCCTTTGATGCAGATGCATCCTTTTGGAGACGGTCCCCCCGCCGGGCCGTGAGGCAATCGAATCATTCTCCGCGGCGACCGGGAGCCTAGGCTTGCGGTATCTTCGAGGAGGATACGATGCCGCTGACCATGGAGAGGCCGATGGAAACCGAAACCGCCGTCAAGCTGGACAAGCTCAAGATCGTCGACGAGCGCACGGGCCAGTCGTACGAAGTGCCCATCGAAAACGGAACGATCCGGGGAACGGATCTCAAGAAGATCCGATCGGGGCCGGACGACCCCGGCCTGATGGTGTACGACCCGGCCTACATGAACACCGCCGCGTGCCGGAGCGCGATCACGTTCATCGACGGAGACAAGGGCATCCTCCGCTACAGGGGATACCCGATCGAGCAGCTCGCCGAGCACTGCTCGTTCCTGGAGGTCGCCTACCTCCTCCTGCACGGAGAGCTCCCGAACAAGGCGCGAGATCGAGGAGTGGACCCGCCAGATCACGTACCACACGATGATCCACGAGAACATCAAGAAGTTCATGGACGGCTTCGCGTACGACGCCCACCCGATGGGCATCCTCGTCGCGACCGTCGGGGCGCTCTCCACCTTCTATCCCGATGCCCGCAACATCCACGACGAGGCGTCCCGGCGCACGCAGATCGTACCGCCTCGTCGGCGAAGATGCCGACGCTGGCGGCGTTCGCCTACCGCCACAGCCGCGGCCTTCCCTACGCGTACCCCGACAACGACCTCCGGCTACACGGAAAACTTCCTCGAACATGCTCTTCAAGATGACCGAGCTGAAGTACCGCCCCGAGCCCGGCCCTCGCGCGCGCGCTCGACGTCCTCTTCATCCTGCACGCGGATCACGAGCAGAACTGCTCGACCTCGCGATGCGCGGCATCGGCTCTTCGCACGCGGACCCGTTCTCGGCGGTGGCCGGCGCCTGCGCGGCGCTCTATGGCCCGCTCCACGGCGGCGCCAACGAGGCCGTGCTCAGGATGCTCGCCGAGATCGGAACGAAGGACCGCGTCCCCGCGTTCATCAAGGAGGTCAAGGAAGGCCACGGCGAGAAGCGCCTGATGGGCTTCGGCCACCGCATCTACAAGAACTACGATCCGCGCGCGAAGATCATCAAGAAGATCGCCGACGGCGTCTTCGACGGTCACGGGGAAGAACCCGCTGCTCGAAATCGCGCTCGAGCTCGAGAAGATCGCGCTCGAGGACGAGTACTTCGTCAAGCGCAAGCTCTATCCGAACGTCGACTTCTACTCCGGCATCATCTATCAGGCGATGGGCCTGCCCACGTCGATGTTCACCGTGCTTTTCGCGATCGCCCGGACGATGGGCTGGATGGTCCAGTGGGAGGAGATGCTCCTCGACCCGGAGCAGAAGATCGCGCGGCCGCGGCAGGTGTATACCGGGCCGGCGGAGCGGCACCTGAAACCCCTCGAGAACCGGTAGAGCCAGTCCCTTCCCTCGACGATTGCCCGGGCCCGGCGCCGAACGCGCCGGGCCCTTTTTCGCTCCGGAGCGCCGTCTGTTCCGGGCGCCGGCGTCAGGTCCGAAAACCGCCAGCGCGGGGGGCGGCTCTTCGCCATCATCCGCGCATGAACGAACAGAGCTACCGCATCGCCGCGGTCCCGTCCGATTCGCCTCGGCCGTCCGCGCCGGGGGGGTTCCGTCCGTCCGGACCCTCGACGGCGGGCGCCACCAGTGCCGCCACTGTCTGGCGCTGTCCGCGCCCGACGAGGCCGTCCTCCTCGCGTCCTACTCGCCGTTTGTGACCGATCAGCCTTACGCCGAGCGCGGTCCGGTCTTCGTTCACGAGCGGGACTGCCCGCGTTATCCCGACGACGGACCGTACCCTGTCGGGTTCCCGAAGAAGAGCGTCGTCTTCCGCGCCTACGACACCGCCGAGACTCAGCTCGAATCGCGGGTCGTCGGCGACGCGGGAGTCGACGCGGTCATTGGCGCGCTGTTTTCGGACTCCCGGGCCGCCTTCCTCCACGCGCGCAACGTCGCCGAGGGGTGCTTCATGTTCCGGATCGAACGCGCGCCGTGACCGGGCGGCGCGGTCGGCCCCCGTCTCAGAAGAGAAAGGGAACGAGGCGCTTCGTCCGCCGCGCGTACTCCCGGTATTCCGGATAGCGCTCGACGATCAGCTTCTCCTCCGCCGCGATCCGCAGCGCGGCGCCGGCAGCGAGGAGCAGGAAGAAGAGGGACCCGGCGGAGTGCCGCGCCGCCGCCCCGGCCCCGGCGAAGAGAAGGAGCGCGGCGTAGATCGGGTGGCGCATCCAGCGATAGGGCCCGGTCGTCACGAGGCCGCCTTCGGTCGGATTCGCCGCCGCGTGGAAGCTGCGCAGGCCGAACGTCGCGCGCGCCCAGACGAACAGAAGGACCGCAAGCGCCTGGACCGCGAGCACCGCCGGGTTCGTCGAAAAGAGCGCGCCGGTCCCCCAGAGCAGCACGATGCCCGCGGCCATTGCCCCGAGGCCCGCGAGGGAGAGGATCTTCACCTCGGTTTGCGGGTCAGGAGCAGTCCCGCGCCGACCACGATCGCGGCGATCCCGGCCCAGACCGGGACGTTGACGTGCTCCTTTTCCTTGAACGAGAAATCGAAGGGCCCGAAGTGCGCCTGGTGGTTCTCCTTCGTGAAGCTGAATCCGCCGAAGACGAGAGCCAGGATTCCGGCGACGATCAGGATCACCGCCACGAGCTTGATTCCCTGCACGCTTCCTCCTTCCCGAACCTGCCCGCGCGCCTTCAGAGGCGGCGAGTCAACCGATAGAGCGTCAGCGCCACTCCGGCGCACATCCCGGCGGCGAAGAGGAGAAGGATCTGGACCCATCGCACGGATTCGGAGCCGGGAGTCCGGATGAAGAAGACGAGCCCGATCGCGCCGACGACGACGAGGGAAGCAATCCGCCGACGGATGTCGCGGTTCATCTCAGGATCCTTTCTCGTAGACGCCCGCGCCGACGATGTACGTCCGCCCGCCGGAAGGCACTTTCCGGATGAACGTCCACTTTCGCGACGGCCGGACGTGCCCGGGCCGGGGCCAGAGGTAGCTCACCCACGCCGTGTCCGACGTCTCGAGGAGGTTCAGCCACTCGTGGTGGAACGGACGGCCACTCGCGTCCTTCAGATTCATGACGTTGCGCCCCTCGAGCTGCGGCCGCGGCCCGTTGACGAGACTCACCATCGCCATGTCGTCGACGAAGACGTAGGTGAACCCGTTGTACCACTGGCTTCCCCGGACCCGGAACTCCGGGAACGCCTTGTCGCCCCGCTCCGCGACGAGAGCCGCCGCGCGGCCGACGAGCGCCTCGATCCTCTGCGTCTGGGCCGGCGGCAGGCCCTCCCGGCAGCGCGGCCGCCGCCGCGAACGTCGCCGCCGCGAGCAGACCGACAGCCGGAAGGATCCGTGTTCGTTTTCGCATGCCCCGATTATGCCGGTTTGGAAGAGCAAAGTCGCGCCGGGCAGATGCGGGCTTCCGCTGCGCGGTTCCCGGAACGCCATCGCCGATAAGGCGAGGCGCGAGCCCGCATCGGTCGATGGCGCCGCCTTCGCCCCTCCTTCGCCAGGGCTTCAGAAGGCTTCGGCGAGACGAGTCGCCGCGCCTGTTATCTGGGACGCATCAGCGGGAACAGGATCACGTCCCGGATCGAGCTGTCGGTGAACAGCATCACGACGCGATCGATGCCGATGCCCTCCCCCGCCGTCGGCGGCAGGCCGTATTCGAGCGCCTCGATGTAGTCCTCGTCGTATGGCATCGCCTCGAGGTCGCCCCCCGCCTTCGCCTCCAGCTGCTCCTCGAAGCGGCGGCGCTGCTCGTCCGGGTCGTTCAGCTCGCAGAAGCCGTTGGCCATCTCCATCCCGCCGGCGTACAGCTCGAAGCGCTCGACCGCTCTCCGGGTCGTCGGGCCTCTGCTTGGAGAGCGGCGAGACCTCGGTCGGGAAGTCGTAGACGAACGTCGGCTGCACGAGCTGGTCTTCCGCCGAGCGCCTCGAAGAGCTCGGCGAGGAGCTTCCCCTTGCTGGCCGCGAATCGGTCGGGCCGCTCCGTGCCGATCCGGCGGGCCGCCGCGAGGAGCGCGTCGGCGGTCTCGAGATCCGCCGCCTCGACGGGCCCCCTCGGGTGTCCCTTCGAGAAGGCGAGCACGGCCTCGCGCAGCGTGTAGCGCGCGAACGGCGCTTTCCAGGAGATCGTCATGCCGTTCCACGGCGTCTCCTCGGCCCCGGTGACCGCGACCGCCATCTCGGAGAAGAGCTCCTCGGTGAGCGCCATCAGCGTCTGGTAGTCGCGCGTACGCCTGGTAGAACTCGAGCATCGTGAACTCGGGGTTGTGCTGCGTCGAGATCCCCTCGTTCCGGAAGTTGCGGTTGATCTCGTACACGCGCTCGAATGCCGCCGACGACGAGGCGCTTCAGGTACAGCTCCGGCGCGATCCGCAGGTAGAGCTCCATGTCGAGCGCGTTGTGATGGGTCACGAACGGGCCGCGCGGCGCGCCGCCGGCGATCGGCTGCATCATCGGCGTCTCGACCTCGAGGTAGCCGCGCGCGTCGAGGAAACGCGCGGATCGACGAGACGATCTCGGCGCGGCGCCTCGAAGACGCGCGCGCGATTCCGGGTTGACGATGAGGTCCAGGTAGCGCTGGCGGTAGCGCATCTCGAGTCGGTCAGCCCGTGCCACTTCTCGGGCAGCGGGAGCAGGCACTTGGCGAGGAACGAGAGCTGCGCGGCCCAGATCGTCAGCTCGTTCGTCCGCGTCCGGAAGACCGGTCCCTCGACGCCGATCCAGTCGCCGAAGTCGAGGAGCCCGTACAGGGCGAAGCCTTCGTCCCCGACGACGTCGCGCCGGACGTAGACCTGGATCTTCGCGGAGCCGTCGGAAAGATCGAGGAATCCCGCCTTCCCGGCCGTGCGGAGCGCGCGGACCCGCCCGGCCGTCGCGACGCGGTCGGGATGCGCCTCCAGATGCGCGCCGTCGTGACCCCCGTGCTCCGCGACGACCGCGGAGATCGAACGGCTTTCGGGGAAGAAGTTCGGGTACGGACGGTGCCCGAGCGCCGCGATCGCCTCGAGGTTCTTCCGCCGGTTGCGGATCAGCTCGCTCTCGCCGGTCTCCCCCGGCCTCGTCCCTTCATCGGACATCGCCGCCGAAGGCTATCCCATCCGCGGGGGCGGACCAACGGAGGGAACGGGTCCGCGCCCCACGGGGGCCTTTCCGTCCGGCGCCGATCGCAGTTCACGCAGAGGCGGAGGCGCGGCGAGACGCGAGCCGTCCGGCTCTACGCCTCGCCGCCCGCTGCATCAGGGCTGGTTGACGTGCGAAACCCAGCTGTCCCCGCTGACGTTGTCGACCGAGACGCCGTACGCGCTCCAGAAGAACCCGTCGGCGTTCGGCTTCAGCGCGAAGAAGAGGTTTCCGTAGTCGGCGTCCGGAACGGCGGCCTGGATGACGGAATACGCCGGCACGGTGACGGCGAAGGAAGCCGTCTGGTTCTCCCCCATGACCTGGATCGCCCACGCATGGGAGACCTGGTCCAGGTTCCACGATGCCGATGTTCGTGCGGGAGCCGGAATCGTTTCGAAGTCCGAGCCCGTACCCCAGCGTGTTGCCGATCTCGTCCATGAGGTCCACGGCGGGAAGGCCGAGCGAAACCTTCCCCGACGAGCCCGGCTGGAAAGTCCAGATTCGAGATTGTCCGTCGAGCTCGGCCGACGTGTCCGGATTGCCCTGCGAATCGACGCCGATGACGATGACCGCGCCGAAGCCGGACATCCCGAGCATCGAGGTGACGTAATCTTCGAGCGAGACCATGGTGCTCCCCGGGATCGTGAAGTACTGGAGCGGCGCGTTCCCGTTGTCCACTCCCTGCGCGAGCCAGCCGACCGCGATCGACTGGTCCGAGGAGCGATAGTTGGCGACCATCGCGTCGGAATGGAAGAAGGTCCCGTTCTTTCCCTGGACGCTCCCCCCTCCCTGGAAGAGGAACGCCGGAAGAGTGGTGTCATAGTAGATCGCCTGCCGCCTCGGGCCGGCGACGCTTCGGGCCGACAGCGCCCGGACCCGGGCCATCATCTGGCCGACCGTCGCCCCGTCCCCGGCGGAGCGCTGGAGGCCGGCGGCATGGGACAAAGGGGAGGCGGAAAGAACCATGGCAAGGGCGACGGAGAGAATTCTCACGGTATCCCCCTTTCGAACGAAATGGACCTCGAGATCTCGCACTGTACGTTCCCGGCGCCGCGACTTCATGATGAGAACGAATCATTGAGCTCAACCGGATTGCGGCCAGAATGGCCCGTCGATATACTCGACCGGTTTTGAGGAAAAAGCTCGTTTTTTCCGCCGCAAAGCTTGAAAAAGGAGACTCATGTCCAGCGTCGTAACCCGCGAGAGCCTCGTCCCCGCCTCCCGGCCCGGCCAGCCGATCGTCAACGATTTTTCGATCCAGGTCGCCACCGCGAACGGATCGGGATCGCAGTCGTCGAACACGATCCTCATGCGGACGATCCACCAGATGGGGATCCCGGTCTCCGGCAAGAACCTCTTCCCGTCGAACATCCAGGGACTCCCCACGTGGTTCACGATCCGCGCGTCGAAGCAGGGCTATGTGGCCCGGCGGCGCGACGTTCAGGTCCTCGTCTGCATGAATCCGGAGACCGCGCACGAGGACGTCCGGACGATCGCTCCCGGAGCCGCGGTCGTGTACGAGGAATCGCTGAAGCTCGACGCTCTCCGCAACGACCTCATCTTCTACCCCGTGCCGTTCTCGAAGCTCGTCCTCGACCTCTGCTCCGACGGCAAGCTCCGGCGTCTCGTCGTGAACATGATCTACGTCGGGGTCCTCGGCTGGCTGCTCGGCCTCGATCCCACGGAGATCGCGGAGGCGACCGGCAAGCAGTTCAAGGGAAAGGCGAAGGCGGTCGACCTGAACGTCGGCGCGATCTACGGCGGATGGAAATGGGCCGCCGAAAACCTGCAGAAGAAGGACCCCTTCTGGCTCGAGCGCATGGATCAGGAGAAGGGGAAGATCATCCTCGACGGGAACGCCGCGGCCGCCATCGGCTGCATGTTCGCGGGCGTGACCTGCGTGACCTGGTACCCGATCACGCCGTCGTCCTCGCTCGTCGAATCGCTCATCGACTACATGAAGGAGCACCGCCTCGATCCCGAGACCGGCAAGGCGACGTTCGCGATCGTGCAGGCCGAGGACGAGCTCGCCGCGGTCGGCATGGTGCTCGGCTCCGCCTGGGCGGGCGCCCGGTCGATGACCGCCACCTCCGGGCCCGGGATCTCGCTCATGAGCGAGTTCGTCGGGCTCGGCTACTACGCCGAGATTCCGGCGGTCATCTTCGACATCCAGCGCGTCGGACCCTCGACGGGCCTCCCGACCCGGACGATGCAGGGCGACATCCTCTCGACCTATTACCTCTCGCACGGCGACAAGAGCCACGTGCTCCTCTTCCCCGCCTCGATGACGGAGTGCTACTCGATGGCGATCGACGCGTTCGACCTCGCCGAGAAGCTGCAGACGCCGGTCTTCGTGATGAGCGATCTCGACCTCGGCATGAACAACTGGGTGAGCGATCCGTTCCCCTATCCCGAGAAACCGATCGAACGCGGGAAGGTGCTCGACGCCGCCGCGGTCGCCGAGCGGGGCGGCTTCGCCCGCTACCGCGACGTCGACGGCGACGGGATTCCCTACCGGACGCTCCCCGGCACGGACCACCCGCTCGCCGCCTACTTCACCCGCGGCTCGGGTCACACCGATCGCGCAACGTATTCCGAACGCCCGGAGGACTACGTCGCGATCATGGACCGCCTCGCGCGCAAGCACGACACGGCCCGGACGCTCGTCCCCTCCGCCGAGATCTTCGGCGACGGGAAGTCGCCGATCGGCATCCTCGCGTTCGGCTCGTCGCACTACGGCGTCACGGAGGCGCGCGACATCCTGAAAGCCGAGGGGATCGAGGCCGACTACCTCCGCCTCCGGGGCCTTCCCTTCCCGGCCGAGGTCCTCGACTGGGTCCGCGCCCACGAGCGCGTGTACGTCGTCGAGCAGAACCGCGACGCCCAGATGAAGTGCCTTCTCACGATCGAGCTCGGGGCCGATTCCGGCCGGCTGCGCTCGATCCTCCATTACAACGGATTGCCGCTCGACGCGCAGACGGTCGTCGAGGGCGTCGAGCTCGGAGAGGTGAAGCTGTGAGCAGCGTGACGGAACCGAAAGCGCCCGCGACGAACCGGATCGGCCTGACGACCAAGGAGTACGGCGGGTTGAAATCGACGCTCTGCGTCGGATGCGGACACGACGTGATCACGAAGCAGATCACGCAGGCGTTCTACGACATGGGCGTCGAGCCGCACCGCGTGGCCAAGCTCTCCGGGATCGGCTGCTCGTCGAAGACGACGGCCTACTTCGTCGAGCGGGGCCACGGGTTCAACGCGGTCCACGGCCGGATGCCGGCGGTGGGCTCAGGCGTCATGTTCGCCAACCGCAACCTGATCTCGATCGGGGTCTCCGGCGACGGCGACACCGCCTCGATCGGCGCCGGGCAGTTCGTCCACCTGCTCCGCCGGAACATTCCGATGATCTACATCGTCGAGAACAACGGCGTATACGGCCTCACGAAGGGGCAGTTCTCGGCGACCGCGGACCTCGGATCGAAGCTGAAGAACGGCGTCGTCAACGACCTTCCGGCGATCGACCTCTGCGGCCTCGCGATCGAGCTCGGCTGCTCGTTCGTCGCGCGGTCGTTCTCCGGCGACATGAAGCAGCTCGTCGCGCTGCTGAAGGCCGCCATCGCGCACCGGGGAACCTCGCTCCTCGACGTGATCTCCCCGTGCGTCACGTTCAACAACCACGAGGGATCGACGAAGTCCTACAAGTGGTCGAAGGACCACGAGGAGCCGATCCAGGAGATCGGGTTCGTCCCGTACTTCGCGGACGTCACCGTCGAGCAGAAGCCGGGCGAAACGCAGGACGTCGAGATGCACGACGGTTCGAAGCTGCGGCTCAAGGCGCTGCGCGCCGACTACGATCCGACCGACAAACGCAAGGCGATGGATCTCCTCACCGAGGCGCGCGAGAAGCAGGAGTTCCTGACGGGGCTGATCTACATCAACGAGCAGACGCCCGACTTCCTCACGCAGCTGAACATGGTGGACGAGCCGCTGGCGACCCTTCCCGAGTCGAAGACGCGCCCACCGAAAGCGGCCCTCGACGCGATCATGGAGGAGCTCTCGTAGTCTCCGACCCGTTCATTCCGCCGACGACGCCCCGGAAAACCCGGGGCGTTTTCATTTTCGGGCGACCGAACACGCGCGATCTACACCGTTTCGGTTGGGGATCATCCCAAGACGCGGCGAGGCGCGAGGGACACGGAATGCGGGCAGCCCGCGCCGCCCGAAGGCGTACCGGGGCGTACGTCCAGCGCGGGTGGCACGCGCTCGTATCGCTCGATGCATCGTCCGCGTCTAACCCTTCGTCAGAGGCTGTCGAGGATCGCCCTGGGGTGGCTCTTCGGTTCGACCTGCGGCCAGGCCTGCGTGATTTTCCCGTCGGGCCCGATCACGTACGTGATCCTCTTCGCGAAACCCGCCTGCGGCGAGTCGGCGGCGCCGTAAGTCATCCCGATCTTCCGGTCCATGTCGCACAGCAGCGGGAACGGGTACTCGAACTTCTTCGCGAACGCGTCGTTCTCCTCGGGGGTGTCGAACGAGATTCCCCAGATCTCCGCGTTCTTTTCCTGGAACTCCGGATAGAGGTCGCGGAACCCGCAACCCTCGATCGTTCAGCCGGGAGTGTCGGCCTTCGGGTAGAACCAGAGGACGATCGTCTTTCCCCGCTGGTCGGAGAGCCTGACCGTCTCTCCCCGATTCGTCTTCACGGTGAAATCGGGCGCCGGATCGCCGACTTTCAGCATCTTCGTTTCCCCTTTCCTGCGGAGCAGGTCCCGGACCGCGAGCCGGAAGACCCTAAGCGTCAGGGACGGTTTCATGGTCTTCCGGACGGTTCCAGTTCTCGAAGCTTTCCGGGCCGCCCCATCTGCGCCAGAAGCTCTCGTCCCGGACCGCCCCCCCGCATTCTTCCACAAGCTCCCGAATGGCGAGGCGCCCCGCCAGGATCCGCGCGTCGAGCTCCGGGAGGATCGACGGGGCATACGCCGCGCAGAGCGCCTGGATCCTTCCTTCGGCCGACGGGACCACGCACGGCAGGCCCTTCTCGACGAGCTCGCGCGCGAGCGCGGCCGCGAGCGCGGACGGAAAGCGCGGCAGATCGACGGCCAGCACGAACACGGGGCGGCCGAGCTGCGAGAGCGCGGCGCGGATTCCGAAGATCGGCGCGAAGTCCGTCTCGGGGTCGGTCACGACGCGCAATCCTTCCGCTGAGAACCGGTCAGGGGTCTTGGCGGAGACGACGACCTCGTCGAAGACGGCGGCGAGCCGGCCAGCCTGGAAAAGGACGAGAGGCCGCCCGCCGACCGGGATCCAGGCCTTGTCGCGGCCCATGCGCCGCGAGCGCCCCCCCGCGAGGATCACGCCGGCGACGCCCGGCACGCGCGGCGCCGGCGTCAGTGGAGGGATTTCAGGTACGCGACGACCGCGCGCGCGTCCTCCCGGCTCATGTGGAACCGGTGCATCGGCGGGAGAGGAGGAGTGCCGCCCCGGGTCAGCCCCTCGGTGAGGAGCCGGATGCCTTCCGGCTCGGTGTAACCGATCATCCCGCGGATGTTCGGCGCGTGGTACGCCCACGGCCGGCCGGGAAAGGGAGAGGCGAACAGGATGCGTCCTCCCGTGAGGAGCTTCGACTCCACGAGATTCCCGTTCTCGTCGCGAGGGGAATGGCACTGGACGCAGAGGGCCACGTCGTGCACGAGATAGCGTCCGCGTTCAACGAGTGGGTCCGCGGCCGCCGCTGGCGGCGCGCCGGCGTCTTTCGCCGCCGCAGGAGGCGGCGGCGTCTTCGGCGGAGCCGCCACGGCCGCCAGGGAAACGCCGACGACGAGGGCGACGCCCGCAATCTTCATGTCCACCTCCGCGGGAGGATCGTAGCAGCATCGTCCGCACCGCCGGAAGCGCGCGTCCGGCTGTTAGGATCCGCGGGTGATCTCTCTCGTCGTCCCGATCCGGGAGGAGCCCGACGGATGGTGGGAGGGTTTCGCCCCTCTCGCGGACGATTTCGAGATCGTCGTCGTCGACGGCGGCGCGCGCCCCGCGGCCCCGCCGGCCGCTTCGGTCCGCGCGCTCGCGCTCCCGGGAGTCTCCCGCGGAGCGCGTCTCGACGCCGGGGCGCGCGCGGCGTCGGGCGACGTTCTCTTCTT
This sequence comes from uncultured Acidobacteriota bacterium, assembly GCA_963794295.1. Lineage (GTDB taxonomy): Bacteria > Acidobacteriota > Thermoanaerobaculia > UBA5066 > DATFVB01 > DATFVB01. The sequence goes on from CAWCDE010000007.1 coordinate 170,870, forward strand.
CCTCCACGGCGATTCACGGCCCCCGGCCGACGCGAGGGCGCGGATCGAGGACGCGGTCCGGCGCGGCGCTGCCGCGGGATGTTTCCGGCTCGCGTACCGCGGCGCGACCCCGGCCCTGCGCTGGATCGCCTGGTGGGCGAACGCGCGGACGCGCCGGCTCCGGCTGCCGTTCGGCGACCAGGGAATCTACTGCACGCGGAAGGCCTACGAGGCCGCGGGAGGATTCCGGGACCTCCCCTTCTGCGACGACATCGACTTCGTCCTCCGGCTGCGCCGGACTCCCGGATTCACCGTCCTCGACGCGCCCTGTCTCGCTTCGCCGCGGCGGTACGGCCGGCGCCCCTTCCGCCAGGTCGCGCGCAACGCCCGGGTGCTCGCGGGGTTCTTCCTCGGGATCGAACCGGAGCGCCTGGAGCGGTGGTACCGGGGAGGAAACCCGATCGGCCGCCGGCCACCAAAGTGACGACTTCCCGAAGCCTCCCGGCGCTCCAAACGGCGCGCGGCCGCGGAGGACGCGGCCTCAGACCATCTTGAGGATGTGCCCCAGCTTGTTCTTCTTCGCCTCGAGGTAGCGCTTCGTGTTCTCGGTCGGGCGCACCTCCAGAGGAACGCGCTCGACGATCGAGAGACCGTATCCGTCGATCGCGACGTACTTCGAGGGATTGTTCGTCATGAGGCGCATCTTCCGCACGCCGAGATCCCGGAGGATCTGACAGCCCACGCCGTAATCCCGGATATCGGGCGGGAACCCGAGCTTCTCGTTGGCCGACACCGTGTCGTGCCCCTGGTCCTGCAGCTCGTACGCCTTGAGCTTGTTGAAGAGGCCGATCCCCCTTCCCTCCTGGAGGAGGTAGAGGAGGACGCCGCGCCCCTCCGCGGCGATCTTCTCCATCGCGAGTTTGAGCTGCTCCCCGCAGTCGCAGCGCGAAGAGCCGAAGACATCTCCGGTGAGGCACTGCGAGTGGACGCGGACGAGAACGGGCTCGTCTTCCCGGATCTCCCCGGCGACGAGAGCGACGTGCTCCTCGTGCGTGACGTCGCTCCGGTAAGCGACGACGCGGAAGTCCCCGTAGGCCGTCGGGAGCGTCGGCGCCGCGATGCGGCGCACGAGCCGCTCGGTCTGCATCCGGTATCGGATGAGATCCGCGACCGTGATGAGAGCGAGGCCGTGCCGGCCGATGAAGCGGCGCAGGTCGGGGAGCCGCGCCATCGTCCCGTCGTCGTTCATGATCTCGCAGATCGCGGCCGCCGGCGCCACTCCCGCGATCCGCGCGAGGTCGACGGACGCCTCGGTCTGGCCGGCGCGCTTCAGGACGCCGCCGGGCGCCGCGCGCAGGGGGAACATGTGCCCGGGCCGGAGGAGGTCGGCGGGCTTCGTCGCGGGGTCGATCGCGACCGCGATCGTCGCGGCCCGGTCGGCCGCGGAGATGCCGGTGGTGACGCGGCCCCGCGCCTCGATCGACACGGTGAACGCCGTACCGAACGGGGAGGTGTTGTCCTCGACCATCGGCGGGAGCCCGAGCTCGTCGCAGCGCTCCGACGTGAGCGACAGGCAGATCAGGCCGCGGCCCTCGCGCGCCATGAAGTTGATCGCCTCGGGGGTGACCCGCTCCGCGGCGACCGCGAGATCGCCCTCGTTCTCCCGGTCCTCGTCGTCCACGATGACGACGAACTTCCCGGCGCGGAAGTCGGCGATCGCGCGCTCGATCGCCTCGAATCCCCTCCCCTCGCTCCTGCCGCTCACGACGGTTCGTCCTCCCCCTTCTCGAGCCCTTTCGGCGCGAACGGGTGATCGGAGAGCACCTGCCGCTTGCCGATCTCGCGGATCAGGGTCTTCGTGTAGATCTCGAACTGGTGCGCGGCCGAGAGGAAGGTCTTGGTCGAGCAGTCGCGCGAGAAGCCGTTGGCGAACCGGTCGAACGCCGACCAGTCCTTGAACATCAGGTAGCGCATGGCGCCGCGCCGGAAGCCGGCGAGATCGTCCGCGAAGTCGTCCAGCCGCTTCTTGTCCGGCGATTCCTGGAAGCGGCGGCAGGAAACGACGAGCCCCCAGAGCTCCTCCCGAAGCCGGAGCGACTGCTGGCGGCGCGTGACGTGCTCCGGGAAGATGCGCTTCGCGTCGACCGGGCCGGAATACGCCTCCGCGAGGGCGAGGATGTTCTGCTGGAAGAGATCGCGCAGGATCCCGCACGCGTTCTCCATCCGCTCCTGGGCCGTCCGCGACTCCTTCAGGTGGGCCACGTCGACGAGCTCTCCCTCGAGGACCTTGCGGAGCTCCATCTCCGTGGAGAAGAGCAGCCGGTCGAGCACGTCGGAGCGGCCGGAATCGGCGGGTTCCTGGTCGAGGAGGCGCGTGCGGATGTATTCCGACAGCGACTGGGCGAGCGACCAGATCCGCGAGAACAGGACGAGGGTGCGGCGGCGGGACGCGGAACGCGCCATCGTCGCGGCCGCGATGTCGGCGTAGTGCAGCCCCTTGAACAGTCCGACGAAGAGCGTGCCGAGCTCCCGCCGCGCCCGCCGGTCGGCGACGCGGTCGACGATCTTCGAGAGGACCTTCTTGTCGACGCTGGGGAACAGCGGGAGCAGGTCCTCGCGGAAGAAGACGCCGAGGTTCGGGTCGTCGCGCAGAGTGCGCAGGAGCGCCCGTCCGGTCGAGACGTACGTCGCGTGCCCGATGTACGGGGCGCGGGCGAGCTCGTCGAGGATCCGGACGAAGTCCTCGATCTTCTCGGCTGCCTCGGCGATCTCCACCTCTGCACGGGCCAGCCGAAGGTCGCGGCGGGACACGTCGAAAGAACCGGGCGAGATCTGCCGCTCGAGATACCGGATGAAGGAGGCGAAATCCTCCTTCCCCTCGCCGAGGAGCCGCTGCGTCACGCGGCCGACGTACGTCAGGGTGTCGCGGGCGATCGCGATCTCGTCGACATAATTCCGGATCGCGATCCGGCCCCTCTCCTCGACCGAGAGGGGCAGGTTCTCCACCTGGAGGAAGGCCTCGATCCCCTTGATCCAGGTCTCGAGCTCGAAGAGGTAGTCGTATCGGACTTTCTTCGAGAAGATCTCCGGATGCTCGAAAAGCGCGGCGCGCGAAGGCATTTCTTGTATTTTACCCCGAACGTCTGCCGGCCACTCCGGACCTTTCCCGGGAGGCCCGTCTGAACGTCTCGGCCGTGATTGCGTGGAGCCATCGCGTCGCGGGGAACCCTCGCGAAGTGACCGGCCGGAGTCCCGCGACGGTTCGGTCTCCCATTGCTCCGGTCGGGCGCCGAAGCGGTCGAGGGCCGAACGGAACCGCGAGCGCGGCGAGCCACTGAATGACCTCTCCCTCGGGGAGAGGATGCCGCGTACTCGCGGCAGGTGAGGGGTCCGCGTTAGGAGGCCCGAGCCGCGAGAGGCCGCCGCGCGGAAAGTCTCCCGAGTAACCGCAGGGAGGAGGTCCGCGCGGCGGGAGCATTCGCGATCCGAGCTCCGCGAGCGTCGCGAATCCGACTCTCCCGGGCCCACATTTGCTCCGGTCGGGCGCCGGAGCGGTCGAGGGCGTCAGCCCGAGCCGCGAAAGGCCGACGCGCGGAGAGGCATCGGCGAAGTAACCGAGCCGATGCCCCGCGCGGCGGGAGCATTCGCGATCCGAGCTCCGCGAGCGTCGCGAATGCGACTCTCCCGGGCCCACATTTGCTCCGGTCGGGCGCCGGAGCGGTCGAGGGCGTCAGCCCGAGCCGCGAAAGGCCGACGCGCGGAGAGGCATCGGCGAAGTAACCGAGCCGATGCCCCGCGCGGCGGGAGCATTCGCGATCCGAGCTCCGCGAGCGTCGCGAATGCGACGGTTCAGAACGCGTAGCCGATCGACAGGAACAGCTTGTAGGTGGCTTCCTTCTGGATCACCGTCCGGTGGTCGATCGGAACCACGTTCCCGCTCGCCTCGTCGAAGAGCAGCAGCGGCACTTCGAGCGTTTTCGGATGCAGCACGCGGCCGTACTCGAAACGGAGCGGACCGACGGGAGTGAGATAGCGCACGCCGAAACCCACCGACTGGCGGAGCCCGCGATCTCCCTCGAATCCGAGGTGAAAGCTGCCGTCTCCCCAGACCTGCGTCGCGTCGTAGAAGATCTGCCCTCCGAACGCGCCGGCGATGGGAAAACGCCATTCCACGCTGAATCCCGCCGTCGACGACCCGCCGACGACGCGCGGCCCGAAGTCGCAGTTGAAGTTCGCGCCGCCTTCGGGATCGATTCCCCGGCAGGTACCCTTTCCCTCGTCGCCCGGGTCGACCGGGACCTCGATGACGGAATAGTCGACCGTTTCCTCCGAGATCCCCTCGACCGCGTAGCCGAAGCCGCGGTTGGACGTCCGCCCGCCCGCGAAGAACCGCTCGGCGATCGGAACGCACGACGCCGACGTCGCCGGGGCGCCGTCGATCGTGCAGCCGCCGGGCACCCACGCCTTGCCGGCGTGGGCGGACGCCGCGAGGACGCCCCCGAGGAACGGGACGAACCCGGAGAGCTGCCCGAACGCCTTGACGTAGCGGGCATCCGCGGAGAGGAGCGACGACGGAAAGGCCTTCTTCGCGTAGGCGCTGAAGAAGATCCCCCGGTGCGGATCGATGATCTCGTCCCGCGTGTCGTAGAGCAGCGTGCCCCCGATCGTCTGCTCGGCGATGTCGCGGTTGAACGGCTCGATCGTCGCGAGCTCGAGCGGATCGGCGTGGCCGGTGTCGATGCGCTGGAGCTCGTAGCGAACTCCCGCGCGAATCCGTCCCGTCAGCTGGCGGGTCGCCTCCAGGAACGCTCCCCTCCGGCGGACGTCGATCTTCTGGATCGGCTCGTCCGCGTAGAAGACGCTCGCGACGAGCGGGACCTCCGCTCCGAAGAAGTACGGATCGCGGTAGTTCAGGAAGATCCTCCCCCGGTTCGTTTCCGGCGCGTAGCGGGATTCGAGAGAGAGCGATCTCAGCGAGCCGAAGAGGTTGTTGTATCCCAGGCCGAGCAGGACGTAGGGGCTCTGATCGCCGTTTTCCGCCTCGTACTCGTAACCGAACCCGTACAGGAGCGAAAGGGGCTTCCCCGGAACGACGTCGATCAGCACGTTGCGCTCGGAAGTCGACGGATCGGGCAGGGCGCGCTTGGCCTCGACCTTCTGGAAGACCCCCGTCCGCGAGATGTCGCGCTGCGCGTCGAGAAGCTTCGTCTCGGAGAACGGCTCGCCTTCCTCCCAGCGGACGGGAAGCAGGATCCGCGACGTCCGCGTGCGCGCGTTGCCCCGCACGATCGTCTTCCCGAAGAACTCGCGCGGCCCCTCGCGCACGATCTGCGTGACGTCGGCAAACGCGCGGTCTTCCGTCGTCGCGACGCGCGTCTCGACCGCCGCCGAGGTCCAGCCGCGGTCGCGGTACCAGGCGACGATCTCGGCGCGGTCGTCGGCCGCCTTCTGGCCGCTGTACGGCGCGCCCGGGCGGACCGACAGCTTCTTGCGGAGCGCGGCGAGATCCCCGAACGCGACCCCCTCGATGTCGCTCGTGCGGACCTCCGTTCGCGGTCCTTCGTCGACGCGGAACCGCGCGACGAGAGCGCCGGGCTTGCCTCCCGCGGAGATTTCCGGAGGCGAGACGGCCGCCTGCGTGTAGCCGTGGAGCCGGTAGAACCCTTCGACGGCCGTCCGGTCGTCGGCGAGGACCGAGTCCACGAGGTGCCCCCGATGGAGGAGCGAGCGCGGCCGGGTGAGGAGGAGCGACCGGATCCGCTCCTCGGAAAATCCCCGGACGCCCTCGACGACGACGGCCGAGACGTACTCCTTCGGCCCCTTCTCCACGGTCAGCGTCACGACGATCGGCGAGCCTTTTTCGTCGGTCGTGTAATCGACGCGCGCATCGTGATAGCCGAGCTCCTGGTACCGGCGGCGCAGGCCCGCGACGTACCGGACCAGGAGGTCCTCCTGGAATACCTGATTCTTCAGGAGGTTCAGGAAGTCGCGGCGGACCTTCTTCTCCTCGACGCCGACGGTCCGGAAGACGACCGGAGGACCCACGTCGATGCGGAAGACCGGGGCCGCCGAGTGTCCGTGCGTGTCCACGCCGATCAGGCGGACCTCCGCCTTCAGCCGGCCCTCCCCGACGAGAAAGTCCTGGATCGCCTGCGCCGCCTTGCGCGCCCGATCCTCGCGGTACCGGTCGCCGATCTTCAATTTCGAGACCGCGACCAGTTTCGCCGCCGAGAACGGGGCGATGTCGCCGTCGAAGATCGGGGCGACGAGCCGCGTCGGCGGGCCGGGAACGATGCCGTAGATCACTCGCGCCTCGAATCGCGCGCGGTCGAACTCCGTGCGGGCCGAAACGACGGCCTCGGAGAACCCTTCGGTCGTCAGGAAGCGCTCGAGTCGTCCGATGCCTTCCTGGACCTCCGGCTCCTGGTAGGGGCCGCCGATCGTGAAGCCGAGCGCCCGCCGGAGCGCGTCGTCGGAGACCGGCCGATCCGCGAAATGGATCGCCTGCACCCGGTAGGAGTGGAAGAGATGCACGGTGATCGCCACGCGGTCGTCGGGGACCGGCTCGCCTTCCACGACGATGTTCGCGAATCGCTCGGTCGCGTAGAGGTTCTGGACGGAGCGGCGGACGGCGTCTTCGTCGAGCGCCCGGCCCGCGCGCAGCTCGATCAGCCGCGCCACCTCGCGCCCGTCGACGGCGCCGTCGGCGTCCCAGGCGACGGAGGCGATCGTTCGCCCGGCGAGCGGCACGTCGGCGGCCGAACCCGCGGCGGGAAGGAGCAGGAGCGCGGCCGCCGCCGCGAGCGCGCGAAAGGTCCTCAAAACCGCTTCCGGAACTTCACGCCGATCGCAAAGACGTTGTTCTCGTCCTTGCTCGCCTGGAGCACCTTGTTCGCGTCGATCTGGTACTCGACGAGGATGACCGACTGCGCGTTGGTTTCGGCCGAATAGGAGTACGTGACGGACAGGTCCTTCGAAAGGTTCTTCCCGATCGTGATCACGGCCCCGCCCGACCCGGTCGTCGACTGGAGGACGGGGTCCACCTGGAAGCGGTCGAGCCGAAAGAGCTGCTGGACGCGCGAGGTCACCGGCCGGATCGCGAGGCCGGCGATGCTCCCGACGACCGACGAGGCGGTCGTGCTCTCGCCGCCCCGCGCCGTCGCGCTCTCGGGAGCCGCGCCGGTCAGCAGCAGGTTCGCGATCTGCTCGTTGGAAAGCGGCGGGTCGGACGACAGGTTGAACTGCACGCGGGACCGCTCGCCGAGCGTTCCGACCGCCTGGACGTTGATCGCGTACCCCTTGACGTCCGCGGTCGCGGTGACGTCGATCACGGGTTCGGTCCGGGAAGGGTTCCCGAACGTGATCGTCCCGGAGAGGATCTCGTACTTCACGTCCTGGAGCGTGATCTTCCCCCCCTCGTCGATCGAGATCTGCCCGAGGAGCACGGGGTTCGCGAGCGTGCCGCGCGCGAGGAGATCGACGGAGGCCGTCAGCCGGGCGAGGTTGTTCCGGACTTCGAGCGACGCCGAGGAGACGACGTGGACGTCGAGAGCGACCCGGTCCTCCCACGTCTCGCGCGCGGACTCGTAGGCGGAGGGGCGCCCCTTTCCGAAGAGGCTCGCGAGCGTCGGCGCGAAGTCCTTCGTGTAGGTCCCGGACAGGAGCGTGATCTCGCCGCGGACGGTCGCGTCCTCCGGAGTGCCGGCGGCCGTCAGGTCGGCGTTGACCTGGAGGTCGAGGTCCTCGAACGACCGGAACGTCACGTTCTGCGCCTGCGCGACGAGGCGGAAGGCCTTCAGGGCATATCCCCCGACCTCGGCGTCGCCGGTGACGAAGAGGTCCCCGCCGCCGACCCGCGCGCGGAACGCGTCGAGCGCCAGTCGGCCCCCGGCCAGGGAGACCTCGGCCGACACGTCGTCCAGGACGTACGGGGAACCCGCCGACTTGAACCGGCCTCCGGCGAGCGTCGCGCGCCCGGTCGCGAGCGGCCGCCCGATCGTTCCCGCGAGCGAGAGGCGCGCGCGCAGGTCTCCCGAGACCATCGCCTCCGAGCCGGCGAGCCGCTCGAGGTTGCCGGCGTCGGCGGCGACGGTGACGGCGCCGGCGAGAGCCCCTCCCTGCGACGGATCGATCGTGACGCTCAGGTCGATCCGCGTGCCCGGGCCTTCGAGTACGGCGTTCTCGACCGCGATCTTCCCTCCCGCGTAGTCCACGTCGAACGCTTTCCGCGCGGCGAGCGAAGCGTCGCCCGACGCCAGCCGCAGGCGGGACACCTCCATCCGCGCGTCCCGGATGGACCATTCCCCGGGCGCGAGATCGACCGGGCCCGAGGCCGCGATCTCCCCGCCGAGGCCGCGCGGAATCTCCGGGAAGACGGCGGACAGGGCCGTGAGGTCGGGCACCTCGATCGAGACCGCGATGCGGCGGTCCCTGCCGGTCAGCGGGCCCCGGGCGCGAACCGTCCACTTGCCGGGCGCCCCCGCGTCGAAGTCGAGCGATCCGCTGTCGACGGACACCGTCGCGGCGGGCGCGAGACCGTCGGGCACGTCCCGGCCGAGGACGCGGACGCGCCGCGTCTGCAGGCTCGCCGTGATCGTCGGCCGATCGAGCGTCCCGCTCCCCTCTGCGTGGAAGGACACTTCGCCGGTGAGATCGTCCGACGCCGAGAACAGGGCGATCTTCTCGAGCGGCAGGTCGTCGGCCGACAGCCGGAACGAAAACGTCCCTCCCGCGACGCCGTACTCTCCTTCTCCCCCGAAAACGGCGTCGCCGATCTGCCCGCGGATCGCGCGCAGCGCGAAGGTTCCGGGCGAGAGCTCCAGTCGGGCCGAGACCCGATCGATCGGCTGTCCCCAGACCGACGCCTGGTCGAGCACGACCGCTCCGCCTCCCGTGACGGCGCTCCGCGTTCCGGAGATCGGAAGCGTCCCCGTGACCCGCCCGGTCACGGGGAAATCGAGCGCGAGGAACCGGAGCACGCGCTCGACCGGAAAATTCCCCGCTTCCGCCGTCACGGCGAAATCGGAGCTTCCGCGCTTCGGCGCGTACCGCACGAGCCCCGTGAGCGAGAGCCGGGAGTCTCCGTCGTAGCTCCGCAGCGGATGGAAATCGAAGGCGCGGTCCGCGACGGAAACGTCGGCATACACCGTCCCGAGGCGGAGACCCGCGTACGCCACGTTTTCTCCCGAAATCCGCGCCTCGGCCTCCGGAACGCCCCAGGTGCCGCCGAGGGTGCCCTCGATCTTTCCCGACCCGGCGAGCCCGAACGGAGCCGTCGGCCGGCGCGCGATCGCGCGGGCGAAGTTCGTCGCCACGGCGTCGACCGACCGGAAATCGCCGGACGCGATCGCGAACCGGAAACGCGGCTTCCAGATCCCCAGCGCGAAGCCGCCGTCGAGGGCGAGGGTCGATTCCGGAAATCGAAGCTGGACCCCCTCGAACTGGAGGAATCCGTTCCGGACGGCAACGGGCCCTCCGCCGGAGAGCGGAACGCCTTCGCCGGAGGGAACGATCCGGAGCCGGCCGCCGCCGTCCGCCCGCTCGACGTTTCCGCCGCGCCAGCGGAGAGCGAGCGAGAGGTCCGCGGCTCCGGCGAGGCGGGTCCCGGGAAGATCGATGCTCCCGAAAAAGCGCTCGACGGAGATCCGACGCGCATCGACGACGAGCCCGAACTCCTGCGGCGCCCGGTCGAATCGCGAGATCGTCAGCGCGCCCTCGAGATCGCCGCCGTCGAATCCGCCCTTCTCGATGTCGGCCGTGAGCCCGTCCTTGCCCGCCGCGACGACCGCCGCGACGTCGTCGAACGTGAACGACTGCGCCGTGAGCCGCGGAAACGAGGCGCGGCCGGCCACCTGCCAGGGGAATCCCCTTTCCGCCCCGCACCTCGACGGCAAGGCTCCCCGCCCCCCGGAACGGGAGCTTCAGGTCGAACAGCCGCTCGACCGGAAGGAGATCGAACGTCCCCTCGACCCACGCCGTCGCGACGGGCTCCGAGAGGTCCGGGACCTGTCCGATCGCCCGAAACCGTCCGAACGCTCCGGAGATCGTGAGCCCGTCGACGTGGAGGCGGCTTCCGGCGAGATCGAAGCGGGCGTCGAGATCGAACGGGACCTTGATCCCCCGGGAAAGGCCGAGGGCGGCGACCCGGCATCCCACCCTCCCCCGGAACGCGTTCGGCGCGCCGGCCGACGCGAGCTCCGCGACGAAGCCGTGGAGGCGAAGGTCGAGCGGGATGCGCGTCTCGTTGAAGACGAACGTCCCGCCGAGCACGGCGACTCTCCCGATCCGGGCTTTCAACCCCCCTCCGCCGCGGCGCCGCAATCCCGGGGGCAGGTTGTCCGTGCCGTCCGGGAAGATGGTCAGGTGCAGTCGAGGACGCGAGAGGGAGATCGAGCCGATCGTGAGCGTGCGGCCGATCAGCGTCACGCGTCCCCCGACGACCGCCTCGGTGGCCTCGAAGAAAGGCGCGGTTTCGCCCGGCGCGCCGCCGACCCGGATGCCCTTCACGGCGATCCCCGGCGGGAGGAAGGAGACCGAGAGCGAGTCGAAAGACACGGGGCGCTCGAGGGCGGCGGAGGCCGTGCGCACGATCCACGCGCGGGTCGCCCGCTGGAACCTCTCGGAGCGATAGACGGCATAGCCGCACGCGGCCGCGAACAGGAGCAGAAGGCCGAACAGCCGGAGCGGCGCGATCCGGGCGAGCGGCGGAGGCGCTTCCGGCGCGCTCACACGCCCCAGTTGAGCTTTTCGGAGAGGGTGGCGGAGTAATCGCTCTGCGGCCGCCGCAGGAGCGTCACCGTCCGCCTGGCCGACTCCGGCGCGCAGGATGCAGCCGGACGGGAGCCGGAACCCCTCCTGGCCGTCGAGCGTCAGATAGATCCCCTCCGGCGTTCCCGCCTCGAACGCCACCTCCAGCCGCTTGCCCGCCGGAAGGACGATGGGCCGGTGCGTGGGGATGCGGTAAGATCGGCGTGACGATGAAGCCCTGCACGTGCGGATGGAGCAGCGGACCGCCGGCGGAGAGGTTGTACGCGGTCGACCCCGTCGGGCTCGAGATGATCAGTCCGTCCGCGCGCATCGACGAGAACGGCTGCCGTTGAACCGGAGGGTGGAAACGGGCGATGCGCGAGAGGGCGCCCCGGTTGCAGCACCGCGTCGTTCAGGACCCGGAATCGGCGGGGCCGAACTCCGGCTTCGGTCACGGTGATTTCGAGAAGGCGGCGCACGTCCGCGGTCGAAGTCCCGCGAGAGAGGATGTCGTCGGCGAGCGAGCGAACCTCGCGGCGCGAGATGCCCGTGAGGAACCCGAGAGTGCCGAGATTCACGCCGAGGATCTCGGCCCCGGCGCTCGCCGCACGCGCGGCGGAGAGAAGAGTCCCGTCGCCCCCGAGAGAAACGACCAGGCGACGGTCGCGCGGGATGCGCCGGCGCGCAAACCCGTCGGCCGTTCCGAGAGCCCTCGCGGTCTCCTCGTCGACGAGCACGTCGGCGCCCCGACGCCCGAGCTCGTCGACGAGCTTCCGGGCGAGGAGCCGCGCCGACGCCTCGCGCTTGGCGAGGAGCGCGATCCGGGGAAGAGATTTCACGGGAAAACTCTAACAGCCCGCCGCGGAACGCGGAAGGGCTCGGCGGCGTTCAGGCGGGCTTCGCGAGCCCGAGGAGGACCTCGGCGTTGCCGCGGGCGCCCGCGATCGGGCTCGGCGCGATTCCGATCCTCACGAGGCCGAGCGCCTCCGCCGACGCCGCGACCTCCTCGACCACGCGCGCGCGGATCCCGGGATCGAGCACGAGGCCGCCGGGACGAACCTCCTCGCGGCGCGCCTCGAACTGGGGCTTGACGAGCACGACCACGCGCGCGCCGGGCGCGAGCAGCGCCGCCACCGCCGGCAGCACGCGCCGCGCCGAAGTGAACGAGACGTCGATCGCGGCGACCTCGATCGGGTCCGGAACCGCCGCGGCGTCGAGCGTCCGCGCGTTCGTCCGCTCGTGGAGGACGACCCGGGGATCGGCCCGGAGCCGGGCGTCGATCTGGCCGTATCCCGTGTCGACCGCGTGCACCTTTCGCGCGCCGCGGCCGAGCAGGCAGTCGGTGAAGCCTCCCGTCGAGGCACCCACGTCGAGAGCCGTCTTTCCCCGGCAGTCGATCGCGAACGCGTCGAGCGCCGCCGCGAGCTTGACGCCGCCGCGGGACGCGTACGGATGGTCCTTCGCGGCGATCTCCACGCGCGCGCCTTCGGAAACGCGCTCGCCCGCCTTTTCCGCGCGGCGGCCGTCGATCGACACGCGCCCGGCGAGGATCAGGCCGCGGGCGGCGGCGAGCGTTTCCGCGGCGCCCGACGCGAGCATCCATTCGTCGAGACGGGGTCGCGTCAGCCGGTCTCCGCGCCGCGAAAGGAGGCGATCGACTCCAGCGGGCGCGCTGCGCCGGGATCCAGCGACACGCCGAATCGGGCGAATCGCCGCTGCGCCTCCTCCCATTCCGGCGACGAGGCCGCGACGGCGAGCGCCTTTCGCGACAGCCAGAGCGTGATCCAGACGTAGCGCCCCGGCGACTCCGTGTCGCGCAGAACGTACACGGCCGAGCATCCCATCCGGCCGCGGACCATCGGGAGAGCCCAGTCGCCGGCGAACGCCTCGAACTCCGCGGCGGCGGCCGGATCGACCGAGAACTCCCAGATGCGTCCGACCACTATCCGGCGTCGAGGGAAAGGCGCTCTTCGTCCGCGTCGTAGGCGAAGAGCTCGGTGTACCGGCCCCAGTTCACGATCGTCTTGAACATCGTCTCCGGATTCTCGTCCGGGAGCCAGACGGCGAGTTCCTCGAGCAGGACGTCCTTCGGGAGATGGCCGTCCTCCTGCCGCCGCAGGAGCGTCTCGATCGCGGCGAAGATCGGAAGCTTCCGGATCTTCTCCCGGATCGTCCTCTTCTTTTCGTTCATCGGGAGCTCCATCGTCCTCTTCCCCGCGGGCTTGAGCACGACGTCCGTGCCGGGCGTGTCGGCGAGCCCGAGCATCTCGGCGGCCTTCACCACCGAGAGGAGCTCGCCGAACTCGATGTGGAGGTCCCGCGTGAGGCGGCCGATCGGCTCGCGGCCGCCCCGGTCGTCGAGCGTTTCGAGCAGTCCGAGCACGCGGGAAATGCCGCACACCGGGAGCGGCTCGATGTCGAAGGGAACGGGGAGACTCTCTTCTTCTTTTTTCATCTCAGGTGATCAGGGCGAAGATCTCGCCCACGATCTCGTTGAAGGCGGCGTCGCGGCGGTCGCGCGGCCGCGGGAGCTCGATCCGGCGGTCCGTGACGATCTGGCCCGGATGGGGCGACAGGACGATCACGCGGTCGGCCAGCTCGACCGCCTCCTCGATCGTGTGGGTGACGAGCACGGCGATCGAGATGCGGATTTCCGGGTCCCGGAACAGGTCGATCAGCTCCTCGCGGAGGTTGATCGTCGTCAGGGCGTCCAGCGCCGAGAACGGCTCGTCCATGAGGAGGATCTGCGGCTCGACCGCGAGCGCGCGGGCGAACCCGACCCGCTGCTTCATCCCGCCGGAGAGTTCCCGAGGGTACGCCTCTTCGTAGCCGTCGAGACCCACCTTGTCGATGTAGAAGTTCGCCCGCCGCCGCCGCTCCGCCGGGGGGAGGCCGCGCGCTTCGAGCCCGACCTCGACGTTCTCGATGACCGTGAGCCAGGGCAGCAGGGCGAACGACTGGAAGACCATCGCGCAGTCGAGATTGACGTCCCGAAGAGGCTCCCCGTCGTAGAGGACGACGCCGGACGTCGCCGGAATCAGTCCCGCCATGATCCGCAGGAGGGTCGACTTCCCGCAGCCGGACGGGCCGACGATCGCGAGGAACTCGCCCGAGGCCACCTCGAACGAGACGTTCTCCAGGACGACGAGCGGTCCCGTCGGGAGTTCGTATTCCTTCGTCACGGAACGCACGGAGACGGAAACGCCCCGTTTCCCCTTTTCCGCCGAGAGCTCCCCCGCCCGGATGGCCGCCGTCTCAAGCATCGATTCGGAATTTTACGGAAGCGGCCGCGTAAAGTCTCCTCCACACGAACCGGTTGAGGAGACCGATCACGAGCACCATCGAGACGATCGACCAGACGAGGAGGCGCGTGTTGCCGGCGACCGTCGCCCGGACGAGGAGCTGCCCGATCCCCCGCGCCTCGTACACCCGATGCCCGTACGTGACGTATTCGGAGAGGATCAGCGCGTTCCACCCTCCTCCCCACCCGGTGACGCTGCCGGTCACGAGGGACGGCGCCATCGCGGGGAGGATCGCGATGCGCGCGCGGCGCCGGAACGGCAGGCCGAACGCGCGCGTCATCTCCTTCATTTCGCCCGGCACCTGGCGGGCGCCCGCGAGCGCGTTGAAGAGGATGTACCACTGCATCCCGGTGAGCACGAGGAGGATCGCGGCGAGATTCACGCTTCCGAGCGCCCGCACGACGAGGAAGACGATCAGCGGGAAGAACGCCGTGGCGGGGATCGACGCCGCGACTTCCGCGATCGGCGTCGCGATGCGCGCGACGCGGTCGTTCTCGCCGACCCAGAGCGCCAGCGGGACCGTCCAGGCGAGGGAGATTCCGTAGGCCACGAGCAGCCGGAGGAACGAGAAGAAGAGCGCCACGGGGATCTTCGCGGCCTCGCTCGGGATGGGGGGCCGCAGATACGCCGCGATCAGGACGAGGAGAGCGAGCGCCGCGGCGCCCGCGGCGAGGAGGAAGAGCGTCCTCGCGAAGATCGCGAAGGCGTGCCGCAGGCGCCCCCGCGGTGAATCGGCGGGGATCCGCTCGATCCGCTCGATCGGGCGGTCGGCCGCCGACCAGAGCGCCTCCCAGAAGGCGCCGAGGCGGCCGGCGATCCCGGCGGCGCGGTAGACGTCGAACACGCGGCTTTCCCCCACGGTGGCGGCCGTGAACTCGAACCGGTACTTCTCGGCCCAGACCGTCAGCGGGCGCCAGACGAGGACGTCGAGGAGCACGACGATCGCGATCAGCGTCCCGATGCCGGCCAGCATTCCCCGGATGTCCGCCGCCTCCATCGACGACTGGATGAACGATCCGAGACCGGGAAGCGTGTAGGAGCTCTTTCCGATCGAAATGATCTCGCAGGCGACGAGGAAGTACCATCCCGCGGCCCAGGAAAGGATCGAGTTGTAGACGAGCTTCGGCACCGCCGCGGGGAGCTCCAGCCGGCGGAAACGCCGCCAGGGAGAGAGACCGAACGCCCGGACCACTTCGGAGGAATCCGACGGGAGCGTCGTCACCGCCTCGTACACCCCGAACGCCATGTTCCACGCTTGCCCGGTGAAGATCAGGAAGACCGCCGCCATCTCGACGCCGAGGCGTCCCCCCCGGGTCAGGGCGATGAAGAAGTACACGGCCGCCGGAAAGAACGCGAGGACCGGCACCGACTGGAGGACGTCGAGGACGGGGATCATCACCCGCTCGGCGCGCTTCGAGCGGCCGGCCGTTACGCCGTAGACGATCGCGAAGGCGAGCGCGAAGGCGTACGCGACGAGCATGCGGAGGAACGACAGGAGCGCCGCGGCGGCGATGACGCGGGTCATCGGGCCATTGTCGCCGCCCCGCGACGGCGCGGGCAAGGAAATTCGATTCAGGCGCGGCGGAAACGGAACCCGGGCGTTGGCTCAGGCCAGACGCGTCGGCTCGGCCGTCCGCCCGGCGCCCGGCGGAAACGCGAGCGCCACGGCGCCCGCGATCTTCTCCGCCGTCACCGGCTTGACGAGGTGGCCGACGAATCCCGCTTCGCGGCTGCGATTGAGGTCGGCCTGGCTTCCATATCCGCTGAGGACGATCGCCCGGGTCGGCCGAATCGCGTCGAGAGCGGACGGCAGTCGAAGCCCGCTCCCGTCGGGCAAGCCGAGATCGCTGAGGACGAGATCGGCGGGCCGCTCCCGGTGGGCGGCCACCGCCTCCGCCACGGTGCCCGCGATCACGACCTCGTGCCCGTCCGCCCGAAGGAGCGCCGCGATTGCCCGCGCGGTGTCGGCGTGGTCCTCGACGACGAGGATGCGGATCCGGGCGGCGTCGGCCGGCCGGGCCGCCGCCTCCCCCTCGCTCGCGCCGGAGATCGCCGGCAGCGCCACCTCGAAGGTCGCACCTCGACCCTGCCCATCGCTCGCGGCCGCGATCGTGCCGCCGTGCCGCTCGGTCATCTCTCGCGCGATCGCCAGCCCGAGGCCGAGCCCGCCGTGGACCTCCGCCCGGGCGCCCTGCTCGAAGGGATCGAAGATCCGCCCGAGGTCGTCGCGAGCGATGCCCATTCCCGTGTCCGACACGGAGACCGAGACGCGCCCGCCTTTCTCGTCGGCCGTCCGAACCGAGATCGCCCCCCCGGGCGGCGTGAACTTGATCGCGTTCCGGAGGAGGTTCCAGAAGACCTGCTCGAGCCTCGCCGCGTCCCCCCGAACCGAATGCCCTTCGGCCGCGAGCTCGACGCGGACCGAGAGACGCTTTGCCTCGAGCTCCGACCGGCATGTCTCGACCGCGTCGCGCACTACCTCGTGGAGGTCCACCGTCCCCATGCGAAGATCGAGCTTCCCCTTCGCGACCCGCGCCAGATCGAGGAGATCCTCCACCAGCCGGCTTTCCCGTTCGACGTTCCGCCGGATCATTGCGAGGGTTTCGCTGGCGCCGACCGGAAGATCCTCGCGCTCCAGCAGGCGAACGCCCGCGAGGACAGGCGTGAGCGGAGTCCTCAGCTCGTGGGAGACCGAAGCCAGAAAGCGATCCTTCCGGGCGTTGGCCTCCTCGGCGGCGCGGCGAGCCTCCGCCAGGCGCCTCTCGTTGCGGTCCCGTTCGGCGAGACCGCGATGAAAAGACCCGATCAGGAAGAGCATCAGGAACCCGCCGACCGCGAGCGTCGCGACGGTGAACCGGGCCACGCCTTCGGTCTCGGCGCGGCGCCGGGCGAGGAGACTCCGTTCCCGGTTCTCCATCACCGCCGTGATCTCCCGCACGCGGTCCGGCGGTGAGTCGGCGGCGAGGGGAATCGCGGCGCGAAGCCCCGACCGCGTGCGGACATCCTCCAGGACGCGAAGCCGCGCGAGACGAGCGAGCGCCGCCCCGCGCAGCTCCGCCGCCGACTGTCGATGCATCGGGTTGTCGGCGACGAGACGGCCGAGGTTCGCCAGATGGGCCTCCAGGTCCGCTTCCACTCCGGCGCGGAGGCGGTAGCGCGGATCGCCCGTGATGACGAATTCCCGCTCCGTCGACTCCGCGGCCGTCACGATGTCGAGCGTCGTGCTCAGCTCGGAGAGAACGTTCTTGGTGTGCTCGACCCATTTCGTCGCCCCGACGAGGCGGGAAACGTTGCCGAACGTCGCCGCGGTCAGGAGGACGAGCGAGGCGTAGAGAAGGCCGACCCGGAGTCCGGATCGGCTCGCCCGAAACGCCCGGTCGGAGGAGATCGGCGGCCCAGGACGGCGCCCCACACCGTGCGAAAACGCGGGAACCCCCGGGACGATTCCCGTATCCCGCGATCCCCGATGTCCGTGGCAGATGTCACTCCGTCGCCAGGCGCGTCGCGCCCCGTCGCTCCCCCGTGCGCTTCGCGCACATTCGCTTCGCGAAACGGGGAGCGATTCACTCCAATCGAGGGGAAGCATCCCCTCGAGCTCCCCTCCGGGATCACCTCCCGTCCACGCGTTCACGAAACGGGACGGGCCGCGACGCCAAGGGTAGAACCCGCTCAGACGATCAGTCGCGGTGCGCCGGACCTTGCGGTCCGCCCCTCACCCGGCCGCGGCAGCGGCCACCCTCTCCCGCCGGGAGAGGGAAATCAGCGGCGCTCCCATCGGTCGCGCGACTTCGTGTGCCGCCTCCTTAAAAACAAGCCCGTTGGAAGCGGTTCAACCGCGCCCCGAGCGGCTCGATGAAAAGACCTCGCTCCCGGTCTCTGGATTCCTGCGCGGGTGGCGCGGTGCCGCCTCCTGGCGTCCGCGCGCCGCGCACGACCCTGTAGCCCCTCCTCCGCATGCGCCGCGCGGCGCCACCGGAGGCGGTACCGCGACACGACCCGCGCCGCGGTGCTCTCCCCCTACTCGTACCGCAGCGCGTCGATGGGATCGAGCCGCGAGGCCTTTCGCGCCGGGTAGAACCCGATCAAACCCTCGGTCGCGGTGCGAAGCACCGCCTCCTTAAAAACAAGCCCGTTCGAAGTGGTTCAACCGCGCCCCGAGCGGCTCGATGAAAAGACCTCGCTCCCGGTCTCTGGATTCCTGCGCGGGTGGCGCGGTGCCGCCTCCTGGCGTCCGCGCGGCGCCACCGGAGGCGGTACCGCGACAGGACCCGCTCCTCCTACCTTCCCCTCTACTCGTACCGCAGCGCGTCGATGGGATCGAGCCGCGAGGCCTTTCGCGCCGGGTAGAACCCGAAGAAGATCCCGATCCCCGCCGCGAACCCGAACGCGAGCGCGATCGATTCCGGCGCGATGTGCACGGGAAGGCCCGCCTTCGTGGAAACGAACGTCGAGACGCCGATGCCGAGCCCGATGCCGATGAGGCCGCCGAACACGGCGAGCGTGATCGCCTCCATCAGGAACTGCACGAGCACGTGGCTCCCCTTCGCTCCGATCGCCATCCGGATCCCGATCTCGCGCGTCCGCTCCGTGACCGACACGAGCATGATGTTCATGATTCCGATTCCGCCCACGAGGAGCGATATCGCGGCGGCGGAGGCGAGGAGGGTCGACAGGGTCTTCGACGACTGCTCCGACATCGCGGCGAATTCCTGCTGCGAGCGCATCGTGAAGTCGGACTCCTGGCCGGGCCCGAGGTGATGCCTCTGACGGAGCAGCGCCTCGACCTCGCTCTGGGCCTGGCCGACCGTGTCGACGGACGTCGCCGAAACGTAGATCACGTTCAGCTTCGTCTTCCCGGTCAGGCGCTTCATCGCGGTCGTGTAAGGCACGACGACGAGGTCGTCCTGGTCGCCCATCATCGAGCCTCCCTTCTTCTCCAGGACCCCGACGACCTTGAAGGGAACGTTCTTGATCCGGATCGTCTGGCTGACGGCGTCGCCGGCCGGAAACAGGTTGTCGGCGACGGTGCCTCCGAGAACGCAGACCTTCGCGGCCGCGCGCACGTCGGAATCGGTGAAGAACGAGCCCTGAACGGTGTTCCAGGTCCGCACGAGGGGCCACTCGACCCCCACTCCCTGGATCTGCGTGGCCCAGTTCGAATCCCCGCCGACGATCTGGCCGCTCGAGCGGACCCCGGGCGACATGTACGCGACCGACGGGCAGTCAGCCTTGATCGCGTTCGCGTCGTCCTCGGTCAGGAACGACTGGTCGCTGAAGATGTGCGCGCCGCTCTGCGTCGACGCGCCGGGAAAGATCATGATGAAGTTCGACCCGAGCGACTGGATCTGCGACTGGATCGAGCGGGAGGCGCCCGAGCCGATCGCGATCATCGCGATCACGCATCCCACGCCGATGATGATGCCGAGCATCGTCAGCGCGGAGCGGAGCTTGTTGCGGAGGATCGCCTGGAAACCCACCTTGAGGATCATCCCGAAACGTTTCATACCGTCCCTCCCGCGGCCGGAACCGGCGCCGCCGCTCCCGCCCGCCGCTGCGCCACGGGCTCGTCCGAAAGGACCCGCCCGTCCTTGAACACCACGATCCGGCGGGCGAACTGCGCGATGTCCGGCTCGTGCGTGATCAGGAGGATCGTCTTGCCGCGGCCATTCAACGCCTGGAAGACCGCCATCACGTCCTCCGAGGTCCGCGAATCGAGGTTGCCGGTCGGCTCGTCCGCGAGGACGATCGCGGGGTCGTTGATCATGGCGCGCGCGATCGCGACCCGTTGCTGCTGCCCGCCGGAGAGCTGGTTCGGAAGATGGTCCTCGCGCCCCGCCAGGCCGACCATCGCGAGGCATGCCCGCGCCTTCTCGGCGCGGTGGTCCGCCGCGTGCGTGTCGCGCGCGTACAGCAGCGGCAGCTCGACGTTCTCCAGCGCCGAGGTGCGCGCGAGCAGGTTGAACGACTGGAAGACGAAGCCGATCTTCGCGTTCCGGATCTCCGCCCTCTCGTCCCGCGAGAGCGCCGAGACGTCTTCGCCGTCCAGCCAGTAGCTTCCCGCGGTCGGCCGGTCGAGGCATCCGACGATGTTCATGAACGTCGACTTCCCGGAGCCCGACGCGCCCATGACGGCGACGAACTCTCCCTCCGCGACGGCGAGCGAAACGCCGTCGAGCGCCCGGACCTCCACGTCCCCCATCCGGTAGATCTTGACGAGATCGGCGACGCGAATGACCTCCGGCGCCATCAGAACCTCATGCGGGGACCGGCCTGGCTCGGCCCTTTCGCCGTGACGAGACCGGTCACGACGACGTCGCCCTCCTTCAGGTCGCCCGGACGGATCTCCGTGTACTGCCCGTCCGTGATTCCGGGATGGACGCGCGCCGGCTTCAAGGTGCCGTCCGGCTGCAGAAGGTAGATCGTCGGCCCGTTCTCGCGCCGGCCCGCGGCCGGAAGCGAGCCGGCGAGCGTCGGGCGCGGAGGCGCGCCGGGCGCTCCCCCGCCCGGCGCTCCCCCGCCGGCCGCCGCGCCTCTCCCCCCGGCGGCGCGCCCCCCTTCCTCGGACGGAGACGGCCGGAACCGGAGGGCGGCGTTGGGCACCCGCAGCACGTCTTTGTCGGTGGCGACGTCGATCGTGATGTTCGCCGTCATCGAGGGCCGCAGCTTCTCGTCCGGATTGTCGACGGCGACGATCACCGGATACGTGACGACGTTCTGGTTGACCGTCGCGTTCAGGCGGATCTGCGAGACCTTCGCCTGGAAGACCCGGTCGGGATATGCGTCGACCGTGAAATGCACCGGCTCTCCGATCTTGACCCGGCCGATGTCCGATTCGTCCACGTCTGCCTGGACCTGCATCTTCGTCAGGTCCTGGGCGATCGTGAAGAGCGTCGGGGCCTGGAAGGAGGCGGCGACCGTCTGGCCGACGTCGTAGGCGCGGTTGACGACGACGCCGTCGATCGGCGAGACGATCTTCGAGTACGTCAGGTTCGTCTCCGCCTGCGCCAGGGCGGCTCGCGCGAGGTCGACCTGCGCGACGGCGGCGTCGGCGGCGGCCTTCGCGTTGTCGTAGTCGGCCTGGGAAGCGAGCCCCTGCTGCTGGAGTTTCTGCTGCCGCCCGAAGGCGACCTTCGCGTTGCCCGCGTCGACCTGCGCCTTTTCCAGGTCGGCGCGCCGCTGGGCGATCGTCTGCTCGAACGGCGTCGGATCGAGCTCGGCGAGGAGCTGTCCCTTCTTCACCCGGCTGTTGAAATCGGCGTAGAGCTTGGCGATGATCCCCGACACCTGGCTGCCCACTTGCACGGTGGTCACCGCGGAGATGGCGCCGGTCGCCGCCACCGTCATCGTCACGTTCCCCCGGTCGACCCGCACGGTCTGGAATTTCTGCGGCTTGTCGCTCCCGCGCTTGACGAGGATCACCGCGATCACCGCGGCCGCCGCGACGGCGACGAGCACCCCGATCCGACCCTTCTTCACTCCTGCGCCTCCTCTGCTCTCCGGGTGAACGCGCCCGCTCCCTCCGGCGCGCCGCGCGCCCGGGCGGGGAGCTCCGCGCCTAGAACGCGGGCGCGGGGCGTCCCGTTACGAAAACAAGACCGCGGATGCAAAACTTCCGCCGCCCGGGGGCCGGGCCCTCAGCCCTTCCTGGGGGGGCGGGACGGGCGGAGCTCGATCCGGGAGGGGATCGCGCGCTCCGGGAAGCGGACGAGGTCGAGGACGGCCTCGGCGACGTCGTCGGGGGCGAGCTTCCACGAGTCCTGGGAGCGTTCCGGCTCGCCGCCGAACTCCGTCGCGACCGAGCCGGGCATCACGATCGCGACCCGGATGCCGTCATGGCGCAGGTCGAGCATCGCCGAGTCGGAAAGGCCGAGCAGGCCGAATTTCGAGGCGTTGTAGGCCGTTCCGCCTGCGAACGCGTTGACCGACGCGAGAGATCCGACGTTGACGACGAAGCCGCCGCCGTTCTTCTTCATGATCGGCGCGGCGTACCGGATCGCATAGAACGGCCCGAACAGGTTCGTTTCGATCACCGCGCGGAAGTCCTTCGGATCCATTTCGAAGACGCTCTCGAAGATTCCGATTCCGGCGTTGTTGACGAGCGTGTCGAGACGCCCGAACCGGTCCGCCGCGAACTCCACGAGCTCGCGGACGTCGTCCTCCTTCCTCGCGTCGCACGACTTCCCTTCGACCGCGAGGCCCTCGCGCTGGAACGCCGCAGTGGCGTTCCGGACGCCCTCGAGGGTCCGGCCGGAAATCAGCACGCTCCACCCCTCGCGCGCGAACCGGCGCGCGATCGCGTTGCCGATCCCGCGCGTCCCGCCGGTCACCAGTATCGATCTCTTCTCCGAGCTCATTCGACGAATCGTTCTCCCCTGGACGGAAGAAACTGCTTTTCCCGAGGCCAAGTATTCTGTCACGATCGCGACGGGACGAACAAGGGTTCCCTTGTGGTACCATCCGCTCCCGGCGATGGAGTTCGCCGAAACCGCCCACTGACGGGCTGATGACTCCTGCATCCGTCGGAGATCCGAATGCAGGCCCTTTCGTCCGCCCCCGAAGCCCACGACCACCTCGCGGAAGTGCTGGACGCGATCGCGGCCGATCTGGCGCCGCGCCGCCGCGCCGAGGCCCGACGTCTCTCGGAGCGCCTTCGAACGGAAAAATTCCGCCTCGCCCTGGTGGGAGAGTTCAAGCGCGGGAAGTCGACCCTGGGCAATGCCTTGCTCGGCGCTCCGGTGCTCCCCGTCGGCGTGCTTCCGACGACGGCGATTCCCATCCTCGCCCGCTGGGCGAGTCGTCGTCGGCGCACGTGAGGCTCCGCTCCGGAGACGTCCGCCCGATCACGCCCGAGGAGCTCGTCGAATTCTCGACGGAGAGAGGGAATCCCGGCAACGCGAAGGAGGCGGCGTTTGCCGAGGTGCGCCTTCCGGCGCCGCTCCTTCGTTCGGCCGACCTGCTCGACTCTCCCGGAACCGGGAGCGCGCATCGCCACAACACCGAGGCCGCGCTCGCGGTCCTGGGCGAAATCGACGCCGCCGTCGTGGTCCTCGCGGCGGATCAGCCGATCGGAGAGGCCGAGATCGCGTTCCTGAAGACGCTGCGCCGTCATGTCGCGCGATTCTTCTTCGTCGTCAACCGCGCCGATCTCCTGGACCCCGCCGAGCGCCGCGAGGTCGTCGAATTCGTCCGCGGAGCCCTCGAGCGGCACGGCTTCCCGGATCCCGCGATCTTTCCGTTGTCCGCCCGGGCGGCCGCCGAAGACGCGGCGGCCGACGACGGCTTCGAGGAGTTCCGCCGCGAGCTCGACCGCTTCCTCCGGGAGGATCGCGAGGGCGCCCGGGAGGCGGCCGCCCGGACGATCCTCTCGCGACTGGTCTCGGAGGAATCCTTCGAGCTGCGGCTCTCGGAGGAGACCGCCCGGTTGGAGGCCGAGGAGCGCGAAAGCCGGATCGACCTCCTCCGAAGAGCCGCCGCACGCGTTCGCGGCCGGCGCGGAGATCGCGAGGCGGTCATGAAATCCCGCTTCGACCGGCTGCTTTCGGCCTGCGACGACGCGTTCGCCGTCCTCCGAAAGGAAGCGCTCCGCGAGATTCCCCGCGACGTCGCTGCCGCCGCCGCGAATCTGTCCTCGCTTTCGAACCGCGATTACGACCGCCAGCTCCGCGGCCTGGTCGAGGAGCGCTCCGCCGGGCGGCTTCGGGAGTTCATCGACGATGCGACGCGGTCTTTCGCGGAGGGTCTCGCCGCGATTGCGATCCTCGTCCGCGAAGAGACCGACGAGCTGCGGCAGGGGTTGTACCGGACCCTGGGAGAGATGTTTCGCCTGCCGGAGCCGTCCGCCGCTCCGCGGCCCGACCTTCCCGAAGGAGGGCAGTTCGATTTTCGCGTCGCCGACGTCCGCTGCCAGCTCGAAGCCACGACCGACTTCCTCGTCCTCCACTCGCCGCGCGGACTCGCGCGAAAGCTCCTGCGCCGCCGCGCGGAGACGCAGATCGGAGACTTCTTCGAACGCCACGGCGGCCGTCTGCGATTCCAGCTGCTCTCCCGGGGCGAGTCGTTCCTCCGGCAGGCTTTCGCCGCGGCGATCGAGAGCGAGGACGAGCTCGCGCGCGGCTTCGAGCGGACGCTTCTGACCTCGCGGCCCGGCGATCTGCCGGCCGCCGAGCGGCTCCACCGCCTGGACGCGCTCCGCGACGGGTCGGGGCTCGGGTGAGCGATTCGCCGGAATCGCTGCGCTGGCCCCAGTCTCAGGCGCTTCGGAGCACGCTCATCGAGGTGCTCGAGTTCGCCGAGCGGGCCGGGGAGATCCTCGACGAAGAGCGAAGGGCCGGGTTTCCCGCTCTGACGGCCGCCGCCGCCGCCGAGATCGAAGTCCGGGTCCGGGACCTGGAGTCCGCGGCCCGGGGACTCATGGAACACTTCCGACTCCGAGCCGCCGAGCGAAACGCGCGCGGCGAGCTGCGGGCGTATGCCTCCCGAACCTGGGCCGACCTGCTCGACTGCCGGAGCGGCGCGATGCGCCGGTTCGGTCCACCGCCGGCGTGGTACGGCGAACGGCTCGACCCCCGCATCGAAAAAATGGCGGCGCTCGCCCACGAGATCGTGTATTTTGCCCGCGAGCCGGAATCGGAATGAAATGGATATGGGTGGGCGCGGGCGGGTTCCTCGGAGCGATCGCCCGATACGCGGTCGGCGGCTGGATCTCCGCCCGGTACCGGGGCCAGTTTCCCCTCGCCACGTTCGTGATCAACGTCACCGGCAGCTTCGTTCTCGGGCTCTTCCTGACGGTCGCCACGGAGAGGGTCGCGATCGATCCGCGATGGCGGCTCCTCGCCGCCGTCGGCTTCGTCGGGGCCTACACGACGTTTTCGACGTTCGAGTACGAATCGGAGCGGCTCGTCGCGACGGGAGGATTCTGGCTGGCCGCGGTGAACCTCGCCGGCTCGGTGCTCGTCGGTTTCGCGGCGGTCTGGCTCGGCAGCCGCCTCGCCACCCGGCTCTAGGCGGCGGAGAGGAGGACGATGGAGGGCGCGGATTTCCGGAAGCTCGTCATCTACGTCGGCGAATCGGACCATCGCGGCGGAAAGCCGCTCTACGAGGCGATTCTCTTCCTCCTCCAGAAGAAGGGGATCGCCGGAGCCTCGGCGGTGCGCGGCCTCGCCGGGTACGGCGGGCACGGCGTGATGCACACCGCCGCGATCCTGCGGCTCTCGGAAGACCTGCCGATCCGCATCGAGGCGATCGACGCCCGCGAGAGGATCGAATCGGTCCTTCCCGACGTGCTCGATCTCGTCGACGAGGGCCTCGTCGAGGTCGAAAACGTTCATGTGTACAAGACTCCTCCCGTCAAGGGAGCCGTGAAGTCGGAAATGGAGGCGCCGCTCATGAAGCTCGAGGGCAAGGCGAAGATGCTTCGGATCCACATCGGCGACGACGACAAGTGGGAAGGTGAGCCGCTCTACCGCGCGATCCTGAAACGCGCCAAGAGTCTCGACATCGCCGGCGCGACCGTCTACCGGGCGATCGAAGGGTACGGAGCGCACAAGCGACGCCACAAGGCGGGCGTCTTCTCCTCCGACGCGCCGATCTCCGTCGTCATCATCGACACCGAGGAAAAGATTCGAGCCCTGCTCGACTCCCTCGAGTCGATCGTCGTGGAAGGATGTCTGGTCGCGATGTCGGACGTCGACGTGATCAAGTACGGCCGGCACCTCGACAAGACCGAGCCGCTGCCGCGGGAGGAAGGGCGCTGACCCCCGAATCGCGAAGGAGCGCGCGCCCCTCCGGCGGACGGAGGCCGGCGTGCGCCTTCTGCGCGATCGTCGCGGGCCGGGCGCCGGCCCACGTCGTCGCGGAGGACGAGCGATCGCTCTGCCTCCTCGACATCCACCCCTTCGTCGAAGGCCATTGCCTCGTGATCTCGAAACGGCACGTGCCCTGGTGGCACGATCTGACCGAGGAGGAAACGGGCAGCATCTTCCGGATGGCCCGGGCGGTCGCCCGAAAGCTGCGCCGGACCTTCCGATCCGATTTCGTCTGTCTCTACGCCCGCGGCCGGCGGATCCCTCACACGCACCTGTTCCTCGTCCCGACCGCGCGCGGCGACGTCCTCGACGGCTTCTTCAACGCCCTCGAGACGTTTCAGGAATCGCCCGCCGCCCTCGCGGCGCTGAAGACCAGGAAGAGGCTGGCCTCGACCGCCTCGAGGATTCGACGGCGGAAGCCGCGTTCCCGCGGGGGAACCCGCCGGTGACTCCCTCGATCACCGTCATCCGGCGGCGGAGACACGGCATCGACTACCTCGAGGAACGCTTCCGGGGGCGGCAGTACCGCTGCACGAAGTGCAACGCCGTGTTCCCGGACGCCCCGGCGATCGAGCGCCATGTCGCGCTGGAGGACCCCGCCTCTTCCCCGCACCGGCGCCTGCCCGGTCTCGATTCGTCGATCGACGTTCGGGTCGCCTATCTCGCCGACCTGAAGCAGCTGCTCGGGGAGCGGCGACCGCGCAAACGCGAGGACCGGTAGAACGGGGGCCGGCCGGGAGATCGGGAGGCGGATTCCCGCGGGGCTCAGGCGGCGCCGAAATCGACGACGACGGCCGTGATGTTGTCCTTCCCGCCGGCGGCGTTGGCGCTGTCGATCAGCCGGCGTCCGGTCTCCTCGGGCGACACGCGGAGCGCCAGCAGCGCCGCGAGCTCGGTTTCGTCGACCATGTCGGTCAGCCCGTCGCAGCAGAGGAGGATGCGGTCGCCCGCGCGGACGTCGATCTCCTTCACCTCCGGTTCCCATGCGCCCTCGCGCCCGAGGCAGCGCGTCAGGACGTGGCCGAACGGCGACTTCTGGCGCACGCCGACGCCGGCCGCCCTCTCGAGCTCCTCGGCGAAGGAATGGTCCCGCGAGAGCCGCTCGAGGCAAGCGTCGCGCCAGCGATAGACGCGGCTGTCCCCCGCATGCGCGATCCATGCGCGCGCTCCGTCGCAGCGGAGGAGGACCAGGGTCGTCGCCATCTCGGACACCTTCGGATCGGAAGAGGCGCGCGCCATGATCGCGCGATGCCCGGATTCGAACATCCGGCGGATCAGAGCCTCGGCGGCTTCTCCGGAACCGTCGCCGCGGGCCTCCCGCTCGATACGCTCCGCCGTGTCGACGGCGAGCCGGCTCGCGACGTCGCCGGCGCGGCTCCCCCCGACGCCGTCGGCGACCGCGAAGAGGCCGTTCTCCGAATCGACGAGGAACGCGTCCTCGTCCTGCCGGCGGAGCCGCCCCACGTCGGTGACGCCCGCCGCCTTCCATCGGAATTTCATGTTGGGCGGCATCTTACCGCGAGTGGCATGGTTATTTCCGAGGCGGGGCACTAGCATTCGCGCCATCACGATGCCTTCCCGTTCGAGCTCTTTTCGTACCGCCCGGTGGGCCCTCGCGGTCCTCACGCTGATCAACCTCTTCAACTATCTCGACCGGTACGTCGTCTCGGCGCTCGTCGAGAGTCTGCGCCATTCCGAGCTCCACCTCTCCGATCTCCAGATCGGATCGCTCGCGACCGCCTTCGTCGTCGTCTACATGGCGGCATCGCCGGTCTTCGGGGTGCTCGGCGACCGCCGGAGGCGCCCGCCGCTCCTCGGAGTCGGGATCGCGATCTGGAGCGCCGCGACGGCGGCCGGCGGCCTCGCGCGCAGCTTCCTGTCGCTCTTCTCGGCGCGCGCCGCGGTCGGCGTCGGCGAGGCTTCCTACGGAGCGATCGCGCCCGCGCTGCTCGCCGACGCGTTTCCGGCGGAGCGCCGGGGCCGGGTCTTCGCGGTCTTCTTCTGCGCGATCCCGGTCGGTTCGGCGCTCGGATACATGCTCGGGGGCTGGATGGACCAGCGCTTCGGGTGGCGCTCCGCGTTCCTGCTCGCCGGAGCCCCGGGCCTCGTGCTCGCCGTTCTCGCCGCGCGGCTCGCCGATCCGCCGCGCCGGGACGACGGCGCCCCGCCGCTCCGGCCCGCGGCCGACGAATCGCCCCTCGCCCTCTTCGCGGGTCTCGCGCGCATCCCGCGCTACCGGCGGACGGTCGCGGGCTACGCCGCCTACACGTTCGCTCTCGGGGCGCTCGCGTTCTGGACGCCCGCCTTCCTCGAACGCGAGCGCGGACTTCCCCGCTCGCAGGCGACGATCCTCTTCGGCGCGATCGCCGTCGTCACGGGATTCGCCGGAACGTTCGCCGGCGGCTGGCTGGGGGATCGGCTCCTTCGCCGCTCGCGCCAGGCGTATCTCTGGCTGTCGGGCGCCGCGACTCTCGCGGCGGCGCCGATCGCGTTCGTCGCGTTCCGGTCCCCGTCGAAGCCGGTCTACCTCGCGGCGATCGTCGTTTCCGAGACCCTGCTCTTCGTCTCGACCGGCCCGATCAACTCCGCCATCGTCAATGCCGTCCCGGCCGACCGCCGCGCCTCGGCGATCGCGCTCTCGACGTTCGCGATCCACCTTTTCGGCGACGTCCCCTCTCCCCCGCTCCTCGGGGCGATCTCCGACGCGACGTCGCTCTCGACCGCGTTCCTTCTGGTTCCGGCGGTGATCGCGCTCGCGGGGGTCATCTGGATCCGGGCGGCGGTGAAGGGATAAATCCGAAACTCGAAACAAATCGAAAGCCCAAAATCGGAAATGTTTCAAAGAGAGGGCGCCGGGCGAGGATCATTCGGCTCGACGTTGTCGTTACCTTGACGACGAGGCGCGGCGAGACGTGCTGGAAGGCGGGTTCGGCGGGCCGGCCGGCGGCTAAGGCGTACTGAGAACGTACGTCGTGCCGACGGCCGGGCCGACGGACCCGCATAACGGCGCGTATCGCCGCGCCTAGAGTCGCCGGAACCTTATCCCTCTGGCGCGCATCGACGCCTCGAGATACACGATCAGCAGCACCGTCCCCGCGATCGCGGCGATCTTCCACCCCGTCGCCCACCGGACGAACGGAGACGTCTCCTTCCACTTCTTCGCGTGGACGAGGACGTTCTCGAGCACGAAGTAGGCGATCAGAGCCCCGGCGACGGCGAGGAGGATCGTTTCCGAACGTTCCGCCCAGTGCAGGACGTCTCCGATCCGGCCGCCGAAGCGGTCGCCGAGGAAGATCCAGACGAGCGCGTTCGCGGCGCCGCGGTCGTGTCCGCGGCGAGGAATTTCCAGAGCGGCATCCGGGACGCGCCCGAGGTGAAGAAGAGCACGGGACGCAGGCCGTAGACGTAGCGCCCCGCGACGATCGCGCGGAACTGGTACTTCCGGAACCGCCCCTTGATCTCCTCGATCTTCTCCTTCGGAAAGATCTTCGCAAGCCACGGCCGCTTCTCGAGGTTTCCTCCGAGCAGCCGGCCGATGCCGTAGAGCGCCGTGTCGCCCATCACCGCGGCGACGAGCGCCGAGAGCACGATCGGCCAGAAGCGGGCGAGATCCTGGTAGACGACGTATCCGGCCAGCAGCAGGATCGACTCTTCGGGAGGGCTCGGGCCGAATGCGCCGACGAACAGGAGAACGAACACCCCCACGACTGTCTCCCGTTCGAGATAGTGCTCGACCGCGGCGATCGCGTGGGTGGCCAGCAGCGGATGCGTCACGATCGACTTTCGGCGGGCAGGATAGCAGAGCGACGCGTGGAAGGGACGGCGCCGCTCGACCCGATGCGCGGAGAGCGGCGGAGCCGCCGAACGTCGGCGCCGGCGATTCAGGGAGCGGGCATGAAAAAGCGCCGGGTGGAGGCGGGGCAACCGCTCGACTCGGCGCCGGGACGACCGGCCATGCCGGGGAAAATTCAGAGATTCCGGTCGATGAACTGCTGGAACTGCCCCTTCGGCATCGCGCCCATCGTGCGGTCGGCGGCCTCGCCGTTCTTGAACAGGATGAACGTCGGGATCGACGTGACCATGAACTTCTGCGCCACCTCGGGCGAATCGTCCACGTTGATCTTCGCCATCTTGACCTTCCCGTCGTACTGGGTGGCGAGCTCCTCGACGATCGGGGCGACCGAGCGGCACGGGCCGCACCACGGCGCCCAGAAATCCACGAACACGGGAGTCGCGCTCTTGACGACCTCGGTCTCGAACGAATCGTCGGAGATTTCCCGGACCTTTTCAGACATTCCGAATCCTCCATGCCGAGAACGCGGAGGCGCCTCGACTTATTCCCGGCCGCGCGGCGGCGTCCGGTCGTTCAGTGTCCAATCATAGTCGAGATATTCGAGGCGAAAATCTCCGCGGGAAAGCCATTGGCGGTACTCCGCCGGCGCGTACCGGGAAAGCACCCGCGGGATGCCAGCGCGCTCGAAGTCGGCGCGATACCAGTCGAGATAGCGGGGCGCCTGGACGAGATTCTTCGCCGGCTCGAACCGCCACAGGTCCGGCCGCGCGAGCCAGCTCCGCATCCGCTCGTCCAGCCGCCGCGAGAGTCCTTCCGCGGTGTACGCGCGCCGGTCGAGCGGCGGACACGAGCGCGACGCGCAGACCATCGCCGCGTGCGCCCGGTACCCGCCGATCGCGACCGCCGTGTGCTCGATCTCGTCGAGCGAGCAGAGCCGGCCGCCGAACCGGTGCGTCCGGGCCGTGAACGCTCCCGGGATCGAACGGATCGAGTCGACGGGATACCGGTCGAGAACGGTCGAGACGATGAACGCGTTGTAAGCGTCGAAGAGCGCCGCGAGCTTCGCGTCCGGCGCGGGCTCCGGACCCGCGTCGGCGAACGAGTCGAGAACCGCGGCGAGCCGGCTCCGGTCCGCCGCGTCAGCCTTCCACCGCGCGTAGGCGACGAGCCCCCGTTCGTCGGCATATTTCGACAGCAGCGCGCTCCACTCCGCTGCGGCGGAGGCCGACGCCGCCGGGAACGACTTCAAGGGAGTCCCGCCGCAGGCCGCGGCGGACACGAGCGCCGCAGCGGCGAGGACCGCGGCTCGCTTCAGGCGTCTCTCCAGGGGCGAATCCCCTCGATCCGCCACTCCTCGCCGTCGAGGAGGACGGCGTCCCCGGGCTTGCTCCCGAGGAGCTTCTGCGCGAACTCCGACTGGTACGAGTAGACGCCTTCCTCCGGGCGCGAATCCCACGGGCCGAGCACCGCCGCCTCCCGCGACCGGCCTCCCGCGGTCAGGAGGACGCGCGTT
This sequence comes from uncultured Acidobacteriota bacterium, assembly GCA_963794295.1. Lineage (GTDB taxonomy): Bacteria > Acidobacteriota > Thermoanaerobaculia > UBA5066 > DATFVB01 > DATFVB01. The sequence continues at coordinate 202,007 of CAWCDE010000007.1, forward strand.
CCCACGCGGACCTCCGAGACGTCCACGCGCGCCGGATCGAGCGGCCGGGCGCGGGAAAGCTCGCCCCGCAGCGTCGAGACGCGAGCCGCGAGGAACTCCTGCCGGGCTCGCGCGGAGTGATATTCGAAGTTCTCCCGCAGGTCCCCCATCGCGGCGGCCTCCTGGATCGCGCGGCCGTTCTTCGGCATCTCGACGGTGAGGAGCTGCTCGAGCTCCGCGCGCCGGGTCTCGAGCGACTCGGGCGTCACGTACAGGGGTTCGACCCGCGGGCCGCGGAGGTCGGGGAAGCGGCGGTGGACGGCCTGCTTCAGGTCGTCGCGCCGGAACTCCTCGAGTCCCGGGGCCCGCTCGGCCGCCGTGAGGAGCCGGCGGGCCTCGTCGGCGTCGGCGAGGCCGGCGACGAGCTCGAGCGCGAGGCCGCCGCGGTCGAACATCGCCTTCACCCGCGCCCGGTGCGGCGCGAACTCCGGGTGGCGGAGCGCCTCGAGGAGCGCGAAGAGCGTCGCCGGACCGAAGAGACCGGCGGCGTGAGGGAGCTCCGCGCGCCTCTCGGCGAGCCACAGGAACGCCCGCGGCGCCGTTCGGGGGTTCGCAACGATCCGTTCCGCAAGCGCCGTCCGGACGTCCGGCGCGGCTTCCGCGAGCGCGCCGTCGATCGCCGCGAGCGTGCGCGCGTCGTCCTCGAACGCGAAGAGCCCGGCGAAGAGCTCCGGCCACCGCGGATCGCGCTCCCGGATCGTCCGGTAGGCCTTCCAGCGGAGCGCCGGATCGGGGAGGGCCCGGGCGACCTCGATGCCGCCGGGCGCCCCCGCCAGGTCCGCCGAGGCGACGGGCGGGACGACCCCGCTCCTGCCCTCCTCGAGGAAGATCGAGATCTCCAGCCGCTCCGCCGGAGTCGCCGCCTTCCAGCTCTCCCCGGCGAGCGACTCCGCGAAGAACCCGAGGAGCTCGGGGCGCCGCGCGTTCTTTCGCGCGATCTCGAGGCGGCGGGCGACGGACGCGGCCGCGAACTCTTCGCGTACCGAGTCGCTCGCCGCCTCGGCCGACGCCCCCCACTGGTAGCCCGCGTTCTTCCCCGTCCCGGAAACGACGAGCTGCGGGTGCTTGCGCGCGGCGTTCCAGAACGGCGCCCAGCGGTCCGCCGGGACGACGCCGGCGAACGCTTCCTTGATCTCGGCCGACGTGACGGGCCGGCCGACGCTCTCGATCAGGTGGCGCACCGCGCCGGGGGGTCCGCGATCGAACGCTCCCGCAGGGCGTCGCGGTTTTCGAGACGCTCGCGGCGGAAATCGCCCGGCGGGAGCGGAACGAGGTTCTTCGCGGCGGCGCCCGGCGGAAGGGAGAGCTTCTCTCCCCCTTCGAACTCGAAGCGCACCGCGTCGATCGCGGGAGAGAGCTCGAGCACCCGGCCGGCGCCGTGCCCCGCGAAGAAGTAGGCGTCTCCCGGCGCGAAGCGGAGCCAGCGGCGCAGTCGGTCCGACGCTTCGACGACGCTCGCGCGCGGCGGGAGGAAGTGCGCGATCAAGCTCTCCAGGGACGGGTGGTCCGGCCAGGCGAGGCGGAACGCGTCCGCGATCTCCGCGGGAGAGGCCGCCCTGTTCGGAAAGGCGCGGGCGATCTCGAGGAGGGTCTCGAGGCGCGCGCGGTAGAGCCCCTGCTCCTCCTGGGCTTCGACGAGCCGGGACAGCAGCGCCCGCGGTTTCTCCTTCTCCCCGCGCTTCTTCATCTCCCGCGTGATCGAGAACAGCGGTTCCACGTCCTCCGCGGAGCGGGCGAGGATCTCCGCGAAGGCCTCCTCGTCGCCGGTCGCGCGGCTCTTCTTCGGGTCGGTCACGTCCATCCGGCGATCATATTCGCTCCGCGGCGGAAGGCCGGCGCCCCGCGGGAGATAATCGGGAACGATGGGACCGGATTGGCGCGCCGACACGCGTCGGCGCCTGGGAGGCGCGCTCGCCGTCTCCGGCGTCCTCTTCGCGCTCGAGGTGACGGGCGGCGCGATCGCGCACAGCCTCGCGCTCTGGGCCGACGCCGGGCACGTCCTCGCCGACGCCGCGGCCCTTTCCCTCTCCTACATCGCGGTCCGGATCGCGGATCGCGGGACGAGCCCGCGGCACACGTTCGGCCTCTACCGGGCCGAGATCCTCGCCGCGTTCATCAACGCCCAGATCCTTCTCGTGATCTGCGGGGCGATCCTCTGGGAGGCGTGGCGGCGGGTCGAGCACCCGTCGCGCGTCGCGCCGCTTCCGATGGTCGCGGTCGGAGCGGTCGCCCTCGCCGCCAACGCCGTTTCCGTCCGGCTCCTCCATCCGCGCCGGAAGGAAAGCCTCAACCTCCGCGGCGCGTACCTCGAGGTCGCCGCCGACGCGCTCGCCGCGGCCGCCGTCGTCGTCGGCGGCATCGCGATCGCGGCGACCCGCAAGGAGTGGATCGATCCCGCCCTGTCGGCGGCCATCGCCGCGTTCATCCTCCCGCGCACGGTGTCGCTCCTTCGCCAGTCCGCGCACATCCTGCTCGAGGGCGCGCCCGCCGAAGTCGACCAGCCGGGGCTCACGCTCGGGCTCCAGGCGCTCCCGGAGGTGATGTCGGTCCACGATCTCCACGTCTGGACGCTCACCTCCGGCGTCCATTGCGCGAGCCTGCACGTCGCGGTCGCGCCGGGGTGCGACCCTTCCGCCGTGCTGCGGAAGGTCGAGGACCGTCTCCGGACCGATCATCACGTCGAGCATTCCACCATCCAGATCGAGCTCCGGGAGCCCGCCGAATGCGCTCCCCGGGTTCGGTACTGAGGAAAACGCGACGATGCCTCGAAAGCGCGCCCTCTCCGCCCCGATCCCGCCACCGGCGAGCGGCGGCGAGCTCTTCCGGGCGCTCGTCGAGAACAGCTCGGACGGCATCGCGCTGCTCGACCGGGACGGAAGGTACCTCTTTGCGAGCGCCTCTCACGAACGGCTCGTCGGCCACCGTCCCGCCGACCTCGTCGGCCGAAGCGCGTTCTCGCTCGTCCACGACGACGACCTGGAACGCGCGCAGCGCCTGTTCGCGGAGCTCGCGGCGCAGCCCGGCCGCACCGCGGTCTCGGAGTTCCGGATCCGGCACCTCGACGGTTCCTGGCGCGAGATCGAGGGAACCGGCACGAACCGGTTCGGCGAACCCGGAATCGACGCGCTCGTCGTCAATTTCCGGGACATCACCGAACGGAACCGGACCCAGCGCGAGCTCCGGCTCCTGCAGGACGCGATGCGCAGCGTCTCCGATCTCGTCCGGATCACCGACCTCGAGCACCGGCTCGTCTTCGTCAACGCGGCTTTCCTCGACGCCTACGGATACCGGCCGGAGGAGATCCTCGGCCGTCCCGTGAGCATGCCCTGGCCGTCGAGGACCGCCCCGTCCCGGGGAGAGGAGATCCTCCCGGAGAGCCGCCGGTCGGGATGGAAGGGTGAGGTCGTCACCGTCGACCGCGACGGGCGCGAGCTCCCGGTCGAGCTCGTGACCTCTCCGATCCGCGACGAGAGCGGCGCGGTCGTGGGCCTGATCGGAATCGGCCGCGACATCACCGAACGCAAGGAGGCGGAGCGCCTCCAGTCGGCGCTCTATCGCATCGCCGAGACCGCCTCCTCGGTCGACGACCTCCCCCAGTTCTACGCGGCGATCCACGGGATCGTGGGCGAGCTGATGGACGCCCGCAACTTCTACGTCGCCCTCCGGGATCGCGCGACGGGCGGGATCACGTTCCCGTACTTCGCCGACGAAGCGGACGCGGCGCCGCCGTCCGCGGCGTCGGGCGGCCTGACCGACTACGTCATCGCGACGGGAGAACCGCTGCTCGCCTCGCCCGAGGAATTCGAGTCCCTCGTCCGGAGGGGCGTGGTCGCGTCGCGCGGGGCGCCCTCGATCGACTGGATCGGAGCGCCCCTTCGCACGGAGGGGGACGTGTTCGGCGCCATCGTCGTCCAGAGCTACTCGCCGGAGCGGCGCTTCGGCGTGACGGATCGCGACATCCTCACGTTCGTCTCCCGGCACATCGCCTCGGCGATCGCCCGCCGGCGCGCCGCGGAGGCGCTGCGCGACGCGGACCAGTTCCGGGAGCGCGTCCTCGAGAGCGCCACGAACGCGATCTTCGCGCTCGACCGCCGCGGACGCTTCACGCTCGTCAACCGCCGCGCCTGCGAGATCACCGGCTACGCGACCGAGGAGCTGATCGGCTCGTCCGCCGAGCGGCTCATCCCGTTCGCGCGCCTGCTCGAAGTCCGCGCGCAGTTCCGGAAGGCCGCGCGCGACCGCGTGCCCGTCGCGCTCTTCGAGACCGACCTCGTCCGCCGCGACGGTTCGCTCGCGCCGATCACGTTCTCGATCGCCCCGCTCGTCGCCGGCCGGCGCGTGATCGGCCTCGCGGGAACCTCGGAGGACATCACCGAGCGCCGCCGCGCGCAGGAGAGGATCGAGCATCTCGCGTACCATGACGCGCTGACGGGGCTTCCGAATCACGCCCTCCTCCAGGACCGCCTCGAAGTCGCGATCTCCCGCGCCCGCCACGACGGAAGATCGATCGCCGTCCTCTTCCTCGACCTCGACCGCTTCAAGGTCGTCAACGACTCCCTCGGCCACCCCATGGGGGACCGGCTCCTCCAGAGGGTGGGCGACCGGCTGACGAGCGTCGTCCGCCAGGGCGACACGGTCGCGCGTCTCGGCGGCGACGAGTTCGTCGTCGTGCTCTCGGATCTCCAGAACGTCGAGGACGCCGCCCGGATCGGCGAAAAGATCGTCGCCGCCATCCGCCTTCCCTTCCGGATCGGAGACGAGGAGCTCTTCGTCACGACGAGCGTCGGGCTCAGCGTTTTCCCGAGCGACGGCGACTCGGGCGAGACGCTGATCAAGAACGCCGACACCGCGATGTACCGGGCCAAGGAGCAGGGTCGGGACAACTATCAGCTCTTCACCTCCGTCCTGAACGCGCGCTCCGTGAACCGCCTCGCGCTCGAGACCGGCCTCCGCCGCGCCGTCGAAAACGGCGAGCTCGTCCTCCACTACCAGCCGATCGTCGACCTCGCGAGCGGAGAGACCGTCGCCATGGAGGCGCTCGTCCGCTGGCTGCATCCCGAGCGCGGTCTCGTCCCCCCTTCCGACTTCATCCCGCTCGCGGAGGAGACCGGGCTCGTGATCCCGCTCGGCGCGTGGGTCCTCGCGACGGCCGCGGAGCAGGTGCGCCGCCTGCGCGAGGCGGGCCTCCGGCCGCCTCGCGTCGCGATCAATTTCTCGACCCGGCAGCTCGCGATTCCGACGCTTCCCGCCGACCTCGGCCGCGCGCTGCGGATGCGGGCGTCGAACCTTCCGACCTCGAGATGGAGATCACCGAGAGCGTCGCGATGCACAACCCCGACGAAAGCCTCGCGGTGCTCCACGCGGTCCGCCACCTCGGGATCCGGATCAGCATGGACGACTTCGGGACCGGGTATTCGTCGCTCGGGATGCTCAAGCGCCTGCCGATCGACACGCTGAAGCTCGATCGCGCGTTCCTGCACGACATCGAGAGCAGCGTCGACGATGCCGCGATCTCCCGCGCCGTCATCGTGCTCGCCCACGGCATGAATCTCACGGTGACGGCCGAGGGTATCGAGACGGAGAACCAGCTCGTGTTCCTCCGCCGGCATCGCTGCGACCACGCGCAGGGCTTCCTGCTCTGCCCGCCTCTCCCCGCCTCGGAGCTCGAGGAAGCCCTCGTCCGGGCGGCCGCCGGACCCGACGAGCCCCTGGCCGCCGAAAGCGACCCTCCCGCCTGAGGGCGCCGCGGGCCGTCCCTTCCCCGCCGAATCCGATTCGCGCCGGGCGGCGCGTCGCGGCCCCTCGGCCCGGCGGCTCACGGACTTCCGTCGCGCGACGCGCGGACTCTCGACTCGCGACTCGCGACTCGTGACTCGCAGCGGCGGAAGCATATGATCCCGCTCCAATGGCGATCTTCCTCGCGTTGATGACGTTCTTCTCCACCATGGCGGGGGGCGTCGTCGGCCGCCGGTCCGGGAGCCGGCTGCATCTCGCGCTCGGTCTCGCGGCCGGAATGCTGCTCGGGGCGGCTCTCTTCGATCTTCTCCCCGAAGGTCTCGCGATCGCGCACGCGAGCGCTCGCCCGCCGATCCTCGTGACCGGATTCGCGGCGGCGGGATTCCTCGTCTTCCACCTCGTCGAGAAGTTCCTCGCCTTCCATTCGCATCCCGAGCCGAGCTACGGAGAACCGGGCCACTCCCACGCCGGCGATCTCGGCGCCATGGCCGTGACGATCCACAGTTTCTTCGACGGCGCCGCAATCGGAGTCGCCTTCCAGATCTCCGCGGCGGCGGGCGCCGCGGTCGCGGCGGCCGTGATCGCGCACGATTTTTCCGACGGCCTGAACACGGCCATGCTCCTGAAGGACAAGAGCGATTCCCGGGCGACCGCGTGGCTCGTCGCGGACGCGCTCGCGCCCTGCCTCGGCGCGGCTTCGACCCTCGTCTGGAAGTTCCCGCCGGCGATGCTCGCGCCGGCGCTCGGCCTGTTCGGCGGGTTTTTCCTGTATCTCGGAGCCGCGCACCTCCTGCCGGAGGCGCACCGAACCGGATCGGGAATCCCCGTCGTCCTCTCGACGGTCGCCGGCTTCGCCCTGCTCCTCGCCGTCTCCCTGTTCCTCAAGACAGGTTGAGCTGGCCGAATTTTTGCTAAGATTCCCCGCCGGCGTCCGAAGGTTTCTGAAATCCCCTTGGTCGGAATTCCCCGGAAAGGGAGTTGCAGAGTCCTCCGGAGCCCAACCCACAGGAGGAACCCATGCGTTCCCGGTTCCGATTCACCGCTCTCGGTCTCTCGCTCGCCTTCCTCTGTGCGGTCGCGGCGGTCCCCGCCCGCGCGGACCGCGGCCACGTCCACGTCACCTCTCCCGCCCACGGGCAGATCGGCCTCGCCCCGACCGAGGGGCGGGGCCATTACGGCGCCGAGCTCGAGGGCGTCGTGACGCTCGTCGACATGACCAGCCCGGGGACGATCAACCTGAACGACGACGAGCTCGGGGCGGTCGTCGTGACTCTCCAGGACACGACGATCATCCGGCACGGCTGGACCGTGATGACGCTCGACCAGATCGCCGTCGGCGCGAGGATCCACGTCAAGGCCTCCCCGCAGGACGGAGGCGGATATCTCGCGGCCTCGGTGTTCGTCCAGAACAACGGGACAGGGGGCGGCGGACAGGGCGCCTCCGGAACCGAGTGCGACACCGAGGTCCAGGGAACCGTCAGCGCGATCGACTGCGGCGCCGGGACGATGACCGTCACGACGGATTCCGGCGACATCGACGTCACGTTCGACCCGAACACGCAGTTCTTCACGAAGGGACACACGACGTCGACCTGCGACCAGATCCAGATGGGAGACGCCGTCGAGGTCTGCGGCACGCAGGGCGACACCTCCGTGCTCGCCGCGAACGTGAAATTCGAGGCGCCGGAGACCTGCGAGGACGAGGTCTCCGGGACCGTCAACGGAACGCCCGACTGCGGCGCCGGGACGATGGTCGTCACGACGGAATCCGGCGACGTCGATGTCACGCTGACCGACACCACGCAGTACTTCGGGCCGCATCACACGTCCGCCGCCTGCGCCGACGTGGCGGACGGCGACGTCGTCGAGATCGAGGGGACGCTCCAGGACGACGGCAGCATCGTGGCCTGCAAGGTGAGCTTCGAACCCCCGGAGGCACAGGAAGTCGAGGTCTCCGGCACGATCAACGGGGCGCCGGACGGCACAACGATGACCTTCGTCCTGACGACCGACCAGGGAGACGTCACGATCGACGTCAATTCCGAAACCGTCATCCAGCAGCACCACAACCTGAAGACCTTCGCCGATCTGGCCGACGGAATGAGCGTCGAGGTGAACGGCACGCTCCAGGGCGACGGCAGCATCCTCGCGACGAAGATCTCGATCGAATAACACCCGGCTCGCCGCGGAATGTCGGCCCGGCCCCACGAGGGGCCGGGCTTTTTCCTTCTCCGGCGGCTCAGAACGTGTACTTGATCCTTGCCGCGAATGTTCTCGGCGGAACGACATGCGTGCCGCCGAAAGTCGAAAGCACGTTGTAGAGGCCCTTCTCGTCGAAGGCGTTGAGGAGGTCGGCCTGGATATAGAGCGGCAAGCCGTATCGAGTCAGATCGGCCCCGAGCGAGAAGTCCCAGATCGTGCGGGACTTCACGCGGTTCGGGTCGAGGTTCGTGTTCGAGGTGAAGTTGATGTAGGGGTAAGCGAAGGCGTTGTCGGGGTCCTGCAGGATCGTCTGATCGGCGCCCGTCACGAGACCGGAATCGTACCGAACCTCGGTCCCCACCCAGACCCCCGACTTTCCGATGTCGTAGTTGAGCGCGCTCTGTATCTGCAGATCTTCGTCGTGGTCGATGACGAACGGACCGCCGTTGATGGCGTCCAGGGCGCCGGAATCGAGAAACAACCCGCCGGCCAGAGGCGGAACGTAGATGGCGCGAGTGTGCCCCAGCGAGGCGTAGCCGCGGAAGCCGGCGACCGGTGCGAGATCGAGGCGAACGTTCCAGCCGTGAAGCTTTCCGTGCTCGAACGCGAGCGGAAAGACGATGCCCGTGTTCTGGAACTGGTCCTGGTCTCCCGCGAAATCCGAGTCCCGCCGCCAGAAATCGACGTCGAGCCGCAGCAGTGCGCCGATCTCCTGCTGGAGTCCCGCGTCATAGGCATTCTGCCGCTCGGACGGAACGTGCAGCAGGCCGTTTCCGAGCTGGCGCGAGTCCTGCACATCCGGCGGCGCCAGGGCCTGCGCCTCCGTGGAGGAGGAGAAGAGGATGTTTTCGTATTCGGGAGTCTGGAAGACCCGGTTGTACGAAGCCCGGAGCACCGTTTTCGTCGCGGGAATGTAATAGGAGACGCCAACCCGGGGCTGAAGCTGCGACTCCGTCAAGGGAAAATCATTGTGGTCGTACCGCAAGCCCACCTGCGCGGTGAAATTCGAGAGACGGATCGTGTCCTCGGCGAAACCCGCCAGATAAGCAATCGTTTTCGATTGCTCGAACTGGAAGAAGGTCCCGCCCCGCGTCAGGTCGTACGGCGCCAGATTCGGGTTGTAGTCGGGAGATGCGGGATCGTTCAGGTTGGGATCCGTGATTCCGAAGGAGAAACGCTCCTGGATCGGGTAGAACTTGACCTCCGCGCCGAACTTGAGCTCGTGGACGGATCCCGCCTGAACCGAGAGGGTTGGCTGGACCCCGTAGTTGTCGAGCGAACGTTTGGAGTTGGTGATCACGCTCGGGTCCAGCGGCGAGCCGTCATAGGTGAACCGGTTGTTCCGGGCAAAGAACGTGGTGTCGATCACGACGTCCGGCCCAAAGACGTGCTGCCAGCCCGCGTTCGCGTTCCAGTCGTTCGTCTCGACCTGGTTGTGGGTCCCGGTCGCCTCTTGCGAAAATGTGTTCGGAACGTCGCGGCGGGTTCTCCCGATCAACCCGGTAAATCGAACGGAGTCGGTTCCCTGCGGGTTCGTGCCGTCGAGCCGCAGGAACCCCCGTTCCGTCTCCCCGTGGTTCTGAAGGTTGTCGAAGTTGACCGGATCCAGGAACCGGTCGGATTTCGATCCGTCCACGGACCCGAAGTAGCCGAACGTGGACGAGCCGCCTCCCACCGATGCGCCGGCGTCGTACGTGCTGAACTGGGCGCCACCGGCGTGGAAGTCGCCGTGCGGACCGCCGGTTCCGAGGCCCGATTTCGTCGTGAGGTCGATGACGGCAGCGATCTTTTCACCGTACTCGGCCGGGACGTTCCCGTAGATGACGGTGGCGTCCTGGAGGATCCCCGGATCGATCGAATTCGAAAAGGTGACCCCGATCTGGTCCGAGATCGGCTGGCCGTCCACGATGTAGCTCTGCTGACTGTGCGCGCCCTGGAAATGATAGCGCCCGTTCTCGTCCTGTGAGAACCCGGGCGCCTGGATGACCAGGGACTCCATGCCGCGGGATGGAGTCGGCGCCGGAGCGCGCTGAATGGACGATTTGTCGATGTCGACATGGGATTGAGACGAATCGGTTTCCAGCACCCCGACGGCCTGCTCTGCCTCGACTTTGACGCTTGCCGTTACGGATTGGAGCGCCAGAGTGATCGGCTTCTCGATCGGCGCGGTGTCTCGAACGTCGATGGCCAGGTGCTGGGTCACGAATCCCTGCACCTCGACGTGCATCTCGTAGGGGTTGAACGGGACGTTGAAAAACGCGTAGCGGCCCTGCGCGTCCGTCGTCGTCTCCGCGTGAAAGCCTGTGATGTCGTTGCGGAGCACGAGAGGCACGCCCGGCATCGGCAGCTCGTCGGGCCCGGTCACGACGCCGCGCACGGTACCGGCCGAGACGGCCGCACGTACCGGCATGACCAGAAAAAACGAGAACGAAGCCGCTATCGTCAAAACGAATAGGAAAACGCGAGAGCTCATGGAACCCCTCCGCAGAAGAAGCCGGCCGGAGCGCGATCAAGCGCGCCGGAAGGCTCGTTTCAGTTCGTCTGTCGAGTCGGAGTCAGACGGTGGAGGGAGGACCCCGGGAGGAAGCGTCGAGGATGAAGCCATCAACCGGGGAACGAGGAGAATCGGGGTCGACGATGGCCATGGCGGGAACGCCGATCCGGACCGGCGGCTCGACGTGGACGCCCGCCAGATGCTGCCGGAGACAGGCGAGGCACGGCTCGGCGTCGACGGTGTGGTCGGCGTGCCAGTGGATCGCGTTCGGGGTACGGCATGCGATCTCGTGGATCTCGCGCCGGCCGACGGCATCGTCGGCCCACCCGCTCTCGCCCGGGCTGTGGTGGTGGACGGCGATCGCGACCGCGACCTGAGACGCCATGACGAAAAGCGTGACGGCCGTGCGGAGTCGCCGCCGCAGAGATCGGCGAATACTCATGGCGGTCGAGCGGAACACGAGTCCGGAGTGTACGCCATCTTCCGCCGAATGCCCGTCGATTTCCCGGGGCCGGGGATCGGGAAACCGGCGGGGGCTCCAGGAGGCGACCGGCGCGAATCCGTTGAAATACCGACGAAATCTGTTATGGTCGCATCTCATGTCCGCCGACCGCGTCCGCAGCCGCCACGCTCTCGTGCTGCTCGCGTCGGCGATTCTCCTTCTCGTGACCGCGTCGTTCCATTCCCCGGCGGACAACGATCTGGCGCGGTTCGGACGGGAACTGGTCCTGAGATCCGCGTTGCCGCAGTCTGCCGCCGACACCTGCCCGGCATGCCGTCTCGACGGCATCCTGAGCGCCCGGCCCGCTCTCGCGCTTCCGGTCGCCCTGCCCGAGGCGGCCGAGAAGGCCACGACGCCCGTTCCCGCCGCCCCCTTCGTCGCCCCCCGCGCCTCGGTCGACAGCCGCCCGCCCCCGACCGCCTGACCTTCCTTTCCCGGTTTCGCCCCGTCACGTTCGAGAGGAGGTCGCATTGCGGTCGGGACACGTCCCGTATCTGGTTCGAATCGTCTACGTCGCGGTCCTCGCGGCCCTCCCCGCCGCCGCGCAGGACGCTCCCCGCCTGACGCGGGAGCAGGCCGTCTCGGAGGCGCTCGCCCGGAATCCCCAGATCGCCGCCGCCCGGGCCCAGATCGACGAGGCGCGGGCGGGAATCGCGCAGGCGACCGCGTTCCCGGATCCCGCCTTCTCCTGGGACTACGAGCAGCAGTCGAGCCCGACGAATTTCCATTCCGCCCAGTCGCGCGACATCGGGGCGACCTTCACCGTTCCCTTTCCCGACAAGTTCCGGCTGAACAAGCGCGTTTCCGAGGCCGCGCTCCATGCGGCGGAGCTCAACTGGTCGCAGGTTCAGCAGCAGATCGCGCAGCAGACCGCGACGGCGTACGACGCGCTTCTCGTGGCCGGCTCCCAGCTCGATAACGACCGCGAGGCCGAACGGATTTCGCAGGACGTCCTCGCCAAGACGCAGGCGCGGTTCGAGGCGGGGACGGTGGCCCGACTCGACGTGCTCCAGGCGAAGGTCGGCTTCGCGCAGGCGAGAAACCAGACGATCGCCGACGAACGAGCGCTCATGACGGCGCAGGCGTCGCTGAACCGCCTGCTCGCCCGTCCTTCGGGCGCTCTCGTCGAGCCCGCGGAGAAACTGGACGTCCCGCCGCCGCCTGCCGATCTCCCCTCGCTCATGGCCCTCGCGACCGAGCACCGCCCGGAGATCGCGGCGATCGTCGCGCAGCGCGAGGGATCCCGCTTCTCGGCGAAGCTCGCCCGGGAGTTCTGGTTCCCGGATCTGAACCTGACGCTCTTCCGGAACTACACGGTCGGAGCCCCCGACTCCTATTCCACGGTCGGATCGATCGCCGTTCCGCTCTTCTTCTGGCAGCACCGGAAGGGAGACGTCGCCGCCGCCGACGCCCGCCAGGTCGAGCTCGCGGCGGACGAGACCGTGACCCGCGCGCAGGTCGATCTCGACGTCCGGACCGCGTGGGCGGCGGCCGACGCCGCGCGCCGGCAGGCGATCTGGATCCGGGACGAGCTCCTTCCGGAGGCGACGGACGCGTATCGCGTGGCCTCGGAGAGCTACGCTCTCGGAGGCTCGTCCGCCGTCGACCTGATCAACGCGAAATCGGCGTTGCTCACGGCCAGCACCCAGTTCACGCAGGCGCTCGGCGCGGCCAATGACGCCGCTGCCCAGCTCGAACTCGCGGTCGGCGCCCCGCTGCCCGCCCCCACGGAAGGAGCTTCGCATGTTCCATGACGTCCGGACGGCGCGCATCGCTCTCGCGGGCGCGGCGCTCTTCGCGGCCGCCTGCGGCCGCCGGCCCGCGCCGGCTCCCGCTCCGCCTCCGGCGCCGGCGGGCTTCTCGCTCACCCCCGACCAGCGCGGCCGGATCACCGTCCAGGAGGCGCGGGAAACGGCGTTCCACCGGACGATCGAGACGACGGGAACCGTCGCCTTCGACCAGAACGCCTCGACCCAGGTGATCTCCGGCATCTCCGGGCCGGTCGCGCGCGTGCTGACGCCCCCGGGGACGCGCGTGTCCCCGGGACAGGCGCTCGCCGAGGTCACCTCCCCGGACTTCGCCTCGGCGGTCTCCGGATACCGGAAGTCCGCGAGCTCCGCGGCGAACCTGCGGCGGATCGCGGACCTCGACAGGAAGCTCTTCGACGCGGGAGGGATCTCCCGGCGCGAGATGCAGCAGGCGGAGACCGACGCGGTCTCGGCCGAAGCCGACCGGGACGCCGCGATCGCGCAGCTGCGATCGATCGGCATCCCCGAGGCGACGGTGAAGGCGCTGCAGGAGGGACGCCCCGCCGAATCCCCCCGGGGCGTCATCCGGTCGCCGATCGCCGGCACGGTCGTCGAGCGCCTGATCTCCCCGGGCCAGCTCCTGCAGGCGGGCACGACGCGTCTGCTTCACCGTCGCGGACCTCTCGCGCGTCTGGGTGATCGGCCAACGTTTTCGAGCAGCGACCTGCCGTTCGTCTCCGTGGGCGACGGCGGCCGACGTGTCGGCCGGATCGGCCGAGGAACCGATGCGCCGGCACGGTCGAGTACGTGGCGTCGCTCGTCGACCCCGCGACGCGCGCCGTCGGCGTGCGCGTCGTCCTGCGGAACCCGCGCGGCCTCCTGAAGAAGGACAGTACGTGCGGGTCGCGATCCACTCCGCCCGCGAGAGCCGCGGCGTGCTGCTCCCGGTCTCCGCGGTGCTGCGCGATGACGAGAACCTGCCGTTCGTCTACGTCGAGGATCCCGACGGCGAGTTTCGCCGCCGGCGGATCACGCTCGGCTCGCGCGTGGCAGACCGCCTGGAGATCGCCGGCCGGGCGTGCGCGCCGGGCGACCGGGTCGTCGTCGAGGGAGGGCTCTTCATGCAGTTCGCGGAGAGCCAGTGAGCGAGGCCGGCCGTTCCGCCGCCCGGAGGCCGCCCCGCGACGGCGTCGATCGATCAACCGCATCGTCGCGTCGTCGCTGCGGCAGCGGTTCCTCGTCGCCCTCCTCGCGCTCGCTGCTCGTCGGCGGCCGGCATCTGGTCGTTCTCGCGGCTTGCCCGTCGACGCCTATCCCGACCTCTCGCCGCCGATGGTCGAGATCATCACCCAGTGGCCGGGCCACGCCGCGGAGGAGGTCGAGCGGCTCATCACGGTGCCGATCGAGGTCGAGATGAACGGGCTGCCGCGACTGACGATCATCCGCTCGATCTCGCTCTACGGCCTCTCGGACGTGCGGCTGACGTTCCAGGACGGCACCGACAACTATTTCGCGCGCGCAGCAGGTGTTCGAGCGCATCCCGGACTCGAGCCTGCCGGACGGCGTGACGCCGTCGCGTCGCGCCGCTCTTCTCGCCGTCGGGCCTCATCTACCGCTACGTGCTCGAGAGCCCCGACCGCTCGCCGATGGAGCTCAAGATGATCAAGGACTGGATCGTCGAGCGGCAGTACAAGTCGGTCCCGGGCGTGGCCGACGATTCGGGCCTCGGCGGCCAGACGATGCAGTACCAGGTGCTGCTCGATCCCGCGAAGCTCGCCGGCGCCGGGCTCTCCGTTCCGGCGGTCGTCACGGCGCTCGCGGCCAACAACGGCAACGCGGGCGGCGGGTTCTACTCGCAGGGAGGGCAGTTCTACTACGTGCGCGGCCTGGGGCGGCTCCGCACGCTCGAGGACATCGGCAACATCGTGCTCGCCGTCCACGACGGCACGCCGGTCCTCGTCAAGGACGTCGCGCGGGTCGAGATCGGCGACGCGCCCCGGCTCGGCCAGTTCGGCTTCGACGGGAAGAACGACGCCGTCGAGGGCGTCATCCTGATGCGGAAGGGAGAGCAGGCGCAGGTCGTCCTCGCGGGGGTCGAGGCCAAGACCCGGGAGCTCAACGGCTCGATCCTTCCGAAGGACGTGAAGGTCCATCCGTTCTACGACCGGAGCGACCTGATCGCCCTCACGACCCGCACGGTCGAGGACAATCTCCTGCGCGGGATCGTGCTCGTCGTCGTCATCCTGGTCTTCTTCCTCTACGACGTCCGCACCGGCCTCATCGTCGCCGTCACGATCCCGCTCTCGCTGCTGTTCGCGTTCATCTGCCTCGACCTGCGGCACATCCCCGCCAATCTGCTCTCGATCGGCGCGATCGACTTCGGCATCCTCGTCGACGGCGGCGTCGTGATGGTGGAGAACATCCTCCGGCAGCTCGCGCTCCGCAGCGGGCAGCCGTACCGCATCCGGGAGGTGATCGCGGACGCGGCGGCCGAGGTGGACCGGCCGATCTTCTACGCCGTGGCGGTCATCGTCGCGGGATTCCTGCCGATCTACGTCCTGTCGGGGCCGTCGGGCCGCCTGTTCAAGCCGATGGCCGACACGACGATCTTCGCTCTCGTCGGCGCGCTGCTCGCTCACGCTGACTCTCCTGCCCGGTGCTCTGCTCGTGGGCGCTTCGGAAAGGCGTCCGCGAGAGGCGAAACGCCGCGCTGGAAGCGATCAAGCGCGGATACGGCCGCGCCCTCGACGTCTGCCTCCGCCATCCGCTCGCGACGACGGTCTTCGTCCGCCGCGATCCTCGCCGCCTCCCTGCTGCTGATTCCCGCGATCGGCGCCGAGTTCATGCCGAAGCTCGACGAAGGCGCGCTCTGGGTGCGCGCGACGATGCCCTATACGATCTCCTTCGAGGAGTCCTCGAAGATCACTCCGAGGATCCGCGCGATCCTGCGCTCGTTCCCGGAGGTCACCGTCGTCGGCTCCGAGCACGGCCGCCCGGACGACGGGACCGACCCCACGGGCTTCTTCAATGCCGAGTTCTACGTCGGCCTGAAGCCGTACAGCCGGTGGACCGGCCCCTACCGGACCAAGCCGGAGCTGATCGCGGCGATCGACAGGAAGCTGGCCGCCTTTCCGGGGATCATCTTCAACTACACCCAGCCCGCCGAGGACGCCGTCGACGAGGCGGAAACGGGCTTGAAGAGCGCGCTCGACGGTCAAGGTATTCGGGCCCGACCTCGCCGTCCTCGAAGCGAAGGGGAAGGAGATCAAACGGGTCATCGAGGGGATGCGCGGGATCACGGGACGTGACGCTCGTGCAGGAGCTCGGGCAGCCGAGCCTCACGGTCGCGATCGACCGGGCGAAGATCGCGCGCTACGGCGTCAACGTCGCGGACGTCGACGGCCTGATCGAGGCGGCGGTCGGAGGGACGGCGGCGACTCAGGTCGTCCAGGGCGAGAAGCTGTTCGATCTCGTCGTCCGCCTCGAGCCGCGCTTCCGGGGGAACGCGGAGGAGATCGGCGAGATTCTCGTCGCGACGCCGGGAGGTCAGCAGGTCCCCCTCAAGGAGCTCGCCGAGATCAGGATCGTCAGCGGCGCCTCCTTCATCTACCGGGAAGACAACTCCCGCTACATCGGCGTCCAGTACTCGGTCGCCGGCCGCGACCTCGCGAGCACGGTCGAGGACGCGCAGGCCCGCATCGCGGCGCGCGTCCGTCTTCCGGCCGGCTACCGGCTCGTCTGGGGAGGCGAGTACAAGGAATACACGGCGTCCCGCCGGCAGCTGAAGCTCGTCCTCCCGCTCACGCTCTTCCTGATCTTCCTGATCCTCTTCGCTCTCTACAGCAACTTCAAGTTCCCGATGATCACCGTCGCCGCCGTGGTCCTCTCCTCTCCCGTCGGCGGGCTGATCGCGCTCTGGGCGACGGGGACGCCTTTCTCGGTCTCCTCGGGAATCGGATTCCTGGCGCTCTTCGGCGTCTCCGTCCAGACGGCGGTGATCTACGTCTCCTACGCGAACGAGCTCCGCCGCGACGCCGGAATGGCAATCCGCGAGGCCACGCGCGAGGCCGCCCTCCTGAGGCTCCGGCCGATCATGATGACGGCGCTCGTCGCGGCCTTCGGTCTTCTTCCGGCGGCCCTGTCGACGGGGATCGGTTCGGATTCGCAGCGGCCCTTCGCGCTCGTGATCGTCGGGGGCCTGATCTCGAGGCTGCTCCTCTCGGTCTTCCAGATGCCCGTGCTCTATGCGCTCGTCGCGCGCCCCGGCGACCGGCTCGAGGTCTGAGCCCGCGCTACTCGAGCTCCTCGCGCGCGCCCGCGGTCCGGGGCGCCGCGCCGCGCAGCCGCGTCCGCAGCGTCAGGATCTCGACCTGCAGGAGCCTCCGGCGATGCGGCGCGGCTGCCGCCTGCGCCGCCTTCGCCCTCGCGAGCCGGCGCGCGATCCGGCGGAACGCCCGCCGCTCGGGGCCGCCCGAGAGCCATCCGCGGCGGAAGCGCCGTCCGGACGAGAGGACGTCGAGGTCTTCCGCCCGGATCGTCCCGAGGGTCGCCTCGTCGCCGAGCTCGCGCTTCGCGAGCCGGCGCCAGCGCACCTCCCGCACGGCCGCCGCGACGATCGCGGCCGCGGCGACCCCGGCGGCGACGGGCCACGCGACGCTCAATGCCGTGAAAAGTACGCGCGCGTCGCCTCGATGTCCCGCCCGATCTGCTCCGTCAGCGCCATCATCGAAGGGAACGTCATCTCGTCGCGGACGCGGTCGTGGAAGAAGAGCCGGATCTTTTCCCCGTACACGTCCGACGAGAAATCCAGGACGAACGACTCGATCGTCGTCTCGTAGTTCTCGTAGACCGTCGGGCGGCGGCCGATGTTCGTCACGCAGTCGAACTCGCGGCCGAAGGACTTGAAATAGACGCGCGAGAAGTAGACGCCGTCGGCCGGCGAGAGCTCGTTCTCCGGCCTCAGGTTGATCGTCGGATAGCCGATCTTCCGTCCCATCCGGTCTCCCCGGGCGATCACGCCGTCCATCGCGTGCGGGCGGCCGAGCATCGCGTTCGCCGCCCGGATGTCGCCCGCCGAGATCGCCTGGCGGATCCGCGTCGAGGAGATCGGCGCGCCCTCGAAGTAGACCTCCGGCACCCCTTCCGCCGTGAACCCGTTGGCGGGTCCCAGGGCGCGGAGCAGATCGAGGTTCCCGCGCTTGCCTCGGCCGAACGCGAAGTGCGATCCGAGGAGGATCTCCGAAACGGCGAGCCGCCGCCGGAGGAAATCCCCGACGAAGTCTTCCGGCTCGGTCAGCGAGAAGTCGCGGGTGAACGGCACGACGAGGAGCGCGTCGATGCCGAGGCACTCGAGCGCCTCCTCGCGCTGCGGCAGCGTCTGGATCATCTTCGGCGCGAGCTCGGGATGGAGGACCTTCAGCGGATGCGGCTCGAACGTGATCGCGACCGCCGGACGCCCCGAGCTCCGTGCGCGCTCGACGACCGCCGAGAGGATCTTCTGGTGGCCGAGATGCACGCCGTCGAAGTTGCCGATCGTCGCGGCGCACCCCCGGGGGAGGTCCGTCGATGCGAGAGGGTCGCGAAAAACCTGCACTACGCTTCCCTCTCCCCGCGGGAGAGGGCCGGGGTGAGGGAGTCATCGGCGGTCCCCGGGTCTCCCTCACCCGCCGCTCCGCGGCGGCCTCTCCCGCGGGGAGAGGCGGTCACGACCGGCCCTCGGTCATGCCCTTCCCACCACCCGCGCCACGAGGTCGTACTCGTGCGTCTCAGTGATCCTGGCCCGGACGATGTCGCCCGGCCGCACGGGAAAATCGGCGAGCTCGTTGATCAGCACCCGTCCGTCGATCTCCGGCGCCATCGCGGCCGTCCGCCCCTCGAGCAGGTGCTCGGTCTCGGCGCACTCCCCCTCGACGAGGACGTCGACGGTCCTTCCCTTCCAGCGCCGCAGCCGCCGTCGCGCGATCGGCTGCTGGAGCGAGAGGAGGAACGCGCGCCGCTCCTCCTTGACGTCGGCCGGGACCGGATCGCCGAGCGGCTCGGCGCCCGAGGACGGTTCCGGAGAGTAGGCGAAGACTCCGAGGTTGTCGAACTCCGCCTCGCGGACGAACTCGCAGAGCTCCCGGAAGTGCGCGTCGGTCTCGCCCGGAAAGCCGACGATGAACGTCGTCCGGATCGCGAGATCGGGAACCGTGCCGCGCATCTGCGCGATCATCGCCAGACAGCTCTTCGGGTCGCCGCCGCGCCGCATCGCCGCGAGGATCGGCCGCGACACGTGCTGCAGCGGGATGTCCACGTACGGCAGGAAACGGGGTTCGCGGGCCATCAGCGCGAGCACCGAATCGTCGAGCGTCTTCGGGTAGGCGTAGAGAAAGCGGATCCAGGGAATCGCCGTCTCCGCAGCGAGGGCCTCGACGAGCCGCGCGAGGCCGGTCCGCTTCATGCCGAGATCCTCCCCGTAACGCGTCGTGTCCTGGGCGATCAGGTTCAGCTCCCGGACGCCCTGTTCTTCGAGCCGCCGCGCTTCCGAGACGAGAGATTCGATGGTCCGGCTCCGCTGGAGTCCCCGCATCTGCGGGATCACGCAGAAAGTGCACGGGTTGTTGCAGCCCTCGGCGACCTTCAGGTACGAGAAGCCGCGCATGTTCGTGAGCACGCGCGGCGAGAGCTCGTCGTAGACGCGCGTCGCGAGCGGCTTTTCGGAGAATCGCGGGAGGCTCGGAAGCCCGAGCGCGGCCGCGGGGGCCTTCTCCAGCTCGTCGAGGCCGATGAAGTGGTCGACCTCCGGGATCTCGGCCGCGAGCTCCGCCCCGTACTTCTGGACCATGCAGCCCGCCACGACGACTCGGTCGATCTCCCCCCGGCACTTCCGCTCGACCTGCTCGAGGATCGCGTTCACCGACTCTTCCTTCGCCCGGTCGATGAAGCCGCACGTGTTGACGACCACGACGCGCGCGCGCCCGTCCGGCACGATCTCGTGCCCGGCGGCCTGGAGGTGCCCGAGCATGATCTCGCTGTCGACGAGGTTCTTGGGACAACCGAGAGAAATCATGCCGACCGTCGGAAGCGAACCCGTCGGAGAACCCGAGTCGTGCGCGGGAAGAGAAGTTTTAGACACCGTGGATTTCCGAGATTCGGGCGCTCCCCTGGTCACGACGCGCGGCGAGGCGCGATCCCGGCGGGATGCGGGCCGGCCGCGAGATCCCGGTGAGGCGACCGCAAAGCGGTCGTCCCCGCGAAAGCGGGGACCCAGGACCTGGATTCCCGCGTTCGCGGGAATGACAAAAGAAACGGCGTACGTCGCAGGGTCTCGCGGGCGGCACGCGCCCGCCCGGATCGATGCATCGTCCGCGCGCTCACCATCACGGATAAATGCGGTTCAGCGTGCGCGGATACGGAATCGCTTCCCGCAGATGATGAATCCCGCAGATCCAGGCGACCGTGCGCTCGAGCCCCATCCCGAACCCGGAGTGGGGGAACGTTCCGTACTTGCGGACGTCGAGGTACCACTGGTACGCCTCGACCGGGAGATCGTTGTCGCGGATCCGCTGCAGGAGCAGGTCGTGGTCGTGGATGCGCTGCGACCCGCCGATGATCTCGCCGTAGCCCTCCGGCGCGATCATGTCGAGCCCGAGGACGACTTCGGGATCCTCCGGGTCGGGCTGCATGTAGAACGACTTGATCGCGGCCGGGTAGCGCGTGATCATCACCGGCCGGTCGAACTCCTTCGAAATCTCGGTCTCCTCGTCGCCGCCGAGATCGTCGCCGAATTTGACCGGCATCCCCTTCGCCGCGAGCTTCGCGACCGCCTGCCGGTAGGTGATCCGCGGAAATGGCGCCTGCACGTTTCGAAGGTTCGTCGTGTCCCGCTCGAGGCGCTTCAGATCCTCGGCGCAGCGGTCGAGCGCGCGGGCCACGATCGACACCATGAACTCCTCGGCGAGCGCTTCCAGACCGGGGAGCTCGAGGAACGCGACCTCCGGCTCGACCATCCAGAACTCCGTCAGGTGGCGCCGCGTCTTCGATTTCTCCGCGCGGAACGTCGGGCCCGAAACAATACACTTTTCCGAACGCGGCGGCCGCGGGCTCGAGATAGAGCTGCCCCGATTGCGAGAGGTAGGCCTTCTCCCCGAAGTAGTCGGTCTCGAAGAGCGTCGAGGTCCCCTCGCAGGCCGCCGGGGTCAGGATCGGCGAATCGATCAGCGTGAAATCCCTCTCGTAGAAGAAGTCGCGGATGGCCTGCGAGACCTCGGACCGGACGCGCAGGACCGCGTGCTGGCGCGACGAACGCATCCAGAGATGCCGCTGGGACAGGAGGAAGTCGATCCCGTGCTCCTTCGGCGTGATCGGATAATCCGGCGACTCGCCGAGGATCTCGACGTCCGTGACGTTCATCTCGTAGCCGCCGGGCGCCCGTCCGTCCTCGCGGACCGTTCCGCGAACGGCGAGCGAGGCCTCCTGAGAGGCCCTCCCCGCCTCTTCCCAGACCGATTCCGGCACGTCCGCCTTCGCGACGACGCACTGGCAGTACCCGGTCCCGTCGCGGACGATCAGGAACTGGATTTTGCCCGAAGACCGCCGGTTGTAGAGCCATCCGGCGAGCACGGCCTCTCCGCCGGCGCGGGACGCCAGCCGGGAAATCGGCGTGCTCTCTCCGGGAGAGATCCGGGGCTTCTTCATCGGGCGGCGCATTATATCCGGTGTGTTAGTGTGCACCGGCGATGCGGCTCACCTGGCAGAACCAGCTGGCCGAGAGCGCCTACGACGACTTCCTCGCTCTCGTCCGGAGGCGCCGCGCCGACCCCGCTCTCCTCGACCTCTCCGCCGGCTACGACCTCGTGACGAAGATCTCGGCCAAAGGCTTTTCCGTCCGGACGCTCGACACGCGCAAGGAGATCCTCGAGCCGGCGAAGGCGAGCCGCCCCCTCGCGGTCGACCAGCCTTCCGATTCCTTCGACGGGATCCTCTGCCTCGGGACGTTCGGTTTCATTCTCCGCGCCGCCGCTCCCCCGCTCGCGTCGGAGATCCGGCGGATGCTGGCGCCCGGCGGGCTCGCGTTCGTCTCCTTCGCGCCGGTCTGGGTCCACGACCCGGACGACACCCGGTCGGTCCGGAGCTTCTTCGACCGCGAGGGGAACCTCCACCGCCGCGACCACGGCGAGTTCACGACGTCGGTCGTGTACCAGAACCGCGAGATCGAAGCGCTGTTCAGGGACTTCAAGATCGTCGCGCTCGTGACACAGACCAACGGCGCGCGGCGGCTCACCGCGATGCGGGAAGCGTGACGTCGATCCGGGACTCCGCGGCGGGAGGGATCCGGCGCATTCGCCGCTTCTGGAACCGCTCCGCTCCGGCGGCGGTCGAGGATTACAAGTCGGTCTGGAACCGGCTCGCGGAGAAGGACGCGGTCGACGCGATCTTCACCGGGGCGGACGGCGAGGTCTTCGAGAGCTCCGGAGAGGCGGACGCCGCCCGCCTCCGGCCTCTCGCCGGCCCGCGGGCCCGCGTCCTCAACATCGGCTGCGGCATCGGGCGGGTCGACCGCTACCTCGCGCCGTCCGTCGGCGAGCTCTGGGGCGTCGACATCAGCGGGGAGATGATCGCGCGGGCCCGGGAGCGCCTGGCCGGACTTCCGAACGTCCACCTGCGCGAAGTCGCGGCCGGCGAGTTCCTGGCGGCCTTCGAGACCGCGACGTTCGATCTCGTCTTTTCCCTTCTCGTCCTGCAGCACATGGAGCGGGAAGACGCGTTCCGCTATCTCCAGGACGCCGGGCGGATTCTCCGCCGGGGCGGGGCCCTCTCGGTCCAGTTCCCGAACCTCCTCTCGCCGGAGTACACGGCCGCGTTCGCGAAAGGGGCCAGGCTCCGCCACCGAAGCGCCGGCAGGGTCCGCACCTACACGGAGGCCGAAGTCCAGCACCTCCTCGAGCTCGCCGGTTTCCGCGTGGAATCGGTCGCCGTCTCCGCGGGAGCGCAGGGGAACGCCGAGATCTACGCCACGGGCCGCAAGCCGGCTGATTGAGACAGACGGGCGATTCCGGGGCGCTCTCCGTCGGCGGCAATCGAAACCGCGCTCTTCTTCTCTTCTTCCTGACCTTCGCGGTGTACTTCTTTCCCCACAAGTATCACGGGGGTGGCGACGCGTCGCCGGCCGAGCTTCTTCCCATTTCGATCCTGAACGGCCACGGCCTGGACCTCACGGAGTTCGCTGACAGGCGCGGCGGCCTTCCGTACTACTTCTCTTATCGGGAAGGAAGGGTCATCTCGTCTTATCCCGTCATGTCCGGCCTCATGAATCTGCCGGTCTACGCGGTGGCCCGCGCATTCGGCACGGATCTCCAGCGACGGCGAAACCGACTGTCCCTCTTGAGCGGAGCGCTCATCACCGCCGGCTCGGCCGTGTTCCTCTTTCTCGCCCTCACGCGTCTCACGTCCGACCGCTCGATCTCCTTCGGATTTGCGGCCCTCTATGCCTTCGGAACCAATGCCTGGTCGAACGGCGCGCTCTCCATGCTTCAGCACGGCTCCGCGCTCCTTTTCCTCTGCGCCGCTCTCGCCGCGCTGCTGGCAGAGAAGCCGGCGGTTTCGGCGTTCGCCGGGATTCTTCTCGGCTTCGCCGTGGTCAGCCGACCGACCACGATCGCCTTCGCTCTTCCGCTGACGGTATTCGCGTACCGTGAACGCCGGAGAGGGTTTCCCCTGTTCGCCCTCCTGGCACTGGTTCCGGCCAGCCTTCTCTATGCATACTCCACGATGTACTGGGGGTCCTGGAAGACGCTGGGTCAGGGCCAGGGCGGCTGGGGGTTCGACGGCGTTCCCGGCGTCAGTCTTCCTGGTCTTCTGGTCAGCCCCTCGCGCGGGCTGCTCATCTTCACGCCCTTTTTCCTCTTTGCCTTCGCCCATGGCTTCGTCGTTCTGGTCCGACGCGCTGCCCCCGGCATCCTGCGATACCTGTTCGCCGGCTGCCTGCTGACGATCGGCATCTACGCCTTCTGGGGAGCGTGGTGGGGCGGCGCATCTTTTTCGTACCGGCTCCTCACCGAGCTCAGCCCGGCGCTGGTGATGCTCTGCGCCGATGCCTGGCAGGCCTGGATCCGGCCGAGACCGACTCTCCGCCGAATCTTCGGTGTCACGGCAGGATTCTCGATCCTCGTCCAGCTCCTCGGGGCCGTCAGTTTTCCGAGCGCCTTCAACGAACGAATCGACCGGGAAACTGCACGGCTCTGGGACTGGAAGCGCTCGGAGCTCCCCCTCGACGCCGCGAAACTCATGCGGAAATTAGGGCTCCGACGGCACGATCTGAGCGTCCGGCATCTTCCCCCGCCTCCCCCCGCCCCGGAAGGCTGGTACGAGGAGCCGAATGCGGGAGACGTGATCCGGGGATCGACGGTGCGCGGGTCCGGGTGGGCGGCCTCGGCCGACGGAATCGGCCGGATCGCCGTGCTCCTCGACGGACGCGACGTCGGATCCGCGACCTACGGGCAGTATCGGCCGGCGGTCCGCCACGTCAAGCCGTACGTCCAATGCGGGGACTTCTGCGGATTCCGCTACCGGATCGACGGCGTCCCGCCCGGCCGTCACACGATCCAGACCCGGTTCTTCGGCCGACAGGGCGGCACCGGCGGCCCCTCCTGCCGTCAGGATCCGGTCGCCCCGTGAGCCCTACCGCCGGTGCTTCATCCGGAACGCGTTGACGATCGTCTGGGCCTGGTTCAGGCGCTGGAGCTTCCGGTTCTTCCGCTGGAGAGCGTCCATGTCGTCGGGAGCCGGCATCACGCCGCGGATCTCGCGCGCGAGCTTGTCGACTTCCGCGAGGAACGACTGGAGCTCGACCGACTGGAACTTCTTGAACGTGTGCTCGGAGACGATGATGTAGCCTTCGGCGACGTCCCCGGCCATCGACATGGCCGATCCGCCGATGAAGATGCTCACGCGCGAGATGATAGCTTTTCCAAAGATCGAAGGGGAATCGCGATGAAGATCCGGGCTCTCGCGGCGCTCGCCGCGGGTATCGCCGCCGCGCTCTCCGCGGCCGAGACGCCGGGGCCTCGCGCCGGAGGAGCGACCCTCCTGCACGACGGCTGGACGATTCGTCCGCTCGGCCGCGCGATCGACGTCGGCACGTTCCCGATGGCCGTCGTTCCCCTGCCCGGGCGGCGCGCCGCGGTCCTTCTCTGCGGCTACGCCGAGGAGGGAATCGACGTCGTCGAACTCTCGAGCGGGGCGCGCCGGCGGATCCGGATGCCGAAGGCCTGGCTCGGCCTCGCCGCGTCGGCCACGGAAAGACGCTGTACGCCTCCGGCGGGGCGGACGGCGTCGTCCGGGTCTTCGAAGAGCGGGAGAGCGGTTGGACCGAGGCTGAACCCTACCGGCTCGCGGCGTCCGGGATGGTCGCCGGCATCGCGCTCGACGAGCCTCGGGGGCGCCTGTATGCGGCCGAGCACGACGCGGGGCGGATTGCCCGGTTCGACCTTCGGACGCGGAAGCTCGAGCGGGAGATCCGACGGGGACGGCGCCGTACGAAATTCGCCTCGACCCTCCCGGGGCCCGCGCCTACGTTCAACTGGGCGGACGGAACGGTTTCCGCGATTCCGATCGGGGCGGGCGGAACCCCGGCGACATGGACCGCCGGCGCCCATCCGACCGCGCTCCTCCTCGACCCTTCGCAAAACCGGCTCCTCGTGGCCTGCGCCGCCGACGACCGGGTGACGGCTCTCGACACGCGGACCGGGCAGACGCTCTGGAATGCGTCGGTGACGCTCCGGCCGAACGGACTCGAAGGCACGACTCCCACCTCGCTCGCCCGCGCGCCGGACGGGCGCATGCTCGTCGCGAATTCCGACAACAACGACCTCGCCGTGATCGACGCCCGGGGCGAGCGGCCGCGCATCGACGGGTTCCCTGCCGGTCGGCCGGTATCCGACGGCCGTCGCGGTCGATGGCGACGCGATCCTCGTCGCCGACGCGAAGGGCTCCGTCACGCGTGCCGCGCCGGACGGCCCGCAGCCGACCGACCGCATCCCCGGCTCGCGAACGCCGCGCTACCTGCTCGCCCGCCAGACCGGCGATCTCCGGACGATCCCCGCCGCGGAGCTCGCGAGGCTTGCCGAACACACGAAGACGGTCCTCGCGGGCGTTCCGGCGCCCCCCGCCGAGAACCTCCATCCGAATTTCGCGAAGGTTCGCCACGTGATCTACGTGATCCGCGAAAACCGGACGTACGACCAGGTCCTCGGAGACGATCCCCGGGGCAACGGCGACCCCTCCCTCGTGCTCTTCGGGCAGAAGGTCACGCCGAATGCGCACGCGACCGTTCGCGCCTTCTCCCTTCTCGACAACTTCTACTGCAACGCCGAAGTCTCCGCCGACGGGCACAGCTGGTCGTCCGCCGCGTTCGCGAACGACTACGTCGAAAAGACGTACCCGCAGGAATACAGCCGCCGGGGGTGGAAATACGACTACGAGGGCGACAATCCGCTCGCCCGGCCGCGGGGCGGCTACCTCTGGGAGGCCGCCGACCGGGCCGGAATCGGGTTCCGTTCCTACGGCTGGTTCCTCGCCCTCGAGGCGAAGGCCCCGGCCTCCGCCCCCGCTGCCGGCCTCGGCGCGCAGTTCGACCCGAAGTATCGCGGCTGGGATCTCTCGTACAGCGATCTCGACCGGATCGGACGAATGGCTGCGCGAGTTCCATGAGTTCGAAAAGACGGGAGCGTTGCCGCGCCTCGAGATCGTCGTACCTCCCGAACGACCACACGTCGGGGACCCGCGCAGGAGCCCTCGCGCCGAAGTCGATGGCGGCCCAGAACGACCTCGCGCTCGGGCGGCTGATCGAGGCGGTGACCCACAGCCGCTATTTCGCCGACACCGCGGTTTTCGTTCTCGAGGACGACGCCCAGAACGGTCCGGACCACGTCGATTGCCACCGCTCCCCCGTCCTCGTCGTCTCGCCCTACACGCCTCGCGGAAAGGTCGATTCCCGGCAGTACTCGACCGCCTCGGTTCTCGCGACGATCGAGACGATTCTCGGCATTCCCCCGATGTCGCAGTACGACGCGGCGCGCCGCGATGGGTTCGAGTTCTCCGGGCCCTTCGATGCGACGCCGTTCTCGGCCGTCCCGCGGAGGTCTCGCTCGACGAGAAGAACCCCCCCGGCGCGGAGGCCGGCGGTCGCCGCCGCGCTCGATTTTCACCCGTCCCGACGCGGTTCCGGACGCCCTCCTGAACGACATTCTTTACCGGGGAGTCCAGGGCCGCCCGCGCCCGGGGATCACGGTGCGCTACGGATCGGGCGCTCCCCGGACAGGAGATGGCGACGATTGAGACCGGTCCCTTCCGCCCCTCTCCACCTGGAGAGGGGTGGCCGTGAGGCCGGGGTGAGGTTAAACTTCCGGCACGCGGATTCGTAGAACTCTCTGGAGGATATGGGCATGTTCACCTGCGGCGTCGTTCTCCTCGGAATTGTCGTGCTCCGCCTCTTCTGGGTCGTCGCCGGTACAACGGCCTCGTCACGCTCCGGAACCAGGTCGCCAACGCCTGGAAGCAGATCGACGTCCAGCTGAAGCGCCGGTACGACCTGATTCCGAACCTCGTCTCGGCCGTCAAGGGCGAGATGAAGTTCGAGCAGGACACGCTCGAGAAGGTGATCCAGGCAGAAACCAGGCGGTCGCGACGGCGCAGAACCCCGCGCCGGGAATCGCCGCGCAGGCGCAGTCGGAAAACGCCCTGACGGCGACCCTCTCGCGCTTCATCGGCCTCGTCGAGAACTATCCGAACCTGAAGGCCAACGAGCAGGTCCGGGCGCTGATGGAGGAGCTGACCTCGACGGAGAACAAGATCGGGTTCGCGCGGCAGTTCTACAACGACCTCGCGACGAACTACAACATCGCGCAGCAGGTCTTTCCGGCGAGCTTCATCGCGAGCACGTTCCACTTCACGCCGGTCGAGCTCTTCCAGATCCCGGAAGGCCAGGCGGCGGAGCGCGAGGTCCCGAAGGTCGATCTGAATCTGGGGAGCTAGGGTGCTGCCCTTCCCCCTCTCCCTTGCGGGAGAGGGTCGGGGTGAGGGGTACGCACCGGCGCGCCCCCTCACCCGCCGCTTCGCGTCGGCCTCTCCCGCGAGGGGAGAGGCGACTTCGGAGGTCGCAGAACAGTCGATGGCAGTGACCACCAAAACTCTCTATGAAAGGCAGAAGGACAACCGCTCGAGGACGTTCGTCCTCGATCGGGTTCTTCATCGTGTTCCTCGGGTTCCTCGGAGCGGGACTCGACTTCGCCTTCGTCGGGAGGCAGATCGGCATGCCGATCGCGACACTCGGCGCGCTCGCGGTCGGCTCGTTTTCCGCGTACTGGAGCCTGCACGGCGGGGACCGGGCGATCCTCGCCTCGACGAGCGCCCGGCCGATCGATCCGGCGAACCCCCGCGACCGGCGTCCTCGACGACGTCCTCGAGGAGATGGCGATCGCCTCGGGCATGCCGAAGCCGAAGGGCTAGATCGTCCCCGATCCCGATCCGAACGCGTTCGCGACCGGAGCGGACCCGGAGCACGCGTCGATCGCCGTCACCGAGGGCCTGCTCGCGATGATGAACCGCGAGGAGCTGCAGGGCGTCGTCTCGCACGAGATGTCCCACGTCAAGGACTACGACACGCGGTACATGACGGTCCTCGCGGCCCTCGCCGGAGCGATCCTGCTGCTCGCCGCCTGGAGCCGCAACGCGATGTGGTGGGGCGGCGGGCGCCGCCGCAACGACCGCGACGGCGGGGGCGGGGGGCTCGTCGTTCTCGCCGTCTGGGTCGTCGCCGCGATCCTCGCGCCGATCGTCGCGCAGATCGTCACGCTGGCCGTCTCGCGCCAGCGCGAATACCTCGCCGACGCGACGGGCGCCGAGCTCACGCGGAATCCGCTCTCCCTCGCCTCCGCGCTCGAAAAGATCGGAAGGGCCAGTCAGCCCGACCGAACGATCACGGAAGGCGTCGGCCACCTGTGCATCGCCGACCCGCGGGCGCCGGCGCTTGACGCCGACTCGGGGATCGCGACGTGGTTTTCCCGACCATCCGCCGCTCCGGAAGCGGATCGAGATATTGCGCGAGATGGCGCATCAAGTCCGCGCGTAACCGCACGGACTTGATGAAACCTCACCCCGCCCGCTGCCGCGGGCTGCCCCTCTCCAGGTGGAGAGGGGCTGGGAAACTGTCCATCGACAGCCAAGCTCCCACTTCGAAAGCGGCAGGCACGGCGAGGCGCAAGCCCGATCCGGCCGCTCGAACAGGGACGCCGAGTTCGGAGCAGGGACGACTAACACCCGAATTCGTGCGATCGCACTAGGCGCGGCCAGACGGGTTGGAAGACGCGCGCGGGCGCCCGGCTGGCGGCCGAGTCGTACCGGGGCGGACGGCGAGCGCCGCCGGCCGGACGCACGCGTCCCGTATAACGACCGTATGGTCCGCGCCGCCCCTGACTGACGCAGACCGCGGTCGAGATGCTCTATCAGTACATCCGCGCCTTCCAGCCCCACCGACAACCGGACGAGCCCCGGAGTGATGCCGCGCGTCGTCCGGTCGGCCTCCGGAACGACGCGTGCGTCATCGAGGCCGGATGCTGGATATAGCTGATCGCCGATCCGAGCGAGACGGCGAGCTCCATCGGGGTGTCCTTCCGGGCGAAGTAGTTCATCAGGGATTCGCCGGCGGGGAATCCGCCCGCCAGGATGAAGGCGACCATCGCCCCGCCGTTCCTCATCTGCTTCTTCACGACGCCGGCCTGGGGAAAGTCGTCGAAGCCCGGATAGTGCACCTTCCGGACCTTCGGATGCCCGCGGAGGAACCCGGCGATCTCGCGCGGCGGACTCGCAGGCCGCCTGCTCGCGGATCGCCAGACTCTGCAGCGTCATTCCGTTCAGCCACGAGTCGAACGGAGAAGGGGTGGCGCCCAGGTCCTTGTACCAGGGGAAGAGGACCTCCTTGAGGAAACGGAACGGGCCGAGCAGGGCTCCGCCGATCGAGGTCGAGTGGCCGTTGACGTACTTCGTCAGCGAATGGATCGACGAAGTCGGCGCCGAGCCGGAACGGCTGCTGGAGATAGGGCGAACAGAACGTGTTGTCGACGATCAGGGCGACGCCCCGGCTGTCCGTCATCCGCGAGATCGCCTCGATGTCCGCGACCGCGAGCGTCGGATTCTCCGGCGTCTCGAGGAACACCGCCGGATCGTTGGGGTTCGCGTCGAGCCGTCTCTCGACGGCCTCGAGGTTCGCCATGTCCACCGACTCGTAGCCGACGCCGTACTTCTCGAGCCCCCGCAGGAGGGAATCGGTGCAGCCATAGATGTTTCCCGCCATGACCGCATCGCCCGACCGCAGGAGCGACAGGAGGAGCGTGGCGATCGCCCCCATTCCCGAGCTCGCGATCAGGCAGCCGATCGTCGGCTCCCTCTCGTCGACCGCCAGCGCCTTCTCGATGACGTGATGCGCCTCGAGCCGGAAGAGCTGGCGCTCGAGATACTCCGTCGTCGGATTACCCAGCCGGGTGTAAATCCGCGCGAACGGGCGTTCGCCTCCCTTGGCCATCCCGAGGAACCGATCGGCGCCGTCCCGGACGTTCTCGAAGGCGAACGTCGAGCGCTGCCAGATCGGCGGGAGCCCGGTGCCCGCGGCGATCGCGCGGAAGATTCCCTCCGGGAGCTGGGGCTCGGGATCGCGCACCCAGCGCTCCTTGCGCTCCAGCCACCACTCCCAGCCGACGAACGGCTCCTTCGAAGTCACGGCGGGCATCTTAGTGCACGACGCGCGGGCGCCGAAGATGAAGTTGGATCAGCGCGACGGGCCGCTCCGGTATGATCCCGGCATGAGCACCGAGACCAACGAGCGCGCGGTTCCCGGCCTCCAGGACGGCGAGAAGATCGAGGAAATCCGTGAGCACATCCGGTCGATCATCGAAATCCTCGGACTCGACCCGGAGGCCGACCCGAACCTCCGCGACACCGACCGCCGGGTCGCGAAGATGTACCTCGAGATGTTCTCGGGCCTTTCCGAAGGCGCCGAGCCGAACATCACCTGCTTCCCCAACGACGAGCGGTACAGCGCGATGGTGATGGAGAAGGACATCCCGTTCTACTCGATGTGCGCCCATCATTTCGTGCCGTTCTACGGGCACGCTCACGTCGCCTACATCCCGAACGAGCGGATCATCGGCCTCTCGAAGATGCCGAGGATCGTCGAGTTCTACGCCAAGCGGCCCCAGCTCCAGGAGCGGATGACGGAGCAGATCGCCGGCTATCTCGAGCAGAGCCTCCGCCCGCAGGGGACGATGGTCGTGCTCGAGGCCCGGCATCTCTGCGTCGAGATGCGCGGCATCAAGAAACCGGGGGCGGTCACCGTCACCTCCGCGCTCCGCGGGATCTTCCTGAACAAGCCCGTGCGGGAAGAGTTCCTCGACCTGCTGAGACGATAGCTTCAGCGCTCAGGGCGGACGAGGACCGGGCGGACGCGACGCGCGGTCCGTCTGCGCCGCCGGAAAGTTCCTGTCAGGCGGAAAACCGCGCCGCGAATTCCCTCATCAGCCGGAGGCCTTCCCGGGACCGTGCGCCGTGCCAGCAGCAGTCGTCTCCGTCGACGAACTCGATCCGCGTCGATTTCCCGAAAGCGGACTCGATCGCGGGCCGATGGCCTTCCGAGAAAGGGAACGGCTCCGAAGGAAAGACGAGCACGTCCGGCGCCCCGGCCCGGACCCGCGCCGGAGTGACCTCCGGATATCGGGCGCTCTCCTCCGCAAAGACGTTGACCCCGCCCGCGTACCGGAAGAGGTCGGAGACGTAGGTGTCGCCGGACACGGTCATCCACGGCCCCTTCCAGATGAAGTAGGCGTAGCGAAAAGCCGGCGGGGGCGGCGTCGCGATTGCGCCTTCGATCTCCGCCGCGAGCCGCTTCGCCGCCGCCGGATGCCCCACGGCGACCCCGAGCTCGCGGACGACGCCCGGAACCTCCGATACCGTCCGCGGCAGCGAGACGTGGACCGCAAAATCCTTTCGCAGCGCCGCGACATCCTCCGGCCGATTCTCCTCGGCGTTGGCGACGACGAGATCGGGCGAGAGGATCCGGATCCGGTCGAGGTCCGGGTTCTTCGTCCCGCCCACCTTCGAAACCCTCCGGAGGGCTTCGCGCGGCCGGATGCAGTAGCGCGTGCAGCCGACGGGCGTGATGCCGATCGCGACGAGGGTCTCGGTGAGGGAGGGACAGAGCGAAACGACGCGGAGATCAGTCATGATCGCTCGCGGATGTCGTCGGGCAACATCGTCCGGCCGTCATCGCGAAACGCCAAAAGCAACGCCCGGCATAGCCGGGCGTCCAGGATTTCATGATGTTCGCACCCGTCGGTTCTACTGGCCCCGGTTCCCCTTCTTCGTGGTCGAACCGCCCTTCGATTTTCCCTCTTTCGACGCCCTGGCGGGCTTGCCGCCCTTCGTCGTCGCCTTCGAAGGCTTCGCGGCCTTCGCGGGTTTCGCCGACTTGCGCTTCGGTTTCTCCGGAGCCGCCGCCTCGCCGGCTTCGGCGCCCTCCGCGGCGGCTTCCTTCTCCTTCCGGATCGTCTCGACCTTCGAGGAGACCGAGCGCCGCGCGCGCTCCATCGTGGACTCGCGCTTCGGCCCCCGCTCCTTCGGCGTGAACTTGAAGTCGACGAACTCGAGGATCGCCTCCTCCGAGTTGTCGCCGCGGCGCCGTCCGAGGTGCAGGATGCGCGTGTAGCCGCCCGGGCGGTCCGTAAAACGCGGACCGAGCGTGTCGAACACCTTCTTGACGAGCGAACGGCTCGGGACCCACCGGTAGACCTTTCGGCGCGCGGGAACCGAGTCGTTCTTCCCCATCGAGACGACGCGCTCCACGAGGGGCCGGAGCTCCTTCGCCTTCTCGAGGGTCGTCGCGATCCTCTCGTGCTCGACCATCGACATCAGCTGGTTCCGGAACATGGCGAGCCGATGGGAGGTCGAGCGGCGGAGCTTCCGCCCGAATCGGTTGTGCTGCATGGCCTCTTTCCTACTTCTCGATCCCGGCCGGGACGTTGTTCAGATCCATGCCGAGCGAAAGCCCCATCGACCGGAGCAGGTCCTTGATCTCGTTGAGCGACTTGCGGCCGAAGTTCTTCGTCTTGAGCATCTCCCCTTCGGTCTTCTGCACGAGCTCGCGAATCGTCCGGATGTTCGCGTTCTTCAGGCAGTTCGAGGACCGGACCGAAAGCTCGAGCTCCTCGACGCACTTGTCGAGGTTCTCGTTCAGGTTCGCGGGCAGGTCGTGCTCGGCCGCGTGGTCGAACGCGGTGTCGTGCTCCGCGTTGATGAAGATCGTCAGATGATCGCGTCAGGAGCTTGGCCGCCAGCGACACGGCGTCGCGCGGCGTGACCGTGCCGTTCGGTCCAGACCTCGAGAACGAGCCTGTCGTAGTCGGTCTTCTGGCCGATGCGCGCCGCCTCGACGTGGTAGTTCACCTTCTTGACCGGCGAGTGGACCGAGTCGATCGGGATCCACCCGATGCCCAGGTCCTCGTCGAAGTTCTTGTCGGCCGAGACGTAGCCGCGGCCGCGCTTCAGACGCATCTCCATCGTCGAGCGTGCCGCCGTCGTCCGACAGCGTCGCGATGTGCGCGTCCGGCTCGAGGATCTCGACGTCGGCGTCCCCTCGATGTCCGGGCGCGCACCTCGCCCTTCCGCTCGACGTCGATCGAAGGGTCTTCGTGCCTGGTCCGCGTGGAGCTTGAAGCGGGATCTGCTTCAGGTTCAGGATGATGTCGGTCGCGTCCTCGACGACGCCCGGGATCGGCGAGAACTCGTGCAGCACGCCCTCGATCTTGACGGCCGTGATCGGCCGCGCCCTCGATCGACGAGAGCAGCACCCGCCGGAGCGCGTTGCCGACCGTCGTGCCGAACCCGCGCTCGAACGGCTGCGCGTAGAAGCGGCCGAACCGTCGTGACGTCTCGACGTCGAACTCGAGCCGCTTGGCCGCTGAAACCTTCCACAGGCATGCTTCGAGTTCTTTCGCAAAGCCATGTTCCACTGAGTCTCCGACTGCTGCAGGTCGTGGCCTCCGCCGAGTCGAAGCTGCGCGACGTCTTACTTCGAATACAACTCCACGATCAGCTGCTCCTGGACGGGCAGGTTGATCTGCTCGCGCGTCGGCAGGTGCGCAGACCTGGCCCGCGAAGTCGTCCGCGGTCGAGCGCGAGCCACTCGGGCATGCCGCGCGCCCTTCGCCTCTCCATCGCGTGCTGGATGCGCTCGTTCTCCTGGCTCTTGTCCGTTGACGGCGATCGACGTCGCCCGCCTTCGGACGAGGAACGACGGGATGTCGACCTTCCGGCCGTTGACCGTGAAGTGGCCGTGGCGGACGAGCTGGCGCGCCTGGGCCCGCGAGGTCGCGAAGCCCGAGCGGGTAGACGACGTTGTCGAGCCGCCGCTCGAGCATGCTGGAGCAGGTCTCGCCCGTGATGCCCCTCGTCCGCTCCGCCGCCTCGAAGTAGCGCGCGGAACTGGTTCTCGAGCACGCCGTAGATGCGCTTGACCTTCTGCTTCTCGCGCAGCTGGATGCCGTAGCCGAGCGAGCTTCGCCTTCCGGCGCTTGCCGTGCTGGCCGGGCGGCACGTTGCGCTTCTCGATCGCGCACTTCTCCGTGTAGCAGCGCTCGCCCTTCAGGAAGAGCTTCATGCCTTCGCGCCGGCACAGCCGGCAGACCGGTCCGATATCGAGCCATGGATCCGTCGCGGACCCCTCGTTCTTTTGCGTCCTCTTCCGATCCTCCGGACGTTTACGACGCCGGCGCTCGCTTCGGGCGGCCGGCAGCCGTTGTGCGGAATCGGCGTGACGTCGCTGATCGACTTGACGTCGAGGCCGACGGTCTGGAGCGCGCGGACCGCCGACTCGCGGCCCGCGCCCGGGCCCTTGACGCGCACGTCGACCTGCGACCGCATGCCGACGCGTCTTGGCGACGTTGCCGGCCGCCATCGCCGCCTGGGTCGCCGCGAACGGCGTGCCCTTGCGCGACCCCTTGAAGCCGATGCCGCCGGCGCTCGACCAGGCGACGCACGTTGCCCTCGTCGTCGGTGATCGTGACGATCGTGTTGTTGAACGACGCCTGGATGTGCGCGAAGCCGTGGTGCACGATCGCGCTTCTCGCCGCGCTTCTTGAACGTCTTCTTGCGCTTGCCGGCCGGCTTCCTTCGGCGCGCGTCGGCGGTTTCGTCGCCATGATCTCCTGCAGTCTCATTACTGCCTTGCCGTCGCCGACTCGTCTTCTTCTCGGCGATCGCGCCCTTGCGCGGGCCCTTGCGCGTGCGCGCGTTGGTGCTGCGTGCGCTGGCCGCGGACCGGCAGGTTCCGGCGGTGCCGCATGCCGCGGTAGCAGCCGATCTCCATCAGGCGCTTGATGTTCATCGAGATCTCCTTGCGGAGATCGCCCTCGACCCGGCCCTGCTCCTCGATCGACGCGGCTGTCGTCCAGACCTCCTCTTCCGAGAGGTCCTTGACCCGGATGTTCGGGCTGACGCCGCCTCACCCAGGATCTCGTTCGACCGCGGGCGGCCGATGCCGTAGATGTAGGTCAGCCCGATCTCGACCCGCTTGTTCCGCGGCAAGATCGACTCCCGCGATACGTGCCATGCTCTAATCCCTGCCTCTGCTTGAATTCGTGCTTAGCCCTGACGCTGCTTGTGCTTCGGGTCAGATCACGCCGCAGCACGCCGCGGCGGCGCACGATCTTGCACTTCGTCGCAAATGCGCTTCACGGACGCCCTGACCTTCATCGTCGTTCTCACTTGTACACGGTAGATGATCCGCGCCGCCGCGGTCAGATCGTACGGGGAGAGCTCCACCGGACCTTGTCGCCCGGCAGGATCCGGATGAAGTTCCTGCGCATCTTGCCGGCGATGTGCGCCGACGACCTGTGCCGGTTCTCGAGCTCCACCCGGAACATCGCGTTCGGGCAGCGGCTCGAGCACGGTCGCCATGACCTCGATCGCCTCTTCCTTCGTCACGCCGACACCGCCGCGCGGAGCCGCTCGAGCCTCGCGACGCCGTCAGGACCACGCGGCCCTCCGCCGTGACCGCCACCGTGTGCTCGAAGTGCGCCGACAGCTTGCCGTCCTTCGTGACCGCCGTCCAGCCGTCCCGCTGAGCACTCGACACCCGGGCCGTCCCGAGGTTCACCATCGGCTCGATCGCGATGCACCATGCCTTCCTTCAGGCGCGGCCCCGCGCCCGGCCTGGCCGTAGTTCGGGACCTGCGGCTCCTCGTGCAGCGCGCGTCGCCGATGCCGTGGCCGACGAACTCGCGCACGAGCCGAGAACCCGTGAGCCTCGACGTGCGTCTGCACGGCGTGCGCCGATGTCGGAGATCCGGCGCGCCGGCCTGCGCCGCGCCGATCGCCCGCGTCGAGCGCCTCGCGCGTGACGCGCGAGCAGCTGCGGCCGCCTCCGGGACGCACCTTCCCGACGGCGAACGTGACGGCGGAGTCGCCGAAGAAGCCGTCGACGACGCGCCGCAGTCGATCGCCGACGATGTCGCCCGCCGAGAGCATGCGCTTGCCGAGGGATGCCGTGCACGACCTCGTCGTTGACCGAGACGCAGAGCGTCGCCGGGATAGCCGCGGTAGCCCATGAACGCCGGGCTTGCCCCGGCGTCGCGCGATCAGCCTTCTCGGCGATCCGGTCGAGCTCGGCGGTCGTCACGCCCGGCGCGATCGCGCCCGAGGCCGCGAGCACGTCGGCCACGAGCGTCGGCCGTCGCGCATCGTCGCGAGCTCCGCCTCCGACTTCAGACAATCACCGGCCCCTCCGCCGACGTCGATCACGGCGGCACGCTGTCCGGCCCGCGACCCGCCGTTCGGCGCCGCGGCGGCGTCCATCGATCCGGAACGTCGACCGCCGCCGTAGTAGTCGACGAGCGGCCGTCGACGTCGCTCGCGTAGACCATCAGGCGCTTCTCGCACCGGCGTCGGCGTCGTCGCTCCGCTGCACGAGCTAGACCGCCGCACCGCTCGCGGACGTCCCGGTCTGTCGTCGGCGCGCCCGCGTCGTGTCCTCGCCGCGGCTCGCGCAGATGCGCCGATGCAGCGCTGTCCCCTCGGCGACGTCGAGGTTGACGACGACGTCGACCGGAGCCCGCGCTCGTCGAGCATGCGGTCGAGCGCCTCGGCCTGGGCGACCGTGCGCGGGAAAGCCGTCGAGGACGAAGCCGCGCGCCGCGTCCGGCTGCGCCAGCCGTTCGCGCATCAGGCCGATCGATCACGTCGTCGGGCACGAGCTCGCCCGCGCTCCATGATCGCCTTCGGCCTTCAGCGCCCGAGCGGCGGTCCCGCGGCCACCGCCTGCGCGCAGGATGTCGCCCGTCGAGATCTGCGGCACGCCGTGCGCGCCGCGAGCCGCTCGCCTGCGTGCCCTTGCCGGCGCCGGGAGGCCCGAGCATGACCAGCTGACACGATCCGCGACTCACGCGCGGCGCCGCCGCGCACCCGGCGATCTTCTTCAGGAACCCGTCGTAGTGGCGCATGATCAGCTGCGACTCGATCTGGCTGCACCGTGTCCATCGCGACGCCGACGACGATCAGGAGCGACGTGCCGCCGAAGTAGAACTGAACGTCGAAGCCCTGCGTGAACGAACTTCGGGAGCGCGCGATTCGAGCGCCGGACCGATGAACGGGGATTCCGCCGACCTTGAAACCGCTGATTCAGGAAGTCCGGCAGGATCGCGATCGCGACCAGGTAGACGCGCGCCGACCAGCGTGATGCGCGTCAGGATGCTGTCGATGTACTCCGCCGTCCGCTTGCCCGGCCGGATGCCCGGGATGAAGCCGCCGTACTTCCGCATGTTGTCGGCCACGTCGTCCGGATTGAAGATGATCGAGATGTAGAAGTACGTGAAGAAGATGATCAGCGACGCGTAGAAGCAGGTCGTAGAGCGGATGCCCCGACGCGAGCTGATCCCGTGAGCTTGTGCCGACCGAGCTCCGTGTTGATGAGCCGGCCGATCGTCTGCGGGAACGCGAGGATCGACGACGCGAAGATGACCGGCATGACGCCGCCCGTGTTGACCTTCAGCGGCAGGTGCGTGCTCGGCGCCGCCGTACATCCGCCGGCCGACGACGCGCTTGGCGTACTGGACGGGGATCGTGCCGCTGCCCGCGCTCGACGAAGACGATCAGCGCGACGACGAGGACATGAAGCAACAGGATCGCGAGCACCGAGAAGAGCGCCGAGCTCGTCCAGTCGCAGACTGGCGAAGAGCCCGCCGATCGCGCGCGGCAGGCCGACGACGATGCCCGCGAAGATGATGAGCGACATGCCGTTGCCGATGCCGCGCTCGGTGATCTGCTCGCCGAGCCACATGACGAAGACGCGTGCCGGTGGTCAGCGTGAGCACCGTCATGAGAAGGAAGCCGGCCCCCGGGTCTCGGGGCGGACGAGGTACTGACCCGACCGGCAGCTGCTGCTTCTCGAGGAAGAGGGCGATGCCGGGCGACTGGAACACCGAGAGCAGGATCGTGCCGTAGCGCGTGTACTGGGTGATCTTGCGGCGGCCGAGCTCGCCTTCCTTCGAGAGCCGCTCGAGGTACGGCCAGACGACCGTGCAGGAGCTGCAGGATGATCGACGCGCTGATGTACGGCATGATGCCGAGCGCGAAGATCGACAACCGCCGACAGGCTGCCGCCCGAGAACATGTCGAAGAGGCCGAACAGCGTCGCCCGCCTGCGGCGTGAAGACTCGGCCAGCGCCGTCGGCGTTGACGCCCGGGCGTCGGAATGTGCGCGCCGACCCGGTAGACCGCCAGCAGCGCGAACGTGAAGCAGATCCGCTTGCGCAGATCGGGGATGGCGAAGATGTTTCGGCAAGGATTCGAACATCCAGCTCGCGACCTGATCTGCCTGTCTCGATGACCTCCGCCGTCCGCCGGCCTTCTCGATCTTCTCCGCGGCCTTGCCGCTGAACTTGTGCGCGCGCACCGTGAGCGCCTTGCTCGATCTCGCCGCGCCCCAGGATCTTGACGGGCTCGCGTGCTTCCCGGACAGGCCGCGCTCGCGCAGGACCTCGGGCGTGACTCGTGTCCGGCCTCGAAGCCGCGCCGAGCGAGTCGAGGTTCACGACGTCGTACTCACCCGGAACAGGTTGTGGAAGCCGCGCTTCGGGCACGCGGCGGTGGAGCGGCATCTGGCCGCCCTCGAAGCCGCGCTTGTGCGGAACCCCGAGCGGGACTTCGCGCCCTTGTGCCCGCGTCCGGCCGTCTTGCCGTGGCCCGAGCCCGGACCGCGGCCCGACGCGCTTCTTCGCGTGCGTTGCCCCCGACGCCGGGGCGAGGTGGTGGACGCCGGTAGCGGGGCCGGACGGAGCGGCGATCGGCGCCGCTTCCTTCGTCCGCGGCGACGCCGCCTTCTTCGCGGCGGGCGCGGCGAGCTGCTTGGCGGCCGTCTTCTTCTTCGGTTTCGCTTCGGTCATCGGTGCTCTGCTCCGCCGCGAGACCTCCACGAGGTGCCGCACCTTGTGGAGCATCCCCGGATCGACGGCGTGTCCGGTCGGACGACTTCCTGGTTCAGGCGGCGGAGCCCCAGCCCGAGGAGCGTCAGTCTCTGGTCTTTCGGCGTGCAGATCCCGCTCTTGACGAGCCGGACCTTGATCGGCGGCGCCGTCGCCGGCCGCTTCGCCTTCGCCTTGGCGACGGCCGGCGCGGCCTCGCGCGCGGCCGGCTTCGCCTCGGCGCGCGGCGCGGGCGCTTCCGCCGGGCGGACCTTCTTCGTGCGAAGCGAAACGGTCTTCTCGAGCTCCTCGAGGGAGGCCACCGGGTCCTTCTTCGCGTCTTCCTTCTTCGGGCTCATGGACGCCGCCTTACTCCGCCGCCGGAGGCCGGACGGCGATCTTCTTCAACAGCGAGAGCGCGGCGAACGTCGCCCGCACGACGTTGTGCGGGTTGGCCGATCCCGAGCGACTTCGTCAGCATGTTGCTGATGCCGGCCGACTCGACGAACGGCGCGCACGGCGCCGCCCGCGATGATGCCGGTGCCATCGGGCGCCGGCTTCAGCAGCACCGGCCCGGCGCCGAACCGCCCGAGCACCGGCGTGCGGAATCGTCGTGCCGCTGCGATCGGCACGCGGACCAGGTTCTTCTTCGCGACCTCGATCGCCCTTGATCGCCGACGGCACTTCCTTCGCCTTGCCGATGCCGAAGCCCACGCACCCCGTGGCCGTCGCCGACGACGACGAGCGCGCTGAAGCTCAGGTTCTTGCCGCCCTTGACGACCTTGGTCACGCGGTTGATGTGCACGACCGTGTCCATCAACTCCGACGACTCCCCGAGTCGCGGTCGCGGCGGTCGCGGCGGTCCCGATTCCCCGGCTGATTGGCCATTTAAAACTCCAGACCGTTCTCGCGGGCCGAATCGGCCAGCGCTTGACCTGCCCGTGATACAGGTAGCCGCCGCGGTCGAACACGACCCGCGTGATGCCTTTTTCCTTCGCGCGCTCGGCGACGAGCTCGCCGAGCGTCTTCGCAGCCGCGACGTTGCCCCCGCCCTTCTGCTCCGCCGTGAACACCGCTCGAGCGAGCGAGGCGGCGACGAGCGTGACGCCGCTGCCGGTCGTCGATCACCTGCGCGTAGATGTGCGTCAGGCTCCGGAACACCGAGAGCCGCGGCCGCTCCGCCGTGCCCCTGCGCCCGCGGCGAACCGGATCGCGGCGCCGAACTCTTGTCGTTGGGCCGTGCCGCGCGATTTCGCGTGGGCCATTACTTCGCTCCGGCCTTGCCGACCTTCTTCTTGATCACCTCGTCGGTGTACTTGACGCCTTTCTGCTTGTACGGATCCGGCACGCGGAGCGCCGGATGTTCGCCGCGACCTGGCCGACCAGCTGCCGGTCGATGCCCGACACGGTGATGCGGTTCGGCTTCGGGTCGATCGCGATCGTCGATTCCGTCCGGGATCGCGAACACGATCGGGTGCGAGTAGCCGAGCGCGAACTGACCTGCCTTGCCCTTGACCTCGGCCTTGAAGCCGACGCCGACGATGTCGAGCTCCCGCTCGAAGCCCTCCGTCACCCCGGCGACGGCGTTCGCAACCAGGCCGCGCGCCAGGCCGTGGAGCGCGCGGCTCGTCTGCTCCTCGTTGGCGCGGGCGAACTCGAGGCGGCCGTCGAGCACCTTTGCGCTGATCGCCGCCGGGATCGGGCTCTCGATCTGCCCCTTCGGCCCCTTGACGCGGAGCCGCCCGTCTTCGACCTTCACTTCGACCCCCTGAGGGATCGGCACGGGATTCTTACCGATTCGCGACACGGCTCACACTCCTACCAGACGTTGAAGAGGATCTCGCCGCCGAGCTTCTTTTCGCGAGCCTGGCGGTCGGTCATGAGGCCCCGCGAAGTCGAAACCACGGCGATGCCGAGGCCCCCGAGCACCGGCTGGATCTCGGAGGCCCGCTTGTAGACCCGGCGGCCGGGCTTGGACACGCGCTGCAGGCCGCCGATCGCCGGCTCGCCTTCGCCGTCGTACTTCAAACGCACCTGGATCTGCTTCTGCGGCTCGGCGTCGACCGTCTTGTAGCCGGCGACGTATCCCTCGTCCGTCAAAAGCTTCACGATCGCCTCCCGCTGGCGGGACGCGTCGACCTGGGCCTTCTCGTGGCCGGAGCGCATCGCGTTCCGGATGTGCGTCAGGAGATCGGAAATCGTATCGCTCGTCTTCATGCCCTCACCACGTCGCCTTGATGATGCCGGGGATGTATCCCGCCAGCGCCCGGTCCCGGAAGCAGATCCGGCACAGGGCGAACTTGCGCAGCACGCTCCGCGGCCGGCCGCACACCTTGCAGCGCCGGACCTTCCGCGTCGAGAACTTCGGCGTGCGCTCCGCTTTGAGTCTCATGGCTCGTCTTGCCATTCTCGGCCTTCCTTACTTGGCGAAGGGCATGCCGAACTCGCGCAGGAGAGCCTGCGCGGTGTCGTCCCGCCCCGCCGTCGTCACGATCGAGACGTTCAATCCCTGCGACTTGTCGACCTTCAAGTAGTCGATCTCCTGGAAGATCAGGTGGTCCTTGACCCCGAGCGTGTAGTTTCCCCGCCCGTCGAACGATTTCGCCGAGACCCCGCGGAAGTCGCGCACGCGCGGGAGCGCGATCGCGATCAGCCGGTCGAGGAACTCGTACATCCGGTCTCCGCGGAGCGTCACGCGGCAGCCGATCGGCATCCCGGTCCGGAGCTTGAAGGACGCGATCGACTTCTTCGCGCGCGTCACGACGGCGCGCTGCCCCGCGATCGCCGACAGCTCTTCGACCGCGGTGTCGAGGAGCTTGACGTTGGCCGTCGCCTCCCCCATCCCCATGTTGAGGACGATGCGGTCGAGCTTCGGCACGGCCATCGTGTTCTCGATCCCGAACTCCTTCGTGAGCTTCGGGACGATTTCCTTCTGGTATTTCTCTCTCAGTCGCGCGGCCATTCTTCCCTCTATCCCAGCACCGCGCCGCTCTTCTTGGCGACGCGCTCCGCCCGGCCGTCCTCGGTCCGCCGGCGACCGACGCGGGTCGGGGCGTTGTTCTCCGGGTCGAGCAGCATGACGTTGGAGATGTGGATCGTCGCCTCGCGTTCGGAGACTCCGCCCGCGATGTTCTTCGCCGGATTCGGCCGCAGGTGCTTCTTGACCTGATTGACGTGCTCGACGAGCACGCGCCCGGTCGCGGGATAGACCCGCATCACGCGTCCCTGCTTTCCGCGGTCCTTCCCGGCGACCACGACGACCACGTCGTCCTTCTTGAGCTTCACCTTCTTCATCGTTTCCCCGCCTCCCCCGCCGTCCTCAGAGGACTTCCGGCGCGAGGGAGATGATCTTCATGAACTTCTTCTCCCGCAGCTCGCGGGCGACCGGGCCGAAGACGCGCGTTCCGACCGGCTCGTTCTCCGCGTTGACCAGCACCGCGGCGTTGTCGTCGAAGCGGATGTAGGACCCGTCCTTCCGGCGCTGCTGGCGGCGCGTCCGGACGATCACGGCCTTGACGACGCGCTTGCCGTGCTTCTCGACGAACGGCGAGTCGGGCGCGGCCTCCTTGACGGACGCGGTGATGACGTCGCCGAGATAGGCATACCGGGAGTTCGAGCCGCCCTTCTTCTTGATGCACGCGATTTTTCGGGCTCCCG
The DNA here is from genome assembly GCA_963794295.1 of uncultured Acidobacteriota bacterium. Lineage (GTDB taxonomy): Bacteria > Acidobacteriota > Thermoanaerobaculia > UBA5066 > DATFVB01 > DATFVB01. The sequence continues at coordinate 244,865 of CAWCDE010000007.1, forward strand.
AGTTGTCCGCGACCTCGAGCACCGTTCCCATCTGGATCATGGCCTACGCCTCCGCCTTCCGGAGGACCTCGCGGACCGTCCAGCGCTTGCGCTTCGACATCGGCCGCGTTTCCTCGATCGCGACGCGGTCGCCCGTCGCGGCCGTGCCCTTCTCGTCGTGCGCCATGAAGCGCGACCGCCGCTTGATGTAGCGGTGGTAGCGCGGGTGAAGCACGGTGCGCTCGACCTCGACGACGACGGTCTTCTCCATCCTGTCCGAAATCACGCGGCCGATCTTCGTCTGCCGCCCCTTCTTGCCGGCCGCGGCCGGCGCCGTTGTCTCGCTCACGCTTTCTCCCCGATCGCCCGCGCGAAGGTCTTCACCCGCGCGATGTCCCGGCGCACCGTGCGCAGGCGGGACGGGTTCTCCAACTGGCCGGTCGTTTTCTGCAGCCGGAGCTTCCAGAGCGCGTCGCGCAGCTCCTTCTCCTTGGCCGCGAGCGCGTCGGCTCCCTCTCCTCGAAGCTGTTCCAGGTCCTTCTTCTTCACTGCGCCACCGCCTTCGCCTCGTGCCGGGACACGAACCGCGTCCGGATCCCGATCTTGTCGGACGCGAGCTTCATCGCGGCCTTCGCCGTGGCGTCGTCGACGCCCTCCATCTCGAAGAGCACGCGGCCGGGCTTGATCACGACGACCCACCCCTCGGGCGCCCCCTTCCCCTTGCCCATGCGCGTTTCGGCCGGCTTCTTCGTGATCGGCTTGTCGGGGAAGACGCGGATCCAGATCTTTCCGCCGCGCTTGATGTGCCGCGTCATCGCGATCCGGGCGGCCTCGATCTGGCGCGCGGTCACCCAGCCCGGATCGAGGGACTGGAGGCCGTAGTCGCCGAAGGAGAGCTCGGAGCCGCGGTACGCCTTTCCGCGCATCCTTCCCCGCTGCTGCTTGCGGAATTTGACCTTCCTGGGCATCAACATGATTTCGTCCTTACGCCGTCTTCTTGACTTCGCGGCGCCGGTTCTTCACCTTGTGCTGCTCGCCGCGGTAGATCCACACCTTGACGCCGATCTTTCCGTATGTCGTGTGCGCCTCGGCGAACCCGTAATCGATGTCCGCCTTCAGCGTGTGGAGGGGAAGCCGCCCCTCCTGGTACCACTCCGACCGCGCGATCTCGGCGCCGTTCAGCCGCCCGGCGCAGCGGAGCTTGATCCCCTGGGCGCCGAAGCGCTGGGCGGACTCGATCGCCTTCTTCATCGCGCGGCGGAACGCGACGCGGCGCTCGAGCTGCATCGCGATCGATTCCGCGACGAGCTGCGCGTCCGTCTCCGGCCGCTGGATTTCGATGATGTTGATGTGGACCTCGTTTTTCGTCTTCTTCTGGAGCTCGTCGCGGAGCTTGTCGACCTCCGCGCCGCGCTTCCCGATGATGATGCCCGGCCGCGACGTCTGCACGTTGACCTTGAGCTTGTTCGCGTACCGCTCGATGTCGATCTCCGAGACCCCCGCGTGCGGCGAGGCGGCCCTTGAGCTCCCGGCGGAGCTTCATGTCGTCGTGCAGATACTGCCGGTACTGGTCGCGCTCGGCGTACCAGCGCGAATGCCAGGTCCGGTTGAACCCCAGGCGGAACCCGTACGGGTGAACTTTCTGGCCCATCTTTCCCTTTACCCTCTCGCCTCGTCGGAGACTTCGAGCGTCACGTGGCTCTTCCGTTTCTGGATGCGATAGGCGCGGCCCATCGGGGCCGGCCGGATCCGCTTTTCCCGCGGGCCGCCGTCGACCTGGATCTTCCGGACGATCAGGCGGTCGACGTCGACCCCCGACTCCTTCTGCTCCGCGTTGGCGATCGCCGACTTCAGGAGCTTCAGGAGGTCGCGGCAGGCGTACTTGGGCGTGCCGCGCAGGATCGCGGCCGCGTCGTTGACCTTCTTCCCGCGGATCAGGTCCGCGACGAGCCGGACCTTCTGGGCCGACCCCTTCATGTACCGCAGACGAGCGACGGCGTTCATCGACATCTCCCCTTTACGCCTTGGCCGCCGGGGCGGGCGCCGGAGCGCCGGGCGCGCCCGGAGCGCCGGCGGGCCGGGCGCCGGCCGCGGCCGCGTCCGCCTTCTTCCCGCTGTGTCCCTTGAAGATCCGGGTCGGCGCGAACTCTCCGAGCTTGTGGCCGACCATGTTCTCGGCGACGTACACCGGGATGAACTTGCGGCCGTTGTGGACCGCGATCGTGTGCCCGACCATGTCGGGAATGATCGTGGACCGCCGAGACCAGGTCTTGACGACCTTCTTCTCGCGCGACTGGTTCAGCGCGTCGATCTTCTTCTTCAGATGATCGTCGAGGAACGGGCCTTTCTTGATCGAACGAGCCATCGCTTACTTCCTTCGCCGGACGATCATCGCGTCCGTTCGCTTGTTGTTGCGGGTCTTGAAGCCCTTCGTCTTCCAGCCCCACGGGGAGACCGGGTGCCGGCCGCCCGAGGTCTTTCCTTCGCCGCCGCCCATGCGGGTGGTCGACCGGGTTCATCGAAACGCCGCGGTTGTGCGGGCGCCAGCCGAGCCACCGCGAGCGGCCCGCCTTGCCGATCGAGAGGTTCTCGTGCTCGAGGTTCCCGACCTGGCCGATCGTCGCGTAGCAGTCGATGAAGATCTTGCGCGTCTCGCCGGACGGGAGGCGCACCTGCGCGTAGTCCCCTTCCTTGGCCATCAACTGCGCCGCGGCGCCGGCGGAGCGGACGAGCTGCCCGCCGCGGCCCCGCTTCAACTCGATGTTGTGGATCGTCGTGCCGACCGGGATCCCGCGGAGCGGCAGCGCGTTGCCCGGGCAGGATGTCGGCCTTCGGACCGGAGACGATCCGCGCGCCCACCTCGAGCCCGACCGGCGCCAGGATGTATCGCTTCTCGCCGTCCGCGTAATGGAGCAGCGCGATGCTTCGCCGTCCGGTTCGGGTCGTACTCGATCGAGGCGACGCTCGCCGGGATGTCGGTCTTCTCGCGCCGGAAATCGATCATCCGGTACTGCCGTTTGTGGCCGCCCCCCATGAACCGCGACGTGACGCGGCCGGTGTTGTTGCGGCCGCCGGTCCGGACCTTGGGAACGACGAGGCTCTTCTCGGGGCGGTCCGCCGTGATTTCCGAGAACGTCATCGACGTCTGGAAACGGCGGCCGGCGGACGTGGGCTTGAACGACTTTACGGGCATCGAATCACCTACACGCCTTCGAAGAATTCAATGGGCTTCTCTCCCGCCGCGAGGCGCACGTACGCCTTCTTCCAGTCGCGGCGCTGGCCGGCGAACTTGCCCATCCGCTTCCACTTCCCGACCCGGTTCGCGACCCGGACGGAGTCGACCTTGACGTTGAAGAGCATCTCGACGGCGGCCTTGACCTCGATCTTGTTCGCGGCCGGATCGATTTCGAAGCACACCGTGTTCGCGGCGTCCTTCAGGCGCGTGGACTGCTCGGTGATGAGCGGGCGGCGGATCACCTGGTGCAGGTTCATGATCTCCCCTCGAGGGTTTTCGCGACCCGGCGCGAGCGCCTCCTGCGTCGCGACGACGAACCCGTGGTTCAGGACGTCGTAGGCGTTCACGCCGAGCGGATCGACGTGCTTCAGCGCCCTTGACGTTGGCGACGCGCGCGCGCGAGGTTTTCGTTCTCCCGGCGAGTCGACGAAGAGCGCCTTGCCGGTCGATCGCCCAGACCGGAGAGGTTCCGAGCAGCTCGCGCGTCTTGTGGGACGCGGAGCGAGAGTCCTCGAGGATGACGAGGCGCGACTCCTTGACCTTCCGCGAAAGCACGGAACGCAGCGCGTTCTTCTTCTCGTTGGCCGAGATCGCGTGCGCGTAGGAGCGCGGCACGGGCCCGAAGACCGTGCCGCCGTGCCGGTGGATCGGAGGACGGCCGCCGCCCTGGCGGGCGCGCCCGGTGCCCTTCTGCTTGAACGGCTTCTTGCCCGAGCCCGACACTTCCGCGCGGGTCTTCGTCTTGTGGGTCCCGCGCCGGAGCGCCGCCAGGTGCGCCTTCACGACCGCCCACACGAGGTGCCGGCGGTAGGGCTGCTCGAAGACCGACGACGGGAGCTCCACGGCCCCGACCTTTTCCCTGTTCCAGTTCCAGACGTCCACGTTCGCCATCCGCTACTCCGATTTCGCCGCGAAGCTCGAACGGACGATCCGCACGTACGAGTTCCGCGCTCCCGGGACGGGCCCGCAGAGGTAGATCAGGTGGTTCTCGGCGTCGACCTTCGCGACGACGACGTTCTTCGAGGTCGCGTGCCGGCCGCCGAGCCGGCCCGAGGACCGCGTTCCCGGGTAGACGCGCGACGGGAACGCCGACGGGCCGATCGAGCCCGGCGCGCGGTGGAACATCGAGCCGTGGGTCGCGCGGCCGCCCGCGAAGTGGTGCCGGCGCACGACGCCCGCGAAACCCTTTCCCTTCGACCATCCCTCGACGTCGACGTGCTCGTTTTCCGAGAACGTGTCGGCGAGGACCTTGTCGCCGGGCTTGAAGTCGTCCCCCTCGGCGATGCGGAACTCGGCCAGATCGCGCATCGGCGCGACGGAGGCGCGGTCGAAGTGCCCCTGGAGCGCCTTCGAGACGTTCCGCGGGGCGCGCTCTTCGACGAGCCCGAGCTGGATCGCGTCGTATCCGTCCTTCGCCGCCGTCTTCTTCTGGACGACGAGGCACGGGCCGGCCTTGACGACCGTCACGGGGACGACCGTGCCGTCCTCGCGGAAGATCTGGGTCATCCCCACCTTTTTCCCGATCAGGCCCTGAATCATGACGTCACTTCCCGAATGCCTTGATCTCGACGTCGACGCCGGCGGGGAGCTCGAGCTTCATAGCGCGTCCACCGTCTGGGAGGTCGGCTCGAGGATGTCGAGCAGCCGCTTGTGCGTCCGCATCTCGAACTGTTCGCGCGATTTCTTGTCGACGTGCGGCGACCGGTTGACCGTGTAGCTGGCGATCGACGTCGGCAGCGGAATCGGCCCCGCGATCCGGGCGCCCGTGCGCTTAGCCGTGTCGACGATCTCCGCGGCCGACTGGTCGAGCACGCGGTAATCGAAGGCCTTGAGCCGGATGCGGATCTTCTGTCGTTCATGGTTTCACTCGATCCTTACTCAATGATCTCGGTGACGGCGCCGGCGCCGACCGTGCGGCCGCCTTCGCGGATGGCGAAGCGCAGCCCCTTCTCCATCGCGATCGGCGTGATCAGCTCGATCTCCATCTCCACGTTGTCGCCCGGCATCACCATCTCGACTCCCTCCGGCAGCTGCGCCGTCCCCGTCACGTCCGTCGTCCGGAAGTAGAACTGCGGCCGGTAACCGTTGAAGAACGGCGTGTGCCGCCCCCCTCTTCCTTGGTCAGCACGTAACCTCCGCCTTGAACTTCGTGTGCGGCGTGATCGACTCCGGCTTGGCCAGCACCTGCCCCCGCTCGATGTCCTCCCTCTCCACCCCCCGCAGCAGCAGCCCCACGTTGTCGCCCGCCTCCCCCTCGTCCAGCAGCTTCCGGAACATCTCCACGCCCGTGACCACCTTCGTCTGCGTCGGCCGGATGCCGACGATCTCGACTTCCTCGCCCACCTTGACCTTCCCGCGCTCGACTCGCCCCGTCGCGACCGTCCCCCGACCCTTGATCGAGAACACGTCCTCCATCGGCATCAGGAAACGGCTTGTCCATCGCCCGCTCCGGCGGCGGAATGTAGCTGTCCACCGCGTCCATCAGCTCCATGATGCACTTCGCTGTCGGGCGACTTCGGATCGCCCCGTCTCCAGCGCCTTCAGCGCCGACCCCCTGATGATCGGAATCTCGTCCCCGGGGAACTTGTACGGCTGAGCAGCTCCCGCACTTCCAGCTCCACCAGCTCCAGCAGCTCCGGGTCGTCCACCATGTCCATCTTGTTCAAAAACACCACGATGCTCGGCACCTCCACCTGCCGCGCCAGCAGAATGTGCTCCCGCGTCTGCGGCATCGGCCCGTCCGCCGCCGACACCACCAGGATCGCCCCGTCCATCTGCGCCGCCCCCGTGATCATGTTCTTGACGTAGTCCGCGTGCCCCGGGCAGTCCACGTGCGCGTAGTGCCGCTTCTCCGTCTCGTACTCCACGTGCGCCGTCGTGATCGTGATCCCCCGCGCCTTCTCCTCCGGCGCGTTGTCGATCTGGTCGTACGCCTTCGCCTGCGCCAGCCCCTTCTTCGCCAGCACCATCGTGATCGCCGCCGTCAGCGTCGTCTTCCCGTGGTCCACGTGCCCGATCGTCCCGACGTTGACGTGCGGCTTGTGCGCTCAAACTTCTTTTCGCCATCCTGTCTCCTCTTCTCACGTTCGATCCGACTTTGTGCGCCATGATCTCTTCGGAAACATTCCGGGGAACCTGCTCGTACGAGCGAACTGCATCGTGTAGTTGCGCGCGTCCCTGCGTCCTCGAGCGCAGGTCGTCGCGTAGCCGAACATCTCCGACAGCGGCACGCGCGCCTTGATGACCTGCGAGGCTCGCCGCGGCTCCATGCTGCGAGGATGTGGCCGCGCCGGGAGTTGAGATCGCCGATGACGTCGCCCATGTAGTCCTCGGGCACGACGACCTCGACCTCCATGATCGGCTCCAGGAGGATCGGCTTCGCCTTCTGCGCCGCTTCCTTGCAGGCCATCGAGCCGGCGATCTTGAACGCCATCTCGGAGGAGTCGACGTCGTGGTACGACCCGTCGTAGAGCTCGACGTTGACGTCCAGTCATCGGGTAGCCGGCGAGCGATGCCGTTCTCAGCGCTTCCTTGATGCCCTGCTCGACCGGCTTGATGAACTCCTTCGGGATCGCTCCTGCCTGACGATCTCGTTCTCGAACTCGAAGCCCTTCCCGTCCTCGGTGGGGCGGATGCGGATGCGGCAGTCGCCGTACTGGCCGCGCCCGCCGGTCTGGCGCTTGAAGAGCCCGCGCCCCTCGGCTTCCTTCGTGATCGTCTCGCGGTAGGCGACCTGGGGCTTGCCGACGTTGGCCTCGACGTTGAACTCGCGCTTCATGCGGTCGACGATGATCTCGAGGTGCAGCTCGCCCATGCCGGAGATGATCGTCTGGTCCGTCTCCTTGTCGGTGTGGACGCGGAAGGTCGGGTCTTCCTCGCAAGCTTGGCGAGCGCCATGCCCATCTTCTCCTGGTCCGACCTTGGTCTTCGGCTCGATCGCGACCGAGATCACCGGCTCGGGGAAATTCATCGACTCGAGGACGACCGGCGCGTTCTCGTCGCAGATCGTGTCGCCGGTCGAGACGTTCTTGAGGCCCACGGCCGCGGCGATGTCGCCCGCGCACACTTCCTTGATCTCCTCGCGCTTGTTCGCGTGCATCTTGAGCAGCCGGCCGACGCGCTCGGAGTTGTCCTTCGTGGAGTTGTAGACGGCCGAGCCCGCGTCGAGGTGGCCCGGAATAGACGCGGAAGAAGGCGAGCTGCCCGACGAACGGGTCGGTCATGATCTTGAACGACCAGCGCCGAGAACGGGCCGTCGTCCCTCGGCTCGCGGGTGACCTCGTCTGTCGAGCTCGTCGTGCCCCTTGATCGGCGGGACGTCGAGCGGCGACGGCAGGTACTCGACGACGGCGTCGAGCAGCTGCTGCACGCCCTTGTTCTTGAACGCGGAGCCGCAGACGACCGGCTGGACGTGGCCCGTCACCGTCGCCTTGCGGAGCGCGATCTTGATCTCCTCGGGCGTGACCTGGCCGCCCTCGAGGTACTTCTCCATGAGGTGGTCGTCGGTCTCGGCGATCGCCTCGATCAGGTGCTCCCGGTACTTCTCCGCTTCCTCGCGGAAGTCCTCCGGCAGGTCCACGACGTCGAATTTCGCGCCGAGGTTCTCGTCCTTGAACTCGATCCCCTTCCAGTCGACCAGGTCGATAACGCCGCGGAGCTGCGATTCGGTCGCCCATCGGGATCTGGATCGGCGCGGGCTTGGCGTTCAGGCGCGTCTTCATCATCTCGATGCAGCGCGGGAAATTCGCCCCGATCCGATCCATCTTGTTGACGAACGCGATGCGGGGAACGCCGTACTTGTCCGCCTGCCGCCAGACCGTCTCCGACTGCGGCTCGACGCCCGCGACGGCGTCGAAGCAGGCGACCGCGCCGTCGAGCACGCGGAGCGACCGCTCGACCTCGGCGGTGAAGTCCACGTGGCCGGGCGTGTCGATGATGTTGATCCGGACGTCCTTCCAGAAGCACGTCGTCGCGGCGGAAGTGATCGTGATGCCGCGCTCCTGCTCCTGGACCATCCAGTCCATCGTCGCGGTCCCTTCGTGGACCTCGCCGATCTTGTAGTTGACCCCCGTGTAATACAGGATCCGCTCCGTCGTCGTCGTCTTGCCGGCGTCGATGTGCGCCATGATGCCGATGTTGCGGGTGTCCTTGAGAGGATGGGTACGCGGCATGACTCAGTTCACCAGCGGTAGTGGGCGAAGGCCTTGTTGGCTTCCGCCATCTTCAGGGTGTCGTCCTTCTTCTTCATCGCGCCGCCCTTGAGGTTCGACGCGTCGAGGAGCTCGCCCGCGAGCTTCTCCTTCATGGTGCGCTCGCCGCGCGAGGCGGCGTACTCGATCAGCCAGCGGATGGCGAGCGACGTGCGCCGGTTCGGCCGGACTTCGACCGGGACCTGGTACGTCGAGCCGCCGACGCGGCGGGACTTCACCTCGAGCGCGGGCTTGACGTTCTCGACGGCCTTCTTGAAGACCTTCATGGGATCGTCCTGGGTCTTCTCGGAGACCATCTCGAGGGCGCCGTAGAGGATCCGCTCGGCGACACTCTTCTTTCCCTGCTTCATCACGGAGTTCACGAACTTCGTGACGAGCTGCGAGTTGTAGACCGGATCGGGCAGGATTTCGCGCTTGGGAACTTCTCGTCGTCTCGGCATGGCTTCAGGCCTTCGGTCGCTTGGCGCCGTACTTGGAACGGCTCTGTTTGCGGTTGGCGACGCCGACGGCGTCGAGCGTGCCCCGGATGATGTGGTATCGGACTCCCGGCAGGTCCTTCACTCGGCCGCCGCGGATCATCACGATCGAGTGCTCCTGGAGGTTGTGGCCGACGCCCGGGATGTACGTCGTGACCTCGGTGCCGTTGGTCAGGCGCACGCGGGCGACCTTCCGCAGGGCCGAGTTCGGCTTCTTCGGCGTCGTCGTGTACACGCGCGTGCAGACGCCGCGCTTCTGCGGGGACGCGTTCAGCGCGGGGCTCGCGGTCTTGTACCGGACCGCCTCCCGCCCGCTCCGCACCAACTGGGAAATCGTCGGCATTCTCTTCAACCTCCGAACCCGCCGGGCAAAGAAACTTCACGCGGCGGCTTCGATTCTTTCGTCTCCCCGGCCTCCGGATCTTGCCGCACCCGTTGGCCGAGATCGATCGTCTCCCTGTCTTTCGGATAACTCCGAGAAGTCCCGGGGAAAACCCGCTAATACTAAGAGCCTATGGGATCTCTGTCAAGAAGAAAACATGGGGCGGGGTGGCGGCCGGCGCGGCGGTCCTTGACCGGACGACCGAATCCGGTCTTTCGCCGCACAATCCTCTCCCCCGGCCGCCGTCGGATCGCCGGAGGACCGTGCCCGGCCGGCCGAAAGCAAAGGCCTCGCGCCGGCCAACGCTGGCGGGCGGGCGTCCACTCCCGGGGAGGACGGAGGGACCGGATCGACCCATCCTTGAACAGAAATCCGGGGATCGGCGACCGGGAAAGAAACGCCCCCGGTTACTCTCGGCCTCGAATCGGAGCGAGCCATCCCCTGTGATCGTCGTTAGATACACCGAGATACGGCAATCCCGGAGTCGCTGCTCCCGTCTTCGGGCCTATCGATCCCAGGAAACGAGCCGAAGAGAGAGGTGCGTTCGCTCCGGGCACGAGAAGGCGATCCCGGGAAAACGGCCGCTGCCGATCGCGGCCAGGAGCGGGAGATCCGGCCCGTGGTAGACCTCGACGGGATAGCCCCGACGCTGCAGCCCGAGGAGGACCACCGTCTCTTCGACGACGTAGCTCACGAGCCGTCGCCGGCACCCGTCCGGGAGCGACGCGTCGAGGATCCCCCGGGTTCGCCGGGCGTAGTCCGCGATCTCGCGCCGGACGGCGGCTCCGAACGCGGGGTCTGTGCCCGCGTGCTCTTCGAGGACGAGCGCAGTCTCGCGGACCTCCGGCGACCCGGCGAGCTCCGCCCAGTCGAGGAAAAGGCCCCTCGGGCATCGTTCCCCGAGGACGCGCTCGATGCGGCGGCGGGCGGCGGACGCCGCCGCGGCGGCTTCGCGCCGCGCGTCCGCGTCCGAGGCCCCGTCGAACGCGACCCGGTTCCATCGCCGCGAGATACGACGCTTCGACGACGACGAGCTCGCCGACCCGCGGCGCGAGCCAGTCGATCGTCGCGCCCAGACGCGCGCGGTTCGACGCGGAGGAGCGGTGGCTCAGGGCGAGCGACGCCGGGGGTCGCCCGTGCTCGAGCAGGGGGACGAGCAGCGGACCGTGCGAGTGCGCGGGATCGATTTCCACGGACCAGCCGCCCATCGACCGCGAGCATACCGAATCGCGTTCCCGGTCCGGCTCTTTTTGGTACGGTTCGCTTCGATGCGGATCAGGGACCTTCGGGTGAAACCCGGCCCCGGAACGCTCCGCGCATCCGCGCGGGTCGAATGGGAGGAGAGCGGACGCCCGCCCCTCGATCTCTTCTTCGAGATCGACGAGGCCCCCGGCGGCGAGTTCGCCGCCGACCCGAACGGGTTCCTGCTGGCTTGCGCACTTCCGGCGATGCGGCATCGCGAGAGGCGGATCGCGATCGAGGGAGCCGTCTGCCCCGTGCTGCGGGACGGTCTGGCCTCCGCTGCCCGGGTCCTGGAGGGCTGGTACGGGTCGCCCCGAATCCTGCCGTCGATCGAGCCGTCCGGAGGATTCTCCGCCGGGACTCCGGCGACGCCGCCCCGGGCAGGCGTGATGTTTTCCGGAGGAGTCGACTCGCTCCACCGGGTTCGTTCGAATCGACGGACTTTCCCCGTCGGTGATCCCCGCGCGTTTTCCGACGCCCTCTGGGTCCGGGCCTGGGATGCGCCGCCTTCCGGGACCGCGGCCCTGCGGCGGTCCATCGCGCGCCCGCTGGCCGAAACGGGGATCGTGCTCCGGGCCCTCTCCTCGAACCTCCGTCTTCTCGACATGGACCTCGAGTTCTTCGCGCGCGAGTACCTTTCCGCCGCGTTCCTCTCGGGAGGGCACCTCCTCCGGCACCTTTCGTCCCTCTCGATCGCGTCGACCGCGCCGACGGAACGGGCCGCGCCGTGGGGCTCGCATCCGCTCCTGGACCCGCGCTTCGGCTCGGCCGCGCTCCCGGTGCGGCACGAGGAAGGAGAAATTCCGCGGCTCGAGAAGATGCGGGCGATCGCGCGGTGGCCGGCGGCAATCGAAACCCTCCGCGTCTGCAACGACGAGCCGGACGGAGAACGGCTGAACTGCGGACGCTGCGAAAAATGCGTCGAATCGATGGCGGAGCTGATCGCGGCCGGTCGCCCGGGCCCGTGGCCGACCTTCCCCCGCGGCGACGTCACGGCCGGGGCGATCCTCTCGATCCCCGTCCTCCAGGACGTCGCCGCCGGCTGGGAAACCCTTCCCGACGCGCTCCGGGCCGCCGGGCGTGGCGACCTGTCGCGGGCGATCGCCGAGAAGCTGCGCGAGCGCGATGCCGCGCGGCGATGGCACGCGGGACGGAACTGGAGCGGCTGGCTGCGCCGCGCCGATCGCCGATGGCTTGGCGGACGGGTCGGCCGCGCGTACCGCGCCGCCCGGAGGATGCGGGGACGCGCGCCGGGCTACGCCCCCGGGTCGTCCGCCGACGGACCGTAGATCGACGGAACCTTCGCCCCCATCGGACGCAGGTAGCTCGAGAGCTGGCCGCGGTGGTGGATCGCGTCGAACAGGAACCCGAAGAGCATGTCGCCGAGCGTCGTTTCCCAGGCGACCTGGCCGTCCATCAGGAACTGCGCGTTCCCGTCCCAGGCCGCATCGTCGATCTTCGCGATCCGCCGCTCGAGCTCCGCCGCGTTGTTCTCGAACGCCGCGACCGATTCGCCCATCGCCGCGGGAACGGGCCGCTTGACGAAATCGACCTTCCCGCGTTCGATGATCTCGCAGGCGTCGCCGAGCTCGCTCGCGAGCAGCCAGACGATATCGGCGGCCGAATTCGAGCGGGGATCGGGGCGGTACGAGGCCCGGTCGGCGGGAACGGCCTTCATCACCCGGAGGAACTTCGGCTTCTCAGCCTCGAAACATTCCTTGTAGTACTGGCGGACGGTCTTCATTTCGTCTCCTCCTTTCGACCCCGCGGGACGGACCGATCTTCCACCGAAAGTGCGGACCGAGGCAAACCGGACGCGAGCCTCCCGGGCGCGTGCGCGATCCTCTAGAGGCAGCTCGGCGCAGGAATGGCCGTCGCGAAAGGCCGGTCGTCCAGACCCGGGCCGAGGGCCTTCACGCGGACGCCGGTGATCCGGCACGGCGCCTGCAGTCCGGAGCCGAAATCCATGAGAAAACTCGAATAGTCGATCGACATGACCGTCGAAACAACCGAGTACCGGAAGAGGTATGGAGCGGCCGGGGCGTTCTCGCAGGCGGTCGAAGCCGGGTCGTAATCGACCAGGACGTCGATCGCGTATCGCGGCGCTCCGTCGACGCCTTCCCAGCTGACGTCGAGCGTCTGGCAGGCTTCGTGGGCGACGAGATTCGTCGGCGCGGCGCCCGCCTCTCGCTGAGCCAGGGCGGGAACGGAAAGAGCGACGAAGGCGATCGCGACGAGAGTCTCGAGGAGTCGCATGGGCGTGCCTTCCCGGCCGCCGCGCGATCCGCGCGGAAAGCCATGCCGGTTTCCCGGCCGACTCGATCATCCCCGCCGCGTCCGCGCACGGACAAGATGGAAATGCCTCATTCGCGGAGAGGAAGGCGTGCTACGCACGCACCCTACCCCTCGCTCGCGTTCGCTCACTCTCCCCTCCCCAATTGGGGAGGGGTGGCCGGGCGGCTTCGCCGCACCCTACCCCCGTCCCCTCCCCACATGGGGAGGGGTGGCCGGGCGGCTTCGCCGCACCCTACCCCTCGCTCGCGTTCGCTCACTCTCCCCTCCCCAATTGGGGAGGGGTGGCCGGGCGGCTTCGCCGCACCCTACCCCCGTCCCCTCCCCACATGGGGAGGGGTGGCCGTAGGCCGGGGAAGGGTGCGCGGCGAGCCGCTCCGCGGCGAGCCGCGCCTAGATCTCCTCGTCGGCCTCGAACTCCGAATCCGCCTCGGCCATCGCGAGGTCGTCGAGGTTGTCGGTGAGGAACTCCTCGACGACGGGCTCGACCTCCGGGATGTCCTCCTTCTCGAGGACGACGTCGCGGTAGTAGCTCATCCCCGTGCCCGCCGGGATCAGCCGGCCGACGATGACGTTCTCCTTCAGGCCCCGGAGCGAATCGACCTTGCCGGAAATCGACGGCCTCGGTCAGAACGCGGGTCGTCTCCTGGAACGACGCCGCCGAGATCAGCGAGTCGGTCGAGAGGGACGCCTTCGTGATGCCCAGCAGCAGCGGCCGTCCCGATCGCGGGCTCGCCGCCGGCGGCGATCACGCGCTCGTTCTCCTCGGTGAAGCGGAACCGGTCCACCTGCTCGTCGATCAGGAACTCCGTGTCGCCGACCTCCTCGATCTTCACCGAACGCATCATCTGCCGGACGATCACCTCGATGTGCTTGTCGTTGATCGCGACGTTCTGCGAACCGGTAGACCTCCTGGATCTTGTTCACCATGTAGCGCTGGAGCTCCTTCTCGCCGAGGATCGCGAGAACGTCGTGCGGGTTGATCGGACCGTCGATCAGCGGATCGCCGGCGTGGACCTTCTCGCCGTCCTGGACGTTGACGTGCGTGTACCGCGGGATGAGGTACTCGCGGGCCTCGTTGTCCTCGGAGCGGACGATGATCTTCCGCAGGCCCTTCGTGATCGGACCGTATTCGACGACGCCGTCGATCTCGGTGATGATCGCCGGCTCCTTCGGCCGGCGCGCCTCGAAGAGCTCGACGACGCGCGGAAGGCCGCCCGTGATGTCCTTCGTCTTCGTGGTCTCGCGCGGGATCTTCGCGAGCGTGTCGCCGGGGTGGATCTCCTGCCCCTCCGTGACCATGAGATGCGAGCCGATCGGCAGGAGGTACTTGCGGTCGGCCTTTCCGTCCGCGTGCGATTTCGTGTGGATGACGAGCTGGGGCGAGCGCTTCTCCGCGCCGAGCGACTCGACGATGATGTTCTGCGAAAGGCCGGTGACGCGGTCCGTCTCCTCGTGGAGGTTCTCCCCTTCGACGATGTCCTTGTACTCGACGCGTCCGCCGACCTCCGTGAGGATCGCCGAGGTGAAGGGATCCCACTCGACCAGCTCCTGCCCGGGCTCGACGTCCTGGCCGTCCGTGACCTTCAGGTGCGAGCCGTAGACGACGGAGTACCGCTCCTTCTCGCGCCCCTTGTTGTCGAGAATCGTGATCTTGCCGCTGCGGTTGATGACGACGAGGCTGCCGTCCTTGCGCTCGACAGTCGTGACGTTCAGGAACTTGACCTTGCCCGGGTTCTTCGCGACGTGCTTCGACTGCTCGGTGACGCGCGAGGCCGTGCCGCCGTAGTGGAACGTCCGCATCGTGAGCTGCGTGCCCGGCTCGCCGATCGACTGCGCGGCGATGACGCCGACCGCCTGGCCGAGCTCGACGAGGTTGCCGGTCGCCAGGATGCGGCCGTAGCAGCTTCGCGCACACGCCGCGGCGGGTCTCGCAGGTGAGCACGGAGCGGATCTTGACCCGCTCGATGCCCGCTTCCTGCACGGCCGAGGCGAGGTCTTCGGTGATCTCGTCGCCGATCGAGAGGATCTTCTGTTCGGTCAGAGGATCGAGGATGTCCTCCTGCGCGACGCGGCCGATGATGCGGTCGCGCAGCGGCTCGAGGATGTCGCCGCCCTCCACGATCGCGGTCACGACGATCCCGTCGAGCGTCCCGCAGTCCTCCTCGATCACGATGACGTCCTGCGCCACGTCGACGAGCCGGCGGGTGAGGTATCCCGAGTCCGCGGTCTTCAGCGCCGTGTCGGCGAGGCCCTTGCGGGCGCCGTGCGTCGAGATGAAGTACTGCAGCACCGAGAGGCCTTCGCGGAAGTTCGCGATGATCGGGGTCTCGATGATCTCGCCCGAGGGCTTCGCCATCAGGCCGCGCATGCCGGCGAGCTGCCGGATCTGCTGCTTCGATCCCCGGGCGCCCGAGTCGGCCATGATGTAGACCGGGTTGAACTCGCGAGCCCGACTGGTCGGAGCGCTTCATCTCCCTGAACATCTCGTCGGAGACGGCTTCCGTCGTGCGGACCAGATGGCGATGATCTTGTTGTAGCCGCTCGCCGTCGGTGATGACGCCGGAGGAGCGCTGGCTCTCGACTTCGATGACTTCGTCGCTCGCTTTCTCGACGAGGTTGGCCTTCTTCTCCGGGATGAGCAGGTCGTCGATGCCGATCGAGAGGCCCGGCCTGGTCGCGTAGGGGAAGCCGAGGTGCTTGAGCTCGTCGAGCATCTCGACGGTCTTCTCGCGGCCCCGTACCGGAGGTAGCAGAACGTGACGAGGTCGGGAGCCCCTTCTTCTTGAGCAGGCCGTTGATGAACGGCATCTCGGCCGGCAGCGCGCGGTTGAAGATCACGCGGCCGACCGTCGTGTTGATGAGGGCCCGCTCGAGCGACTGGACTCGGCGTGGAGCACGTCCTGGTCGTCGTCTGGGTCGTCAGATCGATGAGTCGCCCGCTGTACCGGAGGCGGATCGGCGTGAGCGTCTCGACCTCGCCTGTCGTCGAGCGCGAGCATCACGTCGTCGAAGTCGCGCGAAGACGCGGCCCTCGCCCTTCGCGCCCGCCTTGGCCTTCGTCAGGTAGTAGCAGCCGAGCACGATGTCCTGCGACGGGATCGCGATCGGCTGGCCCGAGGCCGGCGAGAGGATGTTGTTCGACGAAAGCATCAGCACCGATGCGCCTCGATCTGCGCCTCGGGCGACAGCGGAATGTGCACCGCCATCTGGTCGCCGTCGAAGTCGGCGTTGAACGCCGTGCAGACGAGCGGATGGATCCGGATCGCCTTGCCCTCGACGAGCACCGGCTCGAACGCCTGGATGCCGAGCCGGTGGAGCGTCGGCGCGCGGTTCAGCAGCACCGGGTGCTCGCGGATGACCTCCTCGAGCGACGTCCCACACCTCGACGCGCTGCTGCTCGACCATCTCCTTCGCCTGCTTGATGGTCGGCGACGAGGCCGCTCTCCTCGAGCTTGTTGTAGATGAACGGCTTGAACAGCTCGAGCGCCATCTTCTTCGGCAGCCCGCACTGGTGCAGCTTCAGCTCCGGTCCGACGACGATGACCGAGCGGCCGGAGTAGTCGACGCGCTTGCCGAGCAGGTTCTGGCGGAAGCGGCCCTGCTTGCCCTTGAGCGTGTCGGAGAGCGACTTCAGCGGGCGGTTGTTCGCGCCGCGCAGCACCCGGCCGCGGCGGCCGTTGTCGAACAGCGCGTCGACCGCCTCCTGCAGCATCCGCTTCTCGTTGCGGATGATGACGTCCGGCGCCTTGAGCTCGATGAGCTTCTTCAGCCGGTTGTTCCGGTTGATGACGCGGCGGTACAGGTCGTTCAGGTCCGACGTCGCGAAGCGGCCGCCGTCGAGCGGCACGAGCGGGCGCAGCTCGGGCGGGATGACCGGGATGACGTCCAGGATCATCCACTCGGGGCTGTTGCTCGACTTGCGGAACGAGTCGACCACCTTCAGGCGCTTGGCGCGACTTCAGCTTCTTCTGCGAGGTCTCGGTCTTCATCTTCTCGCGCAGTTCTTCCGCCTGCCGACTCGACGTCGACCCGGCGCAGCAGCTCCTTGATCGCCTCGGCGCCCATCTGCGCGACGAAGACTTCCGCCCCACTCGCTCGCGCACCTCGCGGTACCGCTCTTCGGTGAGGAGCTGCTTCTCCTTCAGATCGGTCTCGCCGGGATCGATGACGACGTACGACTCGAAGTACAGGATCCGCTCGAGATCGCGGAGCGACATGTCGAGGAGGTGCCCGATGCGCGTCGGCAGCCCCTTGAAGAACCAGACGTGGCTGACCGGCGTGGCCAGCGCGATGTGTCCCATCCGCTCGCGCCGCACCTTCGCCTGCGTCACCTCGACGCCGCACTTGTCGCAGACGACGCCGCGGTGCTTCATCCGCTTGTACTTGCCGCAGAGGCACTCCCAGTCGGTGATCGGGCCGAAGATCTTCGCGCAGAACAGTCCGTCGCGCTCCGGCTTGAAGGTCCGGTAGTTGATCGTCTCCGGCTTGGTCACTTCGCCGAGGGACCACGACCGGATCTTTTCCGGCGAGGCGAGCGACACCCGGATCGAATTGAAATCCTTCAAGCTGGTCGGTTGATTCATCAACGTGAGCGTTTCCAATTGCCCACTCCTTTCGAACTCTGGCATCCGGTTCCGGTTATCGCTTCAGGAGCTCCACGTCGAGACAGAGCGACTGGAGCTCGCGGATCAGCACGTTGAACGACTCGGGCAGGCCCGGGCCTCCGGACGACGCGTCGCCCTTGACGATCGACTCGTAGATCTTCGCGCGCCCGTCGACGTCGTCGGACTTCGCGGTGAGCAGCTCCTGGAGGATGTGGGCCGCGCCGTAGGCCTCGAGCGCCCAGACCTCCATCTCGCCGAACCGCTGTCCGCCGAACTGCGCCTTGCCGCCGAGCGGCTGCTGCGTGATCAGCGAATACGGCCCGATCGAGCGCGCGTGGATCTTGTCGTCGACCAGGTGCGACAGCTTCAGCATGTAGATGTAGCCGACCGTCACCTTCTGCTCGAAGGCTCTCCCGTCATGCCGTCGTAGAGCGTCGTCTTGCCGCCGACGAGGGCAGGTCCGGCGTCCTCGAGCCAGCGTCTTGATCTCGCCCTCGGCCGCGCCGTCGAAGACCGGCGTCGCGAAGTGGAGACCGAGCGCGTGCGCGGCCCACCCGAGGTGCGTCTCGAGGATCTGGCCGACGTTCATGCGCGACGGCACGCCGAGCGGGTTGAGCACGATCTCGACCGGCGCCCGTCCGGGCAGGTAGGGCATGTCCTCCTCCGGGAGGATGCGCGCGATGACGCCCTTGTTGCCGTGGCGGCCGGCCATCTTGTCGCCGACCGAGAGCTTGCGCTTCATCGCGACGTAGACCTTGACGAGCTTGATCACGCCGGGCGGCAGCTCGTCGCCCGCGGCGGAGTCGATCCTCGGCGTTGACCTTGTTCAGCGACCTCGATCTGGCGAGTCGGCGCGCTGCGCGAAGACTCCGGCGGACCTCGTCGCGAGCCGGGTCGTCGTCCTTGAGGCGCGGCGCCGAGGAGATCCTTCTTGGAGAGCCGGGCGACGATCTCCGGGGTGAGCTTCGTCCCCTTCTTCGCGACGACCTCTCCGCGGCGGTCCTCCAGGTCGTCGGTCAGCGGACTTCCCGTCGCAGGATCTGACTGGACGCTTCTTGTTCGCCTCGTCGCGGAGGATGCGGATCTCGTCCTGGAGGTTCTTCTCCATCTGGTCGATCTCGTCCTGCTCGATCTGGATGGCCCGGTCGTCCTTCTCGATGCCCTTGCGCGAGAAAATCTTGACGCCGACGACGATGCCCTCGATGCCCGGGCGGGCAGTTGAGCGAGGCGTCCCGCACGTCGCCGGCCTTCTCGCCGAAGATCGCCCGGAGGAGCTTCTCCTCGGGGGTGAGCTGCGTCTCGCCCTTCGGCGTCACCTTGCCGACGAGGATGTCGCCGGGCTTGACCGAGGCGCCGATGCGGATGATGCCGCTCTCGTCGAGGTCGCGCGAGGTAGTACTCCGAGACGTTCGGGATGTCGCGGGTGATCTCCTCGGGCCCGAGCTTCGTGTCGCGCGCCTCGATCTCGAACTCCTCGATGTGGATCGACGTGTAGTAGTCGTCCTTGACCATCTTCTCGGAGACGAGGATCGCGTCCTCGAAGTTGTAGCCGCGCCACGGCATGAACGCGACGAGCACGTTCCGCCCGAGCGCGAGCTCGCCGAGCTCCGTGCACGGGCCGTCGGCGAGGACCTGGCCCTTGGGGACGCTCTCGCCCTCGACGCACGATCGGCTTCTGGCTGATGCAGGTGTTCTGGTTCGACCGCTTGAACTTCGTCAGGGGGTAGATGTCGGCGCCCAATTCCTTCCCGGCGAGCCCTCCCGCTTCCTCTCCCTCGACGCGGACGACGATCCGCTGGCGTCGACGTAGTCGACGGTGCCCGACCGCGCGGCGACGACGACCGCGCCCGAGTCGCGCGCGAGTGATGTACTCCATGCCGGTGCCGACGAACGGCGCCCGCGCCTGGAGCAGAGGCACGGCCTGGCGCTGCATGTTCGATCCCATCAGCGCGCGGTTCGCGTCGTCGTTCTCGAGGAACGGGATGAGCGACGCGGCGACCGAGACGAGCTGCTTGGGCGACACGTCGATGTAGTCGACCTTGTCGCGCGTCGACCGAGATGAAGTCGCCGCTTGGCGCGCGTTGACGCGGTCTTCCTTCAGCTTCCCGTGGGAATCGAGTCTCGGCGTTCGCCTGCGCGATGACGAACTTGTCCTCCTCCCAGGCGGAGAGGTAGAACGCAGAACGGCTCGAACTTCCGCCACCTTGCGTGCCGCGACCGGACCCGCTCGTTCTCCTCCTCGAGCTCCTTCGTCTCGACGATCTGGCCGACCTTGTACTTCGTGTCGCCGACCGCGTTGGTGACGCGGACGTAGTCGAGCACGCGGCCGTCCTTCACCTTCGGTACGGGCGACTCGATGAAGCCGAAATCGTTGATCCGCGCGTAGCACGAGAGCGACGAGATGAGGCCGATGTTCGGGCCTTCCGGCGTCTCGATCGGGCAGATGCGGCCGTAGTGCGTCGGGTGCACGTCGCGGACCTCGAAACCGGCGCGCTCGCGCGAGAGGCCGCCCGGCCCGAGCGCCGAGAGCCGCCGCTTGTGCGTGACCTCGGAGAGCGGGTTCGTCTGGTCCATGAACTGCGAAAGCTGCGACGACCCGAAGAACTCGCGAATCGCCGCCATGACCGGCTTCGCGTTGATCAGGTCGTGCGGCATGGCCGGTCGCCATTTCCTGGTAGACCGACATCTTCTCCTTGATCGCCCGCTCCATCCGGACCAGGCCGATGCGGAACTGGTTCTCGAGGAGCTCGCCGACCGACCGCACGCGCCGGTTGCCGAGGTGGTCGATGTCGTCGAAGCGGCCGACGTCCTTCCGGAGCTGGAGCAGGTAACCGATGACCTCGTAGAAGTCCTGCGGGTGCAGGATCGGCTCGTCGAGCGAGCGTGTTGAGCTCGAGCTTGTGTTGAGCTTGAGGCGGCCGACCCGCGAGAAGTCGTACTTCTTCGGGTTGAAGAACATGTTCTCGAAGAGCGACCGCCGACTGTCGAGCGTCGGCGGGTCGCCGGGCCGCAGGCGCCGGTAGATCTCGAGAAGCGCCTCGTTCTTCGTCTTGTGCGGGTCCTTGCGGATCGTGTTGACGAGGACGTCGCCGCCGAGATCCCATTCGGGGAAGATCAGCTCGACGTCCTTGATCTCCTTCGCCTGAGCGCTTCGGATGCCCGCGGGGCCCAGCTTCCTCGCTCGGCCTCGAGGATCACCTCGCCGGAGGCGGATCGACGACGTCGGCCGCGGAAGCACGCCTTCTCGATCTGCTCCTGGGCGACCGAGATCTCGACGACGCCCTTCTTCTGGATCTCCTTCTGCTGGTCGCGGTCCATCTTGATGCCCGCGAAGATCGGCTTCGTCTCGCGTTTGCACGCGCGCGAACCGGTCCTTCAGTTCCTCCTGCGCCGAGCACTGTCCGACCGCGACGCCGAGGATCGCGCGGCCGCCGCTCGAGGCGCGCCTTCACCGGGGTGTAGAACTGCCGCAGGATCACTCGTCGGCGCCGCGCAGGCCGAGCGCGCGCAGGAACACCGTCGCCAGGAACTTGCGCTTGCGGTCGATCCGGACGTAGAGCAGGTTCTTCTGGTCGTACTCGAACTCCACCCACGAGCCGCGGTACGGGATGATCTGCGCGAGGCGTAGAGCGCTTGTCCTCGGCGTGGAAGAACGCGCCCGGCGAGCGGTGGAGCTGCGAGACGATCACGCGCTCGGTGCCGTTGATGATGAACGTGCCGTGCTCGGTCATCAGCGGGATGTCGCCGAAGTAGACCTCCTGCTCCTTGATGTCGCGGATGGTCTTGACGCCCGTCTCCGGGTCCTTGTTCCACACGACGAGGCGGATCGTGACCTTGAGCGGCACGGCGTAGGTCATGCCGCGCTCCTGGCACTCCTCGACGTCGTACTTCAGCTTGAAGGTCGACGGTGGTTCCGCAGATGTCGCAGACGTCACCGCGCGCTTCGTTCTGCGTGGCCGCACGTCGGGCACTGCACCGCGCTCTCGCCGTACGGATGCGCCGTGAGCATCCGCGCCGCAGCACGTGCGCAGGTCTTGCGCAGGTGCTCGAGTCCCGCGAGCCGGCCGCACTTGCACTCCCAGTTCCCGATCGAGTACTCGATGAACTGGAGCGACGAGTTCTCCCGGAAGTCGCTGATCGGGAAGACACCGACTTGAAGACCGACTGCAGGCCGACGTCCTCGCGCTCCGCCGGAGCCGGTTCATCTGGAGGAACCTCTCGTACGACTTCTTCTGGATCTCGATCAGGTTCGGGATGGACCGTGAAGGTCTTGATCTTCGAGAAATCGATACGCTCGCGGTCGTTCGCTTTCAGCGTCATGCCCTACGACTCCTTGTCTGCGCGGAAGGCAGACGGAGACCGCCGAGGGCGGCCCCCCTGTTCAATTCCCCGGATACAAACACGTCTTCGCGAATCGAGCTACTTGACCTCGACCTTCGCGCCGACTTCCTCGAACTTCTTCTTGATCTCGCGGCCTCGTCCTTGGAGACGCCCTCCTTGATCGTCTTCGGGGCGCCGTCGACGAGGTCCTTGGCTTCCTTCAGCCCGAGGCTCGTGACTTCGCGGACGACCTTGATGACGTTGATCTTGTCGCCGACGTCGGTGAGAACGACGGTGAACTCGGTCTTCTCCTCCTCGACCGGAGCGCGCCGCCGCCGAGCGCCCGCGGCCGCCGGCATCGCCATCGCGGCGGCCGAGACGCCGAGCTCCTCCTCGAGCGACTTGACGAGCTGGGAGAGCTCGAGCACCGAAATCCCCTTGATGTATCCACCACGAGCTGTTCGCACGTTCAATGCCATTGTCCCTCTCCTCAAAAACTCTCAGGCGCCCGTGCGCGGACTTCGGCCGCGGGCACGGACTTGTTCCTTCTTCTCCGCGATCTGCGCGAGCACGTTCACCAGATCGCGCGACGGGGCCGTCAGCACGGTCACGAGCTGCGGCGCATCGGTGCCTGCAGCACGAAGAGCAGCCTCGCGAAGAGCTCTCGCGGGTCGGCAGGCTCGCCAGATCGCCTGGACCTCGGCCGCCGGGATCGCCCGTCCCTCCACGACCGCCGCCTTGATCGCGATCGCCGGCACCGTCTTCGCGAAAGTCGTGAGGATCTTCGCGAGCGCGACCGGGTCGTCCGCGTGTGCAGGCGACCGCCGTCGTCCCGTTGAAGTGCTGCGCCGAGCGCCTCGAGCGCGTCCCCCCTGACCGCCCGCTTCGCCAGCGTGTTCTTGACGACGAGGTAGACGCGCGCCGGCCGCGCGGATCTGCCGCCGCAGCTCGGTCACCTCGCGGCACCTTGATCCCGCGAAAGTCCGACGCACGAAGCGCGTCTCGTTCGCCTCCGCCGAACGCGACCTCGCAGCTCCTCCGACCTCGCGGACTTCCTTCTCTGTCTCTGTTGCATGTCACAGTGCCCACTGCTTCAACGGCCGTCGATGTCGATCGTCGACGCCCGGGCCCATCGTCGAACGACATCGTCGCGCTCTTGACGTAGTTGCCCTTGGCCGCCGCCGGCTTCGCGCCGACGGATCGCTGTCGATCAGCGCGTGCGGCGTTTGCCACGAGCTCGTCGTCGTCGAAGGAAATCTTGCCGACGGGCGCGTGGACGATCGCCGTGCTTGTCGACGCGGAACTCGACCTTGCCGGCCTTGATCTCCTTGACCGCCTGGGCGATGTCGGTCGTGACGGTGCCCGGTCTTCGGGTTCGGCATCAGGCCGCGCGGGCCCGAGCACCTTGCCGAGCCGGCCGACGGCGCGCATCATGTCGGGCGTCGCGACGACGGCGTCGAAGTCCATCCAGCCGCCGCTGGATCTTCTCGACCAGCTCCTCGCCGCCGACGTCGTCGGCGCCCGCGCCTCCGCTGGCCTCGCGCTGCTTGTCGCCGCCGCGATCACGAGCACGCGCTTGGACTTGCCGAGTCCGTGCGGCAGCACCACCGTGCCGCGCACCATCTGGTCGGCGTGCTTCGGGTCGACGCCCAGGCGGAGCGCGACATCTCGACCGTCTCGTCGAACTTGGCGAACTTCACCTTCTGCAGGAGCGGGACCGCCTCCTCGATCGGTATGCGGCCGGTCGGCACCTGCGCCGCGCGGCCGTGAATTTCTTTCCTCGCGTGCGCATCCGTGTCCTTCCGTCGTTCCAGCGGCCTTTCCGGCCGGCCTCCGACTGTCGTTGTCGACCCGCGGCAGTTCCCTGGGCGCTGACTCGCCCCGCCGCGCGCCGTATTCGCCCTCGCCTCAGACGACATCGATCCCCATCGACCGCGCCGTGCCGCGCGACCGATCGATCGCGGCCTCGAGCGACTCGCAGTTCAGGTCGGGCAGCTTAGTCTTCGCGATCTCCTCGACCTGGGCTGCCGTGACGGTGCCGACCTTGTTCTTGTTCGGCTCGGCCGAGCCCTTCGCGAGGTTCGCGGCGCGCTTGAGCAGCAGCACGGGCGCCGGCGGCGTCTTCGTGATGAACGTGTAGGAGCGGTCGGCGTAGACCGTGACCACGACGGGGATGATCAGCCCTTCCTCCTTCGCGGTCTTCGCGTTGAAGTTCTTGCAGAAGTCCATGATGTTCACGCCCGTGCGGGCCGAGCGCGGTGCCGACCGGCGGCGCGGGCGTCGCCTTCCCGGCGGCAATCTGGAGCTTCATGTAATCCGCCGTGAATCTTCTTTGCCATCGCTGCCTTCACTCACAGCTCTTCTCCACCTGCAGGAAGTCCAGCTCGACCGGCGTCGCGCGGCCGAAGATCGTCACCATCACCTTCAGCGTGTTGCGGTCAGGTTGACCTCGTCCACCACGCCGTTGAAGCTCGTGAACGGCCCTCGTTGATCCGGACCGGTCTCGCCCTTCTCGAACGTGTACTGCGGCTTCGGCTTCTCCTGGTCGATCGTGACCTGATGCAGGATCTGGTCGACTTCTTCGTCGCGTGAGCGGCGTCGGCTTCGCGCCGGCGCCGACGAAGCCGGTGACCTTCGGCGTGTTCTTCACGACGTGCCACGCGTGGTCGGACATGTCCATCTCGACCAGGATGTAGCCGGGGAAGAACTGCGGTGGAGCTCCCGCTTCTTGCCCCCCTCATCTCGACGACGTCTCGGTCGGGATCCGGACGTCGCCGAAGTCGTCCTGCATCCCGATCGCTTCCACGCGCTGCGAGGAGCTTCTGGCGCACCTGGTCCTCGAACCCGGAGTAGGTGTGCACGATGTACCAGCGTTTCTGACCCGTCGCCGTCGCCATCATCGTCATGCTCCGAACAGCTTGTAGATCCAGTTCACCGCCGGAACGAGCACGACGTCGCATCCCCACAGGTAGAACCCGATGATGAACGTCGCGACGATCACGACGATCGACGTGTTGACGACCGTCTTGCGGTCCGGCCAGGTGCACTTCTTCGCTTCGCGGTCACTTCCCGGACGAACGTCCGCGTGTTCGGCCACCACTGGGAAATCGCTGCCATCGTCTATCCTCGCCCTTCACCGGAAAAATGGCAGGGCAGGAGGGAATCGAACCCCCAACCTCCGGTTTTGGAGACCGGTGCTCTACCAATTGAGCTACACCCCTCCGAAAAGAAAGCGCCGTATTGCGGCCAGCCCGTCGCCTCGAAGAATCGGTGCGACTCACCGACCACACTGACACCGCCGACCATGCTGATAGCAATCGCCAAGCCCGCAACGCGGGCGCGGGCCAATTCCAAGCACCAAATTCCAAACGGGACACGGACCGGAGCTCGGACTCGCAACCCGCAACTCGCAACTCGAAACAGCCCAAGGCTAGACCTTGCTTTCCTTGTGCGGCGTGTGCTTCCGGCAGAAGCGGCAGAACTTGCTCAGCTCGAGCTGCTCCGTGTTCGTCTTCTTGTTCTTCGTCGTGCTGTAGTTCCGGCGCTTGCACTCGCTGCACGCCAGCGAAATGATCTCCTGCACGTTCGCCCCCTTATTCCACGATCTCGGTGATGGTGCCGGCGCCGACCGTGCGGCCGCCCTCGCGGATGGCGAAGCGCTGCCCCTTCTCGATCGCGACCGGCGTGATCAGCTCGACCTCCATCGCCATGTTGTCGCCCGGCATCACCATCTCGACGCCCTCCGGCAGCTGCGGCGTGCCCGTCACGTCCGTGGTCCGGAAGTAGAACTGCGGCCGGTAGCCGTTGAAGAACGGCGTGTGCCGGCCGCCCTCTTCCTTCGTCAGGACGTAGACCTCGGCCTTGAACTTCGTGTGCGGCGTGATCGACCTGGGCTTGGCGCAGCACCTGCCCGCGCTCGACGTCCGTCCTTCTCCACGCCGCGCAGCAGCACGCCGATGTTGTCGCCCGCCACGCCCTCGTCGAGCAGCTTGCGGAACATCTCCACGCCCGTCACGACCTTCTTCTGCGTCGGCCGAAGCCGACGATCTCGACTTCCTCGCCGACCTTCACCTTGCCGCGCTCGACGCGGCCCGTCACGACCGTGCCGCGGCCCGAGATCGAGAACACGTCCTCGATCGGCATCAGGAACGGCTTGTCGATCGTCGCGCTGCGGCAGCGGGATGTAGCTGTCGAGCGCGTCCATCAGCTCCATGATGCACTTCGTGTCGAGCGCCTTCGGATCCGCCGCTCCAGCGCCTTCAGCGCCGACCCGCTTGATGACCGGCATCTCGTCGCCCGGGAACCGTACTTCTTCAGCAGCTCCCGCACCTCCAGCTCGACCAGCTCCAGCAGCTCCGGGTCGTCGACCATGTCCACCTTGTTCAGAGACACCACGATGTACGGCACGTCCACCTGCCGCGCCAGCAGAACGTGCTCCCGCGTCTGCGGCATCGGGCCGTCCGCCGCCGACACCACCAGGATCGCCCCGTCCATCTGCGCCGCGCCGGTGATCATGTTCTTGACGTAGTCGGCGTGCCCCGGGCAGTCCACGTGCGCGTAGTGCCGCTTCTCCGTCTGAATACTCCACGTGCGCCGTCGTTGATCGTGATCCCCCGCGCCTTCTCCTCCGGCGCGTTGTCGATCTGGTCGTACGCCTTCGCCTGCGCCAGCCCCTTCTTCGACAGACCTTCGTGATCGCCGCCGTCAGCGTCGTCTTCCCGTGATCGACGTGCCCGATCGTCCCGACGTTCACGTGCGGCTTGCTGCGGTCAAACTTCTCTTTCGACATCCTTCCCTCTTCCTGTCAAAACGAGCCGGCCGGAATTCCCGGGTTGGAGCCCACGACCAGGATTGAACTGGTGACCTCGTCCTTACCAAGGACGCGCTCTACCGACTGAGCTACGTGGGCAAGTGTCACCGGTGTTCGGAGAGCGAAACGAGAGGGCTCGAGGCCGTGGGCCTCCGCTCCTGGCTCCGGGGCGCGGTCTCCACGCTCCGGACCGGAGCGGGAGACGGGATTCGTTCTATCTATCCCGAGGGGGTTCACCCCCTCGGGCTCCCCCACGGGTCCGAATCCCGTCTTCACGCTTCGACATCGCTGCCTGCTCATGTTTCCTCGCCACTTCGACGTTGCTATCGGCTTGGAGCGGGAGACGGGATTCGAACCCGCGACCAACAGCTTGGAAGGCTGTGACTCTACCCCTGAGTTACTCCCGCGCGATTCCCGTCCTTCGCCTCCGCGCCCACGAGATGGTGGGCAGTGGAGGATTCGAACCTCCGTAGCGCGAAGCGCGGCAGATTTACAGTCTGCTGCCATTAACCACTCGGCCAACTGCCCGGAAAACTCTTTCGATTCCCCGCGCCGCTCATTGGAGCCGACGAGAGGAATTGAACCTCCAACCTTCGGTTTACAAAACCGCTGCTCTGCCGATTGAGCTACGCCGGCGCGATTCCGCGGAGTTCCCCCGCCGCTCTCTTCAAAGACCCAGCCGGCACACACGGATCTTGTGAGCGCGGCGCGAACCATGAACGATACCAGAGCGGACTTTCACGCGCAAGCACTTTTCGTCTCTGGCAAATAGGACCGGGGCGCCACCCCCGGGTGACGCCCCGGCGCGCCCAATTTTCGAGCAAAAACGGCGGCGCGTCTATCTCCGGCCGCGGCGCTGCCGGACGGCTTCGAACGCGGCGGCGGCGGCCGCCGTCGAAACATTCAAGGAGGCGATCTTCCCGGCCATCGGGAGCCGGGCGAGAACGTCGCACCCCTCCGCCACCAGACGGCGAAGTCCTTTCCCTTCCGAGCCGAAGACAAGGACGAGGTCTCCGGAGAGGTCGATGCCGTACAGGTCCTCTCCCCGCTCGTCGAGACCGACGGCGAAGAATCCCGCCTCCCGGGCATCGTCGAGGAAACGTCGGAGGTTGCCCGCCCGGAAGACCGGGACCCGGGAGATGGCGCCGGCGGAAACCCTCGCCACCGTTTCGGAGAGCGGAGCAGAGCCGCGCTCGTGGACCACCACGCCGGCCCCCGCCGCCTCCGCCACCCGCAGGATCGCCCCGACGTTGTGGGGATCCTGAACGTCGTCCAGGAGAAACAGGAAACGGCCGTCGCGCTCTCCGGAAAAGGCTCCGGCGATCGGTGCGAACGCCACTTCCGCGAGACGGGCGACGACGCCCTGGTGATGCCGCGCCAGGCGGTCGAGAGCGTCCGCCTTCCCGTACCGAACCGAGACTCCGGATTCCCGACAGAGGCGCTTCAACTCCCCGCTCCGCCGGTCGCGGCGAGCCTCTTCGAAGAGGGCCCACTCGACGCGGCGGGGCGACGCGCGCACCGCTTCTTCGACCGCATGGAAACCGGCCACGATCAACGCGGCGTCTCCATGGGAGCGAACCGCCGCGTCGAAACCCCTCCCCCGGCCGCCGGCCGACCCTTCCCCAGGTGGGGAGGGGTGGGGAAGAAAACGAGAATCACAGGCTCTCCAGCAGGGCCACGACCATCGCGGCGAGGCCTTCGCCGCGGCCGGGGAAGCCCATTGCGTTGGTCGAGGTCCCGCGGACCGAGATCTTTTCGCGCGCGACGCCGAGGATTTGCGCGAGCCGCCGCTCCAGCTCGTCGCGCCGCGGGGCGATCCGAGGGCTTTCGCCGACGACCGTCGCGTCGAGGTTGCCGAGGACGAGCCCTTTCTCCCGTGCGAGCGACGCCGCGCGCGAGAGCATCTCCGCGCTGTCGCGGCCGCGGTTGCCGGAATCGCGATCGGAGAAATGCTCCCCGAGGCTTCCGCTCCCCGACGCTCCGAGGATCGCGTCGGCGGCGGCGTGGAGAAGCACGTCGCCGTCGGAGTGCCCGCCGAGACCACGCTCCCCCGGCCACTCGAGACCTCCGAGCCGAAGCGCCCGGTCCTCCGCGAACGGATGCGCGTCGAATCCGAGCCCGACTCTCACTCGCGATCCCGTCCCTTCCTCTCCATCTGGAGCGGGGGCAGGGGGGTGAGGTTTCGAAGCATCGCCTCGGCGATCGCGAGGTCTTCCGGCCACGTGATCTTGAAGGCCCGGCGGGAAACCGGCACGCCGGCGACCCGGATTCCGATCGCCTCGCACCGCGCCGCCTCGTCGGTCGCCGGCGGCGCCTCGAGCGCGCGGCGCAGGACGTCGCCGCGGAACACCTGCGGCGTCGCGGCCGCGGCGATCTCCTCGCGGTCGAGGGTCCCGGAGATCCAGGAGCCGTCCCACCGCTTCAACGTGTCGGCGACCGCCATGACGGCGATCGCCGCGCCCGACTCCTCGGCCGCCGACACGACGAGCCGGACTTCTTCGGGAGTCACGAAAGGGCGCGCCGCGTCGTGCACGACGACGAAGTCGCGCGGGCCGGGATCGAGCTCGGCGATTCCGATCGCGACCGACTCCGCGCGCGACGGGCCGCCCCTCCGAACCGGGAACCGCCGCCCCACGGCCGCCGCAACCTCGTCTTCGTGCCCGGCCGGCGCCATCACGACGCCGCTCTGGAAGGGAATGCCGTCGAACGCCCGCAGCGCGAGGCAGACGAGAGGCCGCCCGCCGATCGGGACGAGCGCTTTCGGGAGCGGGCTTCCGAGACGCTGTCCTCCGCCGGCGGCCGGGATCAGGAGATGCAGGCTCACACCTTGAGGATCTCTTCCTCTTTGGCCTTGAGCACCCCGTCGACCTCCGTGATCCGCTTGTCGGTGAGCTTCTGGACCTCCTCGAGGCCGCGGCGCTCGTCGTCCTCGGAGATCTTCTTGTCCTTCATCAGCTTCTTGAGCGCGTCGTTCGCCTCGTGCCGGAACCGGCGGATCTCGACGCGGACCTCCTCGGCCATGTGATGGGCGCGCTTGACGAGCTCCTTGCGACGCTCCTCGGTCGGCGACGGCACGGGAATGCGCACGATCTTCCCGTCCGAAACGGGATTGAGCCCGAGGTCGGCTTTCCGGATCGCCTTGTCGATCTCGCCGCACATCTTCGGGTCCCAGGGCTGGGCGACGATCAGGTTCGACTCGGGGACGGTCAGGCTGCATACCTGCCTGATCGGCACCTCGGTGCCGTAGGAGTTGACCATGACTCCCTCGAGGAGTCCGGCCGACGCTCGCCCCGTCCGGAGGGTTCCGAACTGGTGCTTCAGGGCGTCGATCGCCGTGACCATCTTCTGTTCCGCGGACGCGATCTCGTTTCTCACGGTACGTCTCCCGCCGTCGCCGGGACCTCGTCGACGACGAGAGACCCGATGTCGGCCCCCTCCACCACTCTCCGGATATTGCCGGGGACGAGGAGGTTGAAAACTTTGATCGGCAGCCGGTTGTCGCGGCACAGCGCGACCGCCGCCGCGTCCATGACGCCGAGATTCTCCTCGAGCGCCTGCCTGTATGTCAGGGAGGGAAGGAGGCGCGCCGCCCGGTCGAGCTTCGGATCGGCCGTATACACCCCGTCCACCTTCGTCGCCTTGAGCAGCACGTCCGCCTTGATCTCGTTGGCGCGAAGCGCGGCGGCCGAATCGGTCGTGAAATACGGGTTGCCGGTTCCGCCGACGAAGAGCACGACGCGGCCCTTCTCGAGATGCCGGAGCGCGCGGCGCCGGATGAACGGCTCCGAGATCTGCCGCATCTCGATCGCCGAGATCAGGCGGGTGCTGACGTCGCGCTTCTCGAGCGCATCCTGCATCGCGAGGCCGTTGATGACCGTCGCGAGCATTCCCATGTGATCGCCGGTGACCCGGTCGATACCCGACGCGGCCGCCGTCACGCCCCGGATGATGTTGCCGCCGCCGAGAACGACGGCCACGCCGACCCCCTTCTTGTGCACGTCGGCGATCTCGTCGGCGATGCGCGCGATCCGCTCGGGGTCGATCCCGAACGGACGATCCCCCATGAGGGCTTCGCCGGAAACCTTGAGCAGAATGCGTTTGTAGCGGGGCTCGGTCACGGCCGGGATTGTATTAGAGCTGGCGCGGAGATGCATCGAGCGACTACGGGTGCGTGCCGCCCACGAGACCCTGCGACATAACCCCGGTATGCCTCGGGATCTCGCGGGCGACCCGCATCCCGTCGGGCTCGCGCCTCAACGCGCCTCGAGGAAAAGGCCGGCCCGGCTCAGACTCGCGACTCGCAACTCGGAAACTCGCAACTACCGGGTCTGCGCCGCGACTTCCGCCGCAAAGTCGTTTTCCTTCTTGGCCAGGCCTTCCCCCAGCTTGTACCGAAGGAAGCGCAGGCCCAGAGCGGACTCCCCGCCGCGCGCCTTCAGCACCTGGCCGACGGTCTGCTTGTCGTCGCGGACGTAGGCCTGCTCGCACAGGACGCACTCCTGGAAGAACTTCTCGATCTTCCCCTCGGCGATCTTCTCGACGACGTTGGCGGGCTTGCCCGACGCCGCCGCCTGGGC
This sequence comes from uncultured Acidobacteriota bacterium, assembly GCA_963794295.1. Classification (GTDB taxonomy): domain Bacteria; phylum Acidobacteriota; class Thermoanaerobaculia; order UBA5066; family DATFVB01; genus DATFVB01. The sequence goes on from CAWCDE010000007.1 coordinate 275,995, forward strand.
CCGGGCGATCTCCCGCTCGCCGTCCAGGACCGACTTGTCGACGTCCTCGCGCCGCGCGAAGCGCGGCTCCGCCGCCGCGACGTGCATCGCGACGTCGCGGGCGAGATCCTCGCTGCCGCCGGGGATCCCGACGAGGACGCCGATCCGTCCGTTGCCGTGCACGTAGGTCGCGAACGTCTCGCCCGCTTTCGGGATCCAGCGGGCAAAGCGCCGGACGCTCATGTTCTCGCCGATCTTGGCGACGAGATGCGCCACCGCCTCCGCGACCGTCGTCCCGAGGGGAATCGGCGAGGGAAGCGCGAGCAGCGCCTCGACCGGCCCGTCGTCGGTCTCGCCGAAGGCGTCGTGGCTCGCGATCCGATCCGAGAGCTTCTCGACGAACGTGCGGAAGTCGTCGGTCTTCGCGACGAAATCCGTCTCGCAGTTGACCTCGAGGAGCACCGCGGCGGCGGGATGCACTTTCGCGGAGACGAGCCCTTCCGTCGCCGCGCGTCCCGCCTTCTTCGCGGCCGCGGCGAGCCCCTTCTTCCGCAGGATCGTGACGGCTTCCTCGGCGTTCCCTCCGGCCTCCTTCAGCGCCGCCTTGCACTCCATCATCCCCGCGCCGGTTCGCTGGCGCAGCTCGTTGACCATCCTGGCCGTGATCTCCATGTCGTTCTCCATTTAAAAAAATCGGGCCGGGACGCGAACGCCCCGGCCCGCGTATCGACTTCTTTGCCCGTCAGCCGGCGACGGCTCCGAAGGGCTCCGGCGAGGCGGCGCCGGCCGAAGCCGCGCCCTCGCCCGTGTAGCGCTCGTCGTGCGCGTGGAGTCCTTCGAGGATCGAGTCGGCGACCTTGCTCGTGAAGAGCCGGATCGCGCGGATCGCGTCGTCGTTTCCGGGGATCACGTGATCGATCAGCTCCGGATCGCAGTTGGTGTCCACGACCGCCACGATCGGGATCTTCAGGGAGTGCGCCTCCTTGACGGCGATGTGCTCCTTCTTCGGGTCGATCACGAAGAGCGCGTCCGGAAGCTCGTCCATCTCCTTGATCCCGGAGAGATTCTTCTCGAGCTTCTCCTTCTCCCGCTCCAGGCGGATGCGCTCCTTCTTGGTGAGGTTCTCGTTCTCGGTGTCCGAGAGCGAGGCCTCGATTTCCTTCAGCCGGTGGATCGATTTGCGGATCGTCGCGAAGTTCGTCAGCGTTCCGCCGAGCCACCGCGTGTTCACGAAGAACATCCCGCAGCGGTTGGCTTCCTCGTAGATCGCGTCCTGCGCCTGACGCTTGGTCCCCACGAAGAGAATGTTCTTTCCCGCGGCCGCCAGGGCGGTCACGAATTCCGAGGCTTGCTTGAACTGCCTGAGCGTCTTTTGCAGGTCGATGATGTAGATCCCGTTGCGCTTGCCGAAGATGAACTTCTTCATCTTGGGATTCCAGCGCTTCGTCTGATGACCGAAATGGACGCCAGCCTCGAGCAGTTCCTTCATCGAAATAGAAGCCAGATCACACCTCCTTCGAAACGGGGAGGGACTCCATGCCCCGCCCTCTCGCGGTTACCGTTTGGAGAACTGGAACCGGGCCGCGCCCCGCGCTGCCCGTACTTCTTCCGTTCCTTCACGCGCGAATCGCGCGTCAGCAGACCTTCCTTCTTGAGCCGCGGCCGGAGCTCCGCGTTGAACTGGATGAGAGCGCGCGAAATGCCGTGCCGGATCGCGCCCGCCTGGCCCGCCGGCCCTCCGCCATCCACCTGGACGCCGATGTCGAACTTGTCGGTCGTCTCGGTCAGCGCGAGCGGCTGCTTGATGATCATCTTCAGGACCTTGTTCGGGAAGTACTCGTCGAACCCGTGGTCGTTCACCTTGATCTCGCCGGTCCCCGGCTTGAGGTAGACGCGGGCGACCGCTTCCTTGCGGCGGCCCGTTCCGTAGTACCGAAGTGTCGCTGCCAAACCGTCCTCCTGCCCTTACGCCCGCGCCGCGAGCTTCAACGTCTTCGGGCGCTGCGCCTCGTGCGGATGCGTGGCGCCGCCGTACACCTTCAGCTTCCGGAACTGCTTCCGGCCGAGAGAGTTCTTCGGGAGCATGCCGCGCACCGCTTCCTCGATCAGCTTCTCCGGGTGCTTCGCGCGCATGTCGGCCGCATTCGTCTCGCGCAGGCCGCCGGGAAATCCCGTATGCCGGCGGTACATCTTGTCCTGCTCCTTGCGCCCGGTAAGGACCGCCTTCCCGGCGTTGATGACGACGACGAAATCGCCGTTGTCGAGCGACGGGCTCCACGCGGCCTTGTTCTTTCCCATGAGGATCTTCGCCGCGCGAGCCGCGACGCGCCCGACGGGCGCCCCCTGCGCGTCGACGACGAACCAGTCGTGGCGCACCTGAGACTGTTTTACCACCATGGTCTTCGACGGCATTCCCACTCCAAATGATCTTGCGTCCACGTCAACGACGCGATTTCTCTCGTCCTTCGACGCAATTCGTCGCGTCGCACCGATCCGGACGCAGCACTCCCCTCGGCAAGGGGACACGAAAGATATCCGTAAACTCTTGGGCTGTCAAGCTGCTATTCTCCGCGCGTGCCCGATCTGGACAAGTCTCCCGCGGCGGTCGCCTCGATGTTCGCCCGCATCGCCCCGCGGTATGACGCACTGAACCACCTCCTCTCCTTCAACCGGGACCGGCGATGGAGGGCTCGTGCGGCCCGGCTGGTCGAGCCCGCCCGCCGGCGGGTCCTCGACCTCGCGACCGGGACGGGAGACCTCGCGGCGGCGCTCGCCCGGCCGGGACGGACCGTTGTGGGCGCGGATTTCTGCCTCGACATGCTCGCCCGGGCCCGCCGGAAGGAGAACCCGCATCCCTCTCGGCCGGCGACGCCCTCGCCCTGCCCTTTCCGGAGGACGCCTTCGACGCCGTGACGATCGCCTTCGGCGTGCGGAACTTCGCCGACCTGCGCCGCGGCCTCGCCGAGATGAGGAGGGTTCTCCGGCCCGGCGGCCTTCTCCTGATCCTCGAGTTCTCGCAGCCGACCGGCCTCGCCGGCGCCGTTTATCGGATGTATGCCGACCGCGTGCTCCCGCGGGTCGGGGGCTTCTTCTCCGGCAGCCCGGAAGCGTATCGGTATCTTCACCGGTCGACGCGCGCCTGGCCGGGGCGGGAGGCGCTCGCCGGCGTCCTTCGCGCGGCGGGTTTCGAGGACGTCGCCGCCCGGCCGATGACGTTCGGCGTCGTCGCGATCCACACCGGGAGGAAACCGTGACGGCGCGGGTCCTCGAAGGCACGGCAGTCGCCGCGGAGCTCCGGGCGGAGGCCGCCGCCGGGGCGATCGAGTTCGCCCGAGCGCATGGCCGGGCTCCGGGCCTGCGGGTCATCCTGGTCGGCGACGACCCGGGCTCGAGCGTCTACGTCCGGAGCAAGGAGAAGGCGGCCTGGGAAGCGAGGATCGCGGCCGACACGCTTCGGCTCCCGGCGTCGACGACCCTCGACGAGCTCCTCGCCCGCGTCGTCGAGGGCAATGCCGACCCCTCCGTCGACGGCCTCCTCGTCCAGATGCCGCTCCCCCCCGCGCTCGACGCCCGGCGGGTGCTGGACGCGGTCGATCCCGGCAAAGACGTCGACGGCTTCCATCCGTTGAACGTCGGGCTGCTCCAGCAGGGGCGCCCGCGCCTCGTGCCCTGCACTCCCGCCGGAATCATGGAGCTGCTCCGACGGACGGGCATCGAGGTCGCCGGGAAACACGCCGTCGTGGTCGGCCGCAGCGAAATCGTCGGCAAGCCCATGGCGTCGCTCCTCCTCGCGCAGAACGCCACCGTGACGGTCGCCCATTCGAAGACCGCCGATCTTCCGGCGATATGCCGCGAAGGAGAGATCCTCGTCGTCGCGATCGGACGGCCGCGCTTCGTGACGGCCGAGTTCATCCGGCCCGGCGCCGTCGTCGTCGACGTGGGGATCAACCGCCTGGAGGACGGTCTCGCCGGCGACGTCGATTTTGCGTCGGCAAGCGCCGTGGCCTCCGCCGTCACGCCAGTGCCGAAGGGCGTGGGACCGCTCACCGTCGCGATGCTGCTCAAGAACACCGTGAAAGCCGCGCACATGCGCGCGCGAAACCTCACCCCCGGCGCTTTTGCCACCCCCTCTCCAGCCGGAGAGGGGGCCGGGAGGTGAGGTCGTGCTCCGGATCGGCCTGACCGGCGGGATCGCCGCCGGGAAATCCTCCGCCGCGAAAATCCTGCGCGATCTCGGTGCGGAGGTCTTCGACGCCGACGCGATCGTCGCGGACCTGTACGCGCCCGGCGCCCCCGGCGCGAAGGCCGTCGAGGGGCTCTTCGGCCGCGCGGTGCTCGACGCGAGCGGCACCGTATCGAAACCGGCGCTCGCGAAGCTCGCCTTCGCCGACGCCGGATCGCGGCGCCGGCTCGAAGCGGCGATCCACCCGCTGGTCATCGGCGAGATTCGCCGGCGCTTCGCGGAAGCGGAGATGGCCGGCGCGCCGAGCGCCGTCGCCGAAGCGTCGCAGCTCCTCGAGGGCGATTACGGCCGCGAATTCGACCGGGTTCTCCTCGTCGCCGCCCCCCGCGAGGTCCGGCTCGCGCGGGCGCAGAAACGCGGAATCGCCCGCGAGGACGCGGAGCGCCGCATGGCCGCCCAGATGCCGGAAGGGGAAGCCCGCGCCAGAGCGGACGACGTCGTCGAGAACGCCGGGACGCTCGAGGAGCTGAAAGAGAAGCTCCGGGCGCTGTACCGCGGCTGGACGAAGATGCCGTAAGCGCGGCCGGATCCGTCCGGGAGCGGCGGCGGCGCGCGCGTCGATTGTCGGAACGGAGGCGGACGGCGGAACGCTTCCCGCATCCGCTTACAATCGAACAGTGAAGATTCTCCTCGTGACCAGCTCCCCGTCGAAGGCGCGCGAAGCCGGCGAGATCCTTGGCTCCGAGGTCGAGCGCGCCGACATCGAGCTCCCCGAGATCCAGGCGGCGACGATCGAGGAGGTCGCCCGGGAGAAGGCGCGGGAAGCGTTCCGCCGGCTCGAGCGCGCGTGCGTCGTCGAGGATTCGGCGCTCGGGTTCCAGGCCTGGGGGGGCCTCCCGGGTCCGTACGTCAAATGGTTCGAGAAGCTGGCCGGCCTCGAAACTCTCTGCCGCTCTCTCGACGGGTTCCGGGACCGGCGCGCGACAGCGACGTGCGTCCTCGCGTTCCGCTCGGAGACCGAGCAGCTCACGGCCGTCGGCCGGATCGAGGGATCGATCGCGGAGCGGCCCCGGGGAAGCGGCGGCTTCGGATGGGACGCGATCTTCGTCCCCGACGGGGAGAGCCGCACGTTCGCGGAGATGAGCGCCGCCGAGAAAAATGCGATCTCGCACCGCCGCCGGGCCTGGGAGGAGCTCAGGCGCCGGATCCGGCTCTGGCAGGACGGGCGATAAGGCACGCAGCCCGCCGGGAAGGAACGGAATGCCCCCGGCGCTTCGTATAATGCGTTTCGCGACCGTGGCCCGCCCTATCGCCGCTCTCTCTGCCCTCCTCGTCGGCCTCGTCGCCGCGATGATTTCGACTCCCGCGTTCGCTGCCGGTGAAGCGGCTGCCGGACCGCCGCCGGCGGCGGCGCAAGCGCCCGCTCCGGACGACGAATCGGCCGCCCGGGAACGCATCCGCGTCCTGCGGGCCGCCGCCGAATCGGGAAAGGAGGGAGACATCGATGCGCTCGTCGCCTTCCTCGTCGAATACGTCGGCCGCCATCCGGCGTCGCCTCTGACCGCCAGTCTCCGGCGCGACCTGCCCCGCTCCCTGAAGGCGGAGGCGCATCGCGCCGAAGAGATGGGGATGGGCCGGCGGGCGCTCGCGCTCTACCGGATCTACGACCGGCTGCCGTTTCTCCCGCCCGACCGCGGCGTCACGCGCCGCCGCGCCGCCCTCGAGTCCGCGTTCGTCGCCGCGCACCTGTCGCCGGCTCCGCGCCCGAAGGCCATCCGCGCCCGCGCGGGGCACGAGGTGGCGATACCCGTGGAGTGGGCAGACGCTCCGCCTGCCGTCTCGGGCGAAGTGCATTTCCGAAACCGCCGGTCGGCGGGCTGGCGCACCGTGGCGGCCCTGCCCGGACCCGCCGGAAGTCTCCGGGCGTTCGTGCCCGCCGAAGAGGTCGTTCCACCGGCGATCGAATACTGGCTCGAGACGCGCGACGCCTCGGGCGCCGTTCACCGGACCGGATCGCCCGAAGATCCGCTCATCGTTCGCGTCGCGAAGCACTGACGCGCTCGATCCGCCGGGCGCTGCGCCGGCGCCGACGGCGCTTCCCCGGCGGGCATCGACGGTCCACGCCGCGCCGGAACAACGGCGCTATACTGCCGGCAGGGTCTCATTCCGAAAGGAGCAAAATCATGAGGGAGTACGGGTATTCGTCCGTTCCGGCTCGTCCGTGGAGGAAGTTTTTCCTGCTCGCTGCGCTGCTTCTCCCCGTCGGCCTCGCCGCTCCCGCGGCGCACGCGGGGTTCGCGGCCGACGAAGTATTCCTGCCCGCCATCGGCCGGATTCCGGGCGCCGGCGGCTCGCAGTTCTATACGACGGTGTGGGCCACGAACCTCACGGGCGTCCCGGTGTCCTTCACGTTCGAGTTCCTGAAGACCGGACAGGCGAATCCTTCGCCCGCCTCGTTTTCGGACTCTCTCGCCGCGGGGGAGACGAAGATGTACGAGAACGTCGTCGAGACCCTGTTCGGCGAGACGTCGGCTCTCGGCGCGGGACGCATCCAGGCGTCCGGAAACATCCTCGTTTCGGAGCGCATCTACAACCAGCCCCCGGGGGCGGGCCTCGGAGACACGGAGGGCATGTTCTTCGCGGCGGTTCCCCTGTCCTTCTCGATCCATCCCGGCGAGTCCGCCACGATCCAGGGAGTCAATCAGAACGGCGGCGAGGACTTCCGGTACAACTTCGCGCTCGTCGAAACGGGCGGCGGGAACCCGACGGTCAACGTCCAGGTTTTCGACGCCGCGGGCGTGATGCTCGGCCAGAAAGCGTATCTCCTTTCGGCGTACGAGCAGATCCAGTTGAACGTCACGGACGTGGTGCCGGCGATCGCGACCACGAACGCGCGGATCTCGGCCACGGTCACGGGAGGCTCGGGGGCCGTGATCATCGCGGGAGCGCAGGTGACCAACGGGACCTCCGACAACTCCGGCTTCGAGATGTCCTTCAAGGGAAGCCTCCTCGGCGGAGGCGGGGGCGGGACCGTCGCCCACGACGCCACGCTCCAGGGAGACGGGAGCGCGGGCGACCCGCTCGGCGTCGCGATCCCCCTCTCGCTCGCGAGCGCGAGCGGGAACGTCCATATCCTCGCGGGCCCCCAGGGAGTCTTCGCCGAGACCACCGACACGACCGATGCCGGAGTCGCGATCTGGGGACGCGGACGCGTCTTCGGAACCTACGGCGACGCCGTCGACTCCTCCGAGTCGCCCCAGGCCTGGGGAGAGCTCGGACGGTTCTTCACCGGCTCCTACTTCGGAGTCGTCGGCGTCACCTACGACTCTTCGGGCAGCGCGATGCGCGCCCAGTACGCCGGATCGGGCGCCGGCACCGCGCTCGATCTCACCAATGGCGCGCTGAAGGTGAGCGGCACGAACCCGACGGCGTTCGTGCACGTGGCGACGGCCGGCAGCGTCGTCGCGGGCTACATCACTGTCATCACCAATCCGCTGACGGACGGCGATCCGAACGCGATCCTGATCGTGACGCACAACTACAACCCGCCGGAGGCCCCGGGAGGAAACTACCTGGTGTCGCCCTACAGTGTTTACTACGACGGATCACACTGGAACATCTATCTCGATGACTACAGCCCGATCGTCGACAAGGCCTTCAACGTGCTGGTGATCAAGCGTTGATCGCAGGCCGCGCGACGGCGGAGGGGACGCCCGGCTTCGCCGGGCGTTCGTCCGCGCCTTCGTCCCATTTCCGGAAGACCGGTTCGGACCTGACGCTTTCCTCGATCGGGCTCGGGACCTATCTCGGCGAGGAGGACGACGCCACGGACCGCGGCTTCGAGGAGTCGATCGCCCTCGCGCTCTCGCTCGGCGTCAACGTGATCGACACCGCGGTCAACTACCGGGGCCAGCGGAGCGAGCGCGCGGTCGGCCGCGCCGTCGCGGCGGCGATCGAATCCGGCTCCGCGGCCCGCGACGAGATCTTCGTCGCGACGAAGGGAGGCTTCCTCCCGTACGACAGCGCCGACCCGCGCTCCCCCGACGCCCAGGTCGAGGACGCGTTTTTCCATACGGGCATCCTCTCCGCGCCCGACCTCGCCGCCGGATGCCACGCGATCGCGCCGCAGTTCCTCGGGGGGATGATCGAGCTCAGCCGGAGGAACCTGAACCTCCACACGATCGACCTCTACTATCTCCACAATCCCGAAACGCAGCTCCAGGCCGTCACCCGCCAGGCCTTCGCGGGTCGGCTGCGCCGGGCGATCGAGGTGCTCGAGAAGGCCGCCGAGGAGGGGCGAATCGGCGCCTGGGGGATCGCGACCTGGGATGCGCTCCGCGTGCCCGCCTCGCATCCCGCGCACCTTTCGCTCGCCGAGATCGCCGCGGCCGCGCGCGACGTCGCGGGAGACGCCCACCATTTCGCGGCCGTTCAGGCTCCCGTCAACCTCGCGATGCCCAGGCGATCGCCTACCCGTCCCAGCCCTCCCGCGGGAAGATCGTTCCCCTCGGCGCGGCCGCGTCCGATCTCGGCCTCGCGTTCTTCGCGTCCGCGTCGATCCTGCAGGGAAGGCTCGTCGACGCGGACCTTCCGCCGCAGATCGACGAGCTCTTCGCGGGCGTTCCCGCGGGCGCCCGGCGCGCGCTCCAGCTCCCGCGCTCCGCCGCGGGAGTGACGTCGCGCTCGTGGGCATGTCGAATCCGGAGCACGCGCGCGACACGTTCGGGCTCACCCGGATCCCGCCCGCGGATCCGGCGGCGGTCGCCGGGCTTTTCCAGTGACGGCTTGCCGCCCTCGTCAGCTGACGGCTCGCCGCTCTATTTGACGGCTCGACGCCGTCGGCGGCGGCGTCCCGCGGCTCGACGCGCCGGCTTCGCCCTGCCGGATCGCGTCCGCAGGAGGTCGAGAGCCGCCGCGATCCCGAACCCCGAGGCGCCCGCGGGATATCCCGCCCGCGCCTTCTCGAAATGCGCGGTCCCGGCGATGTCGCAGTGCGCCCACGGCACGCCCGCCGGCACGAACTCCTTGAGGAAGATCGCCGCGCTCACCGTCCCGGCCCACCGCCCGCCGACGTTCTTCATGTCCGCGTAGTCGGACTTCAGGAGCTCCCGGTATTCGTCCCAGAGCGGGAGCCGCCAGAAACGGTCGCCCGTGCGCTCGCCCGCCGCGAGGAGGTCGCCGACGAGCCGGTCGTCATTGCCCATCACGCCCGCGCATTCGTGGCCCAGGGCGACGAGGACGGCGCCGGTCAGCGTCGCGAAATCGATGATCGCGTCGGGCCGGAACTTCTCGGCGTACGACAGCGCGTCGGCGAGGATCAGGCGCCCCTCGGCGTCGGTGTTGTCGACCTCGACCGTCTTGCCGTTGCGCATCCGAAGGATGTCTCCCGGCCGGTACGACGTTCCGGAGGGAACGTTCTCCGCGAGCGGTGCGAGCGCGGTCACGGTGAGCGGGAGCGCGATCCGGCGGGCGGCCCGCACGATCGCGAGCGCGGTCGCGGCGCCCATCATGTCGAACTTCATCTCCCCCATCGACGCGGCGCCCTTGATCGAGATCCCGCCCGAATCGAACGTGATCCCCTTTCCGACGAGGACGACGCTTCCCCGGGGGGAGCGGGGACGGTGCGCGAGGACCAGGAAACCGGGAGGCCGCCGGCTCCCCGAGGAGACCCCGAGCACGCCCCCCATGCGTTCGCGCCGGATCTGCGCGGGCGAGAGCGCCCGGAAGTAGAGCCCATCCCGCCGCGCGGCGGAAGCCACGATCGAGGTGAGCTCGCGCGATCCGAGATCGTTGGCGGGGGTGTTGCCGAGGTCCCGCGCCCACTCCGCCATTTCCGCCGCGACCTCGGCCGCGCGCCGGTCCGGACTGGAGACGTTCGCGCCCTCCACGTCGACGCCGAGCGTCAGCCGGGACCTCTTCTCGCCGCTCCGGTAGCGACGGAAATCGTAGTCCGACAGCGCGACGTGCGGGAGGAGCGCCGGCGCGATCGCCGCGGCCTCCCGGGGATAGACGAACAGGGCCGAGACGGCGCCCCGCTTCTGCATCGAGCGCGCCGCCTGCCGTGTGGCGCCGCGGAGCGCCCCGAGGAGGCTCGGGCCGGGCTTGTAGCGGTGAACGAGGACCGCCGGGCGCCGATCGCCCGCGATCCAGAACGTCTCGCCCGCGCAGTCGGGGGTCCGGCGGCCGAGGCCGCCGGGGGCTTCCCCCTTCTCGGGGACGAAATAGTGGATTTCGGGGAATTTCCGTGTCGGTCGCCAGAGCAGCTTCGCCATCGTTCCTCACAAGATCGCCGAGCTGCGAAAACGCTCGGCCAGCAGTTTTCCCCCGGCCGCGGCCTCCGGGAGCGCGCGATACGCCGCGGCGCGCGCCTGGAGGTCCGACTTCTGTCGCGCGGACGCGGCGCGATCCTGCAGCGTGTCCAGGAGTCGCAGGAAGGCGGAGGCATCATATCCCGCGCCGGAGGCGCGGCGCGCGCCGCACGCGTCGAGCGCCGTCTCGCCCGCGGCGTCGGCGGTCTCGACGGCAGGGCCCGGAAAGTCGCGGGCCGGGGCCTCCGCGCCCCGGCAGATCTCCCGCGAGAGCACGACGGCGAGCTCCGCCTCCGACCGGACGAGAACGAGGAGGCCGCGCGAGATGACGACGATGCGGCCGGGGAAAGCCGTGGCGTACGGGATCGTCGACTGCGTCACCGCGAATCGCCACCCCGGCGACGACGCGCCGGCGCAGGTTCGCCCCACGAGGGCGACGTACCGGAGAAGGCGCGTGTCGGCGACGAGGGGATCGCGGCCGAAGAGCCGCGCCGCGAGCGCGCGTCCCTCGGCGACGGCCGCCGGGTTCGGAAGCCGGGCCCCCCCGGACGGACCGGTGCCCGCTGCGGCGCCGCGGGGCGCGGATTTTCCGCCGGCGCAGGCGAGCGCGGCCGCGGCGGCGAGCGGCAACGCGCGAAGGAGCCGGAGATTCATGGCGGGGCGCCCGGGACGCGGAATTTCCCGACGCCGCCCGCCTTCTCGAAGGCGAGCTGTTCCGCATCCGTGATCGAGAGCGCGAAGAGGCGCTCGACGGCGGCCGGGTCGCTCCCGCCGTTGCCCGACGCTCCCACGCCCGCGGGTGGAGGAGCGACGACGCGCGGCGGCTCGAAATCCGACGGGGAGAGCTCGGCGGGCTCGGACGATTCCCGGCGGAACTGATAACCGCTCCCGTCCGTGAAGACGACGTTCGCCGCGAGGAGCCCGGCGGCGTCCCAGCGGTATTCGACCCGCGCCTTCTTCGACCCGGCGGGCACGTCGACGAGAACGGCGGGCCGTCCGGAGTCGTCCGCGCGCTCGACCGTCGTCCCTTCCTCGAAGAGCGCGAGGAAGGCGACCGCGCCCGAGTCCTCCTCGGCGAGCGGATGCTCCCCGTGCCACGCGCGCCCGTCGAAGAGGAACGTGCGCCCGAACGCCTCGACCCGCAGGCGGTCGCCGGCGGACCGGACGATCGCGTCCGGAAAAGAGCGGCCGCCGAAGTCGCGCGTCCGGAACGTCGTGACCGTCGGCGAGGCGGGAAAGAATCCGGCCGACGCGAGAAGGAGGATCCCCGACAGGAGCATCGCGGCCAAGATAGCAAAGCGTCTCGCCCCGACTCAATCCTCGGCGGCCGCGCCGCCGGGGGCGGCTGCCGCTTTGCTACACTCCTTCCGCGTGAAACCGCTCTCCTCCACGACGCTCCCCTTTCCGCTCCTCCGGCGGGGAAAGGTGCGCGACGTCTACGATCTCGGCGGCCGGCTCCTCATCGTCGCGACCGACCGCGTCTCCGCCTTCGACGTCGTACTCTCGCCCGGGATCCCGGACAAGGGGAAGATCCTGAACCAGCTGTCGAACCACTGGTTCGCGCAGTTCCCCGACGTCGAGAACCATCTCGTCGAGACCGACCCGCAAAATTTCCGGCGGGCGCGGCGGACGACGACCTGCCGGGACGCGCGGTGATCGCGCGCCGATGCGAGGTGATTCCGTTCGAGTGCGTCGCCCGGGGATATCTCGCGGGATCGGGGTGGAAGGACTACGTCCGCGATGGGGCGGTCTGCGGCGTGCGCCTCCCCCCCGGCCTGAAGGAGGCCTCGCGGCTCCCGGAACCGATCTTCACTCCCGCGACGAAAGCGGAGAGCGGGCACGACGAGAACGTCCCGCTGTCCCGGCTCGCCGCCGTCCTCGGGGAGGAGCGCGCGCGAGAGCTCGAAAGCCGGACGCTCGCTCTCTACCGCGAGGTGGCGCGGCGCTGCGAAGAGCGGGGGATCCTGCTCGCCGATTCGAAAATCGAATTCGGCGTGCACGGCGGCCGGCTCGTCTGGATCGACGAGGCGTTCACGCCCGACTCCTCCCGCTTCTGGCCCGCCGCTTCCTGGCGCCCCGGCTCCTCGCCGCCGTCGCTCGACAAGCAGTTCATCCGCGACTGGCTCGAGCGGACGGGGTGGAACAAGACGCCGCCCGCTCCCGGGCTCCCCGAAGACGTCGTGCGCGGCACGCGCGAACGGTACCTCGAGGCGTTCCGGAAGATCACGGGCCGCGCTCCGAAGTACGTGAGCGAGTGAGCGCGGAAATCCGAAGCACGAATTCGGAAACCCGAAACAATTTCAAAATCGAAATGATCGAAATCCCAAACGGTTCCGGTTCGGTCACCTGAGTTTCGGGTCGTTTGAAATCCCCCGCTTGTTCCAGACCAACTCGCGCGGTTCCGGCGTTCTGCGGACTCCGGCAGGGTCCCCGTTTCCGTTTCGATCATTAGAATTTTGAACTTTGGGTTTGTTTCGAATTTCGAGATTCGAATTTCGGATTTCACTAGGCCAGTTCCTTCACTTCCCCGATCGGCATGACGCCCAAGTCGGGGAATTCCGCCGCCGCGGCCGCGTCCGAGCGCGGGAGATACACGCGCCGGAATCCGTGGGCAACACCCTCCCGGAGGCGGGCGGCGGCGTCGGGAACCGACCGCACCTCGCCGAGCAGCCCGATCTCGCCGAAGAAGAACGCGTCTGCGGCGATCGGCCGCTGCCGGTGCGACGAGAGGATCGCGGCGGCGAGCGCGAGATCGGCGGCCGGCTCCCGGACGTCGAACCCGCCGGCGCAGGAGACGAAGATCTCGCGCGCGGCGACCGGCAGATCGGCCCGCGCCTCGAGGACGGCGAGCACCATCGCGAGCCGCCCGGAATCGAGGCCGACGGCGCTCCGCCGCGCCGAACCCGTCACGGACGGCCCGACGAGCGCCTGGATCTCGACGAGGAGCGGCCGCGTTCCTTCGAGCGAGGCCGAGACCGCGCTCCCCGGCATTCCCGCGCGGCGTTCCGCGAGGAGCGCGCGCGAGGGGTCGGCGACCTCGGTCAGGCCCGCCGACGTCATCTCGTAGAGCGCGATCTCGTCGACCGCGCCGAACCGGTTCTTCGTGGCGCGCAGGATCCTGCGGCCCCGCGAGCGGTCTCCCTCGAACGACAGTACCGCGTCCACCAGGTGCTCGAGCGCCTTCGGACCGGCGAGCGTCCCGTCCTTCGTGACGTGGCCGATGAGCACGACCGGGACGTTCTTCTCGCGGGCGAACCGCTGGAAGACGAGCGCCGCCTGCCGCACCTGGGCGACCGACCCGGACGGCGACGGAAGGTCGGGAGACGCCATCGCCTGCACGGAATCGACGACGACGAGCGAGGGATCGATCGCGCGCGCCTCTTCCGTCGCCGCCTCCGGATTCGTCTCGGCGACCACCCGGAGGTCCGCGGCGACCGCGCCCAGGCGGCCGGCCCGCAGGCGCACCTGGCCGAGCGACTCCTCGCCCGAGACATAGAGGACCGTTCCTCCCGCCGCGGCGCACGCGCGCGCCGCCTGGAGGAGGAGCGTCGACTTGCCGATCCCGGGCTCGCCTCCGATCAGCACGACGGAGCCCGGCACGAGCCCGCCGCCGAGCACCCGATCGAAGTCGGAGAGCCCGGTCGGAAGGCGCGGCGCCGGCGTCTCCTCGACCGCGGCGATCGAGAGGGAGCGCGCCGGCGAGGCGGCCCTCCGGCCCCTCCGCGGCGCCGGCGCCGAAGCGACGTAGGAGTTCCACGCGCCGCAGTCCGGACAGCGCCCGATCCACTTCGCGGACGAGGCGCCGCACTCCGAACACGCGAATCCGGGCTCGTTCTTCATCTCGAGATTGCTCCCTCACGTCGATTCCCGGAACTTCGACGAACGAGGCCTCCGGTGCGATCTCCGGGCTCTTCGCATCGCGAGAGCCTTTGGCCGAAGTAACCGAGGCGAAGGCTCCGCGATGCGGGAGCGGGAGCGTCGGCGAAGGGGGTGACGGCGGCGCGGTCGAGTCGCTCGTTCGACGAGCCGCGACGGCGTCACGCGGTCCCGGTCCCCGAGCCAGCTCCCGCGACGGAATGCCCGATGCATCGCCTCGCCTCTTCCTCCGCCGACCCTACTTGATGGGCACGGAACCGAGCAGCAGCTTCAGATCGTCGTCGTTCCACCGCACGCCCGCGCCGAAGAACACCGAGTCCAGGCCCCTCTTGTGATTCAGGAAATCGTCCCACCCGGCGGTCGCGAAGAGCGAGGGAGAAAAATACCAGCGGCCGCCGATCTTCGCGTGCGCGGAGTAGTCCTGGCGGGCGAAGTCCCACATGTCGAACGAGAAGCGCAGACGCTTGCGCAACAGGGAGTAGTCGACGCCGCCTCCCCCGCGCGATTCCATGAGGCCTCCGCGGAGAGTCAGGTCGCCGAAGTTGAAACCGAAGAGCGCGGAGAACGCGTAGGAATCCTCGAATTTCTGCTCCTGGATCGACGTCGTCTCCTGGTGTCCGTCGGGGAACGTCGTCGTCAGGAGCGTCGTCGAGAGCGACCGTTTTCCGTTCGGCTCGTTGGCGACCTCGAGCCGATAGAAATGCGACGGGTCGGGAATGATGTCCGCCGTCAGGTAGCCTTTCTCCTGCGACGGACCGGCCAGGTACTCGGCGCGCATTCCGAGGTCGATCTTGATCTTCTGGGCGCGCCCGAGCGTCTTGTTGAGCGTCCCCACGCCTTCCTTGACGGAGACCAGCGCGTCGTTCAGGTTCTTCGACGTCTCGTCGCTGTTGATGAGCTGGCCGACGGTCCCCTTCCCGGTGTTGATCTTGTCCGTGATCGCATTGAGGTTGTCCGCCGTGTGCTGGAGCTTGTCCGAGATGTCCTTGATGTTCGAGATCGTCGCCGTCGTATTGGTCGAGTTCGCCGCGACGAGCGCGTCGATGCGGTCGGCGAGCCGCGTCATCTCGTGCGAAAACTCCCGGAAATTCGCGATCGTCGCGTCCACGTTCTCGTGGTTCGTCGCGACGATCACCTTGAGCTCCTCCGTGACCCTCTCGACGTTGGCGACGATCGCGCGCATCGTCTGCTCCCCCTCGGGCCCGCCGAGCGCGCCGCGAAGGCTGCCGGTGATCTCCTTGACGTCGAGCTCGATGTCGTGCGCAAGCTTCGTGACCTGGTCGAACGAGACCGCCTGGTTGCCCGTCAGGACCGAGTCCTCGGGAAGCGGCGGCGCGCCGATCGGGCCGGGGATGAGCTCGAGGTACTTCTCTCCGAGGAGGCCGAGGTTCGCGATCGCGGCGGAAGCCCCCTGGCGCAGATCGACGTCGCTGTCGAGCTCCACCTGGACGTAGGCCCGGCCCTCGATCAGCTTGATCCGGGTCACTTTCCCCACCCGGACGCCGGCGACGCGCACCGCCGCCTTGTTGTCGAGACCCGCGACGTCCTTGAAGACGATGCTGACCGTCTTTCCCGATTTCTTTCCGAGCCGGAGGTCCTCGATCTTGAAGATAAGGACGCCGGCGAGGACCAGAGCGACGAGGAAGAACAGCCCCACCTTGGCGACGGCGCTCATGCCGGCACCCCCTTCCCGGTCCGGTTTCCCCTCCAGCTCTCCTCCGTCATCGGTCCCTCCGCTCGTCCTTCGACGAATTGTCGCACCAGCGGGTTGTCGGATTTCATGAATTCGGGCGGCGGCGCGTCGGCGACGATCTTACCGCCGTAGATCATCGCGATCCGGTCGCCGATCTTCGATGCGCTCTCCATGTCGTGGGTGATCGTCACGGTCGTGCAGCGCAGGCGTTCGCGCATCTCGACGATCGTCGTGTCGATCACGTCGGTCATGATGGGATCGAGGCCGGTCGTCGGCTCGTCGAACAGGAGGATCTCGGGCTCGAGGGCGATCGCGCGGGCGAACCCGACCCGCGCCGCATGCCGCCCGAGAGCTCGGCCGGTTTCTTCGCGTCGATGCCCTCGAGGTGCACGAGCTCGAGGCAATCCGCAACGCGCGCGCGGATCTCGTCCGGCGTCTTCTTCGTCTGCCGCCGCAGCGGGAACGCGATGTTCTCGTGGACCGTCATCGAGTCGAACAGCGCGCCTTCCTGGAACGACATCCCGAACCGGCGCCGGAAGACGTTCAGGTCGCGCTCGGAGAGCGACCAGAGATCCGTGCCGTCGATGATCGACCTCGCCCGAGTCGGGCCGGATGAGCCCGATGATGTGCTTCAGGAGCACGCTCTTGCCGGTGCCGGACGGGCCGACGAGCACAACGGACTGCCCTTCCGGGATCTCGAGATCGAGCTCGTCGAGCACGACGTTCGACCCGAAACGCTTCGACAGCGACACGAGGCGGATCTTCGGCTCGGCCGGTTCCGACCCCTCCGTTTCGCGAGATCTCCGGGCCTCCTCCATCGCCGTCAAAAGAGGACCTTCGCGAGGAAGAAATCGGCGACGAGGATCGCGAGGCTCCGCGCCACGACGGCGCGGGTCGTCGCGATGCCGACGCCCTCCGCGCCGCCTTCGGTGTAATAGCCCTTCTGGCACCCGATCATCGAGAACAGGAGACCGAAGACGGCGGCCTTGATCAGGCCGGCCGTGAAGTCGTTCCTCTCCAGGAACTGGAACGTGTTGTGGACGTACGAGACCGAGTTCGCCCCCAGCAGGTCGACCGCGACGAAGTATCCGCCCGCGATCCCGACGGCGTCGGCCATCACGACGAGGAGCGGCAGCATCACCGTCGCCGCGGCGACGCGCGGCACGATCAGGTACTGGATCGGCTCCGTCGCGAGCGCGACGAGCGCGTCGATCTGCTCGGTCACCCGCATCGTCCCGAGCTCCGCCGCCATCGCGCTCCCGACCCGCCCGGTCACCATGAGGGCCGCGAGCACCGGCGCGAGCTCCCGGGTCACCGAGAGCGCGACGACCGACCCGACGAAGCTCTCCGCGTGGAATCGCTGAAAGCCCGAATACGTCTCGAGCGCGATCACGCCCCCGGTGAAGAGGCCGGTCAGGAAGACGACCGGGATCGAATCGACGCCGACCCGCACCATCTGCTTGAAGAGCTCGGGGACGTCGTACGGGGGACGGACCGCCCAGGTCACCGTGCGCACAAAGAGCAGCACGAACCGGCCCGATCTCGGTGAACGCGCGCAGGATGACCGCGCCCAGCGCTTCGAGGAACTTCAATCGTACCTTCGCGGGACGCGGCGCCCGATCCCGCAGAGGATCTCGTAGGGGATCGTCCCCGCCGCGCGCGCGAGATCGTGCGCCGACACGCGGCGCCCGCCGCGCGACCCGAGGAGGACCGCCCGATCGCCGGCCGCGACCGGCACGTCCGTCGCGTCGCACACCGTAAGATCCATGCTGATGGCCCCCACGGTCGGAACGGCCCCCTCCTCGAAGAGAACAGGCGCACGGCCGGAGAACGACCGCCGGTAACCGTCATCATACCCGATGGGAAGGACGGCGAGAGTCGTCGGCCGCCCCGTCACGAACGTTCCGCCGTAGCCGACCGGCGTCCCGGCGGGAACCCTCTTGACGGCCATCACCTCGGTCTCCCAGGCGAGCGCAGGAGCGATGCCGGCCGGGGCCGGGACCGAGGAAGAAGGGGCGACGCCGTAGAGCAGGAGACCGGGGCGCACCGCTTCGCACTCGGGCGCGCCCTCGAGCGCCGCGCCGGAATTGGCCAGATGCGTCCAGAGCCCCGGAAATCCCGCGCGGCGGAGCGCCGCGAACGACTCCGCGGCCGCCTCCGACTGGCGGCGGCGCGTCGGGTGGGCGGGATCCTCGCCGTGGGAAAAATGGGAGAACGCCGCCTCGACGCGGAGGCCGGACGACGCCGAGAGGATCTCGGCGGCCTGCGCCACCTCGCCCGGAAAGATGCCGAGCCGCGCGAGCCCGCTGTCGATCTTGACGTGTACCGGGAGCGGCTCCCGCCACCCGGCCGTCGCGGCCGAGAACGCGCGCATCTGCTCGAGCGACCAGAGCGCGGGCGTCAGCCCGAAGGCCCGGTGGAGCGGGGCGTCGCGGGGATCGGCGAAGTTCAGGAGGAGGATCGGCGAACGGATGCCCGCGCGGCGAAGCTCGATCCCCTCCTCGGCGATCGCGACGCAGAAGAAGTTGGCGCCGCCCTCCTCGAGGGCGCGCGCGACCGCGGCGGCGCCGTGGCCGTACGCGTTCGCCTTGACGACGGCGAGCACCCGCTGTCCCGACCGTTCCCGGATCGTCCGGAAATTCCCGGCGATCGCGGAAAGGTCGATGCGCGCGGCGGTCCGGCGCGGCGAGAAGTTCACGGGGCCGCGCTCAGGGCGGCGGTTCCGCGAATCGCTCGTACGTCCGGAACGTCGTCTGCTCGTGCAGGAAGACCATCTCGAACTCGTCGGTCGGGCCGTTGCGCTGCTTGGCGATGATGACGTCGGCGAGGTTCTTCCGCTCGGTCTCGCGGTCGTACATCTCCTCGCGATAGAGGAAGATGACGACGTCGGCGTCCTGCTCGATCGAGCCCGAGTCCCGGAGATCCGGCGAGCTGCGGTTTCTTCTGCTCTCCGGTCCGCCGCTCCGACTGCTCTCGACAGCTGCGACAGCGCGATCACCGGCACGCGCAGGTCCTTGGCGAGAAGCTTCAATCCGCGCGAGATCTGCGACACCTCCTGCGTGCGGTTCTCGATCCGTCCGTGGCCCGCCATCAGCTGGAGGTAATCGACGACGACGAGATCGAGCCCGTGCTCGCGCTTCAGGCGCTGGCACTTCGCCCGCATCTCCGGCAACCGAGAGCGCCGAGGTGTCGTCGATGAAGAAGCGGGCGCCCGCAGATCTCTCGTCTGGGCGAGGACGAGTTGCCGAAATCCGCGTCCGAGACCGAAGCCGTCCCGCACCTTTCTTTCGCGTTGACCTCGGCCTCGGAGCAGAGCACGCGGAGGCCCGAGCGCCTCCTTGGACATCTCGAGCGAGAAGAACCCGACCGACCGCGCCTCGCGGATCGCGACGTGCTGCGCGATGTTCAGCGCGAACGAAGTCTTTCCGACGGAAGGACGGGCGGCCAGGATGATGAGCTCGGAGGTCTGGAGGCCGGAAGTCAGGCGGTCGAGGTCCCGGAACCCGGTCGTGAGCCCCGTCAGCATCCCCTGACGGCCCCGCGCCTCCTCGAGGACGGCCAGGTTGTGCTCGGCGATCTCGCCGAGCGGAACGAATCCTCCCCGCGCGGAATCCTGGGCGATGTCGAAGATCTCGGAGGCGGCGTCGCCGATCACGTCGTCGGCGGCCCGATCGGCGTCCGTTCCGTCGCGGGTGATCTTCTGCCCGAGCGCGATCAGGCGCCGCAGCGTCGATTTTTCCTTGACGATGCGGGCGTAGTGCTCGGCGTTGGCGACGTCGGGGATGCCGTCGACGAGCGACGCCAGGTATGCGGGGCCGCCGACCCGGTCGATCGCTCCCATCCGGTCGATCTCGTCGCGGACCGTCACGAGGTCGATCGGGGCCGAGCGCGCCGCGAGCTCCCCGATCGCCGTCCAGATCCGGCGATGCGTGTCGAGGAAGAAGTCCGAATCCCTGAGGATCGGCGAGATCACGGCGAGCGCGAGATTGTCGATCAGAACCGCGCCGAGCACGGCGCGCTCCGCCTCCACGTTCTGCGGCAAGGCGGAAGGAGATTCGATCGATTCGAGCATGGAACGAGGAAGCGATTCTACTCGCGTCGGCGGAAATTTTCAGGAGCGCGGGGCAGGCCGGGCCGCGCGCCGTTCCTCGAGCGCGTCGAGCATCTTCCGGTCCCCGAAGACCGCGCCGGGAATCTTTCCCTTCTCCTCGATGCCGTGGAAGTCGGAGCCGGCCGTCGTGAGGAGGTGATGCCGGCCGGCGAGTTTCGCAAATCGCTCGTTCTCGACGGGACCGTGATCGGGATGGAACACCTCGATCGCGTCGAGACCCTCGGGCGCGAGCGCCTCGACGACCCCCTCGGGGTCCTTGTACCAGATCGCGTGCGCGAGCGACGAAACGCCGCCGGCCTCTCGGATCGCACGAACGACCTCCTCCGCCCGCCACTTCTCCGGCGCCACCCACCAGGGGCAACCCTTGTGGAGGAATCGCGCGAACGCGTCGTCGCTGTCCTTCGCGTGTCCGGCGGCGACGAGGGCGCGCGCCAGGTGCGGTCGGCCCCAGACCCCGTCGCCCACGTCCGCGCGGATCGCGTCGAGATCGATCGCGTATCCGGCGGCGACGACGTTTTCCGCCATCTTCTCGCCCCGCCGCCGGCGGTTCGCCTGGCGCACCTCGAGCTGCCGCCGGAAGGGGGCGTTCTCGTCGTCGATGAAGAGTCCGAGGATGTGGACGTCGTCCCCGTCCGGCGCGTCCGCGGAGATTTCCGCGCCCGGGATCAGCCGCATCCCCGCCCGCGCGGCGGCTTCGCGCGCCTCGGGGATCCCGCCGAGCGCGTCGTGGTCCGTCAGCGCGAGGACGGAGATCCCCGCGCGATGCATCTTCTCGACGAGCGCGGTCGGCGTGTCGAGCCCGTCGGAGACGGTCGAATGCGAATGGAGGTCGATCTTGAAGGTCATGAGACGGATATTACCCTCCGCGGCAAACGTCCATTCAGTGCGTTGCCGCGGCGTTCGGCGACGATCCGGAGAGGCTCCCTGCGCTGGCGACGATGAAGCGCGGCGAGGCGCGAGCCCGGCAGGATGCGGGTCGACCGGCCCGCGGGCAAGGCGTACCGGGGCGTACGTTGCGCCCGCGGGCGGGCGGCACGCGCCTGCCCGGCTCGATGCATCGCCGCGCTAACGCCCCTCTCCCGCGAGGACGTCGAGCAGTTCCGACAGTATGCGCGCGGTCGCCCCCCACACGGTCTTCTGGCCATAGTGGTAGAACAGCACCGGCCGGTCCCGCCCCTCGAACATCCGCTCCTCGACGGCGGTCGGCGCCATCAGCGCCGAGATCGGGATCTCCCACAGCGCCTCGATCTCGTCGGCCGAGGGCTTGAGCTCCAGAGGGTGCGGGATCGCGGCGACGTACGGCTCGACGTAGAAGTTCGTGACGGTGACGATCGGCGAGAGCCGGCCGAGCAGCACGATCTGCTTGCGCTCGAGGCCGAGCTCCTCTTCCGTCTCCCGGAGCGCGGTGTCCTTCAGGTCCCGGTCGCCCGCCTCGTGCGCTCCGCCGGGAAACGAAACCTGGCCGCGATGGGTCAGGACCTTGTCGCTCCGCTTCGTGAAGAGCAGCCAGAGCTCCTTGTCCTTGACGTAGAGGGGAACCAGGACGCCGGCGCGGCGGTGCTCGGCCTGCGGGACGACGCCCTGGAGGGTGCGGTCGGCGAGCTTTGTGCGTATCTCCGCCAGCCAGTTGGACACCTTGGGAATATAGCGCGGACCATACGCGCCGTTATACGGGCCCGTCGGGACCGCCGGCGGGCTTAACGTACGCCCCGGTACGCCGCGCCCGCCGGCCGGTTCCGCCGGGCCCGTCTTCCAGCACGTCTGGCCGCGCCTCATCTATTCTGTTGGAAGGGAACATCGCGCTGAACGGCCCAGCTCACCGTTTCGTAACGGACGATGGCTAGGCATCGTTCTACGCGTGATGGCCGCACACTTCCGCATTCGTTGCGGGTTCCTCGGATTTGTCGTTCTCAGCACACTCGCCTGCGCGCTGTTCTGCCCGGCGAATTAGCTTCAGGGAAGGCGGCCCGGACTACGCCTCGGCTCGTCTCTCGGAGGCGCTCTCTTTCAGATACGCGTCGATGAACGGCGTCAGGTCGCCGTCCAGCACGCGGTCCGTGTCGCCCATCTCGAAGTCCGTCCGGTGGTCCTTGACCATGCGGTAGGGGTGCAGGACGTACGAGCGGATCTGGCTCCCCCACTCGATCTTCTTCTTCGTCCCGGCGCGCTTCTCTTCCTCGGCCTGCCGCTCCTCGAGCGCCTTCTGGTAGAGCTTCGCGCGAAGGACTTTCATCGCGACGTCGCGGTTCCTTCCCTGGCTCCGCTCGTTCTGGCACGTGACCACGATGTTGGTCGGGATGTGCGTGATCCGAACCGCCGAGTCCGTCACGTTGACGTGCTGCCCTCCGGCGCCGGAGGACCGATAGGTGTCGACGCGGATGTCCTTGTCGGGAATGACGATCTCGATGTCGTCCTCGATCTCCGGCGTCACGAAGACCGAGGCGAACGAGGTGTGCCGCCGCTTGTTCGCGTCGAACGGGGAAATGCGGACGAGCCGGTGGACGCCCATCTCGCCCTTCAGATAACCGTAGGCGTACTCCCCGACGACGTGGACGGTCGCGCTCTTGAGTCCCGCCTCCTCCCCGTCGACGCGCTCGATCAGCTCTGCCTTCCATCGGCGGCGCTCGAAGAAGCGCAGGTACATCCGCAGGAGCATCTCGGCCCAGTCCTGCGATTCCGTGCCGCCGGCGCCCGAATGGATCGAGAACCAGGCGTTGCTCGCGTCCTCCGGGTCGGTCATCTTGAGCGAGAGCTCGAGGTCGTCCGCCCAGGACGACGCCGCCGCGAGCGCGGCCGACGCCTCGCCGTCGACGTCCTCGCCGGCCCGCAGGAACTCCTCGAAGACGCGCAACTCGTCGGCGCGCCGCGCCGCTTCGGCGTCGGTCGAAAGCGTCTTCTCGTGGGTCTTGATCCTGCGGAGCGTCGCCTGCGCCCTGTCAGGTTCGCTCCAGAAATCGACGGCGGCCGACTTCTCCCTCAGCTCGTCGAGCGCGCTCCGCGCGGCCGGGCAATCAAAGATACCCCCGGAGCGAGCCAATGCGCTCGGCGGCGCCCTCGAGGCCCGCGATCAGGTCATCCCGCTTCGTCATCGCCGCCGTCCCCGGATTCCGCGCACGATCGCGGACGATACCATGGCGGCCGCGAGGAGATCCGCGCCCCACGGGAAGACCCGGCCTCCTCCGCGCGTCCAGACGGTCCGGAACGTCGAGGGGACGACCGACGCCGCCGCGACTCCCGCCGTGTCGGCGGGCAGGCGCGCGATGACCCTGCCGCGGGCATCGACGACTCCCGATATCCCCGTGATCGCCGCGCGCGCGAAGGGCCGCCCGTTCTCGATCGCGCGGAGGACCATCGCCGCGAAGTGCTGCTCCTGAGCGCCGGCCCTCCCGTACCAGGCGTCGTTGGAGATCGTGACGAGAAAATTCGCTCCGCGCCGGACTTCGTCCCGGGCGAGCGACGGATACGTCATCTCGTAGCAGACGGCCGGCCCGAGCGCGAGCCGGCCCGATTGGATGACGACGGGAGACCGCGCCGCCGAAAACGAGCCGACGGCCTGCGACACCGATTTCATGAAGAAGAAGAGGCGCGGCAGCGGGACGTACTCGCCGAAAGGAACGAGGTGCACCTTGCGGTACGTCGCCGGCGCGAGACCCGACGGGGTGACCAGGCGCGCGGCGTTGTAGTAGACGTCGTCGCTCTCCTCGTCGACGTCGTTGAAGAGGATCGAGGCTCCGCTCTCGCGCGCGATCGCCGAAAGGTCGCGTCGAAGAGAAGGGCTCCGCTGCCACGTGACGCCGTAGAACGAGGACTCCGGAACGAGGATCAGGTCCGGCCTCCGGGCGGCCGCCTCCCGGATCACGTCGAGCACGATCGCGTACTGGCGCGCGGCGCCCTCCACGCTCTCCCGGACCGATTGCGGAAGGTTGGGCTGGAGGCACGCGACGGAGACCGGCGCTCCGGAGCCCGCCGCCGGGGCCGCGAGCGCCAGCCCGCCGAACGCCCCGACGGCCGCGATTCCGAGGACGAGCGCGGCGGCGGCGGCCGCGCGTGCTTTCCCGGTTCGCGCGACGACGAAAGCCGCCACGAGCGCCGAGGCCGCCGCGACGAGCGCCCCGACGCCGTAGGCGCCCCACCACGAGGCGGTCTGGAGCCACCGCGGGTGTTCCGCGAGGGCGTTCGCGGTGAGGTTCCAGGGGAATCCCTTGTAGACGACGCTCCGCGCGTGCTCGGCCGCCATCCAGAGCACCGGGAACGCGGCGAGACGCCCGGCCGAACGCGGCCGGAACGCCGCGGCGACGGTCCACCCCACGAAGAGCGGCCACTCCGCGAGGATCAGGGCGAGCAGGAAGACGCAGACCGCCCCCATCCAGGGCGGCTGCCCGCCGAAGTGCGTCACGACGAAGGCGACCCACGGGATCGAGACGCACCAGAAGACGAGGCCGAACGCGAGGCCGGACAGGAGGGCTCGCGAACGCCGCTCTTCCGCCCAGAGAGCCGCCACCCACGGGACGAGCGCGAGAGGCGCGAGCCACCAGACGCCGAAGGGGGGGAACGCGAAGGCGAGGAGCGCGCCCGAGAGCGCCCCCGCGGCGGCCGACCTTATGGGCGAGCCTCCGGGTGCTCCGCACCGCCCTTCCCCGTCTCGCCTTCAGCGAGCCTCCCCTCCCCACGCGGGGAGGGGGGCGGGGGGTACGGTGAGGCGTTGCTTGCCGCGGCGAGCAACGCCTCCTCGGCCCGGTACGACGACCGGACGAACGGCCCCGCGAACACGTGCCGGAACCCGAGCGCCTCTCCTTTTCGGCGGAGCGCGTCGAAGACCTCCGGCGCGACGTATTCGACGACCGGAAGGTTCTCCCGCGACGGGCGAAGGTACTGGCCGATCGTGACGATCTCGACGGCCGCCTCCTTCATCCGCCCCATGAGCTCCACGCACTCGGCGAACGTCTCGCCGAGTCCGAGCATGAAACCGGATTTCGTCGTCATTTCCGGCGCCAGGCGTCTGGCTTCCGACAGGACCGCCAGCGACCGTTCGAGGCGCGCTCCCCGGCGGACCGGGACGTACAGGCGCGGCACGGTTTCGACGTTGTGGTTGAAAACGTCGGGGCGCGCGTCCACGATCTCGGCGACCGAGGCCATCCTGCCGCGGAAGTCGGGCGTGAGCACCTCGATCCCGACCGACGGTTCGTCCTCGCGGATCGCCCGGATCGTCCGGGCGAAGTGGCCGGAGCCGCCGTCGGCGAGGTCGTCCCGGTCGACCGACGTCAGGACGACGTGGCGGAGCTTCAGGGTGCGGACGGCGTCGGCGACGCGGCGAGGCTCGCCGGGATCGAGCGGCGAAGGAACTCCCGTCTTGATGTCGCAGAAGCCGCAGGCGCGCGTGCAGACGTCGCCCATCAGCAGGAACGTCGCGGTGCCGCGCGAGAAACACTCGGAGCGGTTCGGGCATTTCGCCTCTTCGCAGACGGTGTGGAGCGCCCGGTCGCGCATCGTCCGCTTGACCGCATGGAGGTCGGAGAGGCGGAGCGCCTTCTCCCGGATCCATTCGGGCGCGCGCGCGGAGGCCGTCATTCGGGGGCGACCACGCTTTCTGCCCGAACTCCGCGGTGATCCGCGCGGCGGCCTTGTTCGCCTGTTCCCGGTCGGCATAGGGGCCGACCGCACGCGCCGAGCGTGCCCTTCTCGATTCAACCGGGGAGACCGCCGCGGTCCGGTAATTCTTCGCCGCGAGCTTCTGTTTCCAGCGGTTCGCCTCGCTCTTCGACGAGGTCGAGACGATCTGCACGAAATATCCCCCCCTTCGCCGCCGGCTTCGCCGGCTCGGCCCGCGGCTCCTTCGCGGCCGATTTCGGCGCGGCGGCGGGATGGGAAAGGGGCGCCGAGGACGTGGGCGGCGCCGCGGCTCCGCCGGCGGCCGTGCGCGAAGGCGCCGGTGCGGCGATCTCGGTCCGGGACGGCGCGCGGTTCGTCTCTCCGCCGGCGGCGGGCTTCGCGGGCTCGGCGACGCCCGCCTCGCGGTCTTCGAAGACGGGAGCCTCCTCGACGGCGGTCGAGCTCTCCGCCGCGGAGGCGCTCTCCGGAGCGGGCCCGGGGGCCGGCGCCGGAGAGACGGCCGCCGCCGGAGGCGCCGCGGCGGCCTGGAGCTCCGCACCGCCCTCTCGAATCCCGCTTTCGTCCCGAGAAAGAAGGCGACCGCCAGGGCCAGGATCATGACGACGACGGCCGCGAGCGCCTGGCCTCCCGTGAAGGAAACCTGGTAGTAGGCCTTCTTTCCCTCGGTCATGTCCGGGCGATCTTAGCAGGCGCAGGAACAGCCCGTCCGCCCGGTTGACCACTCCGGGCGCCTAACCCTTCGCCATGAACGCCCGGAAGAACTCGATCGGAAGCGGGAACACGATCGTCGTGTTCTTCTCCGACGCGATCTCGGTCAGCGTTTGCAGATAGCAGACTGGAGCGACATCGGCTGCGTCGCGAGCACTTTCGCGGCGTCGGCGAGCTTCTGCGACGCCTGGAACTCGCCTTCCGCGTGGATGATCTTCGCCCGCTTCTCGCGCTCGGCCGTCGCCTGGATCGCCATGGCCCGCTGCATCTCGGGCGGAAGGTCCACCTGCTTGACTTCGACCATGCAGACCTTGATGCCCCACGGCTCGGTATGCTGGTCGATCGTTGCTGGAGCGACAGGTTCAGCTTGTCGCGTTCGGCGAGCAGCTCGTCGAGCTGTACCTGTCCGAGAACGCTGCGGAGCACCGTCTGCGCGAGCTGGGAGGTCGCGTAGAGATAGTTCTCCACTTCCACGACCGCCTTCGGAGGTCGATCGACTCGGAAATACACGACCGCGGAGACCTTCACCGAGACGTTGTCGCGTGTGATGATGTCCTGCTGCGGGACTCGTGACGATCGTCCGGAGCGACACGCGCACCATCGTCTCGAACGGCCAGAAGATGAACGTGAACCCCGGGCCCTTCGGGGTCGGCGACAGACGTCCCAGCCAGAAGGTCACCGCGCGCTCGTACTCCTTCAGGATGTTGATCCACTTCAAGAGCACGATGAGGGCGATGACCGCGGCGACGACGGTTCCCTGGATCATCATGGAGCAGCATCCTTTCGACGGAGGCCCTCGCGGGCCCCGGTGATCAAGAGCCGGATCCTCCGGCCGGGCGGACGATCAACGTGAAGCCGTCCTTTCCCACGATGCGCACCGGAGCGCCGGACGGAACGGGCACGTCGGCGCGGGCATCCCAGTACTCGCCGTGGGCGAGGACGCGCCCCGCGGGGAGCGAGATCGGTCAGGGCGCGGCCGCTCTCGCCGATCGCCCTTCCGCGCCGGTCCGGACGGGCCGCGAGCGGAGGGCGACGGCGCGCATCGACAGCGCCGCGAGGGTCCCTCCGGCGAGCAGCGCCCCGGGAAGGACGATCCCGATGTCGACGTGATAGCCGAGTAGCGGTTCCCGAGAAGAGGAGCAGGGAACCGGTGACGAAGACCGCGATTCCCGCGAGCGCGAGCATGCCGAGTACATCGGGAACTTCAGCTCGGAAACCACGAACAGGATGCCGAGCGCGATCAGTCCGATCGCCGTGAAGCTGACCGGAAGCACCGAGAATGCATAGAGCGCGAGGAGCAGGGAGACGCCGCCGAGGACGCCCGGGAGCACCGCGCCCAGGTGCGAGAGCTCGAAATAGAGGCCGACGAGGCCGATGAGGAAGAGGATGTAGGCGAGGTTCGGCTCCGACACGACGCCGAGGGCGCGCTCGATCGCGCCCATCTCGACGGTTTCGAACCGCGGAGACTTCAGGTTCATCACGACGTGCTCGCCGTCGGCGCGCACGATCGTCTGCCCGTCGAGCCGGCGGCACAGCTCGACGGGATCGCGCGCGATCGCGTCGATGAGCCGTTTCTGGAGAGCTTCGGTTTCCGTGTAGGAGAGGCTGTCCTTCACGGCCTTTTCCGCGGCCTCGGGGTCGCGATGGTGCGCCGCGCACAGCGTGCGGATCTGGGCGAGGGCGTCCTGCTCGATTTTTTTCCGCATCGTCTCGGGACGTCCTGCCCCTGGCTGCCGACCGGGTGCGCCGCGCCCATGTTCGTCTCGGGCGCCATCGCCGCCCAGTCGCCGGAGAGGAGGATGAAGAAGCCCGCCGACGCCGCCCGAGCCCCCGACGGCGCCACGAACGTGGCGACCGGGACCTTCGAGTTGACGATCGCGGTCGTGATCTCGCGCATCGACGTCATGAGCCCGCCGGGCGTCGAGATCTCGACGATGAGGAGCTCCGCGCGGCGATCCGCCGCCTCGGCGATCGACCGTTTCACGAACCCGGCCGCGGCGGGATGGATCTCTCCCTCGAGCCGCGCGACGAGAACGAGGGGCCGCGGGGCTCCCGCGGCCGCCGAAACCGCGGCGGCCAGCACCGCTCCCGCGAGGAAAACGCTCCTTTTCAACGGAACGATTCTCACCCCCCGCCGGACGCGAAGCCCGTCCCGCCGATGTTAAAATTGTTCGATGCCCCGCCGTCCGCTGGAAATCCTGAACGTCGCCGCCGTCCTCGCGCTGGCCGGGATCGCGGGACTCTGCGCGGCCGCGGGCCGCCTGCCGGGATGGCCGGAGGTATTCGCGCGGTACGCGCTGATGCTCGTTTTCCTCCTCGTCGTCTCCTGGCTCACCGCGCGCGAGGAGAAGCCGGGACGCGCCCTCCGCCTCCTCGTCAATTTCTATCCGATGGCGGTCATCCCCCTGATCTACGAGAGCCTCGGGGTCCTGATCCCGGCCCTCCGCGGCCCGAGCCGGACGCCTGGCTCGTCGCCGCCGACCGGGCGATCTTCCACACCGACCCGACCGTCTGGCTCGAGCGCGTCGTCTGGCCGCCGCTGACCGATCTCCTCCTCCTCGCGTATTCGACCTACTACTTCTTCCCGATCATCGTCGGCATCGCGCTCTGGAGGAAGGATCCCGCGATCGCGCGGAAGTTCATCTTCACGCTCTCGTTCACGTTCTATCTCTCTTACGCCGGATACTTCGTGATCCCGGCGCAGGGCCCGAGGGTCGCCCTCGCGGCGGAGCAGACGGTCACGCTCGAGGTCACACCGGTCTCGCGGACGATCTCCCGGAAGCTGAACGAGCTCGAGCACACGAAGGACGACGCGTTCCCGTCGGGCCACACGATGATCACGGTCTTCTGCCTGCTCGTCGCGTACCGGGAGACCCGGAAGGTCTTTCGCGCATGGCTGCCGGTCGCGATCCTCCTGATCGTGTCGACGATCTACTGCCGGTTCCACTACGTCGTCGACGTCCTCGCCGGCCTCGCGCTGGCCTTCGCCGCGCTCCCTCTCGGCGACCGTCTGTACGAATGGGTCCAGGGGGGATTCGCCGTCGGGGTCATTCCCGAGAACACGAAGCCGTAATCCGAAGTTTCAAATCGCGAGTTCCGAGTTGCGGGTTGGGCGACTCCTTTGACCCGAACCACTCACCAACTCTCGACTCGCCAACTCGCCACTTGCCGACTCGAAACCCGGGAACCGCGACTGCGCAGCCGGGCCCCGTTCGTGAATAATCGGTGTCCGATGTCGAGACTGCGCGAAGCCCTGCGAGCCCTCCGGCACCGGAACTTCCGGCTCTTCTTCACCGGCCAGCTCATCTCGCTCGTCGGCACGTGGATGCAGACGATCGCCGAGTCGTGGCTGGTCTACCGGCTGACGGGCTCCGCCGCTGCTGGGCATGGTCGGGTTCGCCGGGCAGATTCCCGTCTTTCTCATCGCGCCGATCGGCGGAGCGGTGGCCGACCGCATGCAACCGCGCGCCGGATCATCGTCGCCACGCAGACGGCGTCGATGCTCCTGGCGCTCGTCTGACGCGCTCGCTGACGCTCACGGGCCGCATCCAGGTCTGGGAGATCTTCGTGCTCGCGGCGCTGCTGGGCGTCGTCAACGCGTTCGACATTCCGGCGCGGCAGGCGTTCTCGTGGAGATGGTCGGCAGGGAAGACCTGATGAACGCGATCGCGCTGAACTCCTCGATGTTCAACGGGGCGCGCGATCGTCGGGCCGGCGATCGCCGGCATCCTGGTCGCCGCCGATCGGCGAAGGATGGTGCTTCTTCATCAACGGCGTGAGCTACATCGCCGTGATCGCCGGCCTGCTGATGATGCGGCTGCCGCACGCCGCGCCGGGCCGCGCGTCCGGCGTCGCCGGCCTGGAGCACATCGCCGAGGGCTTCCGCTTCGTCGGCAGGACCGGACCGATCCGCGCGCTCCTGCTCCTGCTCGGCCTCGTCAGCCTGGCCGGCATGCCGTACGCGGTGCTGATGCCGATCTTCGCCGACCGCATCCTGCACGGCGGCGCGCGCGGCGCTCGGGCTCCTGATGGGCGCCTCGGGCGTCGGGGCGCTGCTCGGCGGCGCTGACTGCTGGCGTCGCGGTCGGGCGTGCGCGGGCTCGGACGCTGGGTCGCGTGCCGCCGCCGGCGTTCGGCGTGGCGCTGATCGCTGTTCTCGTTCGTCGCGTGCGTTCTGGCTCTCGGCGGCGCTGCTGGTGCCGGTCGGCTTCTCGATGATGGTCGCAGATGGCCGTCGTCGAACACGCTGATCCAGGCGATGGTGCCCGACGAGCTGCGCGGGCGGGTGATGGCCGTCTATTCGATGATGTTCATGGGCATGGCGCCGATCGGCGCGCTCCTCGCCGGATTCGCCGCGCACTCCTTCGGCGCCGCGGAAACGGTCGCCGGAGGCGGCGTCCTCTGCATCGCGGGGGCCGCGGCGTTCGCCTGGAAGTTGCCGTCGCTCCGGACCGAGGGACGCCGCCTCATCCTCGCCCAGCAGGCGGTCGCGGGAGAGCCGGCGGCGGGAGTGACGGGGACTCCGGTCAGGGAGTAAGCCGCGGTTACCGGTTCCGAGTGGCGAGTGGCGAGTTGCGGGTCACGAGGCGAGAGCTGAACCGGACTTTCGACTCGGGACTCGCCACTCGCAAACTGAAAAATCCGTCGCGCTAAGGCGCGACGGATTTTTCGTAAATCCGGTATCTCTTGTACACCTTTCCCTCGAAGTAGCCGATCAGCCGCTGCACCAGCACGTTGTCCTCGAGAATCCAGGAGATCTCGCATTCCCGGTATCCTCCGGCCAGCATCGCCTGGAGCGAATGGAAGAACATGACGGAGTCGATCCCGCGGTTCCGGTAGCTCTTCTTGATCCCGAGCGTGATGAGACGCACGATCCCGGGCCTCTTCCATCCGAGGAGATACGCGAGGAAGCCGAAGATCTTCGGCGTGAGGAGTTTTCCCTTGAGCGGCTTCATCGCCTCGTTGAAGTCGGGAAGGGACATCATGAAGCCGACCGGCTCCTGAGGAGTCTCCGCGAGGAGGACGAGATCCTCGGAGAGGAGCGGCTTCAGCCGCCCGGCCATGAAGTCGATGTCGCCGTCCGTCATCGGCACGAACCCCCAGTTGTTCTCCCACGCCGCGTTGTAGACCTCCTTGACCTTCGTGAGATCCGCCTTGAGCGTCTTCTTCCGGATCGGCCGGATGCGGAGCTCCGGCTGCCGGCGCTCGAACCCGGCGGAGAGGCGCGACAGCCGCGCGAGCGGCTTCGGCGCGAGGACGACACGGTACGCGAGCAGATCCTTCGCCTTCGTCAGGCCGGCGTCGGCGAACAGTCTCGTGTAGTACTCGGGGTTGTAGGTCATCATGAGGACCGGCGGCGAGTCGAAGCCCTCGACCAGCAGCCCGCACTCGTCGTTCGTCGTCGGGTTCATCGGACCGAGCAGCCGGTCCATCCCCCGCTCCTTCGCCCACCGGGCGACCTCCGCGAAGAGAGCGCGCGAAATCTCCGGATCGTCGACCGATTCGAAGAACCCGAAGAACGCGGAGCGCTCGCGGTGGAAATCGTTGTGGGCCCGGTCGAGGACGCCGGCGATCCGTCCGACGTCCTTCCCGTCCCGCTCCGCGACCCAGAGCCGCATCTCCGCGTGCTCGAAGAGCGGGTTCGCGTCGGTGAAGACCTTCTTCAGGTCGTCTTCGAGCGGAGCCACCCAGTTCGGATCGTCCCGGTAGATCCGGTGCGGGACCGCGAGGAACCGCGCGACGCCGCGGCGATCACGGGAGAGGGGGACGAGGTTCAAATGACGCGGAACTCGCGGCCGACCTTCTCGAGCGCGTCGAGCGCCCGCGACAGGTGTTCCTCCGTGTGGGTCGCCATGTAGGAAGTGCGGAGCAGCGCGCGGTCCTTCGGCGTCGCGGGAGAGACGACCGGATTGACGAAGACGCCCTCATCCTCGAGGCGCTTGGCCATGCCGAACGCCCGCATGTCGTCGCCGACGATGATCGGAATGACCGGCGTCTCGGAGGCTCCCGTGTCGAAGCCGAGGCTCTTCAACCCGTCCATCATGAACCGGGTGTTCTTCCAGAGGCGGTCGCGGCGGTCGGGCTCTCTCTCGATGATGTCGACGGCCGCGGAGGCCGCGGCGACCGAGGCCGGCGGCGGCGCCGCCGAGAAGATGAGCGTGCGCGCGCGGTGCTTGATGAAGTGGATGAGCTCGGCGTCGCCGCAGATGAACCCGCCGATCGAGGCGAGCGACTTCGAGAACGTGCCCATGATGAGGTCGACCTCGTCCTCGAGACCGAAGTGCTCCGCCGTCCCGCGGCCGCGCCGCCCCAGCACTCCGAGGCCGTGCGCGTCGTCGACCATCACGCCGGCGCCGAACTGCTGCGCGACGTCGACGATCTCGGGAAGGTTCGCGATGTCCCCTTCCATCGAAAAGACGCCGTCGACGACGATCAGCCGCCCCTTGCGGCCGCCGTCGTCCATCAGCCTCCGCAGGTCCGCGGCGTCGTTGTGGGCGAACTTCTTCGTGATCCCGAAGGAGAGCCGGGCGCCGTCGATGATGCAGGCGTGGTCCTGCTTGTCGAGATAGAGGAAATCTCCCCGCTCGACCAGGCAGGCGATCGCGCCCAGGTTGACCTGAAAGCCCGTGGAGAAGGTCACCGCGGCTTCCTTCCCCATGAACCGGGCGAGCTTTTCCTCGAGCTCGATGTGGATCCCGAGCGTCCCGTTCAGGAATCGGCTGCCGGCGCAACCGGATCCGTACCGGACGACCGCCTGGGCGGCCGCCTCCTTGACCTTCGGGTGGTTCGTCAGGCCGAGATAGTTGTTCGAGCCGAGCATGACCAGGGTGCGCCCCTGGAACCGCACTTCCGGGTCCTGGGCGGATTCGATGACGCGAAAATAGGGAAACAGGCCCGTGGCCATCAGACGATCGGGCTCGTCGTAGGTCCGGCATTTCTCGAAGACGGGGACCTTCCTCTTTTCATTCGCGGGCGCCACCGGGACGGCCTGTCTCTGCACGGCATCCCTCCCTCGAACGGAGCCTCGCCCGCGACGAGCCGCGGGAAGCGCCTCCGACGGCCCGGATTTTAGCAAAATTTACAATTCACCGAAAGCCGCGGGAATCCACCCCTCCCGCTGGTACCAGCCGATCGTGCGCGCGATCCCTTCGCGCCACGGAGTGAGCTCTCCGACCCCCGCGTCGTGCAGGAATGGACTCGGATCGCAGACCCATTCCGGTTGCAGGATCTCCCGCGCCTTGTCGCGGCTGAACGGCCGGGATTTTCCCGTGACCTTCTCGCGGGCCGTCTCGAGCCAGCCTGCCGCGCGGATCACGACCTCGGGAACGGGAACCCGCCGCGCGGGTGGACGGCGAAGCGAAGCGACGAACCCGACGAGCTCGCCCATCGCGACGGGCGCTCCGGCGGCGAAGCCGCGGCGGCCGGCGAGCTCCGGACGCGTCGCCGCCGCGAGCAGGATGCGGGCGAGCTCCTCGGCGCCGATCAGCTGGATCCGCCGCCGGCCGCCGGCGAGGATCGGCGCCCAGCCGCGGGCGACCGTCGCGAAGAGCTGGAGCATCCCCGGGTCGCCGGCGCCGTAGACGACCGAGGGCCGGACGATGCTCCAGCTTCCCTTCCAGCCGGCGGCGACGGCGCGCTCTCCGGCGAGCTTCGAGGTGCCGTACCAGGAGACGGGCGCCGGAGGATCGTTTTCGCGGACGGGTGCTCCGCCGCGGGATGGCCCGGCGGCCGACTGGGAGGAGACCAGGACGAACCGCGCTCCGGGCGCCGCCTCCGAGGCCCCGCGGAGGAGCGCTTCCGTCCCTCCGGCATTGACCGCCGAATACTCGGCGAGGCTCCGGGCGCGCGTCACGCCCGCGACGTGCAGGACGGCATCGCATCCTTCGAGCGACGCCCGGTAGCGTCCCTCGGCGAGGTCGCCCGCGACGATCTCGACTCCTTCCGGCAGGAGCCCGGGTCTGGCCGGATTGCGGACGAGCGCCCGGACCCGCCAGCCTTCGGAGAGAAAATGCCGCGCCGCGTGGCTCCCGACGAACCCGGTCGCGCCCGTGATGAAGACGGTTCTCAAGCGTGCTCAAGCTATCACCGCGAGAGAAGACTTTCGGGGCCCGCGGGCATGCCGCCTTCGGCGCCGGCGCCAGGAATCCGATTGGAGGCGGGCGCCGAACGTGGCATTCTAGAAGGCGTATGCGGACCCGCGCGATGGTTCTCGGGCCGTCGGTCTTCCTGCTCTCGGCCTGTGCGCTTCTGCAGGCGCCGCCCGCCGGAGTGACGCTCGCCCGCCCAAGAATCACGGCGCCCGTCAGCGACGGATGGCCGGAGGGCTCACCCGACGAACCTGTCGCGGCGGCCGTCTTCGCGCGCATCAACACGGACCGCGCGGCGGCCGGGCTCGCCCCTGTCGCCTGGGACCAGAAAGCGGCCGATCTCGCGACCGCGTACACGCGCGAGCAGATCCGCGAGGGGACCATGGGACATTTCCTCCTGGACGGCGTCCCGCCGTATGCGCGGCTCTCGCGCGCGGGAGACCTCGGGGTGGGCGCGGAGAACGCCATCGCCTTCGTCTCCAGCGGCGATCACCTGGAGGAATCGCCGACAACGCTCGCGCTGCGCGGGCAGCGGGAGATGCTCGCGGAGAAGCCGCCGGCCGACGGCCACCGCCGGGCGATCCTCGATCCCGCGGCGACGCACGTCGGCGTGGGATGGTCGCTCTCGGACGGGAACTTCCGGATGGCGGAGGAATTCACCTCGCGCCGGTACGCGCATCTGGACGTTTCCCCGCTCCCCCGCTACTCCTCGGCGATCCGCGTCCGCGGCCAGGCGCTCGCCGGGATGAGCATCGCCTATGTCTCGGTCGCGCGCCAGCCGATTCCCGCCCCCATCTCCCTGACCGAAGCGAACTCCCGCCACTCCTACGCCTACCCCGATCCGCGCGACGCGCTTCTCCCGGCGGGAGCTCCCTACAGCGCGGGCGGCCCCATGAGCCGGAAGTGCCTCGTCGTGTCCGTTCACGGCCGGTTCTCGTTCGAATACCAGGTGGAGGCGCCCGGCATGTGGACGTTCGTTCTCTACTTCCAGCGCAAGGGCGAGGCGGAGCCGAAGCCGGGCGGAGCCTTCACGATCTGGGTGGACGCCGACACGCGAACCGTCGCCTCCTGAATTTTCGCGCCGGAGCCCGACCGGGGAACCGGCCGCCGGATCGGCCGCCATCGAGGTCCCGGCAACGCACCGGAAGAGGAACGTGAAAAAATCGAACGGGGATGAGGCACGGATTGCGCGCCGCCGCCGGAGCCGCGATCGCCGCGGCGTTCGCCGCGTGCGCGGCGCGCTCGGTATCGCCCTCCTCGCTCCACATCCTCCAGCCCGACATTTCGTCCCCTCTCGAGGACCGTTTCCCGCGCGCCGAAGCTCCGGCCGACCCGGTGTCGTCCGCGCTCCTCGCGCGGATCAACGTCGAGCGGCGCGAGCACGGGCTCGCCCCCGTGCTCTGGGACGAGCGCGCGGCCGCGGTCGCGCGGCGCACGACGCGGCGCCAGGTCGAGGAGCGGACCAACGGGCATTTTCTCCTCGACGGCTTCCCTCCGTACGCGCGGCTGTCGGCAGGCGGAGTGTTCGGCATGGGCGCGGAGAACGCCGCGGCGTTCATGTCCGACGCCGGCCGGCTCCACGACACCGCCGAGGGGCTCGCGCTGCGGGCCCACTCCGCGATGATGAGGGAGACCCCGCCCGACGACAGCCACCGGCGGGCGGTTCTCGATCCCGCGGCGACCCACGTCGGGATCGGCTGGGCGATGGAGAGGGGCGACTTCCGGCTCGGCGTCGAATTCACGTCGCGCGCGTACGAGCGCCTGCGCGTGCGGCGCGAGCCGCGCGGCGCGTCGATCGAGGTCGACGGCGAAGCTCTCTCCGGTGCGCCGATCCGGTACGCGACGGTTGCCCGGCAGCCGGAGCCGAGGCCGATCTCCCGCCGCGAGGCCAACGACCGCGATTCCTACTCCTATCCTCCGGCGCAGCTGATGATCCTTCCGGAAGGAAGCCGCGAGCGCGGCGTCGGGATCCGAAGCGTCCAGCGGCTTTCCGTGACGGCGGGCGGCGCCTTCTTCTTCTCCTACGACTTCGACGCGCCGGGACTCTGGACGTTCGTGCTCTACTTCCAGCACCCGGGCACCGAGCCGCCGCGGCCGGGGGCCTCGATCACGCTCCTCGTGGACGCGCGCTGACGCGGCCGCCCTGAACGAGGAAATCACCCGAAGGCGCGGAGAGGCGCGAGCCCGGCGGGATGCGCGCCGTCGGCTGGCGGCTGAAGGCGTACCGAAAGCCGTACGTCGAGCCGCCGGCCGGCGACACGCGCCCGCCCGGCTCGATGCATCGCCGCGCCTGCCTATAAAGAGCGGACGAAGTCCGCCAAGCGCTCCATTCCTTTCTCGATCTCCGCGGTCGCCGCCGCAAACGAGAAGCGGATGTAGCGGTCGTCGCCGAACGCGACGCCGGGAACCGCGGCCACACCGCCGCGCTCGAGCAGGAGCTTCGCGAACTCGGCCGATCCCGCGGCGCCCGAACGCGCGAAGAGCGCCGAAACGTCCGCGAACGCGTAGAACGCGCCGTCGGGCGCGGGACATTCGACGCCGGGAATCGCGTTCAGCGCGGCGGTGATGAGCTTCCGGCGCAGCGTGTATTCGGCGAGCATTTTCTCGACCGACTCCTTCGCCCGGTCGAGGTCGGTCAGCGCGGCGAGGGCCGCCGCCTGGGAGATGGAAGACGCGTTCGATGTCGAATGACTCTGGTAGCCGGCCATCGCGGCGACGACCTCGGCGGGCGCGACCGCCCAGCCGAGGCGCCAGCCGGTCATCGCGAAGGTCTTGGAGGCCGCCCCCGAGATCAGGACGTGGTCGGCATGTTCGGCCCACGTGTCGGTCGGCGAGGCGTGCGGGCGCCCGTCGTAGAGAAAGAGCTCGTAGCACTCGTCGTAGAGCACGAAGACGTTCCGGTCCTTCGCCCAGTCGAGGACCCGGCGGAGCTCCTCCGGCTCGATCGCCGCGCCCGTCGGGTTGTTCGGCGAATTGAGGATCAATCCGCGGGTCCGGCCGGTCGCCGCGGGAAGGAGGTCCTCGAGCGTCGGACGGAACGCGTTCTCGCGGCGGATCACCGCCGGAACCGGGGCCGCTCCCGAGAGGCGCACCATCTCCGGAAACGAAACCCAGTAGGGCGCCGGAACGAGGACTTCGTCGCCTTCCTCGAACAGGACCTGGCACGCGTTGAAGAGCGCCTGCTTCCCGCCGGCCGACACCAGGACCTGCGCGGCGGAAACGTCCGCCCCGCGGCGCCGGAACTTCTCGGCGATCGCCTCGCGGAGCGGCGGCTCGCCCGGTGTGTCCGTGTAGCGGGTGCGGCCGGCCTCGATCGCCTCGATTCCCGCTTCCTTCACGAAATCGGGCGTCGGGAAATCCGGCTCGCCGACCCCGAGGTCCACGACGTCGGCGCCGCGCCGGCGCATTTCGGCGAGGGTCCGGGAAATCCCGAGCGTCGGCGACGGCCGGATCTCCTTCGCGCGGCGTGTCAGCCTCGGAGCCGTCCGCTCGCGCATCACACGCGCTCTCCCGGGCCGGCAGAGAGGGGTTCCTTCACCGGAAAAATTTATCACGCCCGGCGGGCGCGCCACGTCCTCGCGAACGCGCCGAAAGCGCGCCAGCGCTTCCTGCCGATCGCCGCGAGCGCGATCTCCCAGACGCACCAGGCCGCGTAGACGCCGATCATCGGCTCGCGGGTCGAGGGAAGAAGGAACTGGACCAGCCAGAAGAGAAAGAGGATCGCCGCCTCGTAGCCGGTGAGCGACATCGACGCGAGGAGGAGCCAGCCGAGGAGCGACTGCAGGATCGTCAGCAGGATCTCGATGCGCTGGTGATGATCGAGCGGGAGCGGCGCGGCCGACCCGTGCGACCAGCAGTAGATGACCGGGATGAGCCCCGAGAGGATGGACCACTGGTTGATGTTGGACGAGACCATGTTCATCAACGCGACCGGAGCGCGCGTGATCCGGCGGGCCCAGAGGAACGCGGAGACCTTCTCCGGAAACTCCGAAAGGAACGGCGCCACCCATTGCACGAAGGCGAACTCCGAGGCGCCCATCGAGACCGCGAGAGCCAGGAGGCTGTTCAGGAAAGGGTGCGCCGTGAAGTAAAGGATGAGGCCTCCGCCGAGGAAGAGGCCGAGCACCGCGATCCATCGCCCCGCGCCCGGGAAGGACAGCGCCCAGCGGGAGACCCGCGGGACCTCGACGGCCTCCTCGACGTCCTCCTCGCGGGGCGGAAGCCGGAGCAGCAGGCCGAGGTACGCGAAATAGCACGCGCCGAGGACGGCGGCATCCCAGAGCCCGAGGCTCCCCTTCGCGACGATGACGCCGAACCAGAGGAGCGGCGGCAGCAGCCCGACCACCTCGACCGAATGGTGGTCCTCGAGCTCGATCCCGCGGTAGCGCAGCCCCTTGCTCCTCGACGACCACCACGCGACGCCGTAGATCATCGGCCACCCGAGGCCGACGAGCAGCCGCAGCGATCCCGTGAAGTTCGCGATCGCGAGGTGCACCATCGACGGATGCTTCCCGGCGTTCCACGCGATGACCGCTTCCACGGCGAACTCGGGCGCCGTCTGGAGCCACGCGAGGAGCGCGAGCGCCAGCCCCTGCGACATCAGGAACTCGGCGGCCTCGGCGCCCCAGGCGACGAGGAAGGCGGCGGCGAGCATGGACGGGAAAGTCCAGAGAGCGGTCCAGGGAGACGCCCCGGCGGCGACGACGGGCACCGCGGCCCACCGGCGGCGGCGAGCCTTTTTTCGGGAGAGATCACGCGCGGGTTATATACGACTCACGGGTCACGAGTGGCGAGTCGCGGGTCGAAAGTCGGGGCCCGGTTCGCGATTCGGGCCTTTCGACTCGCGACGCGGGACTCTGGACTCGCAAACCGCGCGACGTCCGCGCGACGTCCGCGCTAGTATCGATCGAATGATCGAGAGCCCGAAAAACGCCCGGGTCCAGGCGCTCCTGCGCGCCCGGGACGAGGGCAGGATCTTCGTCCTCGAGGGGGAGAAGTTCGTGCTCGACGCAGCCGCCGCGGGATTCTCGTTCGAGGAGATCTTCCACGACCCGGGAGTGAAGCCCGGCCGCCTCGCCCGGCTCTCCGGCCAGAAGCCCACGCCCGTCGCGCGGGAGGTCCTCGCCCGGTTCTGCGACGCGAAGACGCCCCAGCACGTCGTCGGCCTCGCCCGCCGGAAGGAGACGCCGGCCGCGGAGATCCTCGCCCGGGACGGCGACGCGGTCTATCTCGAAGGCGTCCAGGATCCGGGGAACCTCGGCGCCGTCGCGCGGGTCGTCGAGGCGGTCGGCGGCGCGGGCCTGCTCGTCTCGGAGGGCTCGGCGGACCTCTTCCATCCCCGCGCGCTCCGGGGATCGGCCGGGAGCCTCCTCCGACTGCCCTGCGCCTCGAGCGTGGATTTCAAGCTCGCCGCCGAGAGCGGCCGCGCGGCGGGGCGGACGATCGCGGGGACGGTCGGCCGCGCCGGCGAGGACCTCTTCCGCGCGGACCTCCCGGCGCGGATTCTCTGGGTCTTCGGGTCCGAGGGGACGGGGCTCTCCGCCCGGGTCCACCGGCTGCTCGACCGGAAATACACGATTCCGCTCGCGGCGCCGGTCGAGTCCTTGAACGTCGCCGTCGCGGCCGGAGTCGTCCTCTTCACGGCCGCGCGGCGGGCCGGACTCCGCCCGGCGCCGCCGCCCGGTCAGTCGTAGGCGCGCGTGCCGATCGTCAGCCGCACGACGTAGACCGTCTCGCACGATCCCGGCCCCTCGTCGGTTCGCGACGTGCTCGTCGTCCACCGAAAGTCGGGGTCGTCGATCCCGCCGACGTCGACGAGCCACCCCTCCAGGCGCACCCGGTCCCCCGCCGCGACGAGCGACGCCGCCCGGGCGATCCGGGACGTCGCCGGGATGACGTGCGTGTTCGCCGAGTGGGCGACGATCGTCCCCCGATCGAGATCGCCGCCGCCGTAGGAGAAGAAATACCAGCGGTTCGCTTGCCGGTAGTGCACCCGCCCGAAGTACGGCGGCGCCGCGGCGGGACCCCACGCGAGGGCGTAATCCTCCGGGATCAGGGAGGCCGCCGCGCCCCACCGATACCGGTCCTCGCCGACGACGAGGGCCGCCTCGTCCCACGCGAAGCGGGGAACGAGCCGGTATCGCTTCCCGCCGGCGGAGATCTCGAACGGCGATTCCTCCGCGGAACGCTGGATCGGATCGCGGAAGACGTCGGGGAGCGGGACCTCGTCGTGCCGAAGGATCCGCGCCTCGACGGGGCGCCGGACGAGCGACCATCCGACGAAGAGGACGGCGGCGGCCGCCGCCCACCGGGAGATCATCGCCCGAACGCGGCGCCGGCGTGCCGGGTCATTTCGCGAGCGCCGGCGGGCGTCGATCCGGCGAGCTCGGCGCGGCGGGCTTCGGCGGGAGGAGCTTTCGCGCGGCCGGCGTCCGCGGCGGTGGGGCGTCCGGCCGGCGCGCCGGAGGCGCGATCATCCTGCGCGCCGGAGGCGCGACGACCTTCTTCTGCCGGTTGCCGATCGATTTATTCGCCACGGGATCCCGGCTCCGAGAAGACTTCCGCCTCGAATCCGTACAGCTTCGCCCCGGGAAGCTTCCAGGCGTTGTCCGGAAGACCCGCTTTCTGGGATACCGCCGCGAGGAACTGCTCGCGCGTGAAGCCCCACTCGGTCGCGACCTGCGGAAGGAGCAGCCCCCGGCGCCCGCCCATCTCGAGGATGATCCCGTGCCGTCCCGGCTCCACTTCCTCCGGAGCGATCAGGCGCGGCGGCGTCAGCACGGAGACCTCGACGGAAACCGAGGCCCACTCCCCCGGCGTGAGCGGCGGAAACCGCGGATCGCGAAACGCGGCCTCGCGGGCGAATCGGACGACCGTGAGCGGGATTCCCTCCTCGGCGGCGAGCGTTCCGATGCATCCGCGGAGGTTCTCGCCGATCTTCAAGGTCACGAAGATCCCGTGGCTCGGATCGTCGGGGTGGGGCCGCTCGACGAGGGACGGAGGAGGCTCCCCGCGGAGCGCCCGGTCGATCGACGCGCGCGCGAGCCGCAGGAGCTCCTGTCCGTAGGACGGCGCGATCACGCGGTTTCTCCGGCGCGGCCGGCTTCGGCGAGAGCGCCCGCCGTGCCGAATTCCGAAGCGAAGGCGAAGACCTCCTCCTCGAGAGCGTCGAGATGGCCTCCGAAGAAGTGATCGGCGCCCGCGATGGTCGCCAGGCGCGCCCGGGAAAAACGCCGCTCGACGGCGCCGGCGAGGGCTTCCGGTCGGGCGTATTCGTCGCGGTCTCCCGAGATGACGAGCGCCGGCTTCTCGATCCGTCCCACGCCCTCGAAGTTCCAGCGCGCCAGGGGCAGCCCCGCCGCGACGATCGCGGCGACGCGGGAATCGCGCTCCCCGGCGGCGAGCGCGACGGTCGACCCGAACGAGAAGCCCGCCGCGACGGCGGGGAGCCCCGCGCGACGTTCGGCTTCGTCGAGGGCCGCGAGAAAGTCGTCCCTCTCCCCGCGGCCGAAGTCATGCGCGCCGTCGGAGGCGCCCACACCGCGGAAGTTGAACCGCATCACGCCGAAACCCGCGCGCGCGAGGGCCCGCGCGATCCGGAAGACGACCTTGAAGTGCATCGTGCCGCCGTGGAGCGGGTGGGCGTGGGCGACCACGGCGCAGCCGCGCCGCTCGCCATCCGACTCCTTCCACAGCGCCTCGAGCGCGCCGGCGGGGCCGGCAATCGTGATCGGACGAACGGCTCCGGACATAACGCGATTGTAGCGCCCGGCGCGGGCGCAAATTCCAGACACCAAATTCCAAACTCCAATAAATTCCAAGCTCCAGGGTTCAAACGGAGGGGTTCTCCTCTCGCCGACATCTCCCGCGCCGGGCCGCGCCGCTGATCGTCTTATCCGATTTGGAATTTGGACCTTCTTGGAATTTGAGAATTGGGATTTGAGGCTTCGCGACGAGCTTCGTCGCCGCCTTGTCGCTGGCGCGGGTTTCGACCATAATCGCGTTCCCTTTTTTTCGAGCGAAAGGATCGCGCCCATGGACGGAAAGAAGAAGATCGTGCACATCGTCGGGACGGGGACGATCGGCGAGCCGCTGATCGGGCTCTTCACCGACTTCTCCCGGCACCTCGGCATCGACGAGGTCACCTTCCACAAGCGGACGCCGATGACGACGGAGAAGGCGAAGGTCCAGCACCTGATCTCGCGCGGCGCGAGGCTCGCCGTCGACGAGGACAAGGCCGCGGACTTCGAGGCGCTCGGCCACCCGGTGTCCTACACCGCCCTGGAGGCGCTCGAACGCGCCTCCGTCGTGATCGACTGCACCCCCGCCGGCAACGAGAACAAGAAGGTCTACGAGACGATCGAAGGGACCGAAGGGATTCCTGGCGCAGGGCTCGGAGTTCGGCTTCGGCAAGATGTACGCCCTCGGAATCAACGACGAAGCCCTCGAGGTCGGCAAGGACCGCTTCATCCAGATCGTCTCCTGCAACACGCACAATATCGCCGTGATCGTGAAGACGCTGGCCTCGGAAGGAAAGCACCTGACGCTCGAGCGGGGACGCTTCGTCTGCATGCGCCGGGCGAACGACATCTCGCAGGACTCCGGGTTT
Source organism: uncultured Acidobacteriota bacterium (assembly GCA_963794295.1). Taxonomy (GTDB): domain Bacteria; phylum Acidobacteriota; class Thermoanaerobaculia; order UBA5066; family DATFVB01; genus DATFVB01. Next base: position 319,158 of record CAWCDE010000007.1, read on the forward strand.
CTTCCCGCTCCCCAGGTCGGAAAGCACGACGACCCGAAGTACGGCACCCACCATGCGCGGGATGCCTCGCACCTCCTGGAGACGCTCGGGTGGAAGCCGGAGATGTTCTCGTCCGCCGTGAAGCTGAACACGCAGTACATGCACGCGCTCTGGTTCGACATGAAGGTCACCCGGCCGACCACTCGCGAGGAGATCCTCGCGAAGTTCCGCCGGAACGACAAGGTCGCCCTGACGGAGCGCCGCTCCGCGAACCAGGTCTTCTCGTTCGGCCGCGACCACGGCTACTACGGGCGGCTCCTGTCGCAGACGGTGATCTCGACGCCGACGCTCACGATGCCGTCGGACCGCGAGATCGTCGGCTTCTGCTTCACTCCGCAGGACGGGAACTCGCTCGCCTCGTCGATCGCCGCCGCGCTCTGGCTGATGGAGCCCGAGCGCGATCCGTGGCAGCGGATGGATCCGCTGAAGCGCTTCTTCTTCCAGGAGATTTAATTTAGTCCGTAACGCTCATCCTCGTGAGCGCGAAGGACCAAATCCCGAGGCGAATCGCCGCTGTGCAACGGCGGCGCCGGATCGCCGAGGGGTCTCGGTCGCGGAGGGTCCCTTCGACCGGGAGTCGCGTTCGCTCCTCGCACCCCATGAGACGGGAGTCTCGCCCTGGCGGATGAAAGTTCGGAGCACTCGGCCTTGGTTCCGCCATCGCGAGGCCGCAACGCGGCCGTGGCGATCTACCCTCGTGGACGACCGGGGTAGATTGCCATGCTCGCTCCGCGAGCTCGCAATGACGAGAGCAGGGAGCCGGACTTTCTAAACAATGACGGGAGCGAGCTCCCGCGGCCTCCCCGGCCGCCACTCGCGACTCGGAACGCGCGACTCGGATTCTCCGCTGCGCTACCATCCCCGCATGTCCACGGCCGAGAAACCGAAGGCCGCCGCGGCCGGCGCGCTCGCCGCCCGCTTCACCGCCTTCGCGATCGAGCAGTTTCCGGAGGCGTTCGAAACCCTCCGTTCCGCCTTCGACGGGGTCCTGCGCCCCGGCGCCGCCGCCGGGAGCGCCGAAGAGATCGAGGCCCTGCGCCCGATCCTCGCCGATGCTCTCCGGCGCGCCCTCCCGTCCCGCGCGCCGAGATCGACTCCGGAGACGACGCCGGGCGTCGACGCGTCCGATCGGCTCGCCGGCGCCGCCGCGCGCGTGATCGACGCCTGCGACGGCTTCCTCGCCCGCGAGGCGATCGCCGCTTCGCTCACTCCGGGAGAGCAGCTCGAGATCCTCCGCGGCATGGTGCTGACCCGCGCGATCGACAACCGCCTGAAGGCGTTCTTCACCGGCGGCGAGGTCCGGTGCGGGGACGCCGCTTTCCAGGGCAAGGGGTTCCGATCGCTCGGCCAGGAAGCGATCTACGCGGCGGGCGATCCGGCTGCGGCGCGGGGCGCCGTGGCGCGGCGGCGACGGCGCGTGGCGCGGCGACGTCGTCGCGCCGCTGATCCGCGACCTCGGGCGCTCGCGCTCGCGATGCGGCCGGAGCGCGAGACCGTGCGCATGGTGCTCATCCGCGCAGATGGGGAAGGCCGGGCCGCCGATGGACGGCAAGGATCTGCACGTCGGCGACTTCGCACTGGGGCATCCTGCCCGGCCTCGGCGCCGCTCGCGATCGCACCCTGACCGTCGCCGGGCTCGGCGCTCGCCTTCGCGACGCGACCGGACGCGGGCAGCGTCGCGGTCTCTCGTTCATCGGCGAGGGCGGATCGTCGCTCGGCGAGTGGCACGAGGCGATCAACCTCTGCGCCGCGCGGCGGCTGCCGGCGATCTTCTGCGTGCAGAACAACCAGACCGCGCTCTCGACGCCGGTCGTCCGATCAGTCGGCGGCGCGCGTCTTCGCGGACAAGGCCGCCGGCTACGGGATTCCCGGGCATCACGATCGACGGCACCGATCCGGACGCCGTCGCGGCGGCGTTCGCCTGGGCGGCGGAGCGCGCGCGCGCGGGGCAGGGCCCCGCGCTCATCGAGCTCGTCGCGATGCGCATGTGCGGCCACGCGCATCACGACGACATGCTCTACCTCGGCAAGGACCCGCAGGCGTCGCTGGGACTATCCCGCCGCTCACCGAGCGGGCTACGCCGATCCCGTCGCGCTACGCCTTCTGGGCGCGCGCGCGATCCCGATCGCGCGCTACGCCGAGCGGCTCGAGCGCGGAAGGCGTCATCGCGGCGCGGCGAGCTCGACCGGCTTCAAGGACGAGGCCGACGCGCTGGTCGAGGCGGAGGCGCGCGCCGTCATCGAGGCGCCGTGGCCGGACCCGGAGACGGCCGGCGAGGGCGTCTTCGCCGGCGAGCCGCGCGCGCCGCGCGGATCGAGGTGCTCGAGGCCGGCGCGACGGCGCGGGCCGGCGCGACCGGGCCGCTCCGCCGTCGAGCCGGCGCCGCCGTTCGACCGAAGGGCGCGACGTTCCTCGAGGCCGTGATGCTCGGCGTCGGCGACGCGCTCGCCGCCGACCCGCGCGTCGTTCGTCTTCGGCGAGGACGTCGGCGGCAAGTACGGCAACGCGTTCCTGCTGCTGCGCCCGCTGCTCGAGGAGTTCGGCGACCGCATCCTCAACTCGCCGCTCGCCGAGGGCGCCGTGCTCGGCGCCTGCGTCGGCGCCGCGCTGGCGGGGCTGCGCCCGATCGGCGAGATGCAGTTCAACGACTTCGTCGCGACCGGGTTCAACCAGCTCGTCAACAACGCCGCGAAGATCCGCTACCGCTGGGGCGGCAGCGTGCCGATGGTGCGTCCGGATGCCGTGGGGCGGCCTGCGGCACGCCGGGCCGTACCACACGCCAGAACACCGAGCCGTGGTTCTACCGCACGCCCGGCCTGAAGATCGTCGTCCCGTCGACGCCCGCACGACGCGCGCGCGCTGATGGCGGCGGCCGTCGCCGATCCGGACCCGGTGCTCTACTACGAGCACATCGCGCTCTACCGCGATCCGCGGATCAAGCAGGCGCTTCCGGACGCGGCCGCCGGCGCCGCTGCCGCTCGGAAAGGCGGCGCTGCGCCGCGCCGGCGACGACCTCGCGATCGTCTCCTACGGCGCCTACGTGCACGCGGCGCTGCGCGTCGCCGAGACGGCTCGCCGGCCGACGGCATCGAGGCGAGCGTGCTCGACCTGCGCAGCCTCGTCGCCGCTCGACCGGCGACGCGCTGCTCGCCGCTCGCCCGGCAGTGCGGCAGGGTGCTCATCGTCCACGAGGACTCGCGCACGGGCGGCATCGGCGAGAGCCTCGCGGCCATCATCCAGGAAGAGGCGTTCGAATGGCTCGACGCGCCCGTCCGCATCGTCGGCGCGCTCGACACGCCGGTGCCCTACTCGCCGCCGCTCGAAGAGGTCTTCCTGCCGTCGGAGGACGGAGATCGAACCGCCGCGCGGCTGCTCGCCGCCTACTAGACGGCGGCCGCGTTGGAGCGATCGGGCTTTCGCCCGCGTCGCTCAACGCGGCCGAAACCGTACGCCCCGAAGCCGTTCCGTGCCCGCCCAATTGGGGCCCTTGGGCGCGGGGAGGCGCGAGCCCGGCGGGATGCGGGCGCCCGAGCCCGCGGCCGCGGCGTACCGGTGGAGTACGTTAAGGCCGCGGGTCGCGGCGCACGCGCCCGCCCGGCTCGATGCATCGCCGCGCTGCCTACCATTCCCAGCGCGCGAACGCCGCCACGACCAGCGAATGCGTGATCCGTCCGTCCTTCAGCATCGCCCGCACCTCGTCGGGCGCCGCCTCGAAGATCTCGATGTCTTCCCCCGGGTCGAACGCCGGCTCGGCGACCCGCCGGCAACCTTCGGCGACGAACGTCCAGCAGCGGTTCGACTGGATCGCGGGATTCGGGTGAACCCAGCCCAGATTCGACCACCGGTCCGCGGCATGCCCGGTCTCCTCGAGGAGTTCCCGCCGCGCGGCCGCGAGCGGGTTCTCGTCCCTCGGGTCGATCCCGCCGCCCGGGATCTCGACGGTGGTCGTCTCGGTCCCGTGCCGGTACTGGCGGACGAGAACGAGGTTCCCCTCCCCGGTCACCGGGATGACGTTGACCCAGTCCGAACCGTCGAGGACGTAGAAGTCGAGCTCCTCCTCCGTCCGCGGAGAGACGATCCGGTCCCGCCGGATCGTGAAGATCTTGAAGTCTCCCAGGGGCTCCGAACGGACCCGCCGCCAGCGCGTCAACGCGCCACCCGAGCCGAGATCACGTGGCGATGATGTAGCCGCCGCTCTTGGCGTCCTTCTTGAGCTGCACGAGGCCGAGCTTCTGCGCCTCCTCGAGGAGGCTCGAGAACGAGTCGAACCCGTAGTAGCTCTCGTTGAAATACGGCTTCTTGCGCTGCATGGTCTGCTTGACCATCGAGCCCCAGATCACGTCCTTGTTCTCGCGTTTCAGCGCCAGCATCGAGTCGAGCATCAGCCGGAACACCTCGCGGCGCTTTTCCGGGAGCTGATCGAGCGACGGGAGCCCGGCGGCCGGCCCGCGCACGAGATCCTCGTAGAAGATGAACTCGTCGCAGTTGGAGACGAGGAGGTCCGACGAGGAGTTCTTCACGCCCACGCCGAGCGTCCGCTTGTCGTTCTCCTTCAACTTCGAGACGAGCGGCGAGAAGTCGGAGTCCCCGGAGGCGATCACGAACGTCGTGATGTGACCCTTGGAATAGCAGAGGTCCATCGCGTCGACGACCAGGCGGATGTCGGCCGAGTTCTTGCCGGTGTAGCTCCGCTGCGGGATGTCGATCAGCTCGATCGCGTTCTCGTGGAACGGCCGCTTGTAGTCGAGATACCGGCTCCAGTCGGCGTACGCCTTCTTGTAGACGATCTTCCCCTTCTCGAGCAGCCGCTCGAGCATGAGGTCGATGTCGAATTTCGGATACTTCGCCTCGCGCGCGCCGATGGCGAGGTTGTCGAAGTCGATGAAGACCGCCAGGCGCTGTTCGTCGTTGGAAGAGATCGGCATCGGGGACGGCCCTCCGCTGGAGGTGAACATCACGGTCTCGGGCGGCGCGATCGCCGCCGGCGGCGGCGCCGGGGGGGGCGCCTCGAAGACCTCGAACGGGGGAACGAGGGCCGCCGCGGCGCTCTCCCCCGGCGTCTTCTTCCGGTGGCGGACCCCGCCGCGCCGGCTGCGGCGTTTCGGTTTCGCGGCGGCGCCGCCCTCCGGCTCCGTCACAGCTCGCACTCGGCCGGGTCGGCCGGGCTCGTCAGGAGGAACGAAGTCAGCACGGTCGCGACCAGGTCTCCTCCGTCGTCGTACAGATCGATGGTTCCCACGTTGATGCGTTTTCCTTTCTTGACCACGCGGGCGCGGGCGGTGACGTCCGTCCGGGCCCTCTTGAAGTAGTGGATCGTGAGGTCCGCGGTCGCAAACCCCATCTCCCCGTCGAAATTGGTCGAGAGCGCGAAGGCCATCGCGGAATCGGCGAGGGTCGCGAGCACCCCGCCGTGGACCGCGCCGTGGCCGTTCGAGATCTCGGGGCGGAACGGCATCCGGAGCGTACAGCCGTCGAGCGAAAGCTCCTCGATCGTCGGGTGGAGCATCGCGGCGATCGGGTGGTTGCGAAGCCGGTCGGAGAGCCTCTCCTTCAGATCCGGCGAAATGCCTTCCATCCGGCCGATTCTATACGGTCGGACCGGCCGGCGCGGGCGACCACCAGGCGAGGATCTTCTTGACGTAGTTGACCGTTTCCCGGTACGGCGGGACGCCATGGTACGACTCGACCGCGTCCTCCCCCGCGTTGTACGCCGCGAGGACGAGATCGGGAGCGTTCGAAAACCGAACACAAAGCGATTTGAGGTAGCGGACGCCGCCGCGAATGTTCGATGCCGGATCAAACGATCGTCGGACCCCAAACCTTTCGGCCGTCGCCGGCATCAGCTGCATCAGGCCGCGCGCGCCCTTGCGCGAAACCGCGTACGGATTGAAGTTCGACTCGGCGCGGATGAGCGCCGTCACGAAATCGACGTCGATGTTCGCCCTCCGGCATTCCGCGTCGATCAGACGCGCGTAAGGCGTTGCGCGCGAGGCATTTCGGACCGACTTGTAGGAAAGATCGGCGCCCTTCCGGATCGGTTCGAGCTCTTTGATCTCCCCCGGCGGCGCGGCGACCTCGTCGTCGACGATCCTTTCGATCGTCATGAGCGAAGTCGTGTATCCCCCCCGCCCGGCAGGGTGATCTCGATGTCCTGACCCGAAACGCGGTAATCGGCGATCTTCACGACTCGCCCGTCGTTGAAGATCGCGAGCGACGCTCCGCCCGGCGCCGAAGCGCCGAATAAGACCAGCAGAATCAAAGGAATCAAACGTTTCACTTCCCGGGGCAACGGAAAGTCGACGCCAGAAATTTCCATTGACTGAGCATGATACTCGAGTATACTGGCGCGCCATAGGGAACAAAGCATCGAAAGCCCCGCGTATCAAAGGGGTATTTTTATCTTAAGGACGCCCAGCGGCGCAGCCGACTGGCAGATGGAGGAAATCAAAACATGAGAACCCAACACCACCTCTTCTTGCGAAGGCTGGCGCCGATGGCCGCATTCGCGCTCCTGCTCGGAAGCGGGACTGCGCTCGCCGTCAACCCGCACCGGCCGGTGATCAGCGACCTTTCGCCGAATTTCGGCCCGATCGAGGGCGGAACGACGGTCACGTTCACGGGAACCAACCTCAGAACGCCGATCACCGTGGCGTTCGGCGGCCACGCCGCGGCCGGCTGCGACTTCACCGGCATCAGCGGAACCTCCGGGACGTTCACCTGCGACACGCCGGCCTCGACCGTCTTCGGTGTCGTCACCGTCTCGGTCAAGAACCACGCCAATGGCAACAGCGGCACTCTCCTGATCCCGAACGGGTTCACCTACACGTGCGACAGCTGCACGGTCTCGCCCGTGTCGGCTCTCTTCGAAGGCATCACGCCCGCGGGCACGACCGAGCCGAACGGAATCCTGGAACCCGGTGAAGGGGACCAGTCGTTCTCGCCGACCTGGTTCAACGCCTCGGCCGCGGGGTTCACCGGGAACGCCTTCACCGGGGCGCTCTCGAACCCCGTCCTGCCGGGCGGAACGCTCGGGACGCCGGTCGCGAGCGCCCAGTATCCGAACCTGGCGTCGGACACCTCCGGCCAGTGCTCCACCTGCTACAGCCTCAATGCGTCGTTCTCGGGAGCTCGCCCGCAGGTGCACGTCGACGCGACGGTCGACGAAACGCCGTCCATCGTGGGAGGCCCGAACCCCGACACGGCGGACCTGCACACCTGGACGATTCACATCGGAAATTCCTTCCCTGACGTGCCCTCGAGTTTCCTCCTGTACACGCACATCGAGCGGCTCGTGCACAACGAGGTCACGCTGGGAAACCTGGACGGCACCTTCGGTCCGAACGGCTCGACCTCGCGCCTCCAGATGGCCGCCTTCATCGCCCGCGCGGCCGCCGGCGGGGACGCGAACGTTCCCTCGGGCGGGACGATCACTTCGGCGGAAAATCCTCTCGTCAACGGGGATTACAACTGCTCCGCCGTCTCGGGCTCGACGCTCTTCAACGACGTCACCCCGACCAACGGATTCTGCAAGTACGTCCACTACATCGCCAGCCTGAACGTGACGAGCGGCTGCGATACGCACGTGCCGAAGCCCGACTTCTGCACCTCGACGAAAGTCACCCGCACCGTCATGGCGATCTTCCTCGCGCGCGCGATCGTCTCGCCCGACGGCGACGCGCTCGTGCCCGACGCCAACACGGGGACCGGCGCGTTCTCGGACCGCTCCTACGACTGCACGGTCGATGGGGGCGGGCCCTTCACGGACGTGCCCGCCGGAAGCCCGGGATGCAAGCAGATCGGCTTCCTCTGGACGCTCGGATACATCGACGGCACCGGCACCGGCACGACGTTCTCCCCGGCCGGCAAAGTCACCCGGGCGCAGATGGCGAAGTTCCTCGTCAACGCGTTCAACCTCACGATCAACAACCCGTAAGCCCGCCTGGATCGATCCTCACGGGGCCCCTTCGCGGGGCCCCTTTTTTTGCGCGCGCGCGGGTGGAACTCGTCGTAGACCGAGCGCAGGCGCGCCCGCGAGACGTGCGTGTAGATCTGGGTCGTCGCGATGTCGGCGTGGCCGAGCATCATCTGAACGGAGCGGAGATCGGCGCCGTGCTCGAGAAGGTGCGTCGCGAACGAATGGCGCAGGACGTGCGGCGAGATCGCCGCCCGGATCCCCGCCCTCCGCGCGTATCCTTCGATCAGCTGCCAGAAGCGCTGCCGGGTCATCGCCGCGCCGCGCCGGTTGAGAAAGAGGTGCGGCGACCGCTTCGCGTCGAGCCCGGGACGCGCCTCCGCCGCGTAGCGCGCGATCCACTTCCGCGCCGCGCGGCCGAGCGGCACGAGCCGCTCCTTGTTCCCCTTTCCGAGGACGAGAACCGTTCCCGAGGCGAGGTCGACCCGCTCCGTCTCGAGCCGGACGAGCTCGGAGACCCGGAGCCCGGTCGCGTAGAGCGTCTCGAGCATCGCGCGGTCGCGAAGTCCGAGCGCGTCCGATTCGTCCGGGGCGGCGAGGAGCGCGTCCACGTCGGCCGCCGAGAGCGCGCGCGGAAGCGCGGCCCAGGTCTTCGGGTTCTCGACGTGGGCGGTCGGGTCGGCGGCGACGATCCGCTCTCCGACGGCGAAACCGAAGAAGCCGCGGAGCGCCGAGATCAGCCGCGCGGCCGAGCGGGCGGAGAGCCCGGCGGCCCGCCGCGCCTGGAGGTGGCGGACGACCTCCGCGCGCCCGACGTCGGCGAGCGCGATCCGGCGCGATGCGAGCCAGCGGCCGAACTCCGAGAGATCGCGACCGTAGGCCTCGACGCTCCGCGGGGACAGGCCGCGCTCCACCGAAAGCCGGTCGAGATACGTCGGAAGGTGCCGGTCGAGGAACTCGTCCGGGGCGTTTCCGCGCATGCGGCGTTTTCCGATCTCAGGAAACGGCGAGCGTCTTCGCCGGCGCCTTGCGGCGGCAGATCTCGAGGATCTCCTCGTCGGTCAGGACCCGGTCGCTCGTCTTCGCCGCCTGGAAGATCGCCGAAACGACCTCCGGGACGGCGTCGATCCCGTGCTCGGAAAGCCAGTAGACGACGTTCGACTCGCCCGACATCGGCCCGACCTCGATCTTCTGCCGGCGCCCGACCATCGAGGCGGGAACGCCCGAGTAGACCCGGTCGGCGAGCCAGTCGTCTCCCTTGTGGCGGGCCTTGATGATCGCCGCCGCATGGACGCCGGTGCCGGTGCGGAACGCGTCCTTGCCGACGATCGGATAGTTGTCGGTGAGCGGGACGCCCGTCGCCTCGGAGATCGTCCGGCAGTAGCGGGAGAGAGCCGTGAGATCCCGGTCGATCCAGCCGAGGAGCTGGAGGTTGACGAGGAGCTGGTCCATCGGCGTGTTGCCGACCCGCTCGCCGATCCCCAGGCCCGTTCCGTGGGCGCGGTGAGCGCCCGCCTCGAGCGCGGTGATCGAGTTGACGACGCCGAGGCCGCGGTCCTGGTGCCCGTGCCAGTCCACCTTGACATTCGGGGCGATCTCGTCGACGAGCGAGCGTGTCCAGGAGACCAGGGCGCGGACGCCGTCCGGTGTCGCGTGGCCGACGGTGTCGCAGACGCACACGCGCGAGGCCCCGGCCCGGATCGCCGCCGTGAACAGCCTCCGCAGGTCGTCCGGGTGCGAGCGGGTCGTGTCCTCGGTCACGTACATGATCGGCAGCCCCTCGCGGACGCAGAGGGAGACGGCGTCCTCGGTGAGCCGGAGGATCTTCTCGATCGACCAGTCCTCGGCGTACTGACGGATCGGAGAGGAGCCGATGAACGCGTGGACCTCGATCGAGACGCCGTACTTCTGGGAGATCTCGACGATCGGGAGGATGTCGGAAGCGATCGTTCGCGCCGCGCACGTCGGGCGGAGACGCATCCCGGTCGCCGCGATCTCCTCGATGATCCGCGAGACGTCGCGGACGACGTGCGGGCCGGCTCCGGGAAGGCCGACGTCCGCGACGTCGATCCCGAGAGCGTCCATCAGGTGGAGGATCTCGAGCTTCTTCTCGATCGAGGGGGTCCGCACCGACGGCGACTGGAGTCCGTCGCGGAGCGATTCGTCGTCGAGCTCGACCGGAAGGAAGCAGGGCCGCGCCGAGTGCACCGCGCGGTTCCAGTCGTAGATCAACTCCGATTCTGCCGGGTGACGGGGATCGGTCATCGGCCGATTTTACCTTCTTTTGAATGGGCCGCCGCTGATGCGGGTTCCCTTCATTCTTCCGGCAGCGCCGCGATCAGGGCGGCGGAACAGGGGACGCCGGTTCGCCGGAGCGCTTCGAGAAGCGCCGGTCCAGCGCGTAGGAAAGAAAAAACAGCCGGTTCCAGATGCGCGCGCGAATCGGGATCTCCTCGAGGCCTCCCGCGAGCACGGAAGTCACCGCGCGGAGCATCCGGTCCGAAGGGGCAGGCGTGCAGAACGTCTTCATGAACGAAGGATCGTAGAACGCCTCGACGTACCTCCGGAAAGCGTCGAGAAGGCGCTTGGTTTCCTTCTCGTACCGAACCAGATCGCCGCGGCGGGGAGCGCCGGGATGCCGGAGAGCCCGCGCGATCGCGCCCGACGCCTTTTCTCCCATCGTCATGGCGAGAAAGACACCGGTGGAGAACGTGGGGTCGAGGAAACCGGCGGCGTCCCCCACGAGCGCCCAACCGTCTCCGGCGAGCCGGCGGGAGCGCCAGGAGAAATCGGAGGCGCCGCGCACCTCCGAGATGCGCTCCGCCCCGTCGAGAACGAGACGCATCGCCGGCGATCTGTCGAGGAGCTTCTCGAGCAGGGCCGACGGTTCTTTCGCGCTGCCACGCGCCATCTCCGGCTCGAACACGGCTCCCACGCTCGCACGGCCGTCCGAAAACGGAATTTGCCAGTACCAGACGTCCTCGTGAACCGGCAGAAGGATGTCGCCAGGACGCGCCTCGGGGTGCTGCCGGGTGCCCTGATAGTGAGTGAAGAGCGCGGCCCGTCGCATCGTCGGGTACGGCACCCGAAGCCCGAGCGGCCCCGCGAAAATCGCCGCCCCTCCCGACGCGTCGACCACCATCCGGGCGCGGATCTCCTCGCTCTTGCCGCTCCGGCCGACCGCCTCCACCCCGACGGCCCGGCCGCCCTCGAAGATCGCCCGTTTGATCTCGACGCCATGCCGGACTTCCGCGCCGCAGGTCCGGGCATGGTCGAGCACGAGCGCATCGAACTCCGCCCGGGGTACATGGTAGGCGGAACGGATGACGTTCGTCCCATCCGTGCTCGAAATTCACCGTCCGGGTGCCGCCGAACTCCTCGGCGAGGAAAGTCGCTCCCCGTTTGACCTGAAATTTCGCCCCGCGGATTTTCTCTCCGACCCCGAGCCGGTCCAGCAGCGGAAGCTGATACGGGAGCAGCGACTCGCCGATTCGAAACCTCGGAAAATCGAGTTTCTCGAGGACGAGAACGTCGATCCCCGCACGGGCGAGAAATCCCGCGGCGGCGCCGCCCCCCGGACCGCCTCCGATGACGACCACATCCCGCTGCCTCAGACCGATCTCCCCCGTTCTGGCGACCTCTCGCGCCGCCGCATGCCTATAATCGATCTCTTGTCCGAGTCGTCGTCGCCCGCCCCCCGCGCACGCAAGAAGTGGGTCAGCCACGGCCTTTCCAACGCCGTCGTGTATGGCGGTCTCCATTATGGAGCACGCTGGCTTCCCCTGCCGGCACTGAACGCGATCTCGCTCTTCGGGAATTCGCTCGCGGTCGGCCTGATGAGAAAGACGCTCGCCGGGCTCCAGGACAATTTCCGGTTGGCGCTCGGCGCCTCGCCCGTCGAGTCGAGGCGGCTCGCGCGCCGTGTCTTCTTCGAATACGGCCGGGCGACGATCGACGTCTGGCGGTTGCGCAGCGGGGCCCTTTCCCCGCAGATCACGACCTTCGACGAAGACGCCGCGCTTCTCGCCCGCCTCCGATCCGGCGGCAAGGGGTTCCTGCTCGTGACCGGGCACATCGGCAACTGGGAGATGGGAGCCGTCACCCTTCGCGGCCACGGGATGATCCCGGCGGTCGTCGGCCAGCCGGAGCTCGATCCGCACGTCCATGCCATGCGCCAGCAACTTCGCGAGCGGCTGGGCGTCGAATCGATCGACATCGGGTCGTCGATGGCCACCGCGTTCCGCGTGCGTGCCGCGATCGAGAAAGGGTCGGGCCGTCGCCCTGCTCGTGGACCGCGCCTACCCGGAAGATCGGGTCGATCGTGCCCTACCTCGGACGCCCGACGCCGTTCCTGAGATCGCCGGCGTTGCTCGCGCGATTCTGCGATTGCGAGGTCGTTTCCGGCTTCTTCCTTCGCAATCCCGACGGGAGTTATCGCAACGTCTGGGGGAACGCGACCTGCGCCGATCGAGCACTCTCGCCCGACGAGGACGCGCACCGCGTGATGAGCCGGGTCGCCGAAGAGCTCGGCGCACGTCGTCCGCGCCGCATCCGACCCAGTGGTACAACTTCTATCGGTTCTGGGACTCTCCGGAGGAGGACGCTGCCGGTCTCTCCCACTTGCCGTAAACGAAATTCCCGCAGCATCGGTTGCAGATCGGCAGCGGCTCGCGCGCCAGCTTCTCCCGGAATGCCGTCGCCTTCTCGCCGGTCCAGATCTCGCGGAACGGCGACCGCCGGACGTTGCCGATGAAATAGTCGGGAAAATCGCCGCAGAAACACACTTCTCCGTCCGGCTCGACCTGGGCGAAATACCACGCCACCGGGCAGAGGTTGTGCCCGAACGTCTGCCGAAAATCGGAAAAGTACTCCGGCACCTTTCTCCGCCGGGACGTCGGGGACGAACGAGGTCCAGGGCAGGGCTCGGGCGCGAATCGAGGAACCGCCTGCGCTTCAGTCCCTTCAGCAGACGGACCAGGTCCGTCATCTGCTTCGTCTTCGTCCCCCGCGCGGCGCCAGTCGAACTCGAATCCTTTCCAGGAATCGCCTCCGACCCCAAACGTCTCCCTCATCACCGATTCGTACTCGGTGCCCACATCCTTCGGGACGAACCAACGAAGTCCGATGTTGATCGTGTCGAGCGGAAGGCCGCGCAGCGCTTCCACGGCGGCCGGCGCTTCGCCGATGTTCAATTCGGTGATCGGGAAGATCGCGATCTGCATCGGAAGCGCGGTGCGGAGCCGGCGGCGCCACTCGGCGACGGCCTCGATTCCCGCCGCGGCCTTCCGGAACGCGTCGGGCTGTCCGCGAATCCGGTTGTGCAGCTCCGGAGGGCCGTCCATCGAGACGGCGATCAGATCGATGCCGGCTTCGACGAGGTCCCGGGCACAGGATTCGAAGCCTTCCGCCGTTGGTGATGACCGTGCACGTCAGGCCGCGCGCTCTTGATCTCGCGCACGAGCGGGAGGATGTCCGGATACAGGAGCGGTTCCCCGCCGAAGAGGCTGACGATCGGACGCGACGGCGCGAGCTCGTCGAGGAGCCGGACGTAGTCGGCGAGCGAGAGCTGGCGCTTGAGGCCGATCAACTCCCGGATGCGCTGGCGCTCCGCTTCGCCGTCGGTCGCGGAGGAGGATGCTCCACTTCGATATATCCCCGTGTCGCCCCATTGGCCGCACATCCGGCAACGGAGATTGCAGAGGTTGGTCACCCGGAGCTGCACGAAAGTCGGCATCGGAAGATTCGCCGCGCCGGGAGCGGCGAGATGCGCCTCGACCGCCTTGGCGTCCCGCGCGCATCCGGCCGAGATGCCGCCGAGCGAAGCCCGCGAGCCTGAAGCCCCGGGAATAGCTCACTTTCCTTCGAACCGCGCCGGACGCTTTTCGAGGAAGGCCTGCATCCCCTCCCGCATGTCCTCCGTCGACGCGCACACGCCGAACAGCGTCGCTTCGAGCTCCAGCCCGTCCTCGAGCGGCAGATCGAGGCCGTTGTGGATCGCGTCCATGGTGAACGCGACGGCGAGAGGAGCGTTGCCGATGATCTTCGCGGCGAGCTCGCGCGCGGCGGCGAGCGCCTCTCCCGCCGGGACGACGCGGTTGACGAGACCGATCCGGTGCGCCTCGGCCGCGGTGATCGGCTCGCCCGTCAGGCACATCTCCATGGCCCTCCCCTCGCCGACGATGCGCGCCAGCCGCTGCGATCCGCCGTATCCCGGCAGGATTCCGAGCTTGACCTCGGGCTGGCCGAGCTTCGCGTTTTCCGACGCGACGCGGAGAGTGCACGCGAGCGCGAGCTCGCACCCGCCTCCGAGGGCGAAGCCGTTGATCGCGGCGATCACGGGCTTGGCCAGGTTTTCCAGGCGGGAGAAGACGGCCTGGCCCCGCAGCGCGTGCGCGCGGCCCGACACCGGCGTCATCGTCGCGAGCTCCGAGATGTCCGCTCCGGCGATGAACGCCTTCGGGCCGGCGCCCGTCACGATCATCGCGCCGACGCCGTCGTCCGTGCGGGCACGGACGATCGCGGCATCGAGCTCCTCGAGGACCTGCGCGTTCAACGCGTTCATCTTCTCGGGGCGGTTCACCGTGGCGACCAGGACCCGGTCCGAAACTTCGATCTCGACGAGGGCCATGGGACCTCCTGCTACGCCGGCCCCTCGTCCGCGCTCGGCCCGTAGATGGACGGCACCGGGACGTCGAGGAGACGGAGGTAGACGGACATCTGTCCGCGGTGATGGATCGCGTCGGAAAGGAGGAAGAGGCGGAGCATCGCGACTCGCGGCAGCGTCCGGATCGGCTTCCCCTGCGCGAGGAAGCTCCAGTCGCCGGAAGCTGCCGTGTCGTCGAGGCGCCCCATCGTCCGCCGCGCCGCCTCGCACCCGGAGTCGAACGCCGCGAGGAGCTCGGCGGTCGTCGAAGGCGCCGAAAACGGCGTGAACCCTTCGATCGCGAACCCGCCCTCCCCCGCGATCCCGGCGGCCCAGCCCGGCGCATTCGCCATCCACGCGGCGAGGCGGCCGAGCGTCATCGACTTCGCGTGCGGCTGCCAGCCGGCGCGGTCGAGCGGGACCCGCTCCAGGACCCGCCGCGTGACGGGAGCTTCCTGCTCGAACTCCCGCGCGAGCGCGTCAACGAGCGGCATCGGCTTCCCGGCGATTTCCCTTTTCGTCGTAGAGATAGAAGCCGCGCCCGCTCTTTCGGCCATACATGCCCGCGAGGACCATCTTTTTCATCAGCGGCGGAGGAGCGAAGCGCTTCTCACGATACTCGTGGAACATGATCTCGCTGATGTAGTACGCCGTGTCGATCCCGACGAAATCGAGCAGCGTGAAAGGTCCCATCGGGTACGCGCAGCCGAGCTGCATCCCCTTGTCGATGTCCTCGACCGATCCGACCCCTTCTTCGAGCGCCCGGATCGCGTCGAGGAGATACGGGACGAGGAGCCGGTTGACGATGAAGCCCGAGTTGTCGCGCGCGGCGATCGGCTCCTTGCCGAGGGATTGCGCGAACGTGAAGACGGCCTTCTGGGTCTCGGGCGAGGTCAGGATCGTCTGGACGACCTCCACGAGCTTCATCACGGGAACCGGGTTGAAGAAATGGAGCCCGGCGAAGCGGTCGGGCCGTTTCGTCGCCATCGACATCTCGATGATCGTCAGCGACGAGGTGTTCGAGCAGAAGATCGTCTCCGCCTTGCAGACGCGGTCGAGCGTTCCGAACGTCTCCTTCTTCAACTCGAGGTTCTCGACGATCGCTTCGAGAATGATGTCGCAGTCCCGGAGGTCCTCGAGCGAGGTCGTTCCGGAGAGTCTCCCGCCGATCGCCTCGCGGTCCGCGGCGGAGAGCTTCCCCTTCTCGACGGCCTTCGCGAGCGACCCGTGCAGCCGATCCATTCCCTTCTTCAGGAAACTCTCGTCGACCTCGCGGACGACGGTGGCGTATCCCGCCTTCGCGCAGACCTCCGCGATTCCCGAGCCCATCAGCCCGCACCCCAGCACGCCGACTTTCTTCATCCGTCCTCGCTCCTGCCGTTCGATTCGTCTTCCGGGACCGGCGCATCATAACCGAACGATTCGCCGCAAAAATCGCGCAGCGAGAGATCCGGCGAGAAGGCCTCGCCCGGGAACGCGTACATCGGCGACGAAGGCGACCGCGTCACCCATCCGCGGTCGATCCAGAAGTCGAGCAACTCGGAAAAAAGCGCCGCGTCGCCGATCGCCGCCGCGACGGCGGAGAGGTCTCCGAGCGATTTCGACTTGAGTTGCCGCAGGAAATCGTCCACCGCCGCCGTGCGGACCGGAAAGTCGAGGAGACGGGAAGAGAAGTCGGTCATTCGGCGATTATGCACGAGGCGGATCCGGGTTTTGTGATGCGTGACGTCCCGCCGGGGTTACTTGAAGATTCGATTCCAGAGGACCTGGAGGCGCGGTGAGGCGCGAGCCCGGCGGGATGCGGGCTCGCCTGCCGCGTCCCGAGGCGTACCGAGAGCGTACGTTGAGGGCGCGGCGGGCGGGCACGCGCCCGTAGTCGCTCGATGTATGGTCCGCGCCAGCAAACGCGCCAGCGTTCTAGTGTCCCGTCCCGGAAATAACTTCAGCGTCGCGCCTGCGGCTTGCGGACGAGGTCAAGACGCGTCGCGGGAGCAGATGCCGGAAGCATCGGGCCCGCGACGCAACGCAGAGATCGTTCGCAATGTGCGGGCGCCCTTCGGGTTCGGGCGGCGCGGGGCAATCTGCGGCGCCGCCGCGACGAGGTCCCCGCGAAAGCGGGGATGGCACCGCATCGCCGTCATCGCGGCGACTGGCAGCTTACCCCGCGGCGCTCCGAACGACGCGAAAGCTATTTCCGGGACGGGACACT
>CAWCDE010000008.1:0-136479 GCA_963794295.1 uncultured Acidobacteriota bacterium
TGGCCCCTTGGTTCAGTTGCGTCTTGCTGTGCAGGGGCAGCCGGCGGATGCGCGCAGCGACATCTTCTCCTTCGGCGCGTTGTTCTTCGAAATGCTCACCGGGCGTCGGGCTTTCGACGGCGCCGGCCAGACGGAATTGAAACTCGCTCTGTGCAATGCGGCGCCTCCGTCCTCGGGGAGTCCCACGATGACTCGCTTGGTGACCGCGTGCGTGAACAAGTCGCCGGCCGCGCGCTGGCAGCGCATGCAGAAGATCATATGGAGCTCAAGCTCCTGACGGTGGCCGACCCGCCGGGCGGACGCCACGGCGGTGCCCCGCGGCGCTTCCGATAGCGCGGTGCGGGCCAGGATGCAGCAACTGGAAGCGCGGCTTTCGCAGCGCCTGGCCAATTACGAAAAGAGCATCGCGGCGATCCAGCAGACCGCCGGCGAAACGGCCAACGCTTTGAAGGACAGTTGGCCGGCCTGCATACCCAATTGTCGGCTGTGGAGCAGCGCCCGGTGGCGGCTCCGGTGGATGTCGACGCGCTCATGCAGAAGATTCAGGGACATGTGCAGGAGACCGTGTCCGCAGTAGCGCAGCAGATCGAGGCGAAAGTTCGGGAATCGGGGGAGGCGTCGATCCAGCAGCATTCCACGCAGATGCAGGAAGCGCTCGGGACGCTGAAGCAGGAAGTTGCCGGCCAGGTCAAAGAGACCGTCGACAGCGCGCATGCGCAGCACGCCGCGCAGGTGCAGGAAGCGCTCGGGGCGCTGAAGCAGGAAGTCGCCGGCCAGCTTAAGGAGACTGTCGACAGCGCCAACGCGCAGCACGCCACGCAGATGCAGGAAGCGCTGGGGGCACTGAAGCAGGAAGTCGCCGGCCAGCTTAAGGAGACTGTCGACAGCGCCCATGCGCAGCATGCCGCGCAGATGCAGGAAGCGCTGGGGCGCTGAGCAGGAAGTCGCAGGCCAAGTCAAAGAGACCGTCGACAGCGCCACCGCGCAGCATGCCGCGCAGATGCAGGAAGCGCTCGGGGCGCTGAAGCAGGAAGTCGCCGGCCATGTTAAAGAGACCGTCGACAGCGCCAACGCACAGCACGCCACGCAGATGCAGGAAACGCTCGGGGCGCTGAAGCAGGAAGTCACAGGCCAGGTTAAAGAGACCGTCGACAGCGCCAACGCGCAGCACGCCGCGCAGATGCAGGAAGCGCTCGGGGCGCTGAAGCAGGAAGTCGCCGGCCAGGTTAAAGAGACCGTCGACAGCGCCAACGCGCAGCACGCCGCGCAGATGCAGGAAGCGCTCGGGGCGCTGAAGCAGGAAGTCACAGGCCAGGTTAACGAGACCGTCGACAGCGCGAACGCGTAACACGCCGCGCAGGTACAGGAGACCCTCGCCACGGCAGCTCAACAGCAAGCGCGAAGGTGCAGGAGAGCATTGCGGCGGGTGCCGAGCAGACGGCAGCCACGGTATCTGCCGTGAACCAACGGATGGCGGCCGCCGAGGCCAACATGGAAGAGATCCGCAAGCACTTCGCCATCCTGCAGTCCAACGTGGCCGGCGATCTGCACGATTTCGAGAAGACGCTCAAGGCGCAGGGTGTGGCGATCGAATCGGCCCGCACCGCCATGGCGCAGACCGACGATCTGGTGGAGCGCGTCGTGGAAGCGCTCGAACTCATGCAATCCAGCATCATCGATCAGCACGAGCCCGCGGGCGTCAATTAGGCGGCATTTTCAGGCTACGGCCTCAGGCCGCGCCCGGCCAGCAGCGGTTTCACTTGGGCGGCTGTACCGGTAAGCGCCTGTCTGCGACAGCGGACTGTCGGGAAACCGGAGGCGCAACTCCTTCAAGGCGCTGTTGGCTTCCTGCCAGCGGCCCAGTCTCGCCAGCGAATCGGCTTTGTAGTACAGCGTCTCGGGAGTGCGTTTACTGTCCGGATACTTTTGCAGCAGAGTATCGAATGCCTTTACGGCATCGCCCCATTCCTGGTCGGAATAATGAATACTGCCGACATAGTATTGCGCGTCGGAAGCCTGAGGAGTATCCCCAAACTTACTTACATAATCGCTGTATTCCTGCAGCGCGAGCTGGTAACTTGCCACCCAGGCGATCGCCCTCAGCGTTGGCGAACAGATCGGTAGCCGATAGCTCTGGTTGGGCTGGGCCGCTGGTACTAGACGGAGTGGACTTTATGGCGGTTTGCAGGTCCTGAAGCTGGGTGGAGATCCGGCTGACGGACGCGTTCAGGTCGCCGATCGCCTGGCGCACAGTGCTCAACTGGTCGGAAATGGCCTGTATTTGCGTTCCCATGGCGGCGACCGCGTCGAGCGTTCTGGACTGTTGACTCTGTTGCGTTTGCAGGCTTTTCTGCAGTTACTCGTCGAGCGCGGCCAGGGACTTCGTGGCCCGGTCGGCGGCGGCATGGGCCTGCTCTGCCCCGCTTTGAACGAGCCCGGCGAGTTTGCTCTCGAGCGACGTCTGCATGGCTTTCATCTGCTGCTGCATGCCATCCAGATCGCGGAGCACTTCGAGCATGGTTTCGGCCGTCTTATCGGCGCAATATAAGGCGGGAGACGCGAAAAACGAAAGTACCAGAAACGGCGCAGCATTTTGGCTATTCCTCCTATTTATTTATCCTACTGCGGGCGTTCACTTCTTGCACCAGACCGTTTTTTTTCGGAAAATGAATGGCAGCATCAGAGGGATCTCTTAATGGATGATGTCCAGCAGGGTACAAGTGGAATCCGCGCGCCTCGGGTCAGGAATGACCTGATTACTACTTTTCAGAAGAGCGGACAGTTGGTTACCGCGCTGTTGGAATCGGCCTCGCAGGCGATCGTCAGCATCGATCGCGGCGGCAGCATCGTCCTGGCCAATCGCAGGGCCGAAGAGATGTTCGGCTATAGCCGGCGAGGAGCTGTCTGGGCGCCCGCATTGAAATGCTGCTGCCGGAACGGCAAGCGCGCCAGCCATACGGCACGACCGCGACGAATATCTTCTCGCATCCGCGCACCCGCCCCATGGGCATCGGCATGGATCTTGTCCGGCCGCCGCAGGGATGGCAGCCGAAGTTCCCGGTGGAAGTAAGTCTCAGCTACGTGGAGGTGGAGGAAGGCACCTTCGCCATCGCCTTCGTGAGCGATATCAGCCAGCGCAAACAGCTGGAAGAGCAGTTATGCATGCGCAAAAAATGGAGGCCGTGGGCCGGCTGGCGGGCGGCGTGGCGCACGACTTCAACAACATGCTGACAGTGATCTCCGGCTACAACCGGATGATCCTCGACGAACTTTCCCCGCTCGACCCGCTGCGCGGGTATGCCGAGGAAATTCTAAAAGCGGCGGACCGCGCGGGCGCGCTGACCAATCAACTACTGGCATTCAGCCGGCGGCAGATCATGCAGCCGCGCGTAATTAATGTGAACTCGGTCATCGAGCAGACCGAGAAAATGCTGCGGCGCCTGATCGGCGAAGACGTCGAGCTGGCATTCTGGTCTGGGGCCGACGTGGGGAACATCCGGGCCGACCCGGTCATGTCGAGCAGGCCATCATGAATCTGGCGGTGAATGCGCGGGACGCCATGCCGACGGGGGGCCGCCTGACGCATGGAGACCGCCAACGCGACCTTGACGAGAATTATGCGAGGACCCACATGGGCGTGAAGCCGGGCGAATTCGTCATGATTGCGGTGAGCGACACCGGAATCGGCATGGACGCGGAGACCCGCCGCCATATCTTCGAGCCGTTCTTCACCACCAAGGAGAAGGGCAAGGGAACGGGCCTGGGGCTGGCCACGGTTTACGGGATCGTCAAACAGGCCGGCGGCGATATCTGGGTCTACAGCGAGCCAGAGAAGGGCACAACCTTCAAATTGTATTTCCCGCGGGTGAAGGAGCCGTTTCGGAATCAGCCGTGTCGAAAGCGAATCGCCCCTCGGAAAGAAGGGGGTGAAACCATTCTGGTGGTGGAAGACGAAAAGGCCGTGCGCGAATTGACGGTCCGCATGCTGCGGCGACTGGGATATACGGTGCTGATGGCGGCCAGCGGGGCCGAAGCGCAGGAGATCGTGAAGCTTCGCGCCAGGAGCGACATGGGACCGGTCTCGGCGATGATGCTCGGCCGGGTGCGCCAGGCCCATCACGGGATCGAGGACGTCGAGATCCGGGATCTCGACGCCGACCTCGCCCGGAGCTACCAGAATTTCCTCGAGCAGATGCGGGGATGGCGGATCGTCCTGATGAGCCTGGCCGGCACGGTGCTCCTCGTGGGAGGCGTCGGCGTCCTCTCCGTGATGCTGATCTCCTTCTCCGACCGGCGGTACGAGATCGGCCTCCGGAAGTCGATGGGGGCTTCCGACGCGGAGGTCCTCGTCCAGTTCCTGCTGGAAGCCGTCGTCCTCGCCTCGCTCGGAGCGCTCGCCGGCACGGTCGGCGGCGCCCCCTCTGCCGCGCGCTGTCGGACAAGTTCCCGTACGGGCTCGTCGTGAATCCGTTCGGCCTGGCCGTCGCCTGGGCCGTGGCGCTCACCCTCGCGATCGGGTTCGGGATGTATCCGGCCGTGAAGGCTTCTCGCCTCTCGCCGATGGAAGCCATGAGGTAGACGAGAGTCGCGGCGATACGCGCCGTTATACGGGTCCGTCGGGGCCGCCGGCGGGCTTAACGTACTCACCGGTACGCCGCGCCCGCCGGCCGGTCCCGCCGAACCCGTCTTCCAACACGTCTCGCCACGCCTTCACGTTGGCGCATTGGACGACCTTCAACGACGGCGAATTCTCGCGAATCCGTTTCGAAACCCGCCCTGCTACGCCTTCTTGTTCCAGGTACTCGAATCTCGGTAGTGTCCTAGTGTCCCGTCCCGGAAATAGCTTTACCGTCGTTCGGAGCGCCGCGGGGTAAGCTGCCAGTCGCCGCGATGACGGCGATGCGGTGCCATCCCCGCTTTCGCGAGGACCTCGTCGCGGCGGCGCCGCAGATTGCCCCGCGCCGCCCGAACCCGAAGGGCGCCCGCACATTGCGAACGATCTCTGCGTTGCGTCGCGGGCCCGATGCTTCCCGCATCTGCTCCCGCGACGCGTCTTGACCTCGTCCGCAAGCCGCAGGCGCGACGGTGAAGTTATTCCCGGGACGGGACACTAGTTTGCAAAATAGGACACTACCCGAATCTCAAGCGACGCCGCGCTGGCGCAGAATTTGCATTAATTCCGCCCCGCTCGAGCTTTGAAAGGAGAGCGCATGAAAAAGATCCTCGGGATTCTGGTCTCGGTGCTCGCCGTCGCGGCAATCACATCGGCGGCGGAGCAGACGTGGCATGGAAAGATCAGCGACAGCATGTGCGGCGCCTCGCACAAGTCGGCGATCGAACATTCCGGCAAGAAGATGACCGACCGCGAATGCGTCCAGGCGTGCATCAAGGACGGCGCGAAGTACGTCTTCGTGAGCGGCGGCAAGGTCTACAACATCTCGAACCAGGACGACCCTGCGCTCGCCGAACATGCCGGTCACAGCGTGACGCTCAAGGGAGAAATGACCGGTGACACGATCAAGGTGGCGAGCGTCACGATGGCCAAGAGCGGGCACAAGAAAACGATGATGAAGGAGAAACCCGCCTCGACGTCGTAGAACCGTATTGCCCGTGGTCGGTCCGCGCGCGGCGCGGCCGACCGCGGCCATTGCCGGGCGAGCTTCTCAAACCTTGCGCTCCGCCCACGTCAGCATCCAAAAGCTGGAAACGCACCCGGACGCGAGCTCGTTGAAAGCGAGCCAGAAATGGCTTCGGTGGGGCGCCGGAGCGGTCGAGCCACACAAGGCCGCGAGCGAAGCGAGCCGCCACGCTACTTCTCCCCGCGGGAGAAGGTGGCGGCTGCAAGCCGCCGGATGAGGGAACAAGGCGAGCCGTGAAGGACAGATCGCGGAAAGTCTCGCCGAAGGAATTCCAGCGCGCGACACGCGTCGCAGCCGCGAAGCGGCCGGCGCGTCAGCGCCGTGCGCGCCGATCGCCGCGCATGCCAGTGCGCGAGCAACCGAGGCGAGGAGGTCCGCGATCTGGGAGGCCACAGCGTTCCAGCCGCAATGCGGCGCGCGCGAGGCCGACGTGTCTACTGCCGGGCCAGCTTCTCGAGCGTCGCCCTTGCCGCCTGCCGCTGCGCCTCCTTCTTCGACGGACCCCTTCCCTGCGCGAAGGCGACGCCGTTCCAGAGCACCTCGATCAGGAACGTCTTCTCGTGGTCGGGGCCGATCTCCTCGAGGACGCGGTACTCGGGGAGAGGGAGCCCGAGCCGCTGCGCCGTCTCCTGGAGCGTCGTCTTGTAGTCGTGAAAGGAAAGGTCTCCGAGGTCGATCCCGGCGATGTCGGGCTCGAACATCCTCGAGATGAACGGGACCACCGCGGGCAGGCTCCCGTCGAGATAGATCGACGCGATCACGGCCTCGAGGGCGTCGGCGAGCAGCGAATCCTTGTTCGCGCCGCCGGATCTCGCTTCCCCGGAGCCGAGGCGCAGGAAGGCCCCGAGCCCGAGCTCGCGCGCTTTCTGGGAAAGCGTCGTCGCCGAGACGAGGTGCGCCTTGATCTTCGAGAGCGATCCCTCCTGCAGCGCGGGGAATCCCTTGAAGATGAGCTCTCCGATGACGAACCCGAGCACGGCGTCGCCGAGGAACTCGAGCGTCTCGTTGTGCTGGACGCGCGGCATCCGGTTCTCGTTCGAATACGACTTGTGGGTGAGCGCGCGGACGAGAAGCGCCGGATCGCGGAACGTGTACCCGAGCTTCTTCTCGAGGACGCTCCAGGGCGGCCGCACGACGGCGATGCTCACGCGGGCTTCCGCGGCGCCGCCAGGAGCGGTGAGACCAGGCCGGCGGCGACGGGGCCGCTCGCGACGAGAGCCGGCATGCCTTCGTGGCCGAGTCCGGCGGGGCGGCGACGCCGCCGCCGGTCCTCGATTTCCTCCCCGGCCGCGCGGCGGCCGATCCCGCGGGCGAGCGCGGCGGCCGGGAGGATCCGAAGCCGGCCGGCGCCCTCGCCATCGAGATCGCGGACGAACGCGCGATCGATCCTGTCCGCCTCCGGCGCACGCCGCCGGCGCGTGACGAAAGAATACCCCGTTCCCGGGCCGCCGGCGGCCTCCCGGCTGCCGAAAGCGGTCCGTCCGGGGGGAGGGCCCTCCCCCGCCGGTTCCAGGCTCAAGGAGACCGCCGGGCGAAGAGCGCGTCGAAGTTCGCGTTGGTCTCCGCCTCCACCTCCTCGAAGGAGACGTCCTTGACTGCGGCGAGCCGCCGCGCGGTCTCGACCACGAAAGCGGGCTCGCATCGCTTTCCCCGGTGCGGCTCGGGGGCGAGGAACGGCGCGTCCGTCTCGACGAGCATCGCCGAGAGCGGCAGTCCCCGCGCCGCCGACCGGATGTTCTCCGCCGCCTTGAACGTGAGCATCCCGGAGAACGAGATCCGGAAGCCCAGCTCGATCGCGCGCGCGCCGTACGCCGCGTCCTCGGTGAAGGAGTGGAAGACGCCCGGATCGGGGCGGCGCGGCTCGGCCAGAAGGACCTCGAGCATCTCGGCGCCGCTCTCCCGGTTGTGGAGCAGCACGGGAAGCGTCCGGTCGCGCGCGAATGCGATCTGCGCGCGCAGGGCGCGCCGCTGTGCGTCGCGGGGAGAATGGTCGTAGTGGAAGTCGAGGCCGATCTCTCCCACGGCGACCGCCTTCGGCGAACGGAGGAGCTCCTCGAAGATCCGGAGGACGCGCTCTTCGTCGAAGTCCTTCGCCTCGTGGGGGTGGATGCCGACGGCCGCGAACACGCCCTCGTGGACTTCCGCGACCTCGACCGCCAGGCGCGAGTCCTCGACCGTGGTCCCGGGAACGAGGATCTTCCCCACGCCCGCCTGCCGCGCCCGGTCGATCGCCTCCCGCCGCTCCCCTTCCGGGAGCATCTGCAGGTGGCCGTGGGAATCGCAGATCATTTCACCTTCGTTCCCGGAGGCACCTCCGCCTCCGGAACGAGGACGACCGGCTCACCCGACCCGGGAAGCGACGCCGCGAGCACCATCCCGTTCGATTCGAGGCCCATCAGCTTCGCCGGCTGGAGGTTGGCGACGACGACGACCGTCTTCCCGACGAGGCTCTCGGCCGAGTACCGCGTGGCGATGCCGGCGACGATCTGGCGCCGCTCCGTCCCGAGGTCGACCTCCAGGCGCATCAGCTTCTTCGACTTCGGCACCGGCTCGGCCGCGACGATCCTCGCGGTACGGAGCTCGACCTTCTGGAACTCCTCGATCGTGATCTTCGGGGAGGCAGGAGGGGCGGCGGCTTCGCTCATCGGAACCTCGCTCGGAAAGAACTTCTTCGGGTCGACGCGCGGGAAGAGCGGCTCGGCCGGCGACAGCGGCCGGCCGGTCGGAAGCCCTCCCCACGCGAGGGCGCCCGGGCCGTCGGCCGGGTCGGCGCCGAGCGCCGCGAGCGCCTTCGGCGCGGCGTTCGGAAGGACCGGCGCGAGCGCGGCCGCCGCGATGCGCGTCCCCTCGGCGGAGGCGTACAGCATCCGGGAGAGGCGCTCGGTCTTCCCCTCCTCCTTCGCGACCTTCCAGGGCTGGCGTGCGGCCACGTAGCCGTCCACCTGCTTGAGAATCCCCGCCACCGCCTCGAGCCCGCGCGAGAATTCGAGCCTCTCGAACGCGTCGAGATACGCCTCCGCGGCGGAACCGACGGCCGTCCTCACCTCGTCGTCGTCGGAGGGCACGGGAGGCGTCGCGCCGTAGGCGTTCACACAGAGACGCACGACGCGCGAGACGGCGTTGCCGAGCCCGTTGGCGAGATCGGCGTTGTAGCGCTCGAGGAAAGCCTCGTCCGAGAAGCTCGCGTCGGCGCCGAACACCATCTCGCGGAGCAGGAAATAACGGAGCGCGTCCGGCCCGAACTCGGCGACCAGAGCGTCGGGCCGGACGACGTTCCCCGTCGACTTCGACATCTTCTTCTCGTCCCGGAGCCACCAGCCGTGCGCGGCGACGCGCGTCGGCAGGGGAAGGCCCGCGGAGAGGAGGAACGCCGGCCAGTAGACCGCGTGGAACCGCAGGATGTCCTTCCCGACGAGATGGGTTCGCTCCGCTTCGGGGTGATCCCAGTACCGGCGGTAGAGGGCATCGTCCTCGCCGCCGAAGCCGAGCGACGTGATGTAGTTCGCGAGAGCTTCGAGCCAGACGTAGACGACGTGCCCGGGATGGTCCGGGAACGGGATTCCCCACGTCAGGTTGGTCCGCGACACGGAGAGGTCCCGCAGCCCCGCCTCGACGAACGATTCGACCTCCCGGAAGCGGGACGCCGGCACGACGAACCCGGGGTGCGCGCGTAGAAGGCGAGGAGCGGCTCCTGGTACTTCGAAAGGCGGAAGAAGACGTTCTCCTCGGACTGCCACGCGCAGGGGGTCCCGTGGTCGGGGCAGAGATTTCCGGCGAGGAGCTCCTTCTCCGTGTAGTACGCCTCGCATGCCGTGCAGTACCACCCTTCGTGCCTCGCCGTGTAGAGGTCGCCCGCCGCCTCGATCCGGCGGATCAGGGCGACGACGCCGCGGGCGTGGCGCTCCTCCGTCGTGCGGATGAAGTCGTCGTGGGTGGTCGAGAGCGTCGGCCACTCGTGGAAGCGGGCGACGACGCGATCGGCGAACGCCCGCGGCGCGATCCCCTGCGCCAGGGCCTCGCGCTCGATCTTCTGGCCGTGCTCGTCGGTGCCGGTGTGGAATCGCGACGTCCTCGCCGCGCGGCCGGTGGAAGCGCGCGATCGTGTCCGCGACGATCGTCGTGTAGGGATGGCCGAGGTGGGGGACATCGTTGACGTAGTAGATCGGCGTCGTGACGTAGAAGGTCTTCGCCATCAGAGGAGCCCCCGTTCCCGGAGGGACTGACAGCCGCCGCGGCCGACGATCACGTGATCGACGAGCCGCACGCCGACGAGGTCGGCCGCGTGCCTCAAACGGCGCGTGAACTCGACGTCCTCGGCCGACGGCGCCGCGTCGCCCGAGGGATGATTGTGGTAGAGGATCATCGCCGCCGCGTCCTCGAGGAGCGCCTGCTTCAGGATCTCGCGCGGCTCGACGAGCGCGCGGTCGATCGTCCCGAGATAGCACTCCCGATCGCGAAGAAGCCGATGGCGGGAGTCGAGGAGCAGCACGCCCGTCGATTCCTGGGTCCGACGCCCGTAGAGGCGCGAGAGATACGCGGCGACGCGTTCCGGGTTCGAGAATTTCTCGCGGACGAGCGCCTCGCTGCCCATGCGCGCGGCGAGCTCGATCGCCGCCGCCAGGGTCAGCGCCTGGACCTTTCCGAGACGAAGCCGGACGAGCTGCCCCGCCGAGAGCGTCGAAAGGCGGGCGAGGCCGCCGGCCTGTTTCAGCACGGCCTGGGCGAGCGCGACCGCGCTCTCGCCGCGTCGCCCGGAGCGAAGGACGATCGCGAGGAGCTCGTGGTTCGCGAGGGCCTTCGGGCCGAGCCGATCCAGCCGCTCTCGCGGACGCTCCTCCTCGGGAAGGTCTCGCAGGAGCGAGGGGCTCACGCGGCGGCCTCTCTGGCAGCCGCCCCCGCGAGCTCCCGGTAGAGCGCCTCGATTCGATCGAGCCGGACTTTCGACGAGAAGCCGGCCTCGACGCGGGCGCGCCCCGCGGCCGCGAGGCGGGACGCCCCGGCGGGATCCGCCGCGATCCGGACGATCGCCGCGGCCGCCGCGGCGGGGTCCTTCACCGGCACGAGGATCCCGGATTCGCCGTCGACGACGAGCTCGGGATTCCCGCCGGCGGCGGTCGCGATCACGGGCTTGCCGAGCGCCATCGCCTCGCGGATCGTGCCCGTGACGCCGAGCCCCTCGTAGGAAAGATCGATCGCGAGATCGGCGGCCATAAGCACCTTCGGCATGTCGTACCGGAAGCCGATCGGAAGCACGGCATCGCCGACGCCGCGGGCCGCCGCGTAGCCGGCGACCTCGGCCTTCTGCTCCTCGTTCTTGCACGCGACGATCGCCGTCCGGAGGCCCGGCACGCGGGGGCGCGCGAGCGCGGTCGCGTCGACGAGATGCTTCCACCCCTTCCACTCGCGGGCGCCCACCTGGACGACGAGGAATTCGCCGTCGCGGACTCCCCATTCGCGCCGGACCTCGCCGCGGTCGAGCCTGCCGGGATCGAAGACGTCGAGGTCGACGCCGGCGTAGATCACCCGGACCTGGTCGGGGCGGAGCTTGCCCGAGGCGACGATCACTTTCTTGATGTCCTCGCAGACCGTGACGACGGCGCCGAGCCGCACGTGGAACTTCGTGCGGTTGAAGGCATCGAGGGGGAAGGAGACGCCGCGGTTGACGACGATCGCCGGGCGGCGCCGCCCGAGGAACGTCGCCTCGAGCGCGATCGAATGCGCGATCCCCTTGTGGACGTGGACGACGTCGACCGCGCGGTCGCGGTACACGCGGGCGAGCCGCGCCGCGGACGCGAGATCGAATTCGTTCCTCAGCGGGAGAGTCACGAAATCGACTCCGGCCGCCGCGCACCGCTCCCGGATCTGCCCGTCGCCTCGCGAGACGACCGCCACCCGGTGGCCGCGGCGGTGCAGGTTCTCGGCGAGCTGGAACATCTGGACCACGGATCCCGTGTTGAAGTGCCCCTTCTCGAGGATCTGGAGGATCGACAGGGGCGTCATGCGGCCCTTCCGAAGAACTCCCGCACGGATTCGGCGACGAAGTCCCGATCGGCGTCGGAGAGCTCGTAGAACATCGGGAGCGAGAGGATCCGCCCCGCGATCCGCTCCGTCACCGGAAGCGGCGGAGGCGGCGGATTCAGCCGCGCGAGGGTCGCGGGCTGGCGGTGGTTCGGGAGGGGATAGTGGACGCCGGTCTCGATCCCCCGCTCCTTCAGGAACGCCGCGAGCGCGTCGCGCGCGTCCGTCTGGATCACGTACAGGTGGAACACGGCCTCGCCGTCGGCGGGTTCGGGGGGCGTTTCGACGATCCCCGCGAGCGCTTCCGAGTAACCGCGCGCCAGGGCGCGCCGCCGCGCCGAATACGCCCCGAGGTTCCGGAGCTGGATCCGGCCGACCGCCGCCTGGATCTCGTTGAACCGCATGTTGTAGCCGACGACCTCGTGGGTGTATTTGTCGCTCCGCCCGTGGTCGCGCAGGCGGCGGATCGCGGCGGCGAGGTCGTCGCGTCCCGTCGTCACCATCCCGCCGTCGCCGAAGACCGTGAGGTTCTTGGACGGATAGAACGAGAACGCGCCGGCGTCGCCGAACGAGCCGATCGTCCTCCCGGAGGACTTCGCGCCGTGCGACTGGCAGGTGTCCTCGATCCAGAAGAGCCCGTGCCGGTCGGCGATCCGCCGCATCGCGGCGACGTCCACCGGATGCCCGTAGAGGTTGACGGGGATCATGCCCGCCGTCCGGGGAGTGATCTTCGCCTCGAGATCCGCCGGGTCGACGGTGTAGGTGCGGTCGACGTCGACGAAGACCGGCGTCGCCCCGGCGTCGAAGACCGCCTCGACCGTCGGGAAGGCCGTGTGCGCCGGGACGAGGACTTCCTGCCCCGGCTCGACCCCGAGGGCCTGCAGGGTGAGCTGGATCGCCGAGGTCCCGTTGGAGACCGCGACCGCGTGGCGGGTGCCGATGGAGGCCGCGAACTCCTCTTCGAAGGCGCGCGTCTCGGGGCCGAGGATGAACCGCCCGGAATCGATGACCGCCAGGACGGCGCGCTTCATCTCGTCCGTGACGTGCGCGCGGGAGAGCGGGATCGTCATGGCCGGCCTTCGGAGACGCGGAGGACGATTTTCCCGAACTGCCGGACCGACTCGAGGCGGGCGTAGGCGGCGGCAGCGTCGTCGAGCGGGTGCACGGAATCGATCCGGGGCGCGAGCCGGCCCGTGAAGACGGCGGCC
Organism: uncultured Acidobacteriota bacterium; assembly: GCA_963794295.1. Classification (GTDB taxonomy): domain Bacteria; phylum Acidobacteriota; class Thermoanaerobaculia; order UBA5066; family DATFVB01; genus DATFVB01. Next base: position 12,866 of record CAWCDE010000008.1, read on the forward strand.
GCCGCCGCGCGGAATTCGCGATCGTTCGCCATCGTCGAGCCGAGGATCGAGAGCTGTTTCCAGAAGATCAAGCGCAATTCTTCCCTGGGATTGGGCCCGGAGGTGGCGCCGCAGGTCACGATCCGCCCCCCCTGGCAGCCGATCGCAACGATATCATCCAGGTCGCGTCGCCGACGCAGTCGACCACGACGTCGCACCCGCGGCGGGAGGTCGCCTCCGCGACCCGCCGGGCCACGTCGTCCCGCGAGCTCCAGCCGGCGGCAGCGCCGGCATCCTTCGCCGCCGCGAGCTTCGCGTCCTCGGAGGACGTGACGAAGACCTCCGCGCCGACGATCCGGGCGATCTGGAGCGACGCCCAGGCCACGGCGCCGCCGATCCCGTGGATCAGGACGGTCTCCCCCGGCCGCACCGCGCCGCGGCCGACGATCATCCTCCACGCGGTCTGGTACACGAGCGGGAACGCCGCCGCCTCCTCGAACGAGAGCGTCTCCGGAAACGGGAAGACGTTGCGGGCGGGCACGACGGCGAGCTCCGCGAAGGTCCCCGGGGCGTGCTCGCCGAGAATCCGGAACTTCACGCAGAGGCTCTGCTCGCCGCCCCGGCAGTACTCGCAGACGTTGCAGTACAGGCCGGGCTGGATCAGCACCCGGTCACCCCGCGCGAATCCCTCGACACCCGCTCCGACCCGGTCGACGACGCCGGCCCCGTCCGCCCCGGGAATCTGCGGCAGCGGCACCCGCACGTTCTCGAGACCATCCCGGACGAAGAGGTCGAGGTGATTGAGCGCCGCCGCCCGGATCCGGACCCGGACCTCCCCGGGCCCGGGCTCCGGATCCGGCCGGTCGCCGATCCGGAGCACCTCGGGGCCGCCATGGGTTTCGAAATAGACCGCCTTCATCGTTCCCCCCGCGGCATACGGCCGGGCGAACCGGTCACCGGAGATAGCCGAGCGATTTCAGCTTCTCGAGGTATTCCCGCCCGGTCTCCGTCGGCTGCGCCGCCGCGGCGAGGCGCCGCTCTCCGTACGTCGCGACACTCGCCGCCTCGAGCGCTCCCGGCCGGAACATCTCCGCTCGCGGCGAGCCCGCGAGATCCCGGGCGGGCGGAACGCCGAGGCGCGCGATCGCCGTGGGCGCGACGTCCTCCGGGCGAGCCGAGGCGGCGGCGCGCTCCGCGGCGGGATCGACGAGCGCCCAGCCTCCCGTCGACCCGGAGCGGCCCGCGTCGGCGAGAAGCCACAGAGCGCCGCCGTCCGCCCGCGCGGCCGCGATCCGCGCAGCGACGAATTCGCGCGCGGCGCGCGAGACCGGTCCTCCGTCGATGTCCGCTCCCGGAAGATAGACGGTGGCGAGGCGCGGCCGCACGGCCTCCATCGCCCGGCCGAAGGCTTCGATCGCGGCAGCGTCGTCCTCGGCCCCGTTTCGCGCCCGAAGCGCGATGTCCCGGTTCTCGACGATCCGGGCTCCGGGCATCTTCTCCGACGCCCACCAGTTCACGGAGACCGTCGGGATTCCGGTGCGCGCCGCCACTTCCCAGAACGTCCAGGCGCGGCGCTCCGCCCCCGAGACCGGCACCCGGCCGGTCGCCTTCGCCCAGCGCAGCGGTCCCCGGAAGATCCACCCGGTCCCGGCCGGCGGCGTGAGGGCCGCCTTCCCGAAGAGCGAGATGCGCTCGAATGCGGCGACCCCGTGCCGCGATGGCGGCACGCCGGTCGCGATCGTCGTCCAGATCTCCGGCGGCGGCGCCGCGGCGCGGCGCCACCGGACGAGCGGAGCGTCGGGGGCGAGCAGCGCGAGCGTCTCCGGAGAAACCCCGTCCAGAGCGACGATCTCGAGCCGTGCCGCACGCGGAGAAATCGTGAGCGCCGGAAACGCCGCGGGCGGCTGGCGGCGCGACGCCCAGAGAGAGGCGGCCGCGAGGAGCGCCGCGATGGCCGCCGCGGCGCCGCGCCGCCAGGAGAGGCGCTCCGGGAGCGGAACGTGGCGGCGGAGCGCGAGCGACAGGGACGTCGCCCGGGCCGCCCTCGCGAAGTAGAACGCCGCGATCGCCACCGCGGCGAGGGCGATCGCCGGGTGGGCGCCCGGCGAGGCGGGAAGGGAACGAACCCCGGCCGTGAAGAGCCCGAACACCAGCGCCGCCGCCGCGCCCGCGGCGACGAGGGCGGACCGGCCGGGACGCGACGGGGCCCGGCGGAACCGGGTGGCGGCGAGCACCGCGCCGCCGGCCACGAACGCGAGCGGCCCTTCGACGGCGAGGAGAGCGGCCGCCGCGAGCAGAGCGCCGCCGCCCGGCGCCACCGCTCCGCGGGCGGAGAGCGCCGCCCCCGAGGCGACGGCACACGCCAGCGCGCCCGCGGCCGCCGAGGCGAGGATCGCTCCGGAGGCCCGGGGCGCGTTGAAGATCGCCCGCTCGATCCCGGCGTCGAGGTAGCCCTGCGCCCGCAGGCGGGCCCGAACCTCGTCGATCGGCGGAGGGGCGCCGCTCATGACCGGCGGTCCCTCAGGAGATAGGCGAGATCGGCGAGCGGACGCGCTCGCGGGCCGAGAGGCTCCACGGCGCGCGCGGCGGCCTCCGTCAGCTCCCCCGCGATCGTCACCGCGGTCTCGCGGCCGAGGATCTTCGCGAAATTCGCGCGATGTCCCTCGCCGTGGGCCTTCTTGCCGGTGAGCGCGGCCGCCTCGGGCGTCTCGAGCAGGTCGTCGACGATCTGGAACGCGAGACCGAGATTCTTCGCATATCGCGTGAGCGCGGCCGTGCCCTCCTCCGACGCGCGCGCGGCGATCGCTCCGCCGCGGGCGGCCGCGACGAAGAGCTCGCCCGTCTTGAGCGCGTGGATGCGCTCCAGCTCGTCGAGCGTCGCGCGCGCGGGATCCGACGCGAGGTCCGCGAACTGTCCCCGACAGCATCCGGGCTCCCCCGCCGCCCGCGCGAGCTCCGCGACGAGCTTCGCCCGGATCCGTTCGGGGAGGCCGCCGTTCCGGCCGAGGAGCTCGAACGCGCGGTTGATCAGCGCGACGGCGGCGAGGATCGCGGTCGATTCCCCGAATTCCAGATGCAGAGCGGGGCGGCCGCGGCGGAGCGTCGCGTCGTCCATCGACGGCAGGTCGTCGAAGACGAGCGACGCGGCATGCACGGCCTCGACGGCGGCGCCGAAATCGAGGAGCGCGGCGGGATCTCCGCGGAAGAGCGCGCCGGCCGCGAGCGCGACGAGCGCGCGGATCCGCTTTCCGGGAGAAAGGAGCGCCGCCCGCATGGCGGCGGAGAGCGGCGACGGATCCGACGGAACGGCGGCGGAGAGCCGCTCCTCCAGCCGGCCGATGTGGAGCTCGGAAAAGGTCGCGAAGGAGCCGTCAGTTCCCCGGCGAGCCGTCAACTTCCAAAGCTGGCGACGGCTTCCGGTTCGTTCTCGTAGACGTCGAAGACGGTGATGAGCTGGGTGACCGTGAGCACGTCCTGGATCTTCGGCGGGAGGTGAAGCAGCCGCAGACGCCCTCCCTTGTTCGTCACGGTCGTGTAGCAGCCCACGAGCTCGCCGATGCCGGACGAATCGATGGACGTCACTTCGTTCATGTTGACGAGGATGTCCTTCTTCCCGGCGTCCAGGAGACGCGTGATGGTGTCGCGAAGCTGAATGTCGCCCGACCCGATCGTGATCTTTCCCTTCAGCTCGATGATGGAGACGTTTCCGGAATCGCGGACGCTCGCCTTCATGCTCGATCTCCTCCTATTCTGGTTCGTCGGCTACGAGTTTCTTCTCGAGCACCACCTTCGTGCCGCCGAGCGAGAAATCGTATCGCACATCGTCCATGAACGTCTTCATGTAGAAAATGCCCCGTCCCGACGTCTTGAGGCGGTTCTCCGGGGCGAGCGGATCGGCGACTTCGTCGAGCTGGAAGCCCGTGCCCTCGTCGGCGATCGCCATCCGGAAGACGTCTCCGTCGACCTGCAGGGTCAGGGAAACGCGCTTTGCCATGTCGCCCTGGTTGCCGTGCTTGATCGCGTTGGCGACCCCCTCGCGGAGCGCCATCGAGATCGCGTGCGTCGTGTCCGCCGACAGCTTCCAGGGGCGCAGAACGTAATCGCACACGAACTGCGCCAGCTCGATGTTGTCGAAGGAGCTCGCGATCGACAACGTGACGGGGGCCACGCGGTTTTTCATCACGGCAAAATCGCCGAAAAGATACCCGATATGCGAGAATGCAGCAAGATGGCTACCCGCCTCGGACGGCTCGCGATCGTCGTCGGAGCCCTCCTCTTCACGGTGGGGGTCGCCGGCCCGCCGGGCGTCACCGACCGAATCGCGGAGGCGCGAAAAACGGTCGAGGAGGTCCGCGGGCGCGAGTTCCGACGGCCGGTTCCCTGGGAAACGGTCGGCCCCGACAGGCTCCGGACGCTCCTTTCGCGGAAGCTCTCCGAAGGGCTCGTCGTCGCGCCCGAGCAGTATTTCCGCTCGCTCGCCGCGATCGGCGCGATCGACGACGCCGACCTGCCGCATCTGCTCGACCGGCTCCTCGATTTCTACGGCGGCGAAGTCCTCGCCTTTTACGATCCCGCCGAAGGGAAGTTCTTCGTTTCCACCTCCGGAAAGGAACGTCTCGGCGGCCTCGACGGAATGGAGGAATCGCTCGTCTTCACGCACGAACTGACCCACGCGCTGCAGGATCAGTACCTCTCCCTGGACGGGCGGCTTCGTGCGCTGAAGAACGACGGAGACGCGGCCCTCGCGATGGATGCGCTCCTCGAGGGCGAGGCGACCGAGGTGATGATCGAAGGCGCCGTCAAGGACCTTCCGGGAGGAGCGGACGGCGTCGAGGAGATGCTCGCTCCCCTGCTCACCTCGTCGCTGGCGGACCTCGATCCGGGCGCCGCGAAGGTCCCCGCCTTCTTCGCGGAGCAGTTGCTCTTTCCCTACAGCGAAGGGACGGCGTACGTCCGCGGAGCGAAGAAGCGCGGCGGCTGGAAGGCGGTCGACGCCCTCTGGAAATCTCCCCCGGCGAGCTCGGCCGAAATCCTGCACGCGGGCTCCCGCCCGGCCCCGGAGGCCGGTCCGCTCGTTTCCGACGGGGCCGTCGCTCCTCCTGCGGGAGGCGCATTCCTGTATTCCGACACGCTCGGCGAGTGGACGCTCCGGTTCCTGTTCCGGAAGGCCGGGCTCGCCGACGCGGACGCGACGGCGGCGGAATGGCGAGCGGACCGGTTCCTCTTCTTCACGTCGGGCGACCGCGTCGTCTACGCCGGCCGGATCCGCGCCGCCGATCCGGCGGCCGCACGGCGGCTCCTCGATGCCTGGACGAAGGCGTCGCCGCGCGCGGCGGGATCCCTCGAGGGCGCGGACGTCGCGGTCTGGTCCGGCTTCGGAAAAGCGCCGCTCTGAACCGTCGCGTTCGCGACCTCGCGGAAGAAAATCCCTCGCTCGTTCGTTGCCGCCGCCTGGCGTCGGCAGGCGAGCTCGGGACTCAGCCCTTCGCGCTCATGTCGATGAGCGCTGCGCGCTAAGGCTCGGATCGCGAACGCTCCCGCCGCGCGCCAGCGCGTTCCGCTGGCTCAGCGGACGAGCTTCAGCGCGAACGGGATCAGCACGAAGAGCTCAAAGGCGTCGAACGCTCCGTGCGCGACGATTCCGGGAAGAGCGTTGTGGTAGAGCTCGAACGTCAGCGCGAGGACGGAAGCGAGGATGAAGATCCCGACCAGCATCGCAGGCTGGCCGTAGACGCCGTGGGCCAGCGTGAAGAAGAGCGTCGCGCCGATCGCGCCGATCCTCGGCTGGAGGAACGAACGGAAGAACGCCTCCTCGAAGATCATGGCCGAGAGGACGATCGCGATCTTGAAGGCGAGCGGAAGCGACACGATCCACGGGATGACCGGCGAGATCCGGGGCGCGGCGCCGGCCGGCGAGAAGATCGAGACGATCCACTGGATCGCGAGCATTCCGCAGAGCGAAACGCCCCACGCGAACGCCGCGATCGGAAAGCCGGCGAGGAGCAGCCGCACGGGACGATCGGAACGGATTTTCAGGAAATCGAGGATCGGCGGACGCCCGGAAAGGAAGTACCAGACGACGAGAAAGGCCAGGAACAGCGCATGGAGAGCGAAGGCCGAGATCGGAGAGAGGTTCGTCGGCTCCGCGGGGCGTCCGGACAATCCGGAGGCGAACGGCGCGACCACGCAAAGGAGCAGCACGGCGACCAGCAGCGCGAGCCCGATCGTCTTCCGGGTCTCGGTCGGAAAGGCGTCCTGCTCGAATCCCTTCCGGCGCAGGGCGAGCAGGAGGAATCCGGCCACGAGGCCGGCGCCCGTCGTGAAGAGGACCACGAAGACCGCGGCGTTCATTCCGTCGGTCGGACGACGATCAGAACCGAGGCGGGAGACGACCGCGCGACCCGCTCCGCCGTCGCGCCGAGCGCGTGCGGGTGGCGGGGACCCGTCAGCCCGTGCGCGCCGAGGACGACGAGCGACGGCCGGCATTCGGCGGCGACCTCGAGGATCACCGTCGAGGGCTTCCCGCGGGCGATCATGAGCTCGGGCCGCGGCGCCCCGGAAGCCGCCGTCCAGTCCCGGAGCCGGTGGAGCGCGCTCTCGCGAAGCGTCTGGAAGTAGTCGACGTCGGGGTTGTTGACGGCGAAGAGGTCCGGGTAGGGAAAGCGGTCGTCGATCACGTGGAGGACGACCGCCGGAACCTTCTCGAGAGCGGCCATTCGGAGCCCTTCCCGAAGGACGACCGGCGCATAAGGCGACATATCCGCGCAGATGAGCACGGCGCCGGAATGCTCTGTTTTCATTCATTCGAAGCGTACCACACCGTCACCGTCGCGTTCGCGACGCTCGCGGAACTCGGATCGCGAACGCTCCCGCCGCGCGGGGCATCCGCTCGGTTACTTCGTGGATGCCTCGCCGCGCGTCGGCCTCTCGCGGCTCGGGCCTCCTAACGCGGGACCCTCACCTGCCGCGAGTACGCGGCATCCTCTCCCTCAGGGAGAGGTTATTCGGAGGCTCGCTGCGCTCGCCGCCCTGTCCGGCCCTCGACCGCTTCGGCGCCCCACCAGGGCGAATGTAGGCCCGAAGATCTCGCGTTCGCGATCCGAGCCTTAGCGCGCAGCGCTCATCGATATGAGCGCGAAGGGCTGAGTCCCGAGCTCGCCTGCCGACGCCAGGCGGCGGCAACGAACGAGCGAGGGATCTTCTTCCGCGAGCGTCGCTCCGGCGACGGTCCTGGTGGGCGGTGAGGGGCTCGAACCCCCGACCCCCTGCGTGTAAAACAGGCGCTCTACCGCTGAGCTAACCGCCCTGCGCGATCTTTATCCTCCAGTGGATACAAAAAAGGGCGCCGCTCCGGAGAACGGCGCCCCTGACGAGCCGATTCGAAACCGATCAGTTCTTGTGGATGACGATGCTCCCTCCGGCGATCGCCTCGGGGTTGGCCGAGTTGATGTCGTCGGAAGAACCTGGCGAGTTGTCGTAGACGGTGGCGCCGCCCGCGTTGTTGTCCCAGATCTTGATCCGGAACTTGTCCGTCCCGCCGCCGCCGTTCACCTGCCCATCGGTCGCCGTCAGGATGAACCCATAGTCTCCCGAGCCGTTGACGGTCCCGGTTCCCTTGTACTGGGCGAGAGGCCCCGAGATCACGAGCCACTGATAGACCTCGCTGTGGAAGTTGAAGCTCGCGACCTGGAACTGGAACTCGGTCGATCCCGTCGGCACCTTCGCTCCCTTGAGGTACTTGGAGACGAAGCCGAAGTTCGCCTTGCCAACGAGGGAGGGTCCGCCGTGTAGGCGCCCGGCGGGGAATTGATGAACCCGCCGCCCGTGACGAAGCCGGCGCTCGGATCGTAGATCACGACGAACTGGAATACGCCGGTGTCGTCGGCGCAATGGTCCGAGACGTCGACGGACACCGTGCTGACGGTCGCGCTCGTGTAGGTGTGCGAGTCGGAACAGGAAGTCTCGCCGGCCGCCACGGTCACCGAGGTCGTGGCCGGGCTGTTCGGATCGTCCCAGCTGAAGGTGCAGACGTGCTCCCCGGCCCGGATCGGGATCCGTGAGCTTGCCGTGACGGTTCGCGGAGCTCCCGACCGGAAGCGGGTCGCTCGGGCCCGTTACGCTCGTGACCACCGGGGCTTGATTGGAGACCGTGAAGCTCGTCGAGCAGGAGCTCGAATTTCCGACCGCGTCGGTGACCGTGAATCCAACCGTGGTCACGCCGAGGCCCACGGACGTTCCCCGGATCCGGAGTCTGAGTGATCACGAGCGAACCCGCCGGTGTGCAGTTGTCCACTGCCGAGAGCGATCCCCGAAGATCGGGGACAGCCGCCACACATCCCGTCGAGCCTGTGACCGCCGTTGCCGGAGGAGGGCAGGTCTGGATCGCCGGCGGCGTGTTGTCGATCACGGTGATTTTCTGGGTTGCGGTCGCCGTATTCCCGTGGGCGTCCTTGGCCGTCCACGTCACGGTGGTGTCGCCGACCGGGAAGACGTTGCCGGCCGGGGCGTCATTGGTGACCATGATCGGACCAGGACAGTTGTCGCCCGTCGTCGGCGATCCGAGGCCGGAAACGACAGCCGAGCAATTGGTCGCGCCCGGTCCGGTGTAGGCCGTGATCGCAGCGGGCGCGGTGATCGTCGGCACGGTGTTGTCGATGACGGTGACCTTCTGGGTCGCGGTCGCCGTCTTGCCCGCAGAATCGGTGACAGTCCATGTGATCGTCGTGTCGCCGACAGGGAATGTATTCCCGGCCGGATCTCGGCTGACGATGAGCGGCGTGCAGTCGCCGCTGGTGGTCGGAGTTCCCAACGTCGCGTCGGATACGGTCGCATCGCAGGTCGTCGCGCCCACTCCCGTGTACGCAATGACGTTCCCTGGCGCGGTGATCGTGGGGGCGGAGCAGGCCGGCGCCGTAACCGTGAACTTGAAGAAATAGTCTGCGGTGGGGTTTCCCGATCCCGACGTTCCCGTTGCGTGAAGCTGGCCGTGGTAGGTCGTTCCCACGGAGAGCGCTGACGTCGTGATCGTGGTAGTGATGCACGTGGTCTGGTTGTTGGAAAGTGTTCCACTCGAAGAAGACAGGGTTGTCAGGGGAGAAAGCGTGGAATCGTCGCCGTAGCCCGAGAAATATGCGAGCGCCCAATCCAGGGTGCCGGATGAGCCCAGACCGCCGGCCTTCACCGTAAGATCTGTTGGGGGGTTTGAGCAGATCAGGGAAAGGGAAGTCCCCTGTGCAATGTTGCCCAAGTCTTCCTGGTTGTTCGCCTGGTTGTGCTGGCCGCCGTCTTTTACCGAACAAGTTAAGCTGGGCCGCATCCGTGAACGTCGTCTGCGCCGTATACCCCGACGATCTCCCCCGTCGCCGTGAGAAGGAGCGTTGCGCCGAGATCGCCCGTCGTCGACGACGAAATCGGAGTTGACGAAGTTGCCGGCATCGTCGGCGACCGCCGTGAGCGTGAGGTCGGCATCGCCGTCGTCCTGGTGGAGCAACCATCGTGACGGTTTCGCCCGCCAACCAGCCCGCGCCTGTGATGACGACCGTGTCGCCGGGCTGATAGTCGGTCTTGTCCGTCGTCACGGTCGCGGAGGAGTCTCCGGTGAGAACCGAGTCGGTGCTCAGGGTCCCCTGAGCCCGGAGACCGCCCGTCGCGAGCGCGAAGCCCGCCGACGGGTTCCGGGTCACCGAAGCGCCGATTCGATCGAGAGCCTCCGGCGCGATGATCGTGACGCGGGAGCGGGCCGAAAGCGCTCGATCGCCGACCCCGGAAGCGCCGTCCGGAGAAGGCGAGCGCCCGAAGACCGCCGAACGCGCCGGCGTATTCAACGCGGCCCGGAGCGCCCCCGGCGCTCCGAGCAGCCGGGCCCGCGCCGTGAAGTAGCCTCCTGCCGGATTGAACATCTCCATGGTGACCGTGGCGTCGCCGCCGATCGCCTGCACTTTGCCGTCCGGAAGGACGTTCATCGTGAAGCGCGATCGCGGGGTTCCCATGTCGGACGCGGCTGGACGGATCGTCATCGTGGCGAGGTCGAGAATCTCCGCGGAGGCGAGCGTCCTTCCGCCGGCCGCGGCGACGCCGCCCGCGATCAGGATCGAACCGTCGTGGAGCAGCGCCGCAGCGTGGAACGCCCGCGGGGTCGCGAGCTTCGCGTCGATCAGGCGAAAGGCCCCGGAGACGCGGTCGAATACTTCGATCGTTCCCTCGGCGTCGCCTCCGACGACGACGACCCGGCCGTCGGGAAGGAGCGTCGCCGTGTGCCCGGACCGCGCGAGGTTGAGAAACGGCCCCGCGTGAAACGCGCGGCCATCCGGGTTGCCGATCTCGGTGGAGGCGAGCGGCATGTCGGAGATCCGCCCGCCGATCAGGAACACGCGTCCGTCCGGCAGCAGCGTCGCGGTGTGATCCGCGCGTCCCGCTTCCAGCGAGCCCGAGAGCGAGAACGTCCGCGAGACCGGATCGAAGATCTCGCAGGCGCGCACGGGCCCCGCTGCGTTCTCGCCGCCGGCGACGAGGACGCCGCCGTTGGCGAGCGTGGTACCCGTATGTCCGACGCGCGGGTGGTTCAGTCCCGCGATCCCGACGGTTTCCGCGCTCGAAGCGACCGCCGCGCCCAGCGCGAGAAAGATTGCCAGCGCTCCCGCGACGGTCGACACACGGACAGCGCACATCCGGCGGATGGAATTCACCACCGATTTCATGGTCTCCCCCTATTCTTTGGGCGGGATTATGGCAGAACTCCTGTTCTGCGCAAGATTCTTCTGCGCAAGAGGGTAAAGACGGTCCAATCGGGAACCCGCCGGAGGAACCAAGCTGCTCGAATCAATCGACTTGCCCGGGTGATGTGCCCGGACAATTTCCGCTTCCGTCGAAACGTTGGACGGAATGTTCGACAGGTGTTCGAGATGCGCTCAGGACGTTTGGTGGCGACGGGCCAGTTCGATCACCCTCTCGACGGCCCGCGGCGCGTAGCCCTTGATCCGTTCCGCGCCGACGTTCCAGCTCGCCACATGGCCGTCGGGGTCGAGCATGAAGATCGCGTAGTCCTGAACGCGCTCGACGAGGAGGCGGAACCGCTCATCGCTCCGGCGAAGCTGCTCGATTTCGCCGCTCCCGCCCGTTTCCTCGCTCATGAACCGCCGGATCTTGCCGTCGCGGCCGATCTCCGCGGCGGAATCGCCGTCAGAAGACACCACCCTGCCCGACCTCTCCCCGGCCCTTCTCCCGGCTTCCCGGCGGCGGAGGCGGCGGCTCGTTCTTGTGGGGCGGAGGCGCCGGCCGATGCTCCGCCGAAGCGCCGTGAGGAGGCGGAGGCTCGTGAGGAGGCGCAGCCGCATGAGACGGTGGCGGCGCTTCGTGGCGGGGCGGGGAAGCCTCGTGGTGCGGAGGAGGCGGCGGGGACGCCTCGTGCTTCGGAGGCGGAGCCGCCTTGGCCTTGTGAGCGGGCGGCGCCTCGTGCTTCGGAACCTCGTGGTGCGGCGGCGCCGACGTCTCGTGTTTCGGCGCCGTGGCCTCGTGTCGCGGAGGCGGAGCCTCATGGTGGTGAGCAGGCGGCGCCTCGTGCTTCGGAACGGCCTTTTCGTGCTTCGGAGCCGGCGCCTCGTGATGCGGAGCGGATGTTTCATTGTGCTTCGGAGGCGCCGCTTCGCGATGTCCCGCCGGAGCCGGGTGGCCGTTTTGTCGCGGCGCCGACTGGCCGCCGTGGGCCGAAGGCACCGCCGTTCCCGCCCGTTCCCGGTGCTGGGCGATTTCGCGGGCGCGGACGGACGCCGGCGCGACGACCGCCACCTTGTGCCCGCGCCGGGCCCCCGATGCCGAAATCGCCACGGGACGCGACTTCGCTTCCGAGATCGACGCCCTCGGAATTCGAACCCTCCCGGCGCGCTCGATCGTCGAGACCGAAGGACCGCGATTGACGAGAATCCCCCGCGAGACCGAATACGAGGTCACCTTTCGGACGCGCGGGAAGATCGCCGCGTTCTCGCGAACCGGAAGGCGAACCGAAGAGACACGTACGCCGGCGAACCGGTTGACCGGAACGAACACGTACCGCGATTGGGGAACGATGATCGGAGAGCCGCTGTATCCGGAATAGGAAATCGAGACGGTCGGAGGGATCGGCGCCCAGCCGACATAGGAATCGCTGTAGCCCCACGTCACCCAGGCCGGCGCCCAGACCGTTCCGGGGACCCAGACCCATCCCCACGGGTCCTCCCAGACCCACGTTCCGTAGTGGTACGGGTCGCCGCCCCACCGATCGTACGACACCCAGGTCCAGCCATAGTCGGTGTAGATCCATTCCCCGTCCGTGTAGGGCTGCCAGCCGACCGCGACGTTGCCCGGAATCCAGCAGTCTCCCCAGCGGCCGACCGTCTCCCACCGCCCGTACGGCGAGAGCTCGTCGTAGAAGAACGACATGCTCACGCTCACTTCGGCGCGGGCCGGGCGAGGAGGAAGGAGAAGAGCTCCGCCGAGAATCGCGAGAGTAATCATCGTCTTGAATCGCATACAGTTCCTCTTTTCCAGCTTCCACCGTGCAACCGTTGTGCCACTGCAGAGGATCGATGCGCCGGCGTGCTTGACCTCGCGGCGGTTCGTCGCATATCGTTCGGCTTCTTCCGCGGGGCTGTAGTTCAGTTTGGTTAGAACGCCGGCCTGTCACGCCGGAGGTCGCGGGTTCGAGCCCCGTCGGCCCCGCCATCCGCCTTCGCCCTGTCATCTGCGATGGCGGCCACGAGGCGACGGCGCTGAGACGAAACACGAGACAGGACGACCTGCGAAGCGGATGGCGGCGCCGACGGGGAATCGTCTCGAACCCGCGACCTCATCATCCAGTCCCGGGTGAGAGCCCGAGGCCACGCCGTATTCGCGGCCATCGGCCGCGAATCGGAGCATCGAGGCGCGAAATCGAGCGCCGCAGATGCGACTCAAGGCTGCTTCGGAGACGCCGCCGGCATTTCGCGCGCACGAACTTGCGCGATCATGGCCCGCCAGGCGCGGAATCGCCGCGACCTCACCGTTCAGCCGCGGGTGAGCGCACAGGCGCCCGTCGGACTCAGGCCGGGACCTCCGGCGCGGCGAGCACCGCGAGCGCCAGGAACTGGGTGTTCGGATCTCTCCAGAAGAACCGGGCGAACCGGATCCGGCCAGTACTAGTCCTCGGCAAGCTCCGACTCTCCTTCCTCCCCCGAGAAGAAGAAGGTGTCCCCGCACCGGCTCCCGCAAAACTCGCGGCCGCCCCGTTTCACCGAGCAGTCCCGACAGAACTGGCGGCCGCACATCGGGCATGCGACGAGCAGGTCGGGGAAGAGAGGGTTGGGAACGAGCTGCCGGGAACAGACCATGCACCGAATCTCTTCGGCCATGGCCCGAGTCTAGCAGGTTGCCGAGAAAAGATCCGGGACGCGGAGGCCGCGGGCTCGAATGCGCGTCACCGCATCCCGCACGCCGCATCGTCGAGTTGCGACAGCCCCGCCGGCGAGCTCGCGCCGCCGCAACCTTCCGGCGGCGTGAGTCTTCCCGGCCGCGGATCAGACGAGCCCGGCGCGGGCCGCGTCACTGCGCTTTCGTTTCCTTCTCGAACCGCAGAGTCTCGCCGGTCTTCGCGTCCTTCAGCGTGATGCGGTTCGGCTCGATCTCGATGCGCCAGGAACGGCTGGCCGTGCCGCGGATCGCGCGGGCGCAGTCGCTCGGGCGCGTCTCGCCGCCGAAACCGTCGCCTTCGACCTTGAGGTACAGGCCGCAGGCGGCATTCAGCTCGTCCGGCGAGAACCGGCCGACGGAGGGCGAGATCGCGCTGACCGCGGCGTTGAAATGCGGGATGTACCCGATGTGGATCGAATCTCCCTGCGTCTCGATCCGGAGCAGCGCCTGCTCGCGAATGCTCGTCTTTTCGAACTGCCCCGAAACCGTGGCGAAGTAGTCGTACGGATTCGAGAGGTTGACCGTGACCGGCGTGATCTGAATCGTGAGATTGTTGCCCGGCGTCACGCCGTGATACATCCCGGCGAAATAGCGGGACAGGTTGTCGATCGGCGCCGGCGCGGCGCCGGCCGTCATCGCCGTGACGAGGACCAGCAGACCGATCGCCGAGGTCCGAATGCTCTGAGATCTGGTAATACTCATCGGTTCACTCCTTCGAACTCGATCTCCCAGCGAAAAGCGTACCGCACTATCGCCGTTTCGTTTGTTGCACTTGATAATTCCCAGGTGGCCTCGGCGGGATTCGAATCGTCCGCGCCGGGAGACAGCCGTCGGCGGCCGCGAGGCGCCGAAGAGGGGGTCGGGAAATGCCGGAGGCCGGGGTCGAACCGGCACGACCCTCGCGGGTCTCGGGATTTTAAGTCCCGTGCGTCTGCCCATTTCGCCACTCCGGCTCAAGGGGATTTGGAGGCGACGGTGGGAATCGAACCCACGCATAAAGGTTTTGCAGACCTCTCCCTTACCACTTGGGTACGTCGCCCGATGACGCCGCGATTTTACAGCGAAAGACGAAGCCGGCGAAAAGCCGGCGAAGCATGCGGCCGACGCGGCGAGGAGCGGCGCGCCGCGCCGCCGCGCACTCGCTCAGTCGCTCCTGCACCGGCGCGTTGCCGGACCGCGGAATGCGTCAGCGGCCGTAGTTGCGGATGAGGCCGGTGACGATCCCCTGCACGCGAACGTCGCGGGCATCCGCAAAGATCGGCCTCATCGCCGGATTGGCGGGCTGCAGGCGAATCTTCTTTCCTTCCGAATAGAAGCGCTTGAGGGTCGCCTCGCCCCGGACGAGGGCGACGACGGTCTGTCCGTTCTCCGCCTTGTCGCGGCGCGCGACGACGATGAAGTCGCCGTCCCGGATTCCGTCGTCCACCATCGAATCGCCGCGCACCTTCAGGACGAAATGATCGCCCTTTCCGAGCAGCGAGGGAGGAACCTCGATCGTGTCGCGGTCGGGGAAGGGCTCGATCGGCTGTCCCGCGGCCACCTGTCCCAGCACGGCGATGAGCGGCGCGGGGGACGCGCTGTCGACCGGCGCGATGCTGCGGCTCTTGTTCCAATCGCGGGTGAGGGCCTTCTTCTCCTCGAGCAGCCGCAGGTGCTTCTGCACGGTCCCGAACGAAGAGAGTCCGAACGCCTCGCGGATCTCCCTCTGGGTCGGAGAAATTCCGTTGGCGCTGCGGTAACCGGTGATGAAATCGAGGATCTCTTTCTGCCGCTTCGTGAGATTCATCCGCACCTCTCTTCCGGTGAAGGCCGAGGGAACCACCGCGGCCGGCGCCTGATCAGTCCCGCCGGCCCTTCGGCCATGTTCCGAGCTTAGGCGTAAATGTGGCGCAAGTCAAGCGATGAAAAATAATCGACACCCCATGAAGACCGTCCTTCTCGTCGAAGACGATCTCTCCCTGCGCACCAGTCTCTCGGAGTTGCTCCAGGCCGACGGATACCGCGCGCTCGCCGCGGGAAACGGATTCGAAGCGGTCGACCTGCTGCGCCACGAGCCCCACCCCGACCTCATCCTCCTCGACCTCATGATGCCGGTCATGAACGGCTGGGCCTTCCTGAAATACCGCAATGAACATCCGGTGCTCTCTTCCGTCCCGGTCGTCGTGACGACGGGATGGAAGGAGGTTCCCGGCGAGGCGGAAGTCATCGGCGTCCAGGGATATCTTCGCAAGCCGCTCGATCCGAAGGAAGTGGCCGCGACCGTCCGGAAGCACTGCGGCTGAGAGCCGTCGCTCGTCAGAGCCCACCGGTCCCTCCCCCATTCCGGGCGACCGACAACACGAACGAACCGTCGAACGCAATATAGCAGTGCTCGGCGAGGCAACGGGTTGGTCGGGGCGAGAGGATTTGAACCTCCGACCACTCGGTCCCGAACCGAGTGCGCTACCAGTCTGCGCTACGCCCCGAAAGGGAACGCCGGTTATATCCCGAATCCGGAGATGACTCAAGGCGCGAACCGATCCATCACCGCGCCGGGCCGAGAGGAAGAGGCCTGAGCAGAATCCGTGGACGAGAGAGCGAGGGAGGATCGCCGCGCTGGCTAAGGATCGCCGCCGACGTGGCGGTGGAAGTCCTTCCTGTGCCGATACAGGTAGACGACGATCGCGACGTTGACGACCATCACGACGAAAGTTCGCGGCGAAAACCGACGAAGGATTTCCCACAGCTCGACGGGCACCCACACCCCCGTCAGGAAGATCGTGACCCACGGCGCCCAGGTGTAGCCGCGAAGCAGGAAAGTCCCTTCGCCGGCGAGCGCGATTCCGGCGATCAGGCAGGCGGCGACGATCGCCGAGAAGTGGAGCTCGAATACGTGCGACAGGTCGCGCAGGAGGCGCGCCGTGACGCGCAGCCGGGGGTCGCCGTCGGCCTTCTCGGCGATGCGGAGCAGCCATCGCGAGGAAGGGTCCTTCCGGAAACCGAAGAGCGCCAGGCCCGCGAGGAGGAACAGGAGGCCCTTGACGTACTTCAGGACGATGATCGCGAAGAGGATCGGTCCGCGCTCCGGATGGCCGGATCGCGACGGCCGGCGCGAGCGCTTCAGCCGACGCGAGGCCACGCCGGGTCCGTTCGGTCCATCGGCCGATTCTACGGGAGGCGCCGCTCCTTCGCCTTTCGGCGCCCGTGCGCTCCGGCGGCCGCCGCGAGAACCTCGCGGAAAGCCCGGGGCTCTTCCGACCGCGCCTCGACCGCGGCACCGGTTGCGGGATCCGTGAACGACAGCTCGACCGCGTGGAGGAGGAGCGGAAGCGGTCCGGCGAGGATCCTCCGGAGATCCGGATCGCGGACGCCGCGCCAGCGCGGGCCGCCGTAGAGGTCGTCGCCGACGATCGGATGGCCGAGAGAAGCGAGATGAACGCGGATCTGATGCGTCCGTCCCGTTTCCGGCTCGAGCTCGAGATGAGCGAGCCCCGCAGTCCGTTCGAGCGTCGTCCACCGGGTGACGGCCCGCGTCCCTTCCGGGGCCGTCCTCATCCGGCGGCGGTCCTCTCGGTCGACGGCGAGCGGGCGGTCGACGACCCCCCGGGCGGGGACCGGATGTCCCCAGACCACGGCGCGATAGACCTTCCGCACGCGTCGCGCCGCGAAGAGCGCCGTCGCCGCTCGGTGCGCCTCGGCGCCGCGCGCGACGAGGACGACGCCCGAGGTCCCCACGTCGAGGCGGTGCACCGGGCGGAGATCGGCGGCCGGGTCGAGGCCGAGACCCGCGAGGATGCGCGGCACGGCCCCGGAATCGCCCGCGCGCGTCGCCATGGAGAGCCCGGAAGGTTTTTCGACGGCGAGGAAACGGTCGTTCTCGAAGAGGATCACAGGAGACGGACGCTCGACACGTTCGGGAACGCCTCGCGGAGCTTCTTCTCGATTTCCGGGAGGAGCCCCGCAACCGTGTTCCGGCACGACGCGTCGTTGATCTTCAGCCGCAGGTCGCCGGCCGAAAACGAGGCCGGAGCGATTTTCCGGGAGAGATACGGCCCCAGCACGTCCGACCAGCGGGATTCGAAGTACGCGGGCGAGCCGCGCGCGCGGAGCAGCTTCCGGAGACCGCGGTCGCCCGCCTGATCGAGACGGGTGAACGGATCCTTCGGGGGCTTCATGCCCCGCCCCTGTCCGCCGGAACGGGCCACCGGGCCGCCTCGCCGGAAAGCACCCGGCGGACGTCTTCGCAGACCATGCGCGCCATCTCCGACCGCGTCTCGATCGTCGCGGAAGCGGCGTGCGGCAGGAGAACGACGCGGTCGTCGTCGAGGAGGGCGGGCGCGATCACCGGCTCGTTCTCGAAGACGTCGAGGCCGGCGCCCGAGATCGTCCCCGCGTCGAGCGCGCGGCAGAGGGCCATCTCGTCGACGATCGGTCCGCGGGCCGTGTTGATGAGGACCGCCTCCGGCTTCATCTTCGCGAACGCCGCCGCGTCGATCAGGTGCCGCGTCTCGGGCGTGAGCGGCACGTGGATCGAGACGGCGTCGGAGCGGCGGAGCAGCTCGTCGAAGGAGACGCGCGTCGGGTCGTCGGGGTCTTCGGGATCCCGCGGCGAGCGGCCGAACGCGACGACCGACATGCCGAACGCCCGCGCCCGCCGCGCGACCGCTCTGCCGATCCGGCCCGGCCCCACGATCCCGAGCGTTTTCCCTTTCGTATCCCGCCCGAGGAGCAGGTCGGGGCGCCAGCCGGAGTACCCTCCCGCGCGCACGAGCCGGTCTCCTTCGATCAGCCTCCGGAAGAGCGCGAGGAGAAGCGTCATCGCCGCGTCCGCCGTGGCGTCGGTGAGGACGCCCGGCGTGTGCGTGACGACGATCCCCCGGGCGGCCGCCGCCGCGCGGTCGACGTTGTCCACGCCCACGGCGTAGTTCGCGACGATCCGGAGCCTCGGCGCGGCCGCGATCAGGTCGGCGCCCACCCGCACCGTCAGGAGAGCGATCAGGGCGTCGGCGTCGGCGACTTCGTGCCGGAAGGCGTCCGGGGAGCCGTCCGGCTCGACGATCCGCACGTCGAACGCCTCGCCGAGCTGGGCGAGCCACGGTCCCGGGAGAGCGGAAGTCGAGACGACGACGGCGGTCATCTTCGCCCCCCCACGGCGCTTCCGAGGAAGAAGAGCGCCGCCCCGAACGCGAGGATCGAGAGCTCCGCGCGGACCGGGCCGCCGAGCCTTCCGGTGAGATAGGGATGCCCCCCGAAGAGCCCGACGAAGAGCGCCATCCCGGTGACGAGGAGCCCCGCGAGCATCATCGCGCGGCCGATCATTACCCTCATCGGGAGATCTCGACGGAAACCAGGGGGTCCCCCTGCTCGATCCGGTCGACGACGTCCTGGCCGGCGGACACGCGTCCGAACACCGGGTAGCGGCCTTCGATGTGCGGCTGCCGGGAGAGCGTGACGAACCACTGGCTTCCTCCCGTGTCGCGGCCGTCGAGCGCCATGCCGACGCAGCCGCGATCGCATTCATCCGCGGCGATCTCGTCCCGGATCTCGTCGCCCGGTCCGCCGTGGAGCGTTCCCGTCGGATCGCCTCCCTGGATCACGAAGCCGGGGACCACGCGATCGAACGCGGTCCCGTCGAAGTACCGGCGGCGCGCGAGGGTTTCGAAGTTCGCGACCGTCAGGGGGGCCGCGGCGGCGTCGAGGGCGATCGTGAACCGGCCGCGGGCGGTCTCGACCGCCGCGCGGTGCTCGCCGGCGGAACGTTCGAGGATCTCCTCGTAATCGGAGAGCGCGCGGCCGGTCGGATACGAAGGGAGCGGAAGGTGGGCGGGATCGGCTCCGAACCCGTCGATCAGCGCGCGGCGCGCCTCGCGCGCGACGACCACCCGGGGCCAGTCCGATGCCGCCGCGAGGAGCGCCCGCGCCTCCTCCCCTTTCAGGCGCGCGGCGGCGAAGACCGCCGAGAGCGCCGCGTCGGGCATCGGGTCCGCGCGGAAGGAGGGCATCGCCGCCCGGATCGGAGCGAGCACGGCCGGGTCGCCCGATTCGGCGAGACGGTCGACGGCCTCCGATCGCACGGCGGGATCCGGATCCGAGAGCATGCGCGCGAGCGCCGGCCGGTGTTCGGCGTCCGTCGGGAACGTCCGGACCGCCGTCTCGCGGACCCGGGGGCTCGGATCGCGCAGGAACGCGTCGCGCAGCGCCGCCGCCGCCGTCTCGGAGAGGAACGCGAGCGAGGACGCCGCGGCGGCCCGGAAGGCGACGTCGGGAGACGAGGCCGCGTCGCCGATCCGTCCCCGCCCCCGATCCTTCAGGATCGCCATCTCCGAGACGAACGCGACGTCGCGTCGCCGGCCGGATCCCGAGACCGCCATCGCGTGCAGGGCGCGGAAGGCTTCGCGGTCGGCGGGAAACGCGCGGAGCGCAGCGAGCGCGGCGGTCGCCACACCGGGGTCCGACGACCGGGACAGCGCGACGATGCGCGCGACCCGGTCGGCGGAAACGGGCGCCGGGCTCTTCTCCTCGATCGCGGCTATCGCGTCGAGGGCGAGGATCCGGACCGACGGCTCGCGGCGATCGATCGCGGAGATGAGCGCCGGAAGCCCCGCGGGCTCGGCGAGAATCCCGAGCCCGCGCGCGGCGAACCCGGCAGCTTCGCCGTCCGCGTCGCCGACCGCGCGAATGAGCGCCGACGACGAGCCCGGCACGGGTTTCCTGGCGAACGCATAGACCGCCGCCCGCCGCAGGCCGGGAGTCTCCGACGCGGCGAGCTCGCGGCCGGCCGCCGCGGCCTCCTCGTTCCCGAACCGCGCCAGCGCGTAGAACAGGCAGGGCCGCGGGTCGCCCCGAACCGCCGAAATCAGCGCGGTCTCCCCCGTCGGCGCCGCGAGAAGGCCGATCGCCCGCGCGGCCGCGCAGCGGACCGCCGGGTCGGGATCGGTCAGCAGCGATTCGGCCGCAGCGCTTCCTTCGGGCCGCCGCGCGCTCTCGAGCCCGAGCGCGGCCGCCGAGCGGACCCGGGTATCCGGATCGCGCGCGAGCCGGGAGAGCACCGGAATCGCCGCCGGGTCGCCGATCGCTCCCGCGGTCCTCGCGGCGGCCGCCCGGACGGCGGCATCCGGATGGTCCGCGGCGGCGCCGATCGCGGCCGGCTCGAAGCGGCGCTCGTCGGCGAGCATCAGCATCGTCGCGCGCGCTTCGAGCGTCGAGGCGAAAGACGCTTCCGCCGGCGCCGGAACCGGAGCGGCGGCCGGCGGAGCTTCCACGGGAGCCGCGGCGGGGCGCCGCCCGCCGGCGCACGCGATCGTCGCGCCGAGCAGCGCTCCGGCCGCGCGGAGCGGGAGCCGGTTCATTGACCGAGAGGGAGGCGGTCTCCGAGCATCGGCGGAAGACCCGCGCGCAGGATCTTCTCGCGCGCGAGGCCGACGTCGTAATCGACCCGGTCGAAGAGGACGACGCGCTCGTCGGAATCGAAGATCGCGTAGGCGGCCTGGGGATTTCGGTCCCGCGGCTGCCCGATCGAGCCGGGATTGATCAGGTAGCGCTTTTGGGGATCCAGCACGAGGCGCGTCCGCTCGCCCCGCACGACCTCGACGCGGATCGCATTCCTCTCGAGCGTGAAGACGGACGGGATGTGGCTGTGCCCGAAGAAGCAGACCTTCCAGTCGCCGGAGCGGAAGTTCATGTACGCGTCCACGTCGGAGAAGATGTATGCGTCCTCGTCCAGCGGAGAACCGTGGCAGACCGCGAAATCACGGTCCACGATGACCGGGCCGACCGTGAGCGTCTCGAGGTATTTCCGGTTCGCCGGGGAGAGCTTCTCCTCCGTCCAGCGAGCGGCGTACAGGGCGATCGAATTGAAGAGGTCGCCCGAATCGGCGCCGACGACGACCTTGTCGTGGTTGCCGCGGATCGCGATCTTCTCGCGCTTCAATTTCCGGATCCGCTCGATGACGTTGTTCGGGTTCGCCCCGTAGCCGACGAAATCGCCGAGGACGATCACCTTCTGGAACTTCTTCCGCCGGACGTGTCCGAGCACCGCCGCGAGCGCCTCGTCGTTGCTGTGAATGTCGGAAAGGATCAGATAACGCACGTCCGCTCTTCCAGCCTGCGCAACAGTTCCTCGGCCGAATCTTCCGGCGTTTCGCCGCCCGTCAGAGGAACCGAAAGCCCGGCCATTCTATAGAAAGGGAGCCGCTCCTCCAAAAGGCGGCGCGCCTGCGCGGCGTCCTGGAAGAGCGGGCGATCCGCCCGGGCGGGAACGCGGGACGCGAGCATGTCGAAGGGCACGTCGAGGAAGATCGACACGCCTTCCCGCAGGATCGCGCGGCGGTTCGCCTCGGAAGCGAACGTCCCCCCTCCCGCGGCGAAAACGCCGGCCGGGATCGCGAGCGAGCCCTCCACGTACGCGCGCTCGCGGCGGCGGAACTCCGGCTCCCCCTCGGTCTCGAAGATCGCGCGGACGGGCATCGACGAGGCCGCCTCGATCTCCGCGTCGAGATCGAAGAACGGGAGCTCCAGGCGACGGGCCAGGATCCGCCCGATCGTCGTCTTCCCGCTCCCCATGAATCCGACGAGCCAGATTTTCCTCGGCAGGAACCGGCGGCGGGCGATCCCGACGGCGCGGCGGGAGCGCTCCGCGGCGTCCGGGCCGTTCAGCTCCCCGATCATCGCGGCCGAATCGGCGCCGGCGTCCCAGACCGGGCCGAGCCGTTCGAGGGAGATGCCGCCGATCGCGACGAGCGGCTTCGTCCGGAACGACGCCACGCGGGCGAGCGCCTCGAGCCCGAGGGGCGGGCGCCCGCTCTTGACGGCCGTCGCGAACACCGGGCCGAACGCGACGTAGTCCGTGGCGGGATCGGCGAACGCGGCCCGGGCGGCGTCGGGGTCGTGGGTCGAGACCCCGATCACGGCCTCGGGACCGAGGATCGACCGCCCCGCGGAGGCCGGCAGGTCGTCTTCGCCGAGGTGCACGCCGCACGCGACGATCCGCGCGACGTCCGCGCGGTCGTCGACGAGGAGCCGCGCTCCCGCCGCCCGCGCGGACGAGGCCGCCGCGGCGGCCTCCGCCAGAAGAGCCTCCCCCGGCAGATCCTTTTCGCGCAGCTGTACGCAGCGGATTCCCGCCTCGAGGAAGATCGCGGCGTTTCGGGCGGCCGGAACGCCGGTCGTCCGGCGGTCGGTGATCGCGTAGATCGGCGGAAGCGACCGGCCCGTCACTTCCGCGGCGAGGCGGCGTACCGGTCCATGAAGTGGGTCGAGAGGCGCCCCTCCTGGAAGTCCTTCTCCTCGAGGATCCGGCGGTGGACGGGAATCGTCGTCTTCACTCCCTCGATCACGAAGAAGTCGAGCGCGCGGCGTCCCCGCGCGATCGCCTCGGCGCGGTCCTTTCCGCGAACGACGAGCTTGGCGATCATCGAGTCGTAATACGGCGGGATCACGTACCCCTGGTATGCCGCCGTGTCGACGCGGACGCCCGTCCCCCCGGGGGATGAAAGACGGTGAGCCGCCCGGGAGAAGGGGTGAACTTCTCCGGGTCCTCCGCGTTGATCCGGAACTCGATCGCGTGGCCGCGCGCCCGGATGTCCTTCTCGCCGAAGGAGAGCGGCTGGCCGGCGGCGACCGAGATCTGCTCCTTGACGAGGTCGAACCCGGTCACCTCTTCGGTCACCGGATGCTCGACCTGGATGCGGGTGTTCATCTCCATGAAATAGAAAGCACCGCTGGCGTCGAGGAGGAATTCGATCGTGCCGGCCCCGGTGTATCCGACGGCCTTCGCGGCCTTCACCGCCGCGTCGCCCATCCGGGCCCGCAGCGCGTCGTCGAGCGCGACCGACGGCGACTCTTCGAGCAGCTTCTGGTGGCGCCGCTGGATCGAGCACTCGCGCTCCCCGAGGTGGACGACCCTGCCCATCCGGTCTCCGAAGACCTGGAACTCGATGTGGCGGGGCGCCGTGAGGTACTTCTCGAGGTAGATTTCCGCGTTCCCGAACGCCTTCTCCGCCTCTCCACGGGCGATCTCGTAGAACGACGCGAGGTCGCGCTCGTTGTGCGCGACGCGCATCCCGCGGCCGCCGCCGCCCGCGGAGGCCTTGAGGATCACCGGGTAGCCGATCCGCCGCGCGAGCTCGACGGCCTCGTCGAGGCTCTCGAGCGCCCCGGAGGAACCGGGCAGCGTCGGCACGCCGGCCTTCGCCATCGTCTTTCGGGCGAGCGCCTTGTCGCCCATGGTCCGGATGGCCTCGGGGCTCGGGCCGATGAAGGCGATCCGGCAGTCCGCCAGGATCTCGGCGAACCTCGAGTTCTCCGACAGGAACCCGTAGCCGGGATGGATCGCGTCCGCTTCCGTGATCTCGGCGGCGGAGACGATCGAGGCGACGTTCAGATACGACGCCGACGGCGGGTACGGCCCGATGCAGACGTCCTCGTCGGCGTACCGGACGTGGAGCGCTTCCCGGTCCGCCTCGCTGTAGACGGCCACCGTCCGGATGCCGAGCTCCCGGCAGGCGGAGATCACCCGCAGCGCGATCTCGCCGCGATTGGCGACCAGGATCTTCTTAAAAATTGCGCACCGGAGCGCTCATCGCCATGAGGGCGGAGGGCGCAATCCCCGCGCAAGCGGGGATCTCGCGAAAACTCGGGGGACGTGGATTCCCGCTTTCGCGGGAATGACTTCGGGCGGAGAAACGAAATGGGGGGCAAGCCGGGCGATCCGCTGGACCCGCCGGGAGAGGGGGCAGGTCGGCGAGGGAAAGACCCGGAGCCGCCGAGCGAACGGCGGAGGGGCGACGGTTCATCACGACGTCTTGATCGCGAAGAGCTTCTCGCCGTATTCGACCGGCTGTCCGTTCTGGGGAAAGACCTTGACGACCTCGCCCGCGACGTCGGACTCGATCTCGTTCATGAGCTTCATCGCTTCGATGATGCAGAGGATCTTGTTCTTTTCGACGCGGTCTCCCGGGGACACGAACGGATCGGACTCGGGCGACGCGGCGCGATAGAACGTTCCGACGATCGGGGACACGATGTAGTGGAGCGTGTCCTCTTCGGCCACGGCCTGCTCCCCGCCCCCGGGCACGGCCTCCGCCGACGCAGCGGCGAGCGCCGCCGGGGCTCCCGCCGCGACCCGCATCGGCTCCGCGAGCGCCGGATAGTACACGGACGTTCCCCCGTTCGATTCCCCGCGGTATCCCTCGATGCGCAGCCGGAAACCGGATCTCTCGATCTCGACGCCCGAGAGCTTCTTCTCCGCGACGAGGTCGATCAGCTCCTTGATCTCCTTGAACGAAAGCATCACACCAGCTCTTTCTCGAGCACGGACGCCGCCTTGCGGGCTTCGAAACGGGCGCGCCCGGAATTCCCCTCGGGGGACAACAGGATCAGCAGATAATACTCGGAAGTCAGCGCCGACAGCACGATCGTCGCCTTCTCCGACGTCACGAGGAACTGACGAATCGAGCCCGCCTCGAGGCCGAGATCCACGGCGCTCAAATGGCTCAGGATGCCGGTCAGCTCCGCCGAGACGCTCTCGAGGACGGAATCCTCGGCGGGAACCACCGAGTCGATCGCGATGCCGTCCCGGCCGATCAGTGAAACTCCGTGGAGTCCCTCGACCCGCTCCGCGAACTCCATCAGGGTCTCGCGAAAGACGTCGCTCACACGTCGCCTTCGCAACGCTCGCGGAGCTCGGATTGCGAAGGCTCCCGCAGCCCCGTCACGAACGCGCCCCGGGGGCCGCGTTCGCCTTCACGCGGACGAGCCACTCTTCCAGAGCCCGGCGGCGGCGCGCCGGGGGATCGAGCGGCAAGGGCGCGGGGGTCTCGCGGCGGACCGCGGCGATCCTTCGCGTCAGGCTCTCGTCCTCGGGATGCTCCTCGGCGAGCCGTTCGTAGATCCGGCGCGCTTCTTCCCGGAATCCCTGCTTCTCGTAGAGCTCCGCGAGCGTCCGTGAGGGCGGGAGCTCGGGCGGCGTCTCGATCGCGGCTTCCCGCTCTTCCGCGGGAGTCGTCGCGCGGGAGAGCCCCCCGGGCCCGGACGGGAACGGCTCCTCCGCCGCGACTCCCGGACGACTCGCTTCGACGGGAGATGCGGCTGACGCGGCTTCCGCCGCCGCTCCCACGTCGGGGAGCGTGACATCGGCGAGAGAACCGGGCGGCGGGGCGGCGGCGAATTCCGGCGATTGGGACGCCGGCGGCGTTGCGCCGGAACCCGAGACGAAATCCGTCGAAGGGACCGGCTCGGCCGGCGGCGCCTCGAGCTCCGCCGGCGGAGTCGGCTCTGGAGAAAACTCGAGCGTCGAGAGCGTCAGGGTCGCGCTCGGATCGAAGCGGAACTCGGCCGAGGAGTCCGAGAAATTGATCGGATCGAACATCCTCGCCTCGGCGGGAGCGGCCGGCGGAGGAGCCGCGGGCGGCGCCGGCTCGGATTTCGCGTCCATCTCGAGCGCCGCGATCCGGTCGTCGAACGCGCGGTCGCCGGAGAGGGCGCGGTAAAGCTTGAATTTCTTGACTGCCTCGACCGCGCTCCCCCGCCGCGCGTGAAGCTCGCCGAGCGCCTTGGCGGCGACGAGGTTCTCGCGGTCGGTGGCGAGGACGCGGCCGAAGGCGTCGATCGCCTCGTCGTCCCTTCCCATTTCCTGGTACAGCCGGGCGACCGCGATCCGGGCGGAAAGGTAGGTCGGATGGGCCTCGAGACCCGTCCGCAGCGTCGCGAGCGCGTCGGCGAACCGTCCCGCCCTCCGGTATTCCTCGGCGAGTCCGACGAAGATCCGGGAGCCGGGCATTGCCGCCATCCGCCGCTCCAGGTCCCGAATCCGCGCCTCGGCCTGCGGGTCTGCCATGGCCCGGTATTCTCTCATCAAACCCCGCCCCGAAAAGAATCCGCCCCCGGATCCCGGGGGCGGCGAAAGAAGCCTAAAGGGTCCGGGGCACGGCGGGCTCTACTGGGGCGTCGCCGTCGTCGTCGCGGTCGCCGTTTTCCCGCAGGGTCGGTAACGGTCAGACGTCGCGGTCGGGCCGGGGCCGATGCACGCCGGACCGCCTGAACCGCAGTTGAACGTGATGGCCCCGGGGTTCTGGGCGGCCGATCCGCCCGCCGAGGTCGCCGTCAGGACTTGTGAAGACCCAGGCACACGAGAGCGAAGGTGAACCGGTCGTCGACGTGGCGATGACCGAGAAGCTGTGCGAATCGCCGTTCCCGGCTCGTCTGGCGTGTGAGCTCGCCGTCGGACCCGCGTCCGTAACGTGGAATTCGTAAAGTTCGCCGAGCGTCCGTGACACCCGGTGTGCGAATTGATCAATTTAAAGGAAACGTCGCGAGCAGACGAGAGGCGTCACCGAGAAGTTCACCGTCTGCTGGCCATTGACTTCCGAGATCGAAGTTACCGTTACGGGGCCGCCGATCGCCGATGGCGTATCGCGCTGGGAGACTACTTCCATGGAAGGGTCGGGAAGAGGTTCGTTCCGATGACGATGGCGGCGGTTGCGGTGAGCCCTCGCCGAGCTCGGTGACGGTCCACTCGTGACATGCCGGGACATTGATCGTGAACGACGCCCGACGAAGTGGCTGACTCCCCGTCTGACAGCAGCGTGACGGCAATCACCCCGCTGGAACCCGGGCAGACCGCCGGGGGCTTCGCGAGGATCTGCGTTCCCGTTACAGAAACCACAGTTCCCTGCTCGCGCGCCGAACGTCACGACAAGCGGCGCGACGAAGCCCTGTCCGGTGATCGTCACGACCGTGGATGCGTCGCCGTGGTCCGGGGTGAACGCGAAGATCGACATCCCGACCGTGTACGTGTAGGTCACCGGCGCGCTCGTGCACGGCGGCCCCAGAGCAGTTCACTTCTTTGACGGTGACATCGGCGTTCTGAGGGAAAGTCGTGCGCCGGGCCCAGTGCGTTGGCGGGCGGCGTGATCGCGATGATCTGGTCCGGGGAGACCGACACAACCTGGGCTTCGAGTCGTACCGAAGAAGACCTGGACGGGAGCGGAGAATCCGCTGCCGACGATCGTGACCTGCGTTCCGCCGATCTTCGTTCCCGATGCGGGGAGGATCGCCGTCACGATCGGCTCGCTGGCGGTCGTATACGTGAAGCAGCCCGGCGAGGCCAGCGTCTGCCCGTTGAGCAGAACGTCCACTTCCACCGGAGTCGCCGGAAGGCCGGCGAGCTCGGGGAACGCCGGAGTCGTCACGCTGATCTGCGAGTCGGTGACCGCCGTGACGATTCCCTGGTGGACGACGCCGCCCGACCGGAAGAAGACCCGGACGTTCGAGATGCTCGTTCCGAAGCCTCCGCCCGAGATCGTGATCGGCGTTCCGCCGGAGGTGGGCCCCGTATGCGGGCTCGCGCAGACGGAAATGAAGGGACCCGTCGCCACGCCGTTGGACTGGAAGTTGATGGTCGTCGATCCGGTCGCCGACTTCGAACCGATCGTCACCTTGCCGGTGACGGTCGAAGGACCGACCGTGTTGCTGCAGACCGCCGTCACGGCGGCGCCGTTGGTCGTCTCGAGCGAGATCGTCTGCAGGCCGTTCTGGGCGAACGTCCCGAAAGAGGCGAAGAGCGTCACCGCGGTCCCCGCGGGGACCGGAGCCCCGTTCTGGGTGGCGTTGACGGTCACGAGCGAGCAGTTCCCCTGGATCGGATTGGTCGGGTTCGCCTGCAGCGTGATCGCGAGCCCGTTCGAGCTGCCGGACCCGCCGGTATTCGGATTGCTCGTCGGCCCAGGGCTGTCCGCGGAGCAGCCGGCCATGAGCCCGGCGGCGGCGATCGCCGCGAGGGCCACGATTCGGTTCAACGTCAGACGCATGGGCGCCTCCTTGGATTTGGGGACGTTCGCGTTCCGCATTCGCATCCTTCTACGCCGCGCTGTACAGGACGAAGATGCCGAGGGTCGCCGGGTCGCTCGCGACCCGTGTCCCCGCGACGGTCTCGCCGTAGAAGGTGACGGTGATGCCCAGGTGGATCGTCGGCTGGCCGGTCTCCTCGTCGATGCCGCCGTTGAACGGCAGGAGCTGATCGAACGGGGGCGCCTGGACCGCTGCCGGAGTGATCACCGGATAGTTGCTGAGCGTGATCGACCCGTTGAGGGGGATCGTTCCGCCGACCGCGAACGTCGCGTCCGGAGGGACCTTCGTCCCGCCGTCGAGCCGCGTGTAGTGGACGACGTACGTCTGGAGGTTGATGGTCTGGAAGCCCTGCGGGTCCGTCACCGACGAGCTCTTCCCGTGGCTCGTCACGACCATGCTCGTGAGCTGGAGCGGCGCTCCCGACGCGATGTTGAACGTGAGCGATTGCGCGGATCCCGTCACGAGATTCGTCGTCATGTAAACCGGCGATTCGGTCTCTCCCTGCTTGTTCGTGCAGCCGGCCGCGAACGGCAGGAGCGCTGCGGCGAGGAGCAGGGCGCGGGACATCGTTCGTTTCATCGTGGGCTCCTCAGTGAATGATCCGGGGCGTGATGAAGATCAGGAGCTCGTCGTGGTTCTCGAGCCTCTGCTTCGTTCGGAAGAGATTGCCGATGATCGGGATCTTTCCGAGGCCGGGGACGTAGTTGTAGCTGTCGTTGTCGTTCATCTGGAAGATGCCGCCGATGACGGCGGTGCCGCCGTCCTTGACGATGATCTTCGTGCGCGCCTGCCGGATCGAGAGCGGAACGTTGCCGCCTCCCTGGATCTGCACGCCGGGCGCCGGCTCGCGTTTCTGGATGTTGACCTGCATCAGGATCGTCCCCTCCGCGGTGATCTGCGGGGTGACCTGGAGCTGCAGGGTGGCGTCGACGTAAAGGACCGACGTCGTGTTGTTGACGGTCGTCTGGACGGGGATCTGCAGACCGGTCTGGATCGACGCCGATTCGTTCGTCATGGCGGCGACCCGCGGCGACGAGATGATCTTGACGAGGCCCTGGTTCTCGGCCGCGTTCAGGGCGATGTCGAGGTTGAACGTGTCGAGCACGTTTCCGAGCCGGAGGGCGAGCCCCGTGGTCGTCGGCTGGGCGGCGCCGTTCGGCCGGGTGAAGACCGTTCCCGCGAGGTTGCCGTTGTTCGGGAAGACCAGGTTCGTCGTGTTGCCGTGCGCCGCGTCGGCGACCCCCGAGAAGCCCCAGTTCACGCCGAGCGTGTGGCCGAAGGTCTTCGTGGTCTCGACGATCCGCGACTCGATGATCACCTGCTCGGTCGGCCGGTCCAGGTTCTCGAGGAGCTGGAGAACCGTCGGCATGTAATCCTGGATCTCGCGGATGATGAGCGTGTTCGTGCGCGCGTCGACGATCACGTCGCCGCGCGGCGACATGACCTTCTTCAGCGTCGCGGCGGCTTCCCCGACGTTGGCGTACGAGAGCCGCTTGATGACGGTCTTCGTCGGAAGCGACGCCTGGCGGGCGGCGTCGAGAGCGGCGCGCTCCTGCTCTTCCCGCTGGAGCTTGCCGGTCGTCGCGATCCGCATCACGTTGTTCTCGATCACGTAGCCGAGCCCGTTCTGCTTGAGGATCAGCTCGAGGGCCTGGTCCCAGGGGACGTTCTCGAGCCGGACGGTCACCGTGCCGTGGACGTCGGGGTCGATGACGATGTTCAAGCCCGTGAGCTCCGAGATCGTCCGGAACACGTCCTTGATGTCGGCGTCCTTGAGGTCGAGCGAGATCGGCTCGCCGGTGTACTGGGTCTCGCCGCCGCCGACCGTGCGGGACTTGTAGGTGTTGGCGAGTTCCTGCCGGTCGGTCGGCTTCTCCTGCGCGTCGAGCATCACCTCGGCGGATTCGAAGAGCGGATCTTCCGCCGGCTTCGCGGCTTTCGGCGCGGGAGCCGGCGCGGCGGCCGTCTCGACGGGACGCGGCCTCGGCATCTTCTTCGCCTCGAGAACGCCGTGCGCGCGCTTTCCGGGCGGGATGGAATCGACGGCCGGCCCGGTGGCGTATCGGGCGATCGAGTTGTCGTTCGGGGCGGCGGCCGGCTTCGCCTCCGCCGGGTGCGACGGTGGCGGCGCGGCCGCGACCGCGACGGGTTTTTTCGGGAGCTCGATCGAGCGGGCGGGCTCGGCGGATGGCGCGGGTGCCGCCGGCGCGGACTCCTGGAGCGCCGGCGCCGGATGCGCCGATTCAGGCGGGGAAACGACCTCGGTGGCGGCGACCGTCGTGCGGGACGCCGGCGAGGGCGGCGCTGCCGCCGGGGAAGCCGGTGCCGGAGCCGCCGCGACGCTCTCGCCGAGATGCACGAGCAGACGTTCGCCGTCCCGCTCCGTCCGATAGGGGCGAGGCCGGTCGAGATCGATCACGACGCGCGCGACGCGCGGGTTCGTGCGGTACTGCGAGATGCGGGCGCGGAGCACGGGGCCGGTCCCCGCGACGACGCGGCGGTGGACGGCGGCCTTCACGCCGGCGACGTCGAGGACGATCCGCGGCGGGTTTTCGAGAGCGAAATCCTGGACCTCGAGGGCCCCGTCGCCCAGGAGCGACACGACCGCGGAAGCGGCGTCGCCGGAGATGTCGACCCGTTCGAGCGCGCGCGCCGCCTCGCCCCGCGGAACGTTCGCGGGCGGCGGCGACGCCTCCGGGAGATCGGCCGCGGCCACGACCGCGGGCTTCGCGGCGGGAGGAAGTTCGGGTACCGGTGCCGAAGCCGGGGCCGTCGCGACGGCAGCGGGCGCTCCGGCGGCCGGCGCCGCTTCCGCGGTCTTCTCGGCGTCGAAGCCGACGGCGAGCGACCGGCCCTGCGAGGCGATCTCGAACTTCGCGCCGGGGGTGTGCTGGATCGTGATCCGCGTCTGTCGATGGCCGAGCTCTTCGATCGGTTCGACCTTGAGGGCGGTGACGAGGTTTCCTTCCACGGCCGGAGCGACGAACGCGTCCGCGGGATGGGCGCCCGAGAGGTCGATGACGAGGGTGTCGGGCCTGGGCTCGTACGACGTGTAGAGCAGCGGGGAGTCGGCGTTCAGGACGATCCGGGCGCCGTCGGAATCCTGGCTGAAGGCGGCCGAGTCGATGGTCGCGGAAGGACGCGGCGCGGGAGCGGAAACCGCGGCCGGCTCCGGCGCGGGAGCGGCGGAATCGCGGGCGGCGGTCCCCGAGTGCGTCGAGGAACACGCGACCGCGAGCCACCCGAGGGCGAGCGCCGCGTACCCGAATCTTCGTGGTTGCATCATTCCTCCCGTTCTCCCGTATCCCTTCCCCGGTCCGATCATTCCGGCTTCGCGGGCGCGTTCAACCGCTTCACCACGTCCCGGAAAGGCTTGACGCTCTGGGGATCGTTGACGTTCTGGCGGAGCGTGAGCTCGTTGGCCTTGACGTCGAGCACCTCCCCGTCGAAAAGGACGTCGCCCTTCCGGAGGAGATAGCTCTTGTTGTCGGAGCCCCGGACCTGCGCGAGCCACCCGGATCGGGTCTTCCAGATGCCCTGGAGCTCGAGCTCGTCGACCTCGAGGCCGGCGATTCCGGGCGGGCGCGATTCCCGCGACCGCTCCCGGACGAGGAGCGATTTGAACGGGTCGCGGCGCCCGGCGGGGTCGTAGACGTACTGGCGGCCTTCGATCGTCGTGTCGTCGGGCGGGGCGGGCTTGGCCGCCTCGGAACCCGCCGCGGGCGCGGCGGTTGCGGAACCCGCGGCCGGTTTGGCCGCTGGCGGCGCTTCCTTCTTCGCTTCCGCGGCGAGAGCCAGCGGCGCGGCGAACAGGATCATCGAGAGCGAAAAACGAAGGCTCTTCATTCTGTCGGAAGATCCTTTCCCTTGATCGCGGCAGCGCCGCGCTGCACGTTCCCCTTCCTGCCCGGGGGCGGAGCGGCCGTGGCGGGCGCGTTCTCGTCTCCCGTGTAGATGAACGTCTTCGCGACGAACGTCGCGTTCAGGGTCTTTCCGGGAACGTTCGTGATGGCGTTCATGCGGAGATCCTCGACGTTGATGATCCGCGAGAAATTCGCCATCCGCGAGAAGAAGAGCGCGAGGTTGTGGTACGTCCCGTTCAGCACGATGTTGAAGGGGTATTCCTTGTAGAAGTCCTTCGGGATCGGCTCGTTCGTCCGGAACACGAGGAGGCTGAAGTCGCCCTGGTGGATGAGCGCCTCGACCTTCTTGATGAGGTCCTCGGTGTCGCGCTCCGGCGGCAGGACCTGGAGCAGCTTGTGGAGCTCGAGCTCGAGTTTCTTGACCTCTTCGCGGAACTGCGCGAGCTTGCGCTCCGCCGCGCGGCCCTTCTCGATTTCGGCGGAGAGAGAGGCGTACTTCGCCTTCGCGGCGTCGATGTCGCGCCGCCGCGGCGCGAAGAACTGCCATTCGGCGACCGCGACGAGCACGCCGGCGAGGACGAGTCCCGTGACCGCCGCCTGCCACATCGGCTTGTCCTCGAATTTGAAGAGATCGTCGAGCGCCATCTCAGACCCTCGTCACGCGGCCGGCTTCGCGGCCGGCGGGACCGCCGGCGTCGCCGCCGTTCCGGGAGCGGTGGCGGGCGCGGCCGGCGTTTCCGTCGGCGAAAGGTACGTGAACGTCACCGCCAGTCCGAAGTTGTAGATCGCCCCCTCCTGGTTCAGAGACTGGAAGCGGGGCTCGGCGAAGTAGGGACTCTTCTTCAGGTTCTCGATGAAGTTGGCGACCGCGTTCGGCGTCATCGCTTTGCCGTTGATCTGGATCGTCTTCCCGACCAGGTTCATGCTGTTCAACCACACCAGATCGGGGAGCGCCTTCGAAACCTCGTCCATCAGGCGCACCGGCCCGTGCTGGTTGCGCTTCAGGTCGTTGATCAGGTTGATCTTCGCCTCGAGGCTCGCCTTCTTCTTCTCGTAACCGTTGACCTCGTCGATGATCGACTTGAGCCGGTCCACCTCCGCCTGCGCGCGCCGGTTCTTCTCGTCCCAGTCGCTCTTGACGGAGGCGACGTGCCACCACATTCCGAGGAAGTAGAGGACGGCGAGCGCGAGGCAGCCGACGAAAACGAGGTTGTTGGTCCTGCCGGTCGTGACGGCAGCCGCCGGCGCGCGGGCCGCGGTCCGCCCTTCGGAGAGCAGATTGATCTTGATCAAGCGGTCATCCTCCGACCTGCCGGACGGCGAGCCCCACGGCGATCGCGAGCATCGGCGCGTGATCGGAGAGCCAGTCCTCCGAAACGCCGCTCCCCGAAGTCTGGATCTGCCGGAAGGGATTCATGATCTCGACCGGGATCCCGAACCGCTCCTTCAGCTGGGAATCGAGGTTGACGACCCTCGCCGCGCCGCCCGAGAGGACGATCTCGTCGATCCGCTCGGTCGCGGTCGTCGCCGTGAAGAAGTCGAAGGTCTTCTGGAGCTCCTGCGCCATGTCCTGTGAAACGGACTGGAGGATCGGCAGCGCGGTCGTGAGCGTATGCTCGCCGACCTTCTCGCCGCGCTTCAGGCTCTCGGCCTGGTCGAAGCTCAGGTTGAACTCTTTCTGGAGCGCGTCGGTGTACTGGTTTCCGCCGAACGAGATGTCGCGCCAGAAGATCGAATTGAGCCCCGACAGCACGTTGACGTTCGTCACGGAGGCGCCGATGTTGACGAGCGCGACGACCCGCCCCGGAGTCAGCGGATAGTTCACCTCGTACGCGTTCTGCACGGCGAAGGCGTCGACGTCGACCAGGACGGGCGTCTTTCCCGACTGGGAAATCACTCCCGTGTACTCGGCGATCTTGTCCTTCTTGACCGCGACCAGGAGCACGTCCATCCCGTCGGCGGTTGCCGTGTCGAGAACGACGTAGTCGAGATTCACGTCGTTGATGTCGAAGGGAACGTACTGCTCGGCCTCCCAGCGGATCGACTCCGCGAGCTCCGATTCCGTCATTCGGGGGAGGTTGATCTTCTTGATGATGACCGAGTGGCCGGAGAGGGAGGTCCCGAAGTTGGTGTTCCGGACGTTCAGGGCCCCGTCGAGGCGGTTGATCGCCTCCACGACCAGGGAGGAGTCCATGATCGCGCCGTCCACGATCGCCTCGGGGGAGAGGCTTTCGACGCCCGCCTTCAGGAGCTTGTAGGTACCGCCCTTGGCCTGTTTCAGCTCGACGAGCTTGACCCCGGAGCTCCCGATGTCGAGGCCCACGAGGTTTTTCGATTTCCCAAACAGCACTCGGCTCACCTACTCGTCAAAACGGTCTGGGGACGTCGACTGGGACTCGTAGCAACTAGGAAAAAAGTAACAGATGCCTAAAGGCCTGTCAAGACAAAACATTCACGGCCTCCGACACTTAGCCCTCTTCCCAAGGACAGGAACGCGTGCTAGGATCGCGGTTTCGTCGAGGAGGAAAGGTCATGGCCCAGGGATGTCACTTCTGCGGAAAATCGGCCGCCTCGGGCAACCGGGTCAGCCATGCGCATAACGTCACGAAGCGCCGCTGGCACCCGAACGTCAAGAGCGTCCGGGCCGTCGTCGACGGAGCGACCCGCCACATCCACGCCTGCACCCGCTGCCTCCGGAGCGGCAGGGTCGTCAAGCCGGCCGTCCGCCGGCCGTCGGCATAGCGGCGGCCGCGGCGCTACGCTGCCGGCCGGAAATCGCAAATTCCAAGCACCAAATTCCAATAAGTTCCAAACCCCAAACCGGATGGAGAGACCGGAGAGCTCTTCGGGCTCCTCCGGCTCGTTTGGAATTTCGCTCCGCCGCCGGAACGCGGACCTGAGAGCCGTCCGGGCTCCCGGGGCTCCCCCGGCATTTGAGATCTATTGATTTTGGGAACTTGAGGCTTGGAATTTCGCCCGGCGCGTCTAAGACGCGCTGGGCGCGACCGCGCTCGCGACGGGCGCGTGGCGCCGCACCTCCCGCACCCCGGCGATCGCGCGCAGGCGCTTGAGCACCTTCTCGAGCTGCTTCACGCCGCTGATCTCGAGGACGACGAAGATCTCTCCCGTTCCGTCCTCGGCGGCCTTGGCCTCGATCCGGCGGATGTTGATCTTCTCGTCGGCGATCGCCTGCGTCACGCTCGCGAGGAGCCCGGGCCGGTCCTCGGTCGCCAGCCGGATCTCGGCAGGGAACTTCGTCTCCGGCCGCTTGCCGGACCAGGTCACGGTGATCTGCCGCTCCGGATCGTACATCAGGTTCGTGACGTTCGGGCACAGGGCGGAGTGGACCGAGACGCCGCGCCCGCGGGTCACGTACCCGACGATCGGCTCGCCGGGAAGCGGACTGCAGCAGCGGGCGAGGGTCGCGAGCAGATCGTCGTAGCCGACCACTTCGACGGCCGGCGCGCCGAACGGGAGGATCTTCCGGGCCGCCCGGCCGATCGCGGAGCCGCCCTCGGGAGGAGGAACCCGCGCGATCTCGTCGGCGGGAATGAATCGCTCGAGCACCTGGCGGGACGCGACCTTGCCGAAGCCGACGGCGGCGTACAGGTCTTCGATCTTCGACATCCCGAGGTCCGGGAGGAGATCGGCGAAAGCTCCTTCCGCCTCGAGCTTCTTGACGGAGCGCTTGAACCGCTTGAACTCCCGCTCGAGGAGCTTCCGGCCGATCTCGATCGACCGCTCCTTCTCCTGGGCGTGGATGAAGTGCCGGATCTTGTTTCGGGCGCGCGAAGTGACCGCGAACGACAGCCAGTCGCGCGAGGGCTTTCCGGCCGGAGACGTGAGGATCTCGACCCAGTCGCCGTTGGAAAGCGGCGTCTTCAGCGGAATGAGTCGTCCGTTGACGCGCGCGCCGACGCACCGAGCGCCGACGTCCGAGTGGATCCGGTAGGCGAAATCGACCGGGGTGGCGCCGCGCGGGAAGGCGAAGACCTTTCCCTTCGGCGAGAACGTGTAGATCTCGTCGGGATAGAGGTCGACCTTGAGCGAGTTCAGGAACTGGCGCGGGTCCGAGACCTCCGTCTTCAGATCGGCGAGGCGGCGGAGCCAATCGAAGCGCGCGTCCTCGGGCGAGGCATCGAGCCTTCCCTCCTTGTAGCGCCAGTGCGCGGCGATTCCCCGCTCCGCGACGACGTCCATCTCGAACGTGCGGACCTGCACCTCGAACGGCGTGCCGCGCTCCCCCATCACGGTCGTGTGGAGCGACTGGTAGAAGTTCGGCTTCGGCATCGCGACGTAGTCCTTGAACCGCCCCGGCACCGGCCTCCAGATCTGGTGGATGAGCCCGAGGATCGCGTAGCAGTCCTTCACTTCGCGGCAGACGATGCGGAAGGCGAGGATGTCGTAGAGCTGCGCGATCTCGAGCCCCTGCCGCTTCATCTTCGCGTGGATCGAATAGAGGCGCTTGACGCGCCCCCGCACCTGGCTCTCGATCCCCGCCTGCGCGAGCGCCGTCTCGATCCGCCGCTGGATTTCCTCGACGAGGCCGCGCGTGTTCTTCAGGCGCGCCTCGACGTCGCGGGAGAGCTGCTCGTAGGCCGACGGCTCGAGATAGCGGAACGCGAGGTCCTCGAGGGGGCCCTTGATCGCGCCGATGCCGAGCCGGTTCGCGATCGGCGCGTAGATTTCGAGCGTCTCCCGCGCGATCTCGAGGCGCTTCTCCTCCGGCAGGAACTCGAGCGTCCGCATGTTGTGGAGGCGGTCGGCGAGCTTGACGAGGATCACCCGCAGGTCGGACGCCATCCCGATGATCATCTTCAGGAACGTCTCGGCCTGTTCCTGCTCGCGGGAGTGGAACGTGAATTTCCCGATCTTCGTGACGCCGTCGACGAGCTCCGCGACTTCCGTCCCGAAGTGCCGCGCGAGGTCCTCCTTCGTCACCCCCGTGTCCTCGAGGATGTCGTGGAGGAGCCCGACGACGATCGTCACGTCGTCCGCGCGGATGTCCGCGAGGATGCCGGCGACGTTCATCGGATGGATGAGGTACGGCTCCCCGGAGCGCCGCGTCTGGCCGTGGTGCTCCTTGGCCGAGAAGACGTACGCCTTCCGGAGGAGCGTCTCGTCGCTCCCGGGGTTGTAGGCCTGGACCTTTTCTAAGATCTCCTCGAAGCGGATCATCCTTTGTATTGTAAAGCGGGCGCGCCGATGCATCGAGGACGGCGCCGCCGAGTTGAAGCGATCGCGTCCGCGTCGCTTAACTCGGCGGGAGACGCCGGCGAGCCACTATCCCGGTTCGTTCAGGGGCGGTGAGAGCCGACCGACACCCTCGTAGCCCGGCCGGAGCCTGGGTCGCCGGACAACTCCCCAGTCTTCATGCGGCAAACGCGAGGCGCGCCAGAGGGGTTGGAAGGTGCGTTCGGCCGGGCCGGCCGGCAGGTCAGGCGTACCGTGGCGTACGTCGCGCCTGCCGGCACCTCATCGTTCACTCGTATTCGGAGATCTCGCTATCAAGCCTTCGAGTCTTGACGTCGGACTGCAAACAGAGTCGCGACGAGAAGGTCCTGCCGGCCCCAAGTTCATCGGGCGCGGTGAGGCGCGAGCCCGGCGGGATGCGGGGAGCCCGGCCCGCGGCTAAGGCGTACCGGGGCGTACGTCGCGGCCGCGGGCGGGCTTCACGCGCCCGCCCGGCTCGATGCATCGCCGCGACTGGCCGCACCAAGGCCGGCGGCACGGCCCGTAACCCACGCCCACAGAAAGTTATGTCCCCCGATCGGGCCGAACGCGTCGAGGATCTCGCCGCAGAGGAAGAGCCCCGGGACCCGGCGGCTTTCGAGTGTCGCCGGATCGACTTCGTCGAGCGCGACGCCGCCGCCCGTCACCTCCGCCTTCGCGAATCCTTCATGCCCCGAAATCGGGAGGAGGCAGCGGGTGAGGGCCTCGACCAGCCGGAGGCGCGAATCCCGGCGCAGCCGCGCGATCGTCTCGCCGGGAACCAGCCCGGACTCGGCCGCGAGGACGCACGCGAGGCGCGACGGGATCTTCCGCGACACGATTCCCTCGACGGTCGCCCCGCCCGGCGCGCGGAGCAGGCGCGCTTCCCATTCTTCGGCGGAAGCGCTCGTCCATGCGACGCGAACCTCCCTCGACGGATCGCGCACCACGATGTGCGAGATGTCGAGCACCGCCGGGCCGGAATAGCCCCCGTGCGTGAAGAGGAATCCTCCGGAAGAGGACGACCGCGCCGACCGTTGCCCGTCGGCGCGGATCACGACGTCGAGCGAGACCCCCGCGAGTGCGCGATGCTCCGCACGGTCCGTCCGGAGGGGCGTCAGGGCGGGATACGGGTCGACGATCCGATGGCCGAGACGGCGCGCGATCGCAAGGCCCCCGCCGTCCGAGCCGGTGCGCGGAACCGACAGGCCGCCGGTCGCCAGCACGATCGCCGATGCGGCCCGCCGCTCCCCGCCCTGGAGCGTGACCGAGAGCGGGGCGGGCGCGACGTCCGCGACGCGCGCGTTTCGCACGACGTCGACGCCGGCTCTCCCGGCCTCCCGCAGGAGCGCGTCGCGAACGTCGGTGGCGCGATTCGAGGCCGGAAACAGCTTGCCGGATTCCGGCTCGAGGACGAGCGGGAGCCGGAGCTCCTCCTCGAAGAACGCGCGGACCGCGTCGAGCCGCCACGACTTCAGGAATCGCGCGGCGAGCCTCGGCGTCTCGGAAACGAACCGTTCGGGCTGGAACCGCGACGGGAGGACGTTGCAGCGCGCGCCGCCGGAGATGAGGATCTTCTGACCCGGATTGGCGGTCGCCTCGAGAAGGGTCACCGCCGCGCCGGCGCGGCGCGCGAAGATCGCGGCGGCGAATCCCGCGGCGCCCGCGCCGACGACGATGACGTCGCGGGAACTGCTCATCATCGCACGGCGGACCAGTCTTTCGCGATCCGAGCTCCGCGAGCGTCGCGAAACAGACTCCTCGCGCTGTCATTCGTTCCGGTGGGGCGCCGAAGCGGTCGAGGGCGTGAGCCCGAGCCGCGGAAGGTCGACGCGCGGGGAGGCGTCCGCGAAGTAACCGAGCGGACGTCCCGCGCGGCGGGAGCTTTCGCGATCCGAGCTCCGCGAGCGTCGCGAAAGCGACGGTCTAGCGCTTGCCCGACTTCCGGTTGGCGGCCGCGCGTGGCGCGCTCTTGGCGGCGGGCGCGGGCGCTTTCGCGGGCCCCGAGGTCTTCGCGGCGGCCGGCGCCGGACGACGCTTCGTCTGCAGGTCGTTCCAGATCACGACGATCGGCGCCGCGACGTAGATCGAGGAATACGTCCCGACGATGATGCCGATGACGAGCGTCAGCGCGAACGTGTTCAGGACCTCGCCGCCGAGGAAGAACAGGGCCACGACGACGAGGAACGTCAGGCCCGAGCTCATGACCGTCCGCGACAGCGTCTGGTTGATCGAGTCGTTGATGATCTTCGCCAGCGGATCGCGCCGGTTGTTCTTCATGTTCTCGCGGATCCGGTCGTACACGACGACCGTGTCGTTCATCGAATAGCCGACGAGCGTCAGGAGCGCGGCGACCACGACGAGCGTGATCTCCCGGTTGAAGATCGACAGCAGCCCGATCGTGATCAGCGTGTCGTGGATGATCGCGACGATCGCGCCCACGCCGAACTTCACGTCGAAGCGGAACCAGATGTAGACGAGCATCGCTCCCGTCGACAGGAGGACAGCCCAGAGCGCCTTCGTCCGAAGGTCGTGGCCGACCTGCGGTCCGACGTTGTCGGCCGAGAGGACCGTGAACGGTCCGATCACCGTGTTCTGCTTCAGCCAGTTCTTCACCTCGGGCGAGACGTTCGGGATGTGGTCGATGTCCGCCGCGGACCGGAAGAGCCCGATCTGCGACCGGTAGGCGACGATCGCGTCCCCGACGGAGACATAGTGCTGCGCCGCCGCCGTCCCGAGCTTCCCGTTCACGTTGTCGGGGTCGACCGCGGCCAGGCTCACCGAGAAGGTGTCGTGTCCCTTGACGTTGAGATCGACCTTTCCCCCCGCGGCCGGGCCGCCCATCGCGGCCGACATCGCGGAGAAAACCTCCTGGGTGATGTCGCGCCCTTCGTGCGCCTGCTGCTGGACCTTGATCAGGACCTCGTTCTTCTCCGGCGTGTCGTAGCGCTGCACGCCCTCGAGCCCGAGGTTCAGCGGCTTCAGGATCGACTCGATCTTCGCGGGCTCGGGCCGGTTGGCGAACTTGAGGACGATCTGCGTCCCGCCGGAGAAGTCGATGCCGAACCGCAGCCCTCCGTGAACGGCGATCGAGATGAAACCGGTGACGATCAGCGCCCAGGAGATGCCGATGCAGATCCACTTGACGCGGAGGAAATCGATGTGGGTGTCTCTGAATAGTTCCATCGTTCGTCCTGTCTAGATCGAGACGCTCTCGATGCGCTCGCGCGAGCCGTACTCGAGCATGAAGATCGTCTTCGACACGTACACCGCGGTAAACATCGACGCCGCGAGGCCGACGATCAGCGTGACCGCGAAGCCTTTGACGGGCCCCGTGCCGAACTGGAAGAGGAAGAGCGCCGAGACGACCGTCGTCACGTGCGTGTCGACGATCGTCAGGAAGGCCTTCGAAAAACCGTTGTCGATCGCGGTCTTGGGCGTCTTTCCTTCCCGGAGCTCCTCCCGGATGCGCTCGAAGATGAGCACGTTCGAATCGACCGCCATGCCGATCGTCAGGATGAATCCCGCGATCCCGGGGAGCGTGAGCGTCGCCCCGAACTGCGCGAGCACCCCGAGCAGGATCACGGCGTTCAGGATCAACGCGAGCACCGCGTTGAAGCCGGAGCGCCGGTAGTAGACGACCATCGTGACGAACACGAGGAGCGCGCCGAGGACCGCCGCCGTGATCCCCTTCTTGATCGAGTCGAGTCCGAGCGACGGGCCGACGGTCCGTTCCTCGAGGTAGACGAGGCCCGCCGGCAGGGCGCCCGACCGCAGGATCAGCGCGAGGTCGTTCGCCCGCTCCGGCGTGAAGCTCCCGGTGATGATCCCGGAATCGCTGATCCGCCCGTCGATGCGGGGCGCCGACTGCACCCGGTTGTCGAGGACGATCGCGAGCTGCTTTCCGATGTTCGCGCCCGTGACCTTGTCGAACTTCGTCGCTCCCTCGGCCTTCAGCGAGAACGAGACGGCCGGCCGGTTGTTCTGGTCCTGCGAGGGGCGCGCGTTCTTGATGTCGCGTCCGGTGACGGCGGCGACCTTCTGGAGCAGGTAGTAGACCTTCGGAGAGGTGGGGTCCTGGTCGGTCGAATTGCCCTCGACGACCTCGGCGTCCGGGGGAACCTGTCCGCCGGTGGGCGCGAGCAGCGAGGCCTTGTCCGAGGTGGGACCGGCGACGACGAGCTTGAGCTCGAGGAACGCCGTCGACTTGATGATGTCCTTGACGCGGCGGGGATCGTCGACGCCCGGCAGCTGGACGACGATGCGGTTGACCCCTTCGCGCGCGATGACCGGCTCCGACACGCCGAACTGATCGATGCGGTTTCGGATCGTCTCGACGGCCTGCTGGACCGCTTCCTCGCCGATGTTCTTCCGGGCGGGGGCCGAGAGCGCGAACACCCACGTCGTTCCCTGCCGCGAGTATTCCCAGCCCGGGAGGAAGCGCTTGACGGCGTCCTGGAGCTTGTCGATGTCCGTGTCGGCGTTGACGACCGCGGTGAACGCCGCCGGTCCGGTCCGCGTCACCGCGCCGAGCCGGAGGGACTGCTCCTTGTTCTGCTCGTTCAGGTGCGCGACCGCCTCGTCCGCTTCGACCTTGTAGGCGTCCTCGGTCTGCACCTGCAGCACGAGATGGATGCCTCCCTTCAGGTCGAGGCCCAGCCGAATGCCGTTCTTCAGGTAATCCTTCAAGCCGGGGGTCGTCTCGCCCGTGACGTCCGTCTTCACCCGCGACACGCCGCTCGCGATGTAGGCGGCGACCGAGGCGACGAGGACGATCAGGATCAGCGCGACCCGCGTCCAGACTTTTTGATGAGACACGTGGAAACCTCCGCCGTCGTTGTCGAAACCGACGGAGTCTAACGAGGCGAACGGCGCGAGTCAAACCGTCGCGGGAGCTGGCTCGGGGCCCGGAGCGCGTGACGGCGTCGCGGCTCGTCGAACCAGCGACTCGACCGCGCCGCCGCCACCCCCTCGCCGACGCTCCCGCTCTCGCATCGCGGAATTTTCCGCTCGGTTACTTCGCGAAAAATTCGGGCGATGCGGGTGGCCCGGGGCGACGGTCTTTTGGGTCCTAGTGTCCCGTCCCGGAAATAGCTTTCGCGTCGTTCGGAGCGCCGCGGGGTAAGCTGCCAGTCGCGGCGACGAAGGCGATGCGGTGCCATCCCCGCTTTCGCGGGGACCTCGTCGCGGCGGCGCCGCAGATTGCCCCGCGCCGCCCGAACCCAAAGGGCGCCAGCACATTGCGAACGATGGCGGCGTTGCGTCGCGGGCCCGATGCTCCCGGCATCTGCTCCCGCGACGCGTCTGGCCCTCGTCCGCAAGCCGCAGACGCGACGCTGAAGTTATTTCCGGGACGGGACACTAGCCCTTCTGGAAGAAGAGGAAGAGGTTCACCGCGCTCGGTCCGAGCGAAAAAAAGTCCCCCGACCGCAGCGTCCGCGCGCAATCGTCCTCCGTCGCGCCTTCGATGTCGGGCTTCGGGATCTCGTCCCCGTTGACGTACGTGCCGCACGTCGACCGCATGTCGACGATCGCGTAGTTCGGCTCCTGCCGCGTTCCGCGGCGGCGGATCTTCGCGTGGACGCGCGAGACCTCGACGTTCAGGAACGCCTCGGGCGCCGAGATCCGGAAGCCGCCGACCGGCATTCCGACGCCGATGAATTCGGGGACTTCCCGGCCGAGCAGCAGCTCGTCGAAGTCGAGCCTCACGAGACCCGCGTTGTAGGGCCCGAGCCCGAGCATGTAGTAGCCGTCGTCGAGCTTCAGGATCCGCCGCTGGAACCGCTCGGAGATCGACCGGAGCCCGGCGTCGGCGAACGACGAGACGTCGCGCTGCCTCGACTCGAGCGCCTCACGGCAGATCGCGGAAAAGATGTCGTCCATCGATGTCCTCCTCTTTTCGAGCCGATCAGATCCGCGCGATTCCCTTCGCGATCAGGTAGCACACGACGGTCCCGACGCCGCCGGCGACCGACATCTCGAGACCGGCCTTCCACCAGGCGCGGTGCGTCAGCCGCGCCTTGGATACTCCGACGGCAAACAACGCGCCGAGCGTCACGGCGATCGACACGGGAAACGCCGTTCCCTCGGCGAAGAGCGCGTACGGAAAGATCGGAATGGCGGCGCCGAGGATGTAGGCGATCGCGAGCGCGATGCCGCTCCGCAGCGGCGAAAGACCGCCGGATTTCGCGAAGCCGAGCTCCTCGTGCATCATCACCT
Organism: uncultured Acidobacteriota bacterium; assembly: GCA_963794295.1. GTDB lineage: Bacteria > Acidobacteriota > Thermoanaerobaculia > UBA5066 > DATFVB01 > DATFVB01. Next base: position 56,383 of record CAWCDE010000008.1, read on the forward strand.
TCAGCCAGCGATCGCGGTTCTCGGTGATCGTGTCGACGACCATCTCCAGGTCCTTCCCGGCGAATCCCTTCTTCCGGTAGATCTGCCGGATCTCCTCTCGCTCCTCGTGCGGCATCTCGACGATCTCGCGCTTCTCGCGCGCGAGCTCCCGTTCGTAGAACTCCCGCTCCGATTTCGTGCCGAGGAAGGCGCCGAGGCCCATCGACGTCGCTCCGGCGAACATCTCCGCGAGGCCCGCGAGGAGGATCGTCCGCCGGGCGCCGAGCGTCGCCGAGACGCCGGCCACGAACGCGAGCACGGCGACCAGGCCGTCGGAGGAGCCGAGCACGACGTCGCGGAGAAAGCCCCCCGCGCCGAGCCGGTGCCACGCCTCGGGTCTCCCTGTGGGTCTCGGGTGAGCGGCGGGATCCGCCGGCGCCATTGCGGACAGTGTGCGCCCATCGCGCCGGAAAATCAAAGCAAATTCGATGTATCGCTACGCCGGCACCAGCGCCCGGAACGACATCTGATCTCATTGGAGAAAACTCGAAGGCGTGGAGAGGCGCGGGCCCGGTCCGTCCGATCCGCCGAAGCCCTGGCGAAGGCGGACGGGATGCGTGCCGGCGGCCGGCGGCACGCGCCCGCCCGGCCCGACGCATCACCGCGCCGGCAGTTTGACAGCCCGACGCGCTTCCGCAATGATCCGGCGCGTGACGAACCTGACTTTCCTCGCGGCCGCGCCCGGCCAGCAGCCGAACGCCCTCGTGTCGTTCCTCCCGATGATCCTGATCTTCGGGATTTTCTACTTCATCCTCATCGCGCCGATGCGCAAGCGCCAGAAGAAGACGCAGGCGATGCTCGCGCAGCTGAAGAAGGGCGACGCCGTGATCACCAACGGCGGGATCTACGGCCGCATCTCCGCGATCGACGACGCGACGAACACCGTGATCCTGCAGATCTCCGACCAGGTGAAGATCAAGATCGCGCGGAGCGCGCTGGCGGGACTGCAGGGGACGCCGGTCGAAACCAACATCGAACCGAAATAAACCGTCGCGGGAGCTGGCTCGGGGACCGGGAGCGCGTGACGACGGCGCGGCTCGCCGAACGAGCGGCTCGACCGCGCCGCCGCCACCCCCTTCGCCGACGCTCCCGCTCCCGCATCGCGGAGCTTTCGCCTCGGTTACTTCGGCGAAAGCTCTCGCGACGCGAAGGGGCCCGCGAAGGCGCGGATTCACTCATTGTTCCCGTGTCGGGCGAGCACTCCCTCGATCGGCCCGGATTTTTCTCGTCGCGAAGTCCCTGAGGCGCAGTCAGACGGGTCGGAAGACGGGCGCGGTCGCCCGGACGGGCGGCCGAGGAATACCTTGAGCGGCCCCTGCTAAGCTCACGTCTCGATGTGGAAGCTCGCGACGCCCTGGCTCGAAATCACCGCCCGCTGCGCGATCGTCTACGCCGTCGTGCTCGTCGGCCTGCGGCTCTCGGGCAAGCGGGAGATCGGCCAGATGACGCCCTTCGACCTCGTGCTGATCCTGCTGATCGCCAACGCCGTCCAGAACGCGATGATCGGAAACGACAACTCGCTCTCGGGCGGGCTCGTCGCCGCGGGAGCGCTCATCGTGCTGAACTTCACCGTCGGCCGCGCCGCCCGGCGATGGCTTCCCATCGGCCGGCTCCTCAAGGGCCATGCGACGGTCCTCGTCAACCGCGGCCTCGTGATCGACGACCACCTCCGGCGGGAGAGCATCGGCCGCGACGAGCTGATGACGGCGCTCCGCGAGCACGGCGTGGGCGACCTCGACGACGTGCGCCTGGCCGTCCTCGAAGTCGACGGATCGATCTCGGTTCTGAAGAACGAGGACGTCACGCCGGCCGCGGGCAAGCCGCACCGCCGGTTCAAGTACCTGAAGCGCTAGCGCCCCGTCATCGCGCGAGGACTTCCGGCTTTCCGATCCGGAGGATCCGCCCGTCCCGGACCATCGCGATGCCGTTCATCCGCAGGATCAAATCCAGCGTCTAGCAGGTTGCTGAAAAAGTCTGATTTTCGTTGACGCGAAGGGATTGCGGGCGCACATTGGGATCATGCGAGGAGAAACGGATTCTCAGGGGAAGGTTTTCGCCTACGTTTCGCTGGAGGAGCGGGTTCCGGCGGACCACCCGCTGAGAGCGATCAAGGAGATTGCCGACGAGGCTCTGGTGCGGTTGGAGCCGAAGATTTCGGAACGGTACTCGAGGATGGGACGACCATCGATACCGCCGGAAGTGCTTTTGAAGAGTCAGGTGCTGATGGCGCTCTATTCGGTGCGGTCGGAGCGGCTCTACTGCGAGCGGCTGCAATACGACCTGCTTTTTCGGTGGTTTCTGGATCTTTCGATCGATTCGGAGAGTTTCGACGCGACGACGTTTACGAAGAACCGGGAGCGGATTCTGAAGGAAGACTTCGTCGAAGAGTTCTTTCGAACGGTGGTCGAACAGGCGCGGGAGAAGAGGTTTCTGTCGGATGAGCACTTCACCGTCGACGGGACGATGATCGAGGCCAACGCGTCGATGAAGAGCTTCAAGGCCAAGGGTGGGCCCAAGGGTGGTTCGTCGGGGGGCAAGAACGGAGAGGTCGATTTTCGAGGAGAGAAGCGCAGCAATCAGACGCACGAGTCGACAACCGATCCCGATGCTCGGCTCTATCGGAAGGGCAAGGGCAAGCCCTCCCAGCTTTGCTACCTGGGACACGTTCTGATGGAGAACCGAAACGGGCTCTGCGTCGATGCGACCGTGACACGGGCATCGGGGAAAGCGGAGCCGGAAGCGGCGATCGTGATGGTGAAGAGGTCGACGGATCCGATGGCTCGCCGGGTGACGCTGGGAGCCGACAAGGGATACGACGTGGGAGAGTTTCATGTCGAGCTCGTCGAAGAAGGGGTCGTAGCCCACATCGCGGCAAAAGAGGGGATCACGCCCCTGATCGGACGCCGAACTCTCGGGAGTGGCGGATACAGATTGAGCCAGCGCAGGAGGAAACGGGTCGAGGAGATCTTCGGATGGATGAAGACGATTGCCGGGCTCGCCAAAACAAGATTTCGAGGTCTGGCTCGAGTCTCGGCTCAGGTGCTCTTCGGCGCCGTCGCTTACGATCTCCTCCGGATGGCAAATCTGGGTGGCACGTGATCGACCGCCGACCCGTTCTGGTTGCCGCGGAAGCGGGAAAGGAACGAACCTATCGATGTGGCCCGAACCAAAACACCGCTCGTTAAGCATGTCGATCAAAATCGCGTCCACCGAAAAGTCGCCAATACCATCAATTTTTCAGCAGCCTGCTAGTGTCCCGTCCCGGAAATAGCTTTCGCGTCGTTCGGAGCGCCGCGGGGTAAGCTGCCAGTCGCCGCGATGACGGCGATGCGGTGCCATCCCCGCTTTCGCGGGGACCTCGTCGCGGCGGCGCCGCAGATTGCCCCGCGCCGCCCGAACCCGAAGGGCGCCCGCACATTGCGAACGATCTCTGCGTTGCGTCGCGGGCCCGATGCTTCCGGCATCTGCTCCCGCGACGCGTCTTGACCTCGTCCGCAAGCCGCAGGCGCGACGCTGAAGTTATTTCCGGGACGGGACACTAGTCCCACGGGACGTTTTTCAGGCGGACGGTCACGCTCCCCTTCACGCCCGGGTCGACGACGATGTTCGTCTTTGCGACCTTTCCGAAGGAGAGGCAGACATCGACGAGATCCGGCGTCCTTCAAGTCGAGCGAAATCGGCTCGCCGTGATAGCGCGGTCCGCTCTCGCCGATCGCGACGACATCGCTGCTTCGAGACCGTCGGAGCCGGCGCGGCCTTCGAGGCGGCGAGAAGGAGGACCAGCGGGAGCATTCCGTGAATATACCGCCGGCGCCCGGCCCTCTACACGCGACGCGCGACTCGCAACTCGGGAATCGCGACTCATACCGGAATAGAATTCGAGCGGAGGCATCGATGCCCGAGCGCACGGTCCGGTTTCCCGGACGCATCCTCTTTCTGACCGAAGATCCCGCGCTCATCCGCCGGCAGCTCGCCGGCGAAGACCTCGCCGTCGACCCGTCGATCCCGCTCCGCGACAACATCTCGACCGACGAGATCACGCCCGGCTGGGTCTGCTACTACTACGACGAGACGCTCGGCGCGCTACCCGTCGTCGGCCTGACGGCCGCGGAGAACAACCGATCGAGAAGGGACGACGTCAAGGCGGCGGCTTCTGCGTCGTGCGTGTCGCGGCAAGCGCCGCGGGAAGGGGTCCTCCCGCGAGCCGCGCCGTACGCGGAGCGCTGCGCGGGCGTCCGGCTCGTGATCGCCGGGAGCATCGAGCAAATCTACCGCCAGAACTGCCAGAACATCGGCCTCCTCACGACGACCGACTTCGGCCTGCTCGAGCGCATCCGGCGCGGCGAGGCGATCCCCATCTCGGAGTTCACCGAAAGGCGCGGATGCGATCACGCGCGACGATCGTCGAGCGCGGCGGGCTCTTCGCCGTACAACGTCGCGCGCCTCGCGGGCGAGGTGACGCCGCCGACGCCCTCGACGCCGCCGGGCCCGATGACGCTCGCCGAGAAGATCCTCGCGCGGCACGTCGTCGTCGACGCCGCGACCGGACGGCTCGGCGTTCCCGCCGTGCCGCCGGGCGACGCGGGGTTCGTGCGGCACCGACGTGCGCTTCTCCCACGAGTACGTCACGCCGATGGCCGAGTCGTTCTTCGAGGCGGATCTCGGCCCGGACGCGACGGTCACCGACCCGGCGACGTCTTCTCCTTCCGCGACCACCTCACGTTCCTCGAAGTACGTCATGCCCCCCGACCGCGTCGCCGCGGGCCTCCTCGATGCCGCAAACGAGCTCGCGACCGTGCAGGCGGACTTCTCGCAGCCGGCAGGGCATCAAGCTCTACGGCGAGGTCGAACGCGAGCGGCGGGCTCGGAGGCGATCTGCCACAACAAGGTCATCGAGGACTCGCGCTGCCCGGGCAGGTCGTCGTCGGCACCGACTCGCACACGCTGCATGGCGGCGCGCTCGGCTGCTTCGCGTTCGGCGTCGGGTCGACCGACATGGCCAACGCCTGGATCACGCGGGACGTCCGCGTCACCGTCCCCGAGTCGGTGCGCTTCGAGATCCGCGGCGAGAAGCCCGCCGGCGTGACGGCGAAGGACGTCATGCTCCACGCTCCTCGCCCAGCCGTTCGTCAAGGAGGGCGAGGGCATCGGCAAGGTGCTCGAGTTCGCCGGCGATGGCGTCGCGCGCTCTGGGTCGACGAGCGCGCGACGCTGACGAACATGGCGGTCGAGGCGGGGCTTCACCGGGATCATCGAGGCCGACGAGGACCGTCGAGTACCTCGTCGAGCAGCGCGGGATGCCGCGGGCGGACGCCGAACGTCTTTGCGATGGGCTCGCCTCCGATCCGGATGCCCGCTGGTCGGAAACCTTCGACTTCGACGCCTCGGCGATCGGCCGATGGTCGCGATGCCGGGCGACCCGGGCAACGGGGTGCCCCTCTCCGAGCTCGGCGAGATGTCACGATCGACATCGCGTACGGCGGCTCGTGCACGGGCGGCAAGAAGGCCGACATGGACATGTACGCGGCCGTGTGCGCCGACGCGGTGCGCGAAGGGCGGAAGGTCGCCGAGGGCGTGACCTCTACATCCAGTTCGGCTCGCAGGACATCCGCCGCTACGCCGAGGAGAAGGGCTACCTCGCGTCTTCGAGAAGGCGGGCGCCGAAGACGATCGACCCGTCGTGCGGCGCCTGCATCAAGGCGGGTCCCGGCGTTTCGACCCGCAAGGACGAGGTGACGGTCTCCGCGATCAACCGCAACTTCCCGGGCCGCTGCGGGCCCGGCAAGATGTATCTGGCGTCGCCGTACACCGTGGCCGCGTCGGCGTTTGCGGGGAAGATCTCCGAATGGAGGCCCGACTCCGGCGCCTGAACCGGCGGCCGCAATACTCCACGATCATGGGCGAAGCGGCCTCTTCCGTCATTGTTTAGAAAGCCCGGCTCCCTGCTCTCGTCATTGCGAGCTCGCGGAGCGAGCGTGGCAATCTACTCCGGTCGTCCACGAGGGTAGATCGCCACGGCCGCGTTGCGGCCTCGCGATGACGGAATCAGAGGTCGAGTGCCCAGACTTTCATCCGCCAGGGCGAGACTCCCGTCTCATGGGGTATTGCGAGGCTGCAAGCCGAAGCAATCTCCAGGTTCTCGGAGATTGTCGCGGTCGGCGCCCGCCTTCGCCGAGGCTTCCTCCTTCGCTGAAGCTTCGGCGGCGACGAGTCGGCGCGGCGGGCCGCTCCCTCGCAATGACCGAAGATGAACAGGACTGCCGAACAACGGCCCCAGGCGGCTGAGGTCCCCGCCACGTTAACCGCGTGGGCGACGACAACTTCCCGAGCGCGGGGAGGCGCGAGCCCGGCGGGATGCGGGCGCCCGAGCCCGCGGCCGCGGCGTACCGGGGCGTACGTTAAGGCCGCGGGTCGCGGTGCACGCGCCCGTCCGGCTGGATGGATCGCCGCGTCCCCTTAGCCACGGACGCCCAACTCTCTTATCAGGTACAGCAGGGCCTGGCGCGACATGCCCATTTGTTTGGCCGCATGCGTCCGGTTCCCCCCGCACCGCGCGAGGGCCTCTTCGACCGTGCGCCGGCGGAACGCGTCGACCCGCTCGCGGTAGCTGCCGGAAGGTTCGTCGGCGGCGGCGCGCAGCCGCGGAAACGCGTCCCGGTCGAGCGTCGCGCCGGGGTCGGCGAGGGCGACCGCCTCCATGATCGCGTTCTCGAGCTGCCGGACGTTTCCCGGCCACGGACAGCCGCGGAGCGCCGAGAGCGCCGCGGCCGAGAGCCGCACCGCGCCCTTTCCGTATTCGGCGGCATAGCGATCGACGAAATGGCGGGCCAGCAGCGCGACGTCCTCGCCGCGCTCGCGGAGCGGCGGGAGGTCGAGGGTCGCGACCTTGATCCGGTAGTAGAGGTCCTCGCGGAACCGGCCGGCCTCCACGGCCGCCTCGAGCGATCTCGCGGTCGCGGTCACGAGCCGGACGTCCACCGCGCGGTACCGGTTCTCCCCGACCCGCTTGATCTCGCGCTCCTGGAGCACGCGGAGGAGCTTGGCCTGGAGGGGCGCCGAGAGGTCTCCGATCTCGTCGAGAAACAGCGTCCCCCCGTGCGCAGCCTCGAACAGTCCGACGCGGTCGCGGTCCGCTCCCGTGAATGCCCCGCGCGCGTGGCCGAAGAGCTCGTCCTCGAGCAGCGTCTCCGGAAAAGCCGCGACGTTGACCGGGACGAACGCCACCGCCGCCCGGGGGGAGAGCCGGTGGACCGCCCGCGCGATCCTCTCCTTCCCCGTCCCCGATTCGCCGCTGATGAAGACCGTCACGTTCTGCGGCGCGATGCGCGCGAGGCGGGCGCCGACGGACTCCATCGAGCGGTCTGCCGTCACGATTCCGCTCGCGCGGAGGAGCGCGATTCCGCCGCGGCCGGCGGACTCGGGCGCCACGAGGTCCGCGCGGCTGCGGATCGTCTCGAACAGGAAGGCGGCGATGTCCGCGTCCGGACCGGATCCTTCGAGGAAGAGCGGAGGATCGCCCCACGCGAGCGGCCGGCTCCACTCGGCGCGCTCGAACGCGTCCGTCTTCCAGACGACCCCGCCGTCGCCCTCGACGACCCGGAGCGGCGCCTCCCCGGCGGCGAGACGGTCGCGGAGCCGGCGGAGCCTCGCCGGATCGGCCGGCGCGGGGCCCGAGAGAACCGCGTCGGCGAGCTCCTGCCGGCCCGCGCGGCGCAGGACCTCGCGGGCGCGGGCGGCGGCGCCGGCGTGCGATTCCTCGAACCGGGGCCCGAAGAACGCCCGCGCGCGGAGCACCCGCTCGGCGGCGGCCTCCGGCGCCGAGCGGAAGGCCTCGTCGAGCTCCGCCTCGCCGGGTTCCCCGCCGGCGGCCCAGGACTCCAGGTCCTCGACGCGCCCCAGCGCCCGCTCGCGGCACCCCGCCATGTCGCCGCGCTCGGAGGCCCGCCGCGCGAACGCGAGCGCGCCCTCCGCGTCCCCGGAGAAGAGCCGCGCGTCCGATTCGTCGATCTCCAGCTCCTGCTTCTCGATCGTTTCCCGCAGCCGCTCGCAGAGCTCCAGCGCTCCGCGCCGGTCCGCGGCCGAGGCGGCGAAGCGGCCGCGCCGAAACGCGACGCGGGATCGGAACGCGAGCGCCAGCATCCTCCCCTTCACGTCGCCGGCCCGTTCGGATTCGGCGCGCATCCTCTCGATCAGCGGTTCGGCGTCGGCGTCGCGCCCCGTCTCGATCAGGAGATTGACGAGGTTCGCGGCGGCGGTTCGGGCGAGCGCGATGCTGCCGGCGGCCCGCAGGAGGGCCGCGGCTTCGCGGAGCCGGCGTTCCGCCTCCGCCGCGCCACCGAGGAGGTACGTCTCGACCGCGAGGTCGATCAGCGCCGCCCCGCGTTCCTCGGGGCCGCGCGCCGCGTCGAGCGCCTCGGCGAAACGGACGGCGGCCGCGGCGTGGTCGCGCCGGTTCGACAGCGCCGTCCCCTCTCCGAGGAGGAAGCGGAACTGGAGCCGCTCGCCCGAGGCCGCGATCCGCCGGCGATGCTCCGCGTACTCGGCGAGCTCGCGGTCGCCGTCGCCGCGCCGCCCGTGGAGCGCCGCGCGCGCGAGCGCGATCTCGAGCCTCTCCTCCTCCGAGCACCCGGTATCCTCCGCGGCCCGGGCGAGGAGCGCCCCGGCATCCTCGAACCTTCCCTCCGACGCCGCGAGCCTCGCGAGGGCGCGCCGCGCCGCGGAAACCTCGTCCGCGGAGCCCCCGGCACGCTCGCCGAGCTCCGCCCACCGTCGGGCGCCGCCGGCGTCGCCTTCCGATTCGGAGGCGAGCGCGAGCCGTGCGGCGGCCGCGCGGGCCCACGGCGACCCGTCGTCTCCGGCGAGGCTCCGCCAGACCTCCTTCGCTTCGTCCCGGAGCCCGAGCTCGAGGAGACGGTCGGCATGGTAGTAGCGCGCCGCCGCCGGCGCGCGCTTCTCCCAGCGGGCGGCGGCCTGGACGAGGGCGTCGAGCGAGCGGGGCCGCACCGCGGCGGGGCGCCGTCCGAGCACGCGGTCCGATTCGGCGCCGAAGACGTCGGGACGGTCGCCGTCGATCGCGAGCACGCACCGCCACAGCGGGTCGGCGATCTCGGGGAGCCACAGCTCCGCGAACGCGCGGCGCTCCTCCGGCGCGTACACGGAAACCAGGTCCGCGCGGGCGGACGGGTCGGTCGGCCGCCACCGGCCGTCGCCGGGATCCTCGACGAGCCATCCGGCCGACGCGAGCCGGCGCGCCGCCCCGAGGAACGTTCCGGAGCCGTCGACCGCATCGACCTCGGCCGCGGTCCCCCCCGCCGGGTGCGCCAGGGAGATCCCGATCGAGCGGCGCTCCTCGCGCGAGAACCCGGCGAGCTCCCGCGCCGCGGCTTCGGCGTCCGCCTCCCGGATCGCCTCGGGGAGCGTCCCGCGGGCGAGGAACGCCCCGTAATCGGGAGACGAGACGAAGCGGACGGCGGCGGCGCGCACGCGTGACGGACGGCGCGCGAGGACCACCGCGAGCGCTTCGTAGAGGGCGGCCGAGGACGCGAGGTCCGGAGAAGCGATCCACAGCGCCGCACGGAGCTCGTCGGGCCGCAGCGAGACGCTCTCGCCGCTCCACTCCGCGACCTCGACGCCCTTCCGGGCAGCGGCGTCCTCGAAGAGCGACGCCGAAGCGGCGTCCCAGTCCTCCCGATCGATGCGGATCCACGCGGCGTCCGGGAGGGCACGGTCGAGAAGGGCGGCTTCGACGGCCCCGCGGTCGGTTCCGGCGACGGCGAGGCCGGCGCGGAGCGCCTCGAACGGGATGAGCGCGCTCCTTCCGGGGGGAAAGAGGAACGCGGCGCGCCCCGAGAGACGCCGTGCCGCCGCATCGACGGCCGCCCGGTGGCGCCGCTCCTCCGCGTCGAGTCCGCGGGGCTCGTATCCGATCGCGCGGCGCCGGACCGAGGCGAACGGCGCGTCCGTCAGGAACGGAAACGCGCGGTAGACCTCGACGAGCGCCGCGTCGGGGCGCCCCGGAGGCGCGAGCGGATCGAGCCACCGGTCGAGGAGCTTCCGCGCCGCCGATTCGATCCTCCCCGCCGCGCCCTTTCCCGAGCGAGTGAAGAAGAGAGCAACGAGCGCGGCGAGGAGCGCCGAGGGGGGGTCTCCGGGCGGGGCATCCGCCGACACCGATCGCGGTGGACGCGCGAGCCACAGATGGGGCGAGCCGCCCCACACCTCGACCAGCGCATCGTCGAAATCGGAGCGCCCGAGCGGAAATCCCCTCGCGGCGAGGAAGACCGCCGCCGAGACCGCCTGCAGGAAGAGGGCCGCCGAGGTCTCGCGCGAATGCCGCACGACCGCGAGCGGAGTTCCGTCCCGGCGCCGGAACGTCGCGGCCAACCGCCCGCCCTCCTCGATGACGCCGGTGAAGCGGGGCAGCACCGGGTGGTCGAGCGCGAGGAAAGCCGCGATTCGCGCGCGGGCGGACGGAGAACCGCCGATCGGCAGCACGATCCGATCGTCCGGCAAAGCGGGAGCAGCGGCCGGCGAAGACATCGGTTCGATGGTGAAAGCGGAGGGATCATATCGTGAGCGGGTTCTCGCAAGAATTCGCGACACGCCGCCCGGATTCGTTTTTCAGCAGCCCGCAAACAGGTCGCGGAAAAACGCGGGATAAGACTTTTCGACGGCGCGCGGACTCTCGACGAACCCGCCGCGCGCGAAGGAGAGAAGGGTCGCGGCCATGACGATCCGGTGATCGGCGCGCGTCGGGAGGAGCGCCGGGGGGCCGGCGTCCGCGCCGCCCTCGACCGCGAGCGAGTCCTCCGACGGCCGCGAGCGCACGCCGGCGGCGCGAAACAGACCGTCGAGCGCCTCGATCCGGTCGCTTTCCTTCAGCTTCAGGTGCGCGATGCCGCGGAACTCGCTCTCCCCTTCGACCCGCGCGGCGGCCGCCGCGAGCACCGGAACGGCGTCGGGAAAGTCCGCCGCGTCGACGCGCGCGGGACGCTTCGCTCTTCCCGAGACGGTGACGGCGAACGGCTCCGTCCGGACCTCGACTCCCATCTCCCCGATCACCGCGAGGGCCCTTGCGTCGGCCTGCGAGGACGGCCAGGGCAGGTGCTCGAGGCGGAGCGACCCGCCGGCGACGGCGACGGCGGCGGCGAGAGAAACGCCCGACGACCAGTCTCCCGGAACCGCGAGGCTCCCGGACCGGACCGCCGACCCCGGCGGCACCCGGATGCGGCCGTCTTCGAGGCTCGCCTCGATTCCGGCCGCGGCGAGCGCCTCGCGCGTCGTGTCGAGGTACGCCCGCGACACCGCCCGGCCCGCGAGACCGAGGTCGATCCCGCGCCGGAATCGGGGCGCGGCGAGGAGGAGCGCCGAGGCGAACTGGCTCGACTCGGAGGCCGCGACGTCGACGGCGCCTCCCTCGAGCTCCTTTCCGCGGATCGAGAGGGTGGGAATCCCTCGCGGCCGGCGTACGCGACGTCGGCGCCGATCGCGCGCAGGGCATCCACGAGGCCGCCGACGGGCCGCTCGCAGAGCCGCGGGCTGCCGGTCACCGTCGCGCGAAGCGCGGGCGTCGCGGCGGCGAACGCCGCGAGAAATCGGCACGCGGTCCCGGAGTCGCGGACGTCGAGCACGGCTTCGGAGTTCGGAGGGCTGCCGGGAAAAACGACGAGATCGTCGCCTTCGCGTCGAATCCCGATCCCCGCGGCCGAGAGCGCGTCCACGAGCGAGTCGGCGTCGTCGCACGCGAGCGGCCTCCGGATCCGGACGGGTTGCGCCGCGAGCGCCGCGAGGATCAGCGCGCGGTTCGTGAAGCTCTTCGACGGCGGCGCCGCGACCGTTCCCCGGAACGGCCCGCGCGGAGGGACCGCCGCGACGATCACGGCGCGAGCGCGACGCGCTCGGTGCGCCCGTCGCCGCCGATCTCGATCCAGCTCTTTTCCTCGAGGAACGGCGGGACGATCTCGGCCGCCGCGCCGTCCCACTCCCCCCGCCACCCCTCGTGAAAATGGCCGAGAAGGACGACGTCGAAGCCTTCGCGCCGGCGGCGGCGCGCGTAGCGCTCGATCATCTCGACCGGAAGACGCGACTTGTGCTTGAAGTTCGTGTCGGCGAGCCGGCGCTCCATCGAGGCGACGAAGCGGTTCGCGGCCGAGCGAGGAAGGAGCTTCATCACGCCCCAGGACAGGCGGTTCCTGGACGCGAATCGCCAGAACCGGTAGGGCCAGTCCCGGGAGTTGATCGTGTCGCCGTGGGTCAGGAAGAAGGAGCGCGGGCCCGCGCGGAACGAAGCGCGCTCGGCGATTTCGTCGAACTCGGGCGCGAGATACGACCCCCGCAGGAAGAAATCGCGGTTCCCCTCGACGTAGACGACGCGCACGCCCGCCGCCCGGAGCTCCCGGATCGCCTCGAGGAACCGCGCGAGCCCCGGTGTCGAGAACTTGCGGTCCGCGACGAGGTAATGGAAGACGTCGCCGAGCAGGTAGAGGGCTGCCAGTCCCCGCGCGCGCATCTGACCGACGGCGCGCCGGAACGGCTCCACGTCGGCGGAACGGGGACCTAAATGAGAGTCGGCGAGGACGGCGATCACCGATTTTGAGGATAGCATCGGGGCGGAATTTCCGGCCGCGCGGGAGGGTTGTCCCGGGCGACCCCGAAAGACGTCGACTCGACGATCAAGGAGCCTCCGTGACCCCTCGCTCGTTCCTCCGGACTCTCGCGCTCGCCGCCGCGTCGATTTCGCTCTTCGCGGCCGCCGCTCCGGCGGCTCCCCAGCACGCGACGCTCGCCGCCCAATCGATGAAGACCGCGCTCTCCGCCGACGGCCGGGAGGCGTACATCGTCGTCTTCCGGGAAGCGCCGGCTCTCGCTCGGTCCCGCGAAGCGACCCGAGGCGCGGCTCCCCCGGCGGACCTCGACGCGAAGATCGAGGCGATCCATGGCCGCCAGGAAGCCTTCGCCGCCGACATGGGAGCGAGGATCGGCGGCTTCGCGGCCGGCGCACGCTACGCCCGGGTCCTGAACGGAATGGCCGTCCTCGTGCCGTCCGGAGCGCTTCCGATGCTCCAGCGCGATCCGCGCGTGCGCCGCGTCTATCCCGTCCGCAAATACAAGCTCCTCCTCGACGCGTCGAACCCGCTCATGGGGGCGCCCGCGTTCTGGACGGCGCTCGGCGGGGACGGCGAAGCGGGACGCGGCGTCAGGATCGCCGACCTCGACACGGGCGTCGATTTCTCCAACCCGATGTTCTCCGACCCGTCGCTCACCATGCCCCCCGGATTCCCGAAGGAAAACGACGGGAACAGCTTCGCGAACCCGAAGGTGATCGTCGCGAAGGTCTTCCAGGGGATCGTCGACCAGAACGATCCGGGGCTGTCGGACGCGCAGAAGACGGCGCAGGACCTCTCGGGCCACGGCTCGCACACGGCGAGTGTCGCCGCCGGAGCGAAGGTCACGCTCTCCGGAAGCGGCCGCCGGCCGGTGACGATCGAAGGCGTCGCGCCGAAGGCGTACATCGGCGACTACAAGGTCTTCTCCCCCGGCGCGTACTCCGACAACATCATCGAGGCGATCGACGCGGCGACGGCCGACGGCATGAACGTCCTGAACATGAGCTTCGGGCTTTCGGACTCCAACGGAAACGAGCCCTTCCTCTACAGCGCCGCGGCCGAGAACGAGGCGATCCAGAACGCGATCGCGGCGGGCGTCACGATCACGGTGGCCGCGGGAAACGGCGGCCAGGACTCGGGCGGCAACCCCAACCCCGACTCCATCAGCTCGACGGCGGACGTGCCGGAAGTGATCGCCGTGGGCGCCTCGACGAACAGCCACTCCGGGCTCGACGGGTCGCAGCTCGGACGGGTCGCGATGACCTCCGGTCACAGCGCGCCGCCGGCGAACGTCCAGGACATCATCGGCGCGCAGGGACAGCACACCGACGCGAACGGGAGCGTCATTCCTCCCGCGTTCCCGGCAGTCCCGTTTTCCGCTCTCTTCGCCGACTGGGACGCGCTCGACGCGTCCGGAGACGGAACCGCCTGCGTCGCGCTCGGCGGGACGGGACTGCCCCTTTCCGGCGAGGTCGCCCTCGTCCAGCGCGGCGTCTGCACGTTCGAGACGAAGGTTCAGAACGCGCAGTCTGCCGGCGCCCGGGCCGTCGTCATCTACAACAAGGCGGACGGGTCCGACGGCGGCGACCAGATCCTCGTTCCGGCGACGGGCGCGACCTCCATCCCGGCTATCCTCGTCGGCCGCACCGACGGCCTGAACCTCAAGGCCTATCTCGACGCGAACGGCGGAAATCCCCCGTCCGCGACGGGAAGCTTCGGCCCGGCACCCGCCGGGACTCCCCCGGCGGTCTTCCCGACGCCGAGCCGCGAGCTCGCGAGCTTCTCGTCTCTCGGGCCCACCATCGACCTCCAGATCAAGCCGGACCTGACGTCGATCGGAACCGGGAGCTACGCCGCCGTCCAGGACGATTCGGCGCTCGGCGACGGCCGCTTCGGCGACGACGAGACCGATCCGTCGCCGTTCTACGATCCTTCCGGATTCGCCTTCGGCCAGGGGACGTCCTTCTCGGCCCCGCGGGCAGCCGGCGGCGCGGCGCTCGTCAAGCAGAAGCACCCCGACTGGACGCCCGCCGAGATCAAGGCGGCGCTGATGGAGACGGCGGCGCGGGCGACGAACGGCTCCGACCCGATCGCGATCGGGAGCCTCTCCGTGCTCCAGCGCGGATCCGGCGAGGTGGATCTCGCCGCCGCGTCGCAGGTCGGCTCGATCGTCCTTCCCGCGAGCTATTCCTACCGGCGGGTCGCGTTCAACGCGATCCCCGACGCCCACGCGCTCGACCGCGTTTTCACTCTCGAGAACAAGACCGACGCGCCGGTCACGTACACGCTCTCGGCTGCCGCCACGGCCGGCCTCTCCGACCCGGCGATCGCGCCGTCAGTTTCCCCCTCGACGCTCACGGTCGCCGCCCACGGAGCCGGGACCTTCACGCTGTCTCTCGTCCTCCACGAAGGTCTCGCGGCCGGCCAGAACGATTCCGAAGGAGCGATCCTCGTCTCGGACGGCGGTGCGTCGATCTCCGGCGTCCTCTACGTCCCGTACTGGGCTCGCCTCGCGTTCCCCGCCGGGACGGCCCCGGCGCTCGAATCCTCCACGGCGACCCTCGCGTCGCAGGACGAACTGGACATCCAGCTCGTCGCGCACGATCCCGACGCGGATCTGGCGTCGCTCACGCTCGACTTCTACGACGCTGCCGGAGAGCTCCTCGGCTCGTTCTCCGACACGTTCGCCGATCTCGGCGTCGACACGACCTCGCCCGATCTCTCACTCGACCTCCAGTTGACGGGCTTCGCGGGAGGCTGTACGGGCTGCGCGAGCGTCGGCGTCACGGTGACCGACGCGGCGGGCAATGCGAGCAACACGATCCTGTCGCGGTTCGGCCAGGGCGTGACGAACGAGGCCGTGCCGCCGGCGTCGCTCTCGGACTACCGGCGCTCGATTCCGCTCGTCGCCCACATCCAGGGATTGCAGTTCCCCTTCCGGAGCGACGTGCGCCTCGTCAACCCCGACGCCGCGCACATCCTGACGATCGACGCGTTCTACGTCCCGGAAGCGCAGCCGGGAACCGGCGCGGGCACGCTCCACGTCGCCCACCAGCTGCTGCCGCGGCAGTCTTTCGCGCTCGACGACCTCGTCCAGCAGGACTTCGGGCTCACCAACGACGCGGGGAGCCTCCTGCTCGTTTCCGGGGACGGCCATCCCTTCCTCGCCTCGTCGCGGGCCTACACCGCCAACGCCGACGGCGGGACCTACGGCACGTTCGCCGGCTCGATTCCGGCTTCGGCGGGATTCGGGGCATCGGACGCTCCCGCGATCGCCAACGGCATTCCGACGACGGCCGGATACCACACCAACGTCGGCGTCACGGAGGTCGCCGGCACGCCGACGACCGTGCGCGTCGAAGGCTTCGCGGCGGACGGAACGCCCGTCGGCAGCTACACCGACACGATCCCCGCCGACGCGAACTTCCAGCATGAGCCGGGCCACGGCTTCTCGGCTCCCGCCGCGAGGATCGACTTCACCGTTCTCTCCGGAGGCCGGGTCCTTCCCTACGCGGCGACCGTCGACGAGAACTCCGGTGACACGCTCCTCTCGATCGCGACGGGAGCGCCCGAAGCTTCCGACGACGTGATCGTCGCCGGCGCCGGGCGGATCCACGGCGGGCAGGGAACGTTCTTCACGTCGGACCTCGCCGTCACGAACGGGTCGACCGGTCCGAGGACGCTCTCGTTCACGCTCCTCCCCGGGGCCGGCGTGTCGCCGGTTCCGGCGCCTCCTGCGCCCGTGACGGTCGGCGCCGGGCAGACGATCCTCTTCCCCGACGTCCTCCGAACGCTCTTCGGCTTCGACGGAGAAGGGGTCGCGGGAATCCGGATCCATCCCGATTCTCCGGCGCGCCTCGCGGCCTCGGTCCTCACGTCGACTCCGAACGCGTCGGGCGCCGGGAGCTACGGGTTCTTCGTCAACGGCACGACCACGGCGGCCGCGCTCGGCGCCGGTGGCCGCGCCGTGTCGATCCATCTCGAGCACGACGCCCGGTTCCGCACGAACTTCGGCTTCACCGAGGTCGGCGGCGCGTCGGTGACGGTACGCGCGACCTTCTTCGACGAGAAGGGGATCCCGCTCGGAACGAAGAGCTACTCGACCGGCGCGAACACGTTTCTCATGACCGGGGCCGCCGAGCTCCTCGGCGCTGCGGCGGTTCCGAACGGCTACATCGAGTTCACGGTATCGGGCGCGGGGAAGGTGATCCCGTTTGCGACCGTGGTGGACGACGCGACCGGCGACTCGATCTTCGTACCTGCCGAATAGGGCAGGCGCGGACCAGACGCGCCGTTATACGGGTCCGTCGGGTCGGCCGCCGGCACGACGTACGTTCTCAGTACGCCTTAGCCGCCGGCCGACCCGCCGAACCCGTCTTCCAGCACGTCTGGCCGCGCCTCGACCTTTTCGCAACTTTCGGATGATCAGCCGCATCCGACGGTCGAATCGAGCTTCAATGGCATTCGATGCCGCATTGCTTTCAGAGGGGCGCTGCTCCCTCAACTGATTCCACGTCGAGGCGCGGCGAGGCGCGAGCCCGCCGGTATGCGGGCCGCCCGCGAGATCCCGAGGCCTACCGGGGCGTAGGTCGCAGGGTCTCGCGGGCGGCACGCGCCCGGCCGGCTCGATGCATCGCCGCGCCGGCGAACCGAACGCCGCTACCGGCGGCGCTCGCGCATATCCCGATCCGCTTCGCGCTTGAGATCCTTCTCCCGGATCGTGTCGCGCTTGTCGTGGAGCTTCTTTCCCTTCACGAGCGCGATCTCGGCCTTCACGCGGGCGCCCTTGAAGTAGAGCTGGAGCGGAATGCACGTCACGCCGCTCCGCGCGACTTCTCCGGCCCACCGGTCGAGCTCGCGGCGGTGCGCCAGGACCTTGCGGTCGCGCTCCGGAGCGTGTCCCGTCCACGATGCCGGGCCGTAGGCCGACACGTGGGCGTTGACGAGAAAGGCCTCCCCTCCCCGGAACTGCACGAAGGAATCCTTCAGGTTCGCGCGCCCCTCGCGGAGCGACTTGACCTCGCTCCCCGAGAGCGCGAGCCCGACTTCCATCCGGTCCTCGATGAAGTAGTCGTGGTAGGCCTTGCGGTTCGTCGCAATGATTTTGCGGGAAGGGTCTTCCTTGGTGGCGGCAGGCTTCATCGCGGCGCCGTCGCTCCGATTTTGACAGTCCAATCAGTCACCGAGAGGAAAGCGCGGCCAGACGTGCCGAAAGACGGGTTCGGCGGGCCGGCCGGCGGCTAAGGCGTACTGGAGCGTACGTCGTGCCGGCGGCCGGCCCGACGGACCCGTATAGCGGCGCGTATGGTCCGCGCCTGCCTCACGACTTGTCCAGGCCGCCGCCGGCCACAAAATCCCGGAACTTCGCGGCGAGATTCGGGTCGAACTGCGTACCGCCCTTCGATTCGATCGTCTCGACCGCCTCGTCCCGGCTGATCGTCGGCCGGTAGGAAGCGGGCGCCGTCATCGCGTCGAACGCTTCGACGATGTGGATGAGCCTCGCGCCGAACGGGATCTGCTCTCCCCGGAGCTGCTCCGGATATCCGCTCCCGTCGTACCGTTCGTGGTGGTGGAGAACGAGCGGGATGACCGGATAGGGAAACTCGATCTCGGCGAGGAGCATGGCCCCGACGGACGGATGGTCGCGCGCGAGCCGGTATTCGGCCTCGGTCAGAGGCCGTTTCTCCGAAAGACGGTCGTACGACAGTTCGCGCAGACCCACGTCGTGGAGCATCGCGGCGACGGTGATCTGCTCGATCGTCGCCTCGGGAAGCCGCAGGAATCCGGCGAATCGCCGCGCGATCCGGGCGACGGAAAGACTGTGGGTGACGAGCGCCGAATATTTCTTGAGACCCGGGTCGAGCAGCCGGCGGATGAGGCCGCGGTAGGCGTCGCGGTAGCGCGCCGCCTCGCGCGTCTCGGAGACCGAACGGCGGACGAGCAGGTGGATCTCGCGGATCGCGGCGCCCCGGGCGGCGTCCGGCTCCGAAGTGAAGATCAGCGAAAAGAGAATCGCCCGCCCTTCCTCGGAGACCAGCGCGGACGTCTGCAGCGCGCGGATCTCGCCGGGGGGGAGGTCCGGCTCGCTCCGGCCGTGCGGGTAGTCGACGTTGAACCGCTTTTCCGCGGGCGCCGGCCGGCCGGGAAAGAGACGGGAAAAGACGTCCTGCGCGCTCTCGAGGACGCTCTCCCGGGCGGCCGCCGAGATCGGACGCCGCGAGGCGACGTAGAACTCCGCCTCCGGTTCGCTCCACAGCGAGAAGACGACTCCGGCGATGTCCGGATCGAGGAGGAGTGTGGAGGCGAAGCCGCGGAAGAGGAGCGCCTCCCGCTGGCCGAGAGCCGGCCGGGACGGCGGAGGACCGACGCGGCGGATCCTGGGCCTCGGCAGATCGGGCGACCCGGCGCCGGCCGGCGCGGCGGCGGGCGCCTTCTCCGGCAGGTCGAAGAATCCGGCGATCTCCGTCGGTTCCTGCGGCGGCTCGGGAGCGCCGAGCACCGAACGCCGGATTTTCAGGATCTCGGCGACGACTGCGCCGATCGCGCGGGCGTCCTCGGAGTAGTAGAGGTCCCCGCCCGCCTTGTCGCGCCCTTCGACGATCCCGACGAGCCGCCCGTCGTCGTAGAGCGGCGCGGCAATCAGCCGCGCGGTGTGGCTCGCTTCCATCGGGCCGCGGAGCGACTCCGCCTCGGCCGGCGAATTGAAGTAGAACGGCTTGCGGAACCGGTTCACCCATTCGACCAGCGGGTGGTCTTTTCCGAACTGCGCGACCGGGAGATCGCGGGGCGAGAAGCCGTAGTGGGTCACGAGGCGGAACTCGCCGGTCGGCTCCATCAGGTACAGGGCGGACCGGGTCGTCTTGCTCTTCTCGAGAAGGGAGAAAAGCGCCTCCCGATAGCGCTGTTCCACCGTCGGGTCGAGCATTTCGCTTCCATCGTAACATCTCGGGAAATGGCGGCGAACCGTGGCGATTCCGCAACGGTCGTGTGAACGAAACGACACCGGGGGCGGGTGCCGGAATCGTTCGGCGGCGTCGAACTTCTCTGTTTCCAGCCACATCGGCGCCGGCGTCGGCAGGGCCTTCTGGCACGCGCGGTGCGATGGGTTCCCGCGATGCGAGATCAGACGACGCTGCGCACTCCGGTTTCGATCGAGGGCATCGGACTGCATACGGGCCACCGGGTCCGGGCGACGTTCCACCCCGCTCCCGAGGACCACGGGATCGCCTTCCGGCGCGAGGACCACCCCGCGGTCGTCGTGCCGGCGCTTCCCGGAAGCGCCCTCGGGTTCGACCACGCGACGACGCTCGGCTGCGGCGCGGTCCAGATCGGTACCGTCGAGCACGCGCTGTCGGCGGCCGCGGGACTCGGCATCGACAATCTCGACGTCGAGGTCCGGGGCGACGAGCTCCCGATTCTCGACGGCTCCGCGCTCCCTTTCGTGCGGCTGTTCCAGGCCGCCGGCGTCGAGCGTCAGCATCGGCCGGCGCGGGTCCTTTCGATCGAGCGGCGCGGCGAGGTTCGCCGGGGCGACAAATCGATCTCGTTCCGCCCCGGACGGGGCCTGACGATCACGTACGAGATCGATTTTCCGCATCGGGCGATCGGCCACCAGTCGATGACGATCCACGTCGAGCCCGACACCTACGCCTCGCGCATCGCGCCCGCGCGGACGTTCGGCTTCCTGCACGAGATCCATTTCCTCCGCGAGCGCGGCCTCGCGCGCGGCGGAACGATGCAGAACGCGATCGTCCTCGACGGACAGAAGATCCTCTCGGGACCGCTCCGCTTCTCGGACGAGTTCGTCCGGCACAAGATCCTCGACCTCCTCGGCGATCTCGCGCTCCTCGGCCGCCCCGTGGAAGGGCGCATCCACGCGCGCAGGGCGGGACATGCGCTCCACGCGGAGCTCGTTCGCGAGCTCGCGGGGGACGCCTTCCGGCCCGCGGCCGCCGCCGCCTTCCAGGCCGAGCCCTCCTTCGCCGGCTGACGCCCGGAGCGCCCCGGGCGCGCGAGGCCGACGTCGAATCCCCGGCCCTGGACTCCCGTGAACCCGGTGGGCGCCGCAGCGGTCGAGCCACACAAGGCCGCGGGCGAAGGGAGACGCAACGCTACTTCTCCCCGCTGGAGAAGGTGGCGGCTGCAAGCCGCCGGATGAGGGAATAAAGGCGAGTCGCGGACGTCAGATCGCGGAAAGTCTCGCCGAAGCAACCGAGGCGAGGAAGTCCGCGATCCGTGAGGCCGCGCGGTTCCAGCGGAGCGCGCCGCGCGGCCGACGTGAACGCGCGGGTTAAGATCCGTCCCGTGAACCGGATTCGACGGGTGCTCTCCGCGGCCGCGGCGGCCGCCGCGCTCGGCCTCGCCGCGCCCGTCCGCGCCGAAGCGCCGCACATCGCGCCGCTCACGGTCGAAGTGAGCGGAAGCGACCTCTTCCTGACGTTCGTCCTGAACGGCGCGATCGACCCGGATCTCGCGCGGCGGATCGAGTCCGGGCTCGAGACGTCGATCGACTACGACGTCCGCCTCGCCGAACGCAACCGCTACTGGTTCGACCAGGAGCTCGATTCCCACCGCTTCCGCGTGACCGCCGCGTACAACCCCGTCAAGCGCGAATACGTCGTGCGGGATTTCTGGGACCGCAAGCCGGCCGCGACGGTCGCCACGTCCGACTTCGCCGCGGCCGCCCGCCTCCTCGTGTCGCGCACGCGGCTCCCCGCCTTCCGCGTCCGGAAGGGCTGGCCGCACAAGCATCTCTACGTGAAGATGCGCGCCTCGTACGACGCCGGGCATTTCTTCGCTCTCGCGCCCGTGGACTCGACGACCGACTGGAAGAAATCGAAGACGGTCAAGGTCCACGACGCGGACCTGCGTTGATGGCGCCTCCCGACCGGTCGCCGCGGCACCGGCGCGAGACGCAGCTCCTCGTCGGCGTCGCGCTCGCCTTCTTCTTCATCTGGGGAGGGATCTACCTCTCGCAGCAGCGCGCGAGCCCGCTCTCGGAGGGAGACCTCGTCAGCCGCGTGCCGCTCTTCGTCCTCTGGTATCTCGACGTCGTCCTGATCGCGGCGACGCTCTTCGTGATCTTCCGCGCGCTCATCAAGCTTCTGCTCGAACGGCGGCGAGGCGTGCTCGGCGCGAAATTCAAGACGAAACTCCTCATCACCCAGCTCGGCCTGACGGCGATCCCGGTCGCGCTCCTCTTCTTCGCCGCGACGAACCTGCTGCAGCGGACGATCGACCGATGGTTCTCGACTCCCGTCGAGACGATCGTGAACCGCTCCGAGGCGCTGCGCGATCTCGCCGACCGCCGCCTGGCCGATTCGACGAGCCGGGAAGCGCGCGCGCTCGCGGCCGTGCTCGCCGCGGCCCCCGGCGGAGCCGATCCCGGGGCGATCCTCGCGGCCGATCTCCGGCTGCGCGATTTCTCGTCGCTCGAGCTCTATCCCGAGGCCGCCGAGCCCGTGCGGCGGACCTCCGCGGGGACGGCGCCGCCGCCCGCCGCCCCGGAGGCCTCGCTCGCGGAGGCGCGGGACCGCGGGGAATCGCGCTGGGTCGACTTCCTGCACGACGGCTCCCGCTGGTTCCGGAGCGCCGCCCGGAGCCCCCGCGGGGTCGTCGTCGCGGGCCTGCGCGTGCCTCCGGCGGAGGCGGCCGCCGGCGACTTCGTGGCCGGTGCCTGGAGCGACTACCGGAAGATGGAGGTGCAGAAGTCGGCGATCAAGGCGACGAACATCCTCGTGTTCACGCTGCTGACGCTCGCTCTGCTCTTCGCCGCAATCTGGACCGGGCTCACGCTCGCCCGCCGGATCACGGCCCCGATCGGAGCGCTCGCGGAATCGACGAAGAAGATCACGCAGGGCGATCTGACCGCGGAAGTCGACGTTCCGGCGAGCGACGAGCTCGGCGTGCTCGTCGAGTCCTTCAACGCGATGACCGGCGAAATCCGCGAGACCCGGCGCCGGCTCGAGCAGTCGAACGTCGACCTGACGGTCATCAACCGGCGGCTCGACCGGGAGCGTCAGCTCCTCTCGACCGTCCTCGAGACCGCGCGGACGGGAATCGTCGCGCTCGACCGCTCGGGCCGCGTCCAGGTCGCAAACCCGGCCGCGCTCGAGATCCTCGGCCTGGACGCGGCTCCCGAGACGCTCGACCCGCTCCAGGGGCGTCCCGAGCTCGCCCCCCTCTTCGAGGCGCTCGCGGCCGCCCGCTCCGGCGCGAAGCCGGCGTTCCGGGAGATCTCCTCCGGCGCGGCGCGGCGCGCCGAGGTCGCCGTGGCGGCGATGCCGGCCGAGGAGGGCGGCTCGCGGGGCTACGTGATCGCCCTCGAGGACACGACCGAGGTCGCGCGGGCGCAGCGCCTGCAGGCCTGGACGGAAGCGGCGCGGCGCGTCGCGCACGAGATCAAGAACCCGCTCACGCCGATCCGGCTCTCGGCCGAGCGAATGATGCGCAAGATCCGGAGCGGCGACCCGACGGCCGCCGAGGCGGTCCGCCAGGGCGCCGAAGTGATCATCGAGGAGGTCGACCTGATGAAGTCGCTCGTCGATCAGTTCTCGAAGTTCTCCCGGATGCCGGAATCGCGGCCCGCCGACACCGACCTCTCCGCCCTCGTCGAGAAGACCGTCGCGCTCTACCGGGAGGCGAAGGACGGCGTCGCGATCGCGCTCGAGGACCGGCTCCCTCGCCGCGTGTACCGCCTCGACGGACAGCAGGTGCAGCGCGTGCTCGTCAACCTCCTCGACAACGCGCTCGAGGCGTGCGACCCGGGAGGGACGATCGTCCTGTCGCTCGACGAGCGCGGCGGCAATCTCACGATCCAGGTGTCGGACACCGGCTCCGGGATCGGCCCGGAGGACCGCGAGAAGATCTTCCTCCCCGACTTCTCGACCAAGCCCGGAAGCTCCGGACTCGGGCTCGCGATCGTCTCCCGGATCGTCGCGGACCACCGCGGAACGATCCGCTGGGAACAGAACCGGCCGCGCGGCTCGCGCTTCGTGATCGAGATTCCCGCCGCATGAGGAAGCGCCGCGTCCTGGTCATCGACGACGAGCGGGCCATCCGCCAGACGCTCTCGCAGGTGCTCGCCGACGAGGGCTACGACGTGGAGTCCGCAGCCGACGGGGTCGACGGCCTCGACCGCCTCCGCCGCGAGCGGTTCGACCTCGTGTTCCTGGACGTCTGGCTCAAGGACAAGGACGGCCTCGCGATCCTCGGCGAGCTCGGGGAGAAGGCGTCGGCGGTGCCCGTCGTGATGATCTCCGGACACGCCAACGTCGAGACCGCCGTCCGCGCCGTCAAGTCGGGCGCCTACGACTTCCTCGAGAAGCCGCTGTCGCTCGAGCGCGTCCTGGTCACCGCCCAGAAGGCGATCGCCCACCGCGACCTGACCGAGGAGGTCGCCCGCTTCCGCGAGAAGGCCTCCGGCGAGCAGACGCTGATCGGCGAGACGCCGGCGATCGCGAAGCTCCGGGAGGAGATCCTCCAGGTCGCGCCGACCGACGCCCGGGTCCTGATCACCGGCGAGAGCGGCACCGGAAAGGAGATCGTCGCCCGCGCGATCCACCGCCACTCGCCGCGCCGGGGCGCGCCGCTCGTCGAGGTCAACTGTGCCGCGATTCCCGAGGAGCTGATCGAATCGGAGCTCTTCGGCCACGTCCGCGGGTCGTTCACGGGGGCGTCCTCCGAGCGCGAGGGGAAGTTCGAGGAGGCCGACGGCGCGACGATCTTCCTCGACGAGGTCGGCGACATGTCGGCGCGCACGCAGGCGAAGGTGCTGCGGGCTCTCCAGGAGGGGCGCTTCACGCGCGTCGGCGGCACGAAGACGATCGAATCGGACGTGCGCGTGATCTCGGCGACGAACAAGAACCTCCCCGAGGAGATCAAGGCCGGGCGTTTCCGCGAGGACCTCTACTTCCGGCTCGCGGTCGTCCCGCTCTCGCTCCCGCCGCTGCGTGAGCGCGGAGCGGACGTGCCGGAGCTCGCGATGCACTTCCTCCGCGAAGCCGCGCAGAAGGCCGGACAGCGGCCGAAGACTTTCTCCGAGGCGGCGCTGAAGAAGCTCTGCGCGTATTCCTGGCCGGGCAACGTCCGCGAGCTCAAGAATCTCGTCGAGCGGCTGATGATCATGGCGCCGGGCGACGCGATCGATCTCCGCGACCTTCCCGTCGAGATCGTCGAGAGCGACGCGATCCCGGTCCCCGCCGATTTCTCCTCGCTCCGCCAGGCGCGCGACGACTTCGAGCGCCGGTTCATCCTCGCCGCATTGCGGAAGAACCGCGGCAACGTGACGCGCACGGCGGAGGAGCTCGGGGTGGAGCGCTCGCACTTCTATAGAAAATTGAAGGGATACGGGATCGACGTCGAGAGGGAGTAAGGCGCGTCCATACGCGCGGTTATACGGGCCCGTCGAAACCGCCGGCGGGCCTGTGCCTCGCCCTGACGCTGCGCCGCTCCGTAGCGATCTCATCCCGACGTTTTCAGATTTTTCCGCGACGAGGCGCGGCGAGACGCGAGCGAAACGGGATGCGGGTCGCCCGCAAAGTCACGGTGAGGCGACCGCAAAGCGGTCGTCCCCGCGAAAGCGGGGACCCAGAATCTGGATTCCCGGGTCTGCGGGAATGACAAGGAAACCGCGTATGTGGCGGGCGGCACGCGCCCGTATTCGCTCGATGTATCGCCGCGCCCGCTAGTCTGCTTTCATCAGTTTCGTCTCGAGCACCAGATCGGGCGAGAACTTCTCGATCCGCAGGTAGAACTCGGCGACTTCGTACAGCGCCTCGGCGGGCGTCAGCCCCACGATCTCGCTTCCGACGACGTTGACGCCGTAGCGCGCGGCCTCCGACTTCACGCATTCGAAGACCCGGAAGAGCGGGGTCTTCTTGTAGTTCGTCATGTTGATCGAGACCTGCACGATGCCGCGGTCCTTCAGCTCGACGCCCATCGCCCTGCAGTAGCGGAAGCCGCCGCCGATGTGTCGGATCGACTTCGCGATGCGGTCGGCGACGGAGAGATCCGACGTGCCGAGGTTGATGTTGTAGGCGATGAGGGGCATCCGCGCTCCGATCACCGCCGCTCCCGCGGAAGGATGCGGAACGTCGGGACCGAAGTCGGGTTTCCACTCCGGCTGCCTCATCTTCTCCGCGAGCCCCTCGAACTCTCCTTTCCGGATGTTCGAGAGGTTGCGGCGCTCTTCGGAGGCCGCCGCGTCCTCGTAGAGATAGACCGGCACGCCGAAGCGCTCCGCGACGATTCTCCCCGTCTCGCGCGCGACCGCGGCGCACTCCTTCGCGTCGATGTCGCGGATCGGGATGAACGGCACGACGTCCACCGCGCCCAGGCGCGGATGCTGCCCCCGGTGCTTGCGCAGGTCGATCCGCGGCACCGCGGCGGCGAAGAGCGCAACGACCGCGTCGCGCGCCGCGCCGGGCTCGGCCACGAAGGTCAGAACGGAGCGGTTGTGGTCGGGATCGGACGTCCGGTCGAGGACCTTGACGCCCGGAACGGCCGCGACGGCGTCCACGATCGCGCGGACGATTTCGGCGTCGCGGCCTTCCGAGAAGTTCGGAACGCACTCGACGATCTGCTTCAATTTCCCACCTCGCTTTGCTATCCTGTCCGGGCTTCGATGGCCGACAATATCGCGTATCCCGGCAACCCCGGGCTCCCCAGAGAGGCCCGTGAAAAGATTCTCTCCACCTTCCGCCACTCGCTCAATCTCTTCAAGGCGGGCAAGACCGAGGACTGCGCGGTGGGATGCGATTTCATCCTCAAGATGGACCCGCGCTTCGTGCCGGCCCGCCGGCTCCTCGAGAAGGCGCGCGACCCGAACGCACCGGTCGATCTCGCCGAGCTCGAGTCGTTCGTGGCGGAGACGCTCACGCCGATGGAGAAGCTCGGCGCCGCCGCGCCCGACAAGCTCCTGATCTCGGCGATCGAAGCGTACGCGGACCGCGATTTCGACCGCGCGATCGAGAGCGCCAACCGGGTACTCTCGGTCCTTCCCGGCAACAGCGACGCGCGGGAGATCCTCGAGAAGGCCAGGCGCAAGAAGGACCTCCAGCCGCACGTCGAGAACTTCCGGCAGCGGGCGCTCTTCGCGCTCGAGTCGGGACAGACGGACGAGGCGAAGCGGAATTTCGAGCGGATGCGAAGCCTCGACCCGGAGCATCCGGAGGTCGAGCGGCTCGCCGAGCGCATCGAGGCGTCGACCGCTCCGGCCCCCGCCGGGGAACCGGCGCCCCCGCCCGCCGAATCGCCGGCCTTCGATTTCCCGTTCACCGATTTTCCGGAGCCGCCTGCCGAGGAGGCCGAGGAGGCCGCGTCGGAGCCGTTCGGTTTCGCGCCCGCGCCTCCGCCGGCGCCGCCGGCGCCTCCTCCCGGCGAGGCGACCGGACCGCTCGCGCTCGACTCCCTTTCGCTCGAGATTCCCCCGGGAGAGGAATGGGCGCCCGCTCCGGAACCCTCCGCCGCGCCCTCGGGAACCGAACCGCCGCACGAGCCGGAGCCCTCCTCCTTCGGCGATTTCTGGAGCACGTCCGCTCCGGAGGTTTCGATCGAACCGCCCGCGGCCGCGCAACCCCCGGAGGCGTCTCCCCGGCCGGCGCCGGCGGGCCCTTCGCCCGAGGTCCAGCGGCTCCTCGAGGAGGGAGACCGTCTCTCCGAGCGCGGCGACCAGCAGGGCGCGATCGAGGTCTGGTCCCGCGTCTTCCTCTCCGACCTGAGCAACCCGGAAGCGGCATCGCGCATCGAGAACGCGCGGACCCGGATGGCCGAGACGCACCGGCGCGTCTCCGAGGCCCTCAAGCAGGGGCGCTCGCTCTACGAATCCGGAAGGCTCAAGGAGGCGCGCGAGAAATTCCTCGAGGTCCTCGCGATCGACGAGAACGAGTCGACGGCGCGCTCGTACCTCCACCGCATCGAGGACGATCTCGCACGGCCGGCGGCCTCCTACGACCTCTCCGCGAGCGCGCCGGCCGGGGACGTACTCGCCGAGGAAGACGAGCCCCGCGCCGAAGTCCGCGGCCGGGCTCCGGCGCCGGCGCGAACGCCCTCACGGTTGCGCGTTCCCCTGCTCCCCGTCGCCGCGGCGCTCGTCGTCGCGATCGGAATCGGCGTCTTCCTCATGCTGCGGCCGCACGCCTCCGCTCCGCCTCCTCCGCCCGCGCGCGCGGCGGGGACCGGCGGCGCGGACCAGATCGCGGAAGCGACCCGGCTCTTCCAGGAAGGGAAGGTCGACGAGGCCCGCGAAGCGCTCGCGCGGATCCCGCCGGGCGATCCGCAGCACGCTCGCGCGCAGAAGATGCTCGCGAATTTCGGACCCGCGTCGCCCCGGCCCCCCGAGGCCGCGGCGCCTCCGGCGAGCGCCTCGGCAACGCCCCCGCCGCCGACGTCGGCGGCCCGGAGGCAGGAAGCCGAGGCGGCGCTGGCGGACCATCGCTACATCGCCGCGCTGACGGAGTTCAATCAGGCGTCGCCGGCGTACCCGGACGACGCCGATTTCAAGCGCGAGATGGGAGAGGCGGCGGCGAAGGTGGAGGAGATCTCCCCGGCCGTGAAGCTCTTCAACGACGGCGACTACGATTCGGCGCTGCCGATCCTCTGGCACCTCTACCAGGCCGACCACCAGAACGGCGACGTCAAGAGCTACCTCGTGCGCTGCTACTACAACCAGGGAGTGATCGCCTTGCAGAACGGCCTCTACGACAAGGCCGCGAAGGCGTTCGACGACGCGCTCGGGGTCGATCCGGACGATGCGCTCTCCCGCCGCCAGAAGGCCTTCGCGCAGCGGTATTCCAAACGGCCCGCGGATCTCCTGGCCCACGTCTACCTGAAATACCTGCGCCCGCGGCCGTGAAACGGCGCGAACCCGAAGAACCCGAGCTCTGGACCGGCGACCCGTCGCCGGAGATCGACGCGGGTCTCGCGGAAGCTCCGGACGACCCTCTCGGCCGCGTCCTGATCCGCCATCCCCCGGCGCTCTTTTCCGAACCGGAGCCGGCCCGCGCTCCCGAGGTGGAGCGGGCCGAAACGGTGTCCCTGTTCGACGACGCCTCTCCCTCCGCTCCGGCCGCGTCCGGGGTGGAGCTGCCGCCGCGCGCGGCCCCGGCCGCGCCCCGGCTGACCGCGTTCTTTGCCGACGCGTCTGTCTGCGGAATCGTCGCCGCGGCGAGCTTTCTCGGCGCCGCGGCCGCCGTGCGCCGCTCGCCGCCGGCCGGCGGATGGCTCTGGTGCGCCCTCTTCGCTCTCCTCCTCTCGTTCTTCCTCGTCGTTCCGACGCTCGCGCTCTTCGGCCGGACGCCGGGAATGGCGCTCGCGGACCTGACCGCGGACGACGCGTCGGGCGAGAAGCCCGAGTTCGCCGCCTCGCTCGTCCGCTGGGCGGCGACAGCGGTGACGGCGGTGCTCGCCGGCCTTCCCCTCGCGACGATGATCTTCGACCGCCGGCGGCGGACGCCCGCCGACCTGCTCTCGGGCCGTCCTCTCCTCTCGGCGCGGGAGCCCTTCGCCTGAGGGCCGCGGACGCGTCCCGCTACGGCTGGAAAGAGATCCCCGGCTCCTCTCATGACCGGCTGCGGCGCGCGCTGCTCGCGCTCCCCCGCGGCTCGTCTCTCCTCGATCTGGGAGCCGGCGCCGGGCACCTGGGGCGGGAGGTCGCGGGTCATTTCGCGCACGTGGCCGGAGTCGAGCCGGACCCCGGCGTCCGGCCGCCGCTCGGCGCCTACGACGAGTGGGTGACGGATTCGGTCGCGAACATCGAAGGCTGGAGCCGCTCGTTCGACGTCGTCGTCTGCGCCGACGTCCTCGAGCACCTCGCCGATCCCGCCGCGGTGCTCGCCCGGGTGCGGCGGTGGATCTCGCCGCGCGGAGTGCTCTTCGTTTCGCTCCCGAACGTCGCCAACGTCGCGGTCCGGCTCGCGCTCGCCGCCGGCCGGTTCGAATATGCCGACGCGGGAATCCTCGACCGGACGCACCTGCGCTTCTTCACCCGGCGTTCGGCGCGCCGGCTCGTCGAGGAGGCGGGATTCCGGATCCGCCGGCTGCGGCCGACGCCGATTCCCGCCGAGCTCGCGGTCCCGCTCTTCCGGGTGGCGCCGTTCCGGGGCGCGGCCCGCGCGCTGTTCTCGGCCGCGGCCGCCCTCCGGCCGACGCTCTTCGGCTACCAGTTCGTGATCGAGGCCGAGCCGGCCCCGTGAAGGTCTCTCTCGTCGTGCCGGCCTACAATGAAGAGAAAAGGCTTCCCGGGACGCTCGCGCGCGTCGGCGAGTACCTCCGCGACGCGGAGGAACGGCAATGGCAGATCGTCGTCGTCGACGACGGTTCGTCCGACGGCACGGCCGAGGCCGCTCGCGCCGCCGCTCCTGCCGCGGGAGCGCCCGTCGAGGTGGTCGTCCTCCCGCGGAACCGCGGGAAGGGCGCGGCGATCCGCGAAGGGGTCGCGCGGACGAGCGGCGAGCGCGTGCTCGTCAGCGACGCCGATCTCTCGACGCCGATCGAGGAATGGCGCCGCCTGCGGGATGCGGGGGCACCGGTCGCGATCGGATCGCGCGCGCTCGACGAGGCGACCGTGCGGCGACGGCAGGCCTGGTACCGCCGCGCGCTCGGAAAGCTCTTCAACCGGATCGTGCGGGCGCTGTCGGTGCCGGGGATCCGGGATACCCAGTGCGGATTCAAGTTGTTCGACGGCGCTGTCGCGCGCGAACTCTTCGCCTCGGCCCGGATCGACCGCTTCGCCTGGGACGTCGAGATCCTCGCGCTCGCCCGCGCCCGCGGCCTGCGCATCGCGGAAGTCCCCGTGCTGTGGTTCAACTCCCCGGAGTCGAAGGTGTCGGTAGTTCGCGACCTGATTCCGACGATCCGCGACCTGATCCGCATCCGTTTGCGGATCCCGCGCGAGGCGAAGAAGGCTCGGCGCCCGGCGCAACGGAGCACGCGGCGCGACTGAATCTCCGGGCTCCGCGGGAGCCTGTCGAAGCTCTGGTGAAAGCGAAGGAGATGTGCGTCGGCGCCGATACCGCCAAGCGTAATCTTCGGCTGGAGACGATCCGGGAGTCGGAACGGTTTCCCGGGGCCCTTCGCATCGCGGAACGCTTTCGCCGAAGGAATTCCAGCGCGCGACGCGAGTCGCAGCCGCAGAGCGGCCGGCGCGTAAGCGCCGAGCGCGTCGATCGCCGCGTACGCCAGTGCGCGAGCAACCGAGGCGAAAGCTCCGCGATGCGGGAGCGGGAGCGCAGGCGAAGGGGGTGGCGGTGGCGCGGTCGAGTCGCTCATTCGACGAGCCGCGCCGCCGTCACGCGCCCCCGGTCCCCGAGCCAGGTCCCGCGACGGTCAGACGACGTGGTAGGTCGAGCCGACAGGCTTCAGCCCCCCCGTCTCCTTCTTCTCGAGCCGTTCCCGCACCTTCTCGAACTGCCGGACCGCCTTCTGCGTGTAAATCCGTCCGGCGCACGTGAGGCAGACCTCGGCCTGCACCTTCAGGACCGCCGTGTCGACGCCGCCGCGCAGGAGCTTTTCGACGACGCGGTCGGCGAGATCACCGCCGCAGAGAGGACACCGGTCGAAAGGCCATTTCATGGCGCCCCCTCCGATGCGGCGCTCTCCGCCGGCCGGACGCGGTAGGCGTTGATGAGCGCCGCCCAGCCGGTCCGCGCGTTCCAGGCCCACACCGATTCGACCCGGCTGCCGTCCGCCAGCCGCGCGCCCACCCGGCAGCCCGGATAGGGCTTTCCGTCGCGGGCGAGCTCTTCGACGATCTCTCCGCGCGCAACGGCGGCACAGACCTCGTCCACCGTCAGCCGCTGCGCATGGAGCTCCTCGTCGGCGCGATTCGTCACCCGCACGCGGCCGAGCCCGACCGCGGCCGCCAGTTCGTCGATTTTCATGACATCACCGTGAGCACCGTTTCCATCCCGGGGATCCGGAGGGCGATCCCGATTTCCCTTCCGGCCCGGAGACCGGAGTCCGTCACCCTATTCGGCCGCGTCGAGGGGAAACGCCGCGCAGAGCTCGCGCACCCTGGCGCGCACCCGGCTGCCCCTCTCCCCGTCCGCCGGCGCGTCGAGCACGTCGGCGATCAGCTCCGCGATCGTTCCCATTTCGTCCGTTCCCATTCCGCGGGTCGTGACCGCGGGCGTTCCGATCCGGATTCCCGAGGCCTTGAGCGGCGGGAGCGGGTCGAACGGAATCGTGTTCTTGTTGACCGTGATTCCGGCCGCGTCGAGCGCCTTCTCGGCGTCCTTCCCCGTGATCCCCCGCGCCCCGACGTCGATCAGGAAGAGATGCGTGTCGGTTCCTCCCGACACGACGCGCCACCCGCGCGCCGCGAGGGCCGCGGCGAGCGCCCGCGCGTTCTCGAGGATCCTCCGCTGGTATTGCGCGAATTCCGGCGCCGCCGCCTCGGCGAAGCAGACCGCCTTGGCCGCGATGATGTGCTCGAGCGGGCCTCCCTGGACGCCGGGAAAGACGTTGCGGTCGAGATCCTTCTGGAACGCCGCCCGGCAGAGGATCATCCCGCCGCGCGGGCCGCGGAGGGTCTTGTGGGTCGTCGTCGTGACGTACTCCGCGACCGGAACGGGCGAGGGGTGGAGCCCCGCGACCACGAGCCCCGCGATGTGCGAGACGTCGCACATCAGCGCCGCGCCGACCTCGCGCGCGATCTCCGCGAACCGCTCGAACTCGAGCGTGCGGGCGTACGCCGACGCGCCGGCGATGATGAGCTTCGGGCGGTGCTCCCGCGCGAGCGCCGCGAGCTCGTCGTAGTCGATCCTCTCGTCCTCCCGGCGCACGCCGTAGGCGACGACCTTGTATTCGCGTCCGGAGAACGAAAGCGGGTGTCCGTGCGTCAGGTGCCCGCCGTGCGAGAGGTTCATCCCGAGGATCACGTCGCCCGTCTGGAGGGCCGTCAGGTACACGGCCATGTTCGCCTGCGAGCCGGAGTGCGGCTGGACGTTGGCGTGCTCGGCGGAAAAGAGCGCTTTCGCGCGCTCGATCGCGAGAGACTCGACGCGGTCGACGAACTCGCATCCGCCGTAGTAGCGCTTCCCGGGATACCCCTCCGCGTACTTGTTCGTGAGCACCGAGCCGGCGGCCTGCCGGACGGCCCGGGAGACGAAGTTCTCCGACGCGATCAGCTCGAGATTCTCGCTCTGCCGCCGCTCCTCGTCGCGGATCGCGCGGAACACGTCGGGGTCCGCGACCGAGAGATCCCGCGAGAGGAACGCGACGGGCGCCAGGGTGCGGCTCATGCCGCCGATCTTTTCACAACGCTCCCTGCGAGGGGAAGGCCGTCGTCAGCGACTCGTACTCGGAGAGCGCGAATTTGTCGGTCATCCCCGCGATGTGGTCGGCGATCGCGCGGAGGAACCGGGGCCGCCGGTGGTAGCGCTTTTCCGCTTCGCGGGCGACCTCCGCGAGCGGCACCTTCCGCAGGAACCGGATTCCTTCCTCGCGCGCATACGCCTCGAGCAGGTCGTCCGGGAGGAGCCGGGGATTGGCGTGGAAGGCGAGGAAGAGCCCGCGCATCACGAGCCGGGCGCGCCCGTCGCGACGCGCGATCGGAAAGGAGTGGATGATGTTCTCGTAGACGAACGCCTTGAGCTCCCGATACCGCCGGAGTCCGTCCGGGGAGAAGCCGACGAGATTTCCGGGGAGCCGGTCCCGCAGGCGGTCGAACGCGTCGGCGGTCGCGATCCGGCGCTTGCCGACGAAGGCGTCGATCCGCACCGCGGAGGCGGACACGAGGTCCGCGACCATCTCCCGGTACAGCCCCCGCACGAGCTCGGCGCGGCGCAGACCGGGGTCGGCCGGGAGGCCGCGCTGCTTCCGGATCCGGCGGGAGATCTCGAGCTCCTCGATCGCGGCCTCCGGGATCATCGCGAGTCCGTCCTCCAGATCGTGGGCCTGCTGGGCGATCTCGTCGGACCAGTTCACCGTCTGGGCCTCGAGCGAGCCGCCGGAGCCGAGCCGCAGCCCCTCCGGGAACTCGACGGGAAACGGGAATCCGCGCTTCCACGACGTGTGCTTCAGGATTCCTTCGCGGACGTCGTGGGTGAGGTTCAGGCCGGGATGCGAATAGCGCTTTTCGAGGCGGTCGACCACCCGCACCGACTGGTAATTGTGCTTGAAGGCCCCGGTCTCGGCGGCGACGGCGGGGGACAGCGGAAAATCGGGGTCTTTTCCGCGGAGCAGCGCGTCGAGCACCGATTCCCCCGAATGTCCGAACGGCGTGTGCCCGAGGTC
The DNA here is from genome assembly GCA_963794295.1 of uncultured Acidobacteriota bacterium. Lineage (GTDB taxonomy): Bacteria > Acidobacteriota > Thermoanaerobaculia > UBA5066 > DATFVB01 > DATFVB01. The sequence continues at coordinate 90,261 of CAWCDE010000008.1, forward strand.
GTGCCCGAGCGCGATCGCCTCCGTCAGATCCTCGTTGAGCGCGAGCGCGCGCGCGACCGAACGGGCGATCTGGGACACTTCGAGCGTATGGGTCAGCCGTGTGCGGAAATGATCCCCCTCGAAGGGGATGAAGACCTGCGTCTTGTGCTTGAGCCGGCGGAATGCCCGGGAATGGAGAATTCGGTCCCGGTCGCGCGCATACGCGGCGCGGAAGGGATCGTCCCGCTCGGCGCGATCCCCGTAGGGGCGCGTCGCCCGCGAGCTCCGGGCGGCGGCGACGGAGAGCAGCGCTTCCTGGCGCTCTTCCCACGGGGTCGGCGCCGCCGTCTTCTTCACGCGATCGCCCTCCCGCGTCCGCCCCCGCCGGCGAGCGCCGGCCGGAGCTCGCCCGCGAGGAACAGCGAGCCCGCGACCACGATCTCGGCATCGCCGGAGCGAAGCAGGCGATCGAGCCCCTCGGCGGCCGAAGAGGAGCGCTCGGCACGCGCGGCGAGTGCTCCGAGTCGTTCGGCGAGCGCGTCGACCGGATAGGCGCGATCGGCCGCCGGCGCGACGAGCACGATGCGGCCGGCCGCCGGAAAGAGCGGCGCCGCGATCGCGGGGGCATCCTTGTCGCGCATCACGCCGAAGAGCATGTCGTAGGGCGCTCCCCGGGAGCCGAGGAAGGCCGCGAGCGCACGCGCCCCCTCCGGGTTGTGGCAGCCGTCGAGCCAGACGACGCGCCCGCCGACGAGGAACTTCTCGAGGCGCGCCGGCCAGCGGACGGACGCGACGCCGCGCGCGATCGCGGCCGGCGTGATCTCCGGGAAGAGCGGGCGGAGCCGCTCGGCGGCCGTCACCGCCACCGCGACGTTGGAAACCTGGTGCGCGCCGCGGAGGGGGGTCTCGAGAAGATGGACGCCGGCGGGCGTTTCGAGCGTGAATGCCTGTCCGTCCGGCGTCGGGCGGACGCCGGAGGCGCGCGTCGTCCGGCGGACGTCGACGAGCGCCGCGCCGATGCGCTCCGCCTCGGCGGCGACCGCTTCCCGGGCCTCCGGCTCGCCGACCGCCGATAGCGCCGGCCGACCCGCGCGAAACACGCCCGCCTTCTCCCGCGCGATCGCGGCGGGCGTGGGCCCGAGGTCGGCCATGTGGTCGAGGTCGATCGACGTGATCGCCGAGAGGACCGGATCGGCGGCGTTGGTCGCGTCGAGCCGGCCGCCCATCCCGACTTCGACGACGGCGGCCCGGCAGCGGGCCTCCGAGAAGATCTCCTCCGCCGCGGCCGTCAGGGCTTCGAAGTACGTCACGGGGACCTCGGGAGCCCGCGCCGCCGCCGCGAACACCCGCGCCAGCGCGTCGCCGAGACCGCGCTCCGTCACGTCCTCGTCGCCGACGCGGACGCGCTCGGTCACGTCGACGAGATGCGGAGAGGTGTGGAGACCCGCGCGGACGCCCGCCGCCCGCAGGATCGAGGAAAGCGTCGCCGCCGTCGATCCCTTCCCGTTGGTCCCCGCGATCAGGACGTGCGGGCACGACCGCTCCGGGCGGCCGAGGCGCGCGAGCACTTCCCGGATCGGCTCGAGACCGAGCTTGATCCCGCGCATCGAGAGGGAATCGAGATGTTCGAGGGCGGGGTGGCTCACGGTGAAAATTCGAAACCCGAAGACTGAAATTCGAAAAACGAGACGGCGCCTCGCGACCCGACGAGGCGATCGGGAAGCTCCCCCGGGATCTTTCGAAGAGCATGCCCGGTTGCGGGCAGCCCGAAGGCGCGGCGAGGCGCGAGCCCGACGGGATGCGGGACGCCCGCGAGGTCCCGAGGCATACCGGGGCGTATGTCGCAGGGCCTCGCGGGCGGCACGCGCCCGTCCGGCTCGATGCATCGCCGCGTTAGCTCATCAACAATCGCAGGCATCTGCCGACCATATCCTTGAGATCCTTCCGCTCGACCACCATGTCCACCATCCCGTGCTCGAGCAGGAACTCCGACCTCTGGAAGCCGGGGGGGAGCGTCTGCCGGATCGTCTGCTCGATCACGCGTGGCCCCGCGAAACCGATGAGCGCCTTCGGCTCGGCGATCGTGACGTCGCCGAGCATCGCGTACGAGGCGGTGACGCCCCCGGTCGTGGGGTCGGTCAGGACCGCGACGTACGGCAGGGGCACTTCCGCCAGACGCGCGAGCGCCGCGGAGGTCTTCGCCATCTGCATGAGCGACAGGATCCCTTCCTGCATGCGGGCGCCGCCCGACGTGCAGACGATCACGAGCGCGGCCCGCTCCCGGACGCAGCGCTCGGCCGCCCGCGCGATCTTCTCGCCGACGACGCTTCCCATCGATCCGCCCATGAAGCCGAATTCCATCGCGACGATGACCGCCGGAAGCCCGTCGACCGCGCCGTGCGCGACGATCGCCGCGTCCTCCGGGCCGACGGACTCCTCGTACTGCTTCAGGCGGTCCCGATACCGCTTGCTGTCCTTGAAGTGGAGCGGGTCGCCCGACCGGAGCTCGCTTTCAACGACCGTGAAGCTCTCGCCGTCGAAGAGGGAGCGCAGCCGCTCGGTCGCCGACAGCGGAAAATGGTAGCCGCACCGCGGGCAGATCTTGACGAAGCGCTGGAGCTCCTTGGCGTAGATGATCTCCCGGCAGGACGTGCACTTGACCCAGAGCCCCTCCGGGACCTTGCTGGGGCGGTTCTGCCGGATCTCCTTCGGAGCCTTGTCCTTCTTGAACCACATGAATCCGGTGATTCTACAACGCCGGTTTTCGCGCTCCGGCGCGATCCGGCGCCTCGTCCCGGAACGGATTTCGGCGTCGCGCCCTGCGGGAGGGACCCTACAGCGAGAAGGACACGCGCGGACGCCCGCCCCCCTCCCGCTCCACGGCGGCGCGGATCGAGAAAGTCTCTTCGAGGGCTGCGGGTACGAGCACGTCCTCGACCGGTCCCGCCGCGACGAGCCGGCCCCGCCGCAGCAGCAGCAGGTCGTCGGCGATCGCGAGCGCCTCGTTGACGTCGTGCGTCGCCCAGAGGACGATCGGCCGCGCGCGGGCGTGCGCCTGCCGCAGGACCTCGAGGAACTCGAGACGGTGCCGGGGATCGAGGTCGGCCGTCGGCTCGTCGAGCAGCCACACCCGCGCGCGCTGGGCGAGGAGGCGCGCGAGGAACGCGCGGCGCCGTTCCCCCCCGGAGAGCCGGGTCGCGTCGCGATCGGCGAGATCCATCACGTCGCATGCCCGCATCGCATCCTCGGCGATCGCCGCGTCTTCCGCGCTCTCCCGCAGGAACCCGGAGCGCCAGGGAGAGCGCCCCTGGAGGACGAGATCGCGGACGGCGATCGGGAAGATCAGCTCGGCCGACTGCGCCGCGTAGGCGATCGTCCGCGCGACTTTGCGCCTCGGCCACGCGCGCACGGATTCGCCGTCGATCCGCACGTCGCCGGTCCGGCGCGGCACGACGCCGGCGACGGCCTTGAGGAGCGTCGACTTCCCGGAGCCGTTTTCCCCCGCGAGCGCCGCGACCCGGCCCGGACCGACCGCGAAATCGACCCCGTCGAGAGCGATCTCCTTCCCGTACCCGGCGCGGAGAGCCTCGGCCGAAAGGCCCTCCGTCACGAGACTCTCCGCAGCGCGACGAGGAAGAAGGGAACCCCGACGAGCGCCGTCACCGCGCCGATCGGAATCTCGGCGGGCGCGAAGAGGAAGCGCGAGAGCGCGTCGGCGAGAACGACGATCGCCGCCCCGACGGCGGCGCTGCACGGCAGCAGCCGCCGCTGGTCGTTGCCCCAGGCCAGGCGCGCGAGGTGGGGAGCGATCAGCCCGACGAAGCCGATGATGCCGACGAAGGCCGTGGCGGCGCCGGCCAGCAGCGCCGCCGCCGCGAAGACGACCGCCTTCGTCCTCTCGACCGGCACGCCGAGCGACGCCGCGCTTTCCTCGCCGACGAGGAAGAGATTGAGCGAGGGCGCCGTCGCGAGGAGAAGGAGGCCGCCGGCCGCGAGATACGCCGCGAGCGCGGCGGCCTCGCCCGTCCGGGCGTCGGCGAGGCTCCCCATCATCCAGAAGAGCATCGAGCGCGAGCGGGCTCCCGGGGACGCCGAGAAGAGCAGGAGGATCACCGCGGAGAAGAACGCGTTGGCGGTGACGCCGGCCAGCAGCAGCCGCTGGAGATCGATCCGGCCGGAGCGCAGCGCGAGAACGAGAACCGCCGCCGTGGCCGCCGCGGCGCCGACGAACGCGCCGAGGGGCGAAGCGAGCGCCGATGCCCCGAAGAAGATCGCGAGCGCCGCCCCCGCCGCCGCTCCCCCCGACGTGCCGAGGAGGAACGGGTCGGCCAGGGGGTTCTTGAGCAGCGCCTGGAGCGCCGCGCCGGCGATCGCCAGCGCCCCCCCGGTGCCCGCGGCGAGCGCGACCCGCGGAAGCCGCAGCGACAGCACGGCCCTCGCGACGGGATCGCCGTTTCGGAGCGCCGTCCACGAGAGCGGCACACTTCCGGCGAGGATGCCGAAGATCGCCGCCGCGGCGAGGAGGGCGGCCGCCGACGTGACCGCCGCCGCCGTCGAAACCGGCCTCCTCCGCGTCACCGGGGAACCTTCGCGAGCGAGGCGGCGAGCTGTTCGAGCGCGTCGAAGGCCCGCGGCCCGGGGCGCAGCAGCCGGTCTCCGTCGACACCGACGATCCGCCCGCCCCGCACGGCCGTCATCCGGGACAGCGGCCCGTCCCGGAAAGCGCGCGCGAAGATCGGATCGGTGTCCTTCTCGAGGGGATAGACGACGGCGTCGCATGGCGCGGCGACCAGGTACTCCGGCGAGACGACCGGCCATCCCGGCCGGTCGAGACAGTTGCGCCCTCCGGCCGTCCGCAGGATGTCGCCCGCGAACGTGTCCGCTCCCGCCGCCTGCGGCGGAGAGGGCCAGATCAGGAGGATCGCCGACGGTCCGGGGGTGGGGCGCGCCCGGATCACGGCTTCGCGCCGCCGCTCGAGGGAGGAAGCCAGCCGCTCTCCCGCCGCCGCGCTCCCGATGCGCGCGGCGATCGTCCGGATCGACGCGAGCACGCCGTCGAGGTCGGGCGCCGACGTGGTGAGCACCGGGATGCCGCGCCTCTCGAGGATTCCGACGGCCGCCGCGGGGTTGCCCTCGGTCGTCGCGAGCACGAGGTCGGGCCGGAGCGAGACGACCTTTTCGAGATCGGGCGCGAGGCCGCCGACGACCGGGATCGCCGCGGCGGCGGGAGGATAGTCGGACCGGGTGGAGACGCCGACGAGGCGGCCGCCGGCCCCGAGCGCGAAGACGATCTCGGTCAGGTTCGGGGCGAGGGCGACGATCCGCCGGGGAATCGGCGGTGCGGCGCGGAGCGGCGCGGCCGCGACGAGAAACGTCGCGGCGAGGCGCGCGAGCGATCGCGCGACCCGCGCTTTTCGGCCGGGAAAACGATTCACCGGGTTTCGAACGAGCGGTCGGCGGCCGCGCGACCGGGAACCGGAGGACCTAGGAAGCGCTTTCCGCCTCTTCCAGGTCGTTCGGCACGCCGAGACGGGTGCACGCGGCGTCGTACATCTGGCGCGCCGCTTTCTGCGCGTTCTGGAGCTCGGCCAGGCGCTCCTTGACCTTCGCGAGCTCGTCCTGGATGTTCGCCTCGAGATCCGAGATCTCTTTCTTCGTGACCGCGAGCGTCTGTTCGTAGAACTTCTTCTGCTCCGCCGAAAGGGTCATGGGCAAACTCTCCTTCTCTTGAACCCGGCTCTACGGATTCACTTCGACCGGAATCGCCTTGTACATCTTCACCGGCACGCCATCCTTCGTGGCGGGACGGAACCGCGCCTTCTTGACGGCGTCGACGATCGCTTCGTTGACGCCGGTCTTCGAAGCGACTCCGGTCTGGACACGCGCCGACTGGACCCGGCCGTTCTCGTCCACGAGCGCGAGGACCACGACCCGGCCGGAAACTCTCTCCTGGCGGGCCGCCAGCGGGTAGTTCACCGAAAGCCGCGAGGCGAGCTCCGGCTCGACGACCCCCGGACCCGGACCGACGAGATCGCCGCGCGCAACCGTCGCGGCGGGCTCCACGGGGGGGGGCGGCGGCGGCGCGCTCTCGATCCTCCGCGGCACGTTGATCGGCTTCGGCTGCGCGACGGCAGCCTCGGGAGAGATCGCCATCGGCACGGGCGGCTTGATCGCGTTCGCCGCGACCGCCGTCGGGGCGGGCGAGGCCGGGGGCGCCGCGGGCGCCGGCGCGTTCTTCTTCTGGGCCGCCTGGGCCTTGTCGAGCTCCTTCTGTTTCTGCGCGAGCTGCTTCTTGACCTCTTCCTCGATCTGCTTCTCGGTGAGCGTCGAGCTCGCGGCGCTCGTCGATGCCGCGGGAGCGGCCGACGTCGTCGCCGGAGCCGCGGAGGAGGTCGCCACGCGCGCCGGCGGCGGAGCGGGCGCGGGATGTTTGCGCGTGAGCGCGACGATCACGCCGACCAGGACGAGCGCGGCAACGCCGATTCCGGCAACGAGCGGCGCCCGTCCCTTCTTCTCCGCCTCGACCCTCTTGGACGAGTAGGCGCCGAAGACGCCGCTCTTCGTGTCGTGCTTGACGCCTTCGGCCGGTTCGGCCGCGGCGGCCGCCCCGGCCGGCGGCGCGGGCGGAGGAGGGGGCGGAACCGGAACTCCGGGCACCGTTCCGGTCTTGCGCTGCACGACGGTGCCCTTGGCCTTCTTCGACTTGACCGGCGCGGCCGGCTCGGGCCTGGAAGGCGTGAATGCCTGGTCGAACGCTCGATCGCTTCCGGCGGCCGAGCTCTTCTCCTCGGCCGTCAGGTGGTGGAGATAGATCGCGACGTCGGCGCTCCCCGGCGCCGGGGAGAACGTGTACAGGACCGATTCGAGATCGCGCTGCAGGTCCGACGCGTTCTGGTAGCGATCATCGGGGTTCTTCGCGAGGGCTTTCAGGACGATCGTGTCGGCGCGTTTGGGCACGTCCGGATTCTTCGACGAGGGGGCGGAGGCTTTCACGTTGCGGACCTGATCGAGGATCGTCATGTCCGACTCGCCCGGAAAGAGCTTCTCGCCCGTGAGCATCTCGTAGAGGACGCTCCCGAGGGAGAAGAGATCGCTGCGACGGTCGAGCGACTTTCCCGAAGCCTGCTCCGGAGACATGTACTGGAGCTTTCCCTTGAGAGCTCCCGCCTGGGTCTGCGACGACTTCGACGCCGCCTTGGCGATCCCGAAATCGCAGAGCTTGATGTCTCCCTCGTACGAGATGAGGACGTTCTGCGGCGAGACGTCGCGGTGCACGAGAGAGAGGTCGTGGCCGTTGAAGTCCTTCCGCCGGTGCGCGTAGTCGAGCGCGGCGGCGAGCTTCGACGCGATGAACAGGGCGAGCTCCGGAGGAAGCGGCAGGCCGTGCTCGGCGCCCGACTTCAGGATCGAGCGCAGGTCGCGTCCCTCCACGTACTCCATCGCGATGTAGTAGGAGTTCTCGACCTTCCCGAGGTCGTAGATGTGGATGATGTTCGGATGGTTGAGCTGGGCCGCGAGCTTGGCCTCGTCGGCGAACATCGTGATGAAGTCTTCCGACGCCGCCATGTGGGGCAGGATCTTCTTGATCGCGACGATCTTCTGGAATCCGTCGACGCCGCTCATCCGCGCCTTGTAGACCTCGGCCATCCCGCCCGTCGCGATCTTCTCCATGAGATGGAACTGTCCGAACCGGTCCTTGTCGGACGGCCCGGCCGCGGGGGCCTTCTTCGCTGCCGCCGCGGGGGCGGGCGGCGGAGCTTCGACGGGCGCGGGTCGAGGCGCGGGCGCGGGTGCCGGCGGCGCGGCGGGCCTCGGCTTCGCCGCGGGAATCGCCATCCCCGAAAGGGTCTGGGAGATGAGGTTATCGACCTCGAGGTTCGTCGACGGACGGGAAGCCGGCCGCGGTTCGCCGGCGGGCTTCGCCGCGACCGGAGGCGCCACGGCCGCAGGCCTGGACGGCGGAGCTTCCGCCGGCTTCGGCGCGGCCGCGGCAGGAGCGGGCTTCGGCGGCGGCGCCGCGGTCTTCTTCGGCGCCAGGATTCCGGACAGCGTCTCCTCGAGGCGCCTGTCGACGTTCGAATCCGGCGCGGCCGCACGGGGCGCGGGACCGGGCGGCGGGACCGCGAGATCGGGGATCGTCGCGGCCGGACGCCGCGGCGGAGCGGGCGCGGGCGCCTCCTCCGGCTGGAGGTCCTCGAGCACGTCGGAGAAGATGTCCGACGACGTCAGGCCGCCCTGGAGCTGCGACGCGTCGATCCGCATCGTGCGCGCTCCCGGATCCGTCGAATCGATCGCCTCGAACGCGATGCTCCGGAACGTCTCGTCGGAGAACGGCTTCTCGAGAATGTCGAACGCGCCGATCTTCTGCGCGTCGGCCTTCGGGTTCGAGCCCTTGTACCCCGACATCATGAGCAGGATCGGCGGCGCCGTCGGGCCGCCCTTGCGGCGCAGGTCCCGAATGACGTCGTTGACGCGCATTTTCTGGAGCGCGGCCGTCACGACGACGAGGTCGGGGCGCTCGCGGTCGAACGCGGCGATCCCCTCGTCCCCCTCCCGCGCGACGGTCACGTCGAAATCGGACCCTCCGGCAAGACGGACCTTGTCGATGTAACGCGGCTCGTTCTCGATCAGGAGAAGCTTCTTGGCCATGGTTGGATTCCCCATTATCTCCACGCGCCGCGACGAATGTCAATCGCCGCGTGCTTTACACCCCCGAAGGGCGGCGGTAGAATAGTGGGCTTTCCGAGAGAGGACGAACGATGTCGGGCCACAACAAATGGAGCACGATTAAGCACAAGAAGGGCGCCGCCGACGCCAAGCGCGGCAAGATCTTCACGCGCCTCATCAAGGAGTTGACCGTCTCCGCCCGGGACGGCGGCGGGGATGCCGACAGCAACCCGCGCCTGCGCACGGTCATCGCCGAGGCGAAGGCCGCGAACATGCCGGCCGACAACATCAAGCGGGCGATCCAGCGCGGCACCGGCGAGAGCTCCCCGGCGTCTCGTACGAAGAGGTCACCGTACGAGGGCTACGGTCCGGGCGGCGCCGCGATCATACATCGAGGTGCTCACCGACAACAAGAACCGGACGCGTCGGCGAGATCCGCCACATCTTCACGAAGCACGGCGGGAACCTGGGCGAGAGCGAACGCGTCCGCCTGGATGTTCGACAAGAAGGGCTACATCGTCGTCGAGAAGCGACAAGGTCGACGAGGACGCGTCTGATGGCGCGCGGCGCTCGAGGCGGGCGCCGACGACCTCGCGACGACGACGACGAGAACTGGGAAGATCTACACCGCTCCCGAAGGCGTTCGAACGCGGTCAACGAGGCGCGTCAAGGCGATGGGCAGTCGAGACCGGCGGCCGCCGAGGTCTCGATGATGCCGCAGAACTACGTCAAGCTCGAGGGCAAGCCCGGCGCAGCAGATGATCAAGCTGATGGAAGCGCTCGAGGAGCACGACGACGTCCAGAACGTCTGGACGGCGGCCGAGCTCCCCGAGTCGGCGTAACTCCATGCGCGGCGACACGCGGCGTCATCCGGATCACTGACGCTCCGGCGTCACGGGAAACAGAAATGCGTCGTCGACGTCTTGCGGCCGGCTCCGGGCGGTGCGGTCTCGGGCTTGCCTCGTGAAGGTCCTCGGCATCGACCCGGGCTCCCGCGCCTGCGGCTTCGGCCTCGTCGATTTCACCCGCGGCGCCCTCGTCGCGCTCGATTTCGGGGTGTGGCGCGAAGCGGAAGGTCCGCTCTCCCGGCGCCTCGAGGCCCTCTTCACGCGCGCCGAGCGCTTCCTGGCCGAGACGCACCCCGACGCGGTCGCGCTCGAGACCGTCTTTCAGGGGCGGAGCGTCCCGGCCGCCGTCGCCCTCTCGCACGCGCGGGGCGTGGTCCTCCTCGCGGCGGCGCGGGCCGGCCTTCCGACGTTCCAGTACGAGCCGCTGACGATCAAGAAGTCGATCACGGGATACGGACGGGCCGAGAAGCCCCAGGTCCGCGAAATGGTGAAATCGCTCCTTTCCCGCGGCGCCGCCTCGATCCCTCTCGACGCCGCCGACGCGCTCGCGACGGCGATCTGCCACTGCCATCATGCGGCAGGACCGGGCTTTGACGGTCGTTCGGCCGCGTGCTAGCATCGTTTCACCAGACATGTCATTCCAGGGTTCGCTGAAAGAACTCCCCGTTCCGGACATCGTTCAATTGATGTCCGTTTCGGGAAAAACGGGCGTCTTCACGCTGACGCGCGGGCCCGAGCGCGGATTCATCTATCTCAAGAACGGACAAATGGTTCACAGTCGTCTCGGAGAAGTCAGCGGCGAGGAAGCTGTCTACGCTCTGGCCATATGGTCGTCGGGCGATTTCCAGTTCACGGCCAACGACGAGACCGAAGAGCGCACGATCTCGAGGTCGAACACCAGCCTCCTCATGGAGGCGGCCCGGCGCCTCGACGAGTGGAAGGTCCTCTCGAAGAAGATCCCGGGAATCGACGCGGTGCCGCAGCTGAAGGAACGCGAGAGCCCGGAGCCGGTCACGCTCTCCCCGCAGGAGTGGAACCTCGCCGGGAAGATCGACGGCCAGCGAACGATCGAGGAGATCGCGCGCGGGAACCGGACCTCGCCATTCGATGTCGCGAAGACGCTGTACGGACTCGTCGCCGCCGATCTCGTCGAGCTCAAGTCGAAGGAGCCGGCGCGCCTGTCGTCGCCGTCGGCGGCCCCGGTCGCTCCCACCGCCGCCCTCGGAGACGAGAAGAAGATCCTGATGATCCTCTGCACCCGCGTGAAGCAGGAGGCGGAAGCGACGATGGGAGAGCAGAACATTCCGGGGATCGACCGGCCGTACCGGCAGGCGCTCGCCGAGATCGACCGCGGCCGGGGCATCGAATCCGTCCGGGAGTTCATTCGCCAGACCGAGCAGACGATCTCCGCGCTTCGCGGAAGCGCCCCGATGCGCGCCTTCCAGGAGAAGATGGCGCTGGTGATGCAGCCCAAGACCTGACGGTAAGCGCCAGGTTCCAATCTCCAAATCCCAATAAGCTCGAAATTCCAAAACCGAACGGGGCGACCCGGACGGAACCGATTCCCAAATCGGATTCGTGGCTTCCGAAAGCCGGCGTGGGAACCCATTGAGTTTTGGAACCTGGAATTTGGAATTTCGCTCCGTGAGGAGCGCGCCAGAGGAAAAGTCTTTCAAAAGCCGACATTTGGCTTTATACTGAAGGCAATTTCCGGCATCGGCCGGTGGACCCAAGCACGGTAGCGGAGACTGGGGAGAAAGGAGTTTCTATGAAGGTCGCGTGCCGGGCGCTCGTCCTGGCTTTCCTCCTCCTGGCAATTCCGGTGCGAGTTCGCGCTCAGGTCTACGCGGGCCAGCTCGGCGTCAGCGTGTACTCGCCCTCGCCGTACACCGGCCCGCTCGCGCCCGACTTCGGCGGCGACACCGGCCTGTTCACGATCCCGACCGGCGACGTGCTGCCCGCCCGCGCGTTCTCGTTCGGCCTCTACATGCAGAACCTGAAGCTCACCGCGGGCGAGGACCCGAATTTCCCGGCCGAGGACCGCCAGCGCGGCCACACGAACACGACCTTCCGCGGGAGCCTCGCCTACGGGATCGCCAACCACGCCGAGATCTTCGCCTCCGCGGGCGAGATTCGCGACGAGAGCCGCGGCGGCTGGACGACCGGCGTGATCAACGGCCAGGAATACTTCGACTCGTTCAAGCTGACCGATCCCGCGAAGATCCGCCTCGGCGTCAAGGTCTCGATGTGGGAGGCGGGATCCCGCGGCCGGCTCGCGCTCTACACCGCCGCCCACATTCCGGTTGCCAACGACCAGGATTTCGTCGAAACCCGCCGGACCGACTGGGAGTTCGGCGCGTCCGGCTCGGTCGGCATCGTGACCGGCAACGTTTCGTACGTCCTCTCCGGCCGCCGGTCGACGGACCCCGACATCCGCGTTCCGAACCATCTTCGGTTCGCGGTCGGCACCGACGTTCCGTTCGGGCCCGTTCACTGGATCTCGGAGCTCGACCGCAACATCTACGACAACGCCTCGATCAGCGAAGGCTCGCCGGACATCAAGACGCCGGACTGGTCGTACTTCGCGAGCGGCGTGCGCATCTTCTTCGGCCACAGCGGCTGGGGCGTGACCGCCGCTCTCAACGCCAACGTCGACCAGCTCGCCAAGCACGGCTTCTCGCCCACCCCCGTCGGAGGCATCCTGGGAGTGCACTACGCTCCGTTCCCGGCGCCTCCGCCAGCGCCCAAGCCCCTGCCCCCGCCGGCGCCCGCGACGACCGAGGAGCCCGCCGCGGCTGAAGCGGCCCCGGCTCCGCCGCCGGCCGTCGAAGCCGCGCCGCCCGCCGCGCCGCCCGCTCCGCAGACGCGGACGACGACCGACACGATCGGCTTCGACAAGGGCGGGGCGCGCCTGACGAACATCGCCAAGGCGATCCTGGACGGTGTCGCGTTGCGGATGAAGAACGACCTCAACTCGACCGCGGTGATCACGGGCTATTCCGACAATGCCGGAACGGACGCGGCCAACATGAAAATCTCGACCGAACGCGCCGAGGCGGCGAAAGCGTACCTCGTCGAACGTCACGGCATCGACGGCGCGCGGATCCAGACCGCGGGCCGCGGGTCGGCGGATCCGGTCGCCGACAATTCCACGGCGGAGGGCCGCGCGAAGAACCGCCGCGCGGTGATCGTCGTCACGCTCGTGACCGGCTCATGACCCGTCGTCTCCCCCGCTCTCTTCCGCCCCCTCCGGACGAGGGGGTTTTTTTTCGGTGAACGGCACCGAGCCCGCGGCGTCCCGGATCCCCGTCCCGGGGCGGAACGGCATCCGGTTGCTCGGGCTCGCGGCGGCGATCGCGCTCCTCTACTACGGGCAGGCGTTCTTCGTCACGATCTTCTTCTCCCTCTTCCTCTCGCTGGCTCTCCGCCCGTTCGTTTCGCTCCTCGAGCGGGCGCGGATGCCGCGCGTTCCGGCGATCCTGCTCGTGCTCGCGATCCTGATCGGCGGGGTCGCGCTGCTGATCGTGAACGTCTCGGCGCAGCTGCAGCAGTTCTATCTCGACCTTCCGCTCTACCAGAGCAAGATCCGCGACGTGACGAGCCGGCTCGCCGATTTCGTCCGCAACGTGCAGGAGCGGACCGGAAGCATCCTTCCGGAGGAGACGCGCGGCGTGCGCGAGGTCAAGATCACCGAGTCGTCGCTCGAGACGACGCGGGCGCTCCTCGCGCGGGTCGGCTCGACGCTCTCGACGCTGCTCTCGGCGGCCGCGGTGCCGCTCCTCTCGTTCCTCATGCTCAAGGACCGCGAGAAGTTCGGGCGCGCGCTGTCGGGGCTTCTCCGCCGCGACCGCCGTTTCGAGCGGCTCGACGTCGTCGGCGCCATCTCGAGGTCGCTCACGGCCTACGCGCTCGGCGAGTCGTTCGTCGTGCTGATCATGGCGGCCGCGACGATGCTGTCGCTCATGGCGCTCCGGATCAACTACTTCTACATCCTCGGGCCGCTCGCCGGGCTCTGCGTGCTCGTTCCGTACGTCGGCGTCATCGTCTCGACGATTCCGGCCGTGCTCGTCGCGTACTTCCAGGTCGGGGGGCGCGCGGCCTTCTCCGTCCTCCTCGTCTACGTCGTCCTCCAGTTCCTCGAGGGGAACATCCTCACCCCGTTCATCGTCGGCGGGAAGGTCCGCCTGTTTCCGCTGACCGTGCTGATCGCGTTCCTCTTCTGGGGAATGCTGTGGGGAGTCGCCGGCGCGATCCTCGCGGTTCCGCTGACTTCCGCCCTGAAAGTGATCTGCGAGAACGTGGAGGGGTGGCAGCCGGTCGCGAGGCTGCTCGGCGAACCGGACGAACCACCTGCTCCAGATGCTGTCTAGCAGGCGCAGCGATGCATCGAGCCGGGCGGGCGCGTGCCGCCCGCGAGACCCTGCGACCTACGCCCCGGTAGGCCTCGGGATCTCGCGGGCGACCCGCATCCCGCCGGGTTCGCGCCTCGCCGCGCCTCGCGGCCTTCTCCATCGAGGTTGAGCGTCGTCAACATTCGCAGAATCGCGACCCGTGGCGACGTTCGTTTGGACATTGCTCGGTTTGCAACGACCGTCGGGCGCGGTCAGACGGGTTGGAAGACGCGCGCGGGCAGCCCGGTCGGCGGCCGAGGCGTACCGGGGCGTACGTTGAGCGCCGCCGGCGGGCTGCACGCGTCCCGTATAACGACCCGTATGATCCGCGCCTGCTTATAGCTTCGCCCGACCGACCGACAGCGCCGCCCCAATGAACCCCGCGGCCGCGCCGGCGGCCGGAAACAGCGCCGCGACGCGCGCCGAGAAGAACTTCACCCAGAATACCGACAGCAGCGGGTGGGGCGTCCCGGCGAGCGCCCGGCCCGCGGCGAGATAGGTCGCGGCGAGGAGCGCGAGCGCCGCGATTCCTCCGGCGGCCCCCTCGAGCGCGCCGTGGAGCCAGAAGGGCGTGCGGATCTTCGCCTCGGTCGCGCCCATCAGCCGCATGATGTCGATCTCGTCGCGGTGCTGGTCGAGAGCGAGCCGCACGGCCGAGGCGACCGAGAGAATCGCCGCGCCGCAGAGGAGCGCGCCGAGCGCGAAGGCCGCGCGCCGGACGACCGAGAGGAATCCGCGGAACCGGACCTCGAAGGGCGCCTCCTCCTGCACCTGGTCGACTCCGGGACGCCGCGCGATCTCGCCGGCGATCGAGCTTCCGCGGGAGGCGAAGGACGGCGCCAGCACCACCTCGAGCGACGTCGGGAACTCCATCCCCTCGAGCTTGCCGAGCGGCTCCTTCAGATCCGGAAACGTCGTCTCGAAGCGCCGCCTCGCCGCCGACGGACCGACGATCCGCACGCGGGCGACCTCGGGCGCCGCCGCGATCGCTTGCGCGAGCGCGCGCGGATCCGCGGAGGGAAGCAGGGTCGCGACGATCGAGGCCGGCTCCTGCGCCGAGGACGCGAGGCGCGCCACGTTCTGCGTCAGGAGCAGCACGATTCCCGGAATGTAGAGCGCGATCGCGATGAGCCCCACCGCGACCACCGTCAGGCCCGGTCCGCTCCGGGCGATGGACCAGGCCTCCGCGAAAGCGTGGCGGACCGCGACGCGGATCACGCCGGAAGGAACGGCGCTTCGCGGGCGGCGAGCGCGACCGGCGGACGGGCCTGGTCCTCCCGGAGCCGGCCGTGGTCGAGCGTGAGGACGCGCTTTCCCATGCGGCGGATCAGCTCCACGTCGTGCGTCGCGATCACCACGACGGTGCCGCGGAGGTTGATCTCGGCGAAGAGATGCATGATTTCCTCCGAGAGCGCCGGGTCGAGGTTCCCGGTCGGCTCGTCGGCGAGAAGGAGCTGCGGCTCGTTGACGAGAGCCCGCGCGATCGCGACCCGCTGCTGCTCGCCGCCGGAGAGCTCCGACGGGTAGGCGTTCATCCGGTAGTGGAGCCCCACCTGCTTCAGCACCTGGTACGCGCGCCGCTTCTGCTCGGCGGGCGGCGTGCCCAGGATGTTCTGCACGAAGGCGAGGTTCTCGAAGACCGTCTTCCGACCGATCAGCTTGAAATCCTGGAAGACGATCCCGACCGTCCGCCGGAAATACGGGAGCTTCGAGCCCGGCAGCACGCCGATGTTGCGGCCGTTGACGATGATCTGCCCTTCCGTCGGCAGCTCGTCCCGGAAGAGAAGGCGCAGGAGCGTCGTCTTCCCCGCGCCCGACGGCCCGGTCAGGAACACGAACTCGCCCTTCTGGATCGAAAACGAGACGTCGGTCAGCGCGTGCCGGTAGCGGCCGTACTCCTTCGAGAGGTGGAAGACCTGGATCATGCCTCGAGACGTTCCTTCAGGAGCCTCCGGAGCGTCTCCGGATCGGCCCGGCCGCCGGTCGCCTTCATCGCCTGCCCGACGAACCAGCCGAACGTCGCGGTCTTGCCCGCGCGGTACTGCGCGACCTGCGACGGATTGTCGAGGAGCACCGTCTCGATCGCCGCCGAAAGGGCCGATTCGTCGGAGACCCGCGTGAGCCCCTTCTCCTTCACGATCTCGGGCGCCCGGCGCCCCGACCGCGCCATCTCCTCGAACACGACTTTCGCCGCGGACACCGAGAGGTCTCCCGATCCGACGAACCCGAGGAGCTCGGCGAGCGCGGACGGCGGCACGGAGAACCGCCCCGCTTCCTCGAGCGACAGCTTCTGCTCCTTCATCCACCGGAGGACCTCGCCCGTCACCCACGACGCCGCGAGCCGCGGCGCGACGGACGCGGCGACGGTCTCGAAATACTCGGCGAGCGGCCGCGAGGAGGAGAGGAGCTCCGCATCGGACGCCGGCAGGGCATAGATCGTCCGGAACCGCCGGCGCTTCTCCCGGGGGGTCTCGCGGAGCGTCGAGCGAACGTCCGCGATCCACGCCTCGGAGATCTCGAGCGCGCCGAGATCCGGCTCGGGGAAATACCGGTAGTCGTGCGCCTCCTCCTTGCTCCGCATCACCCGGGTTTCGCCGGTCGCCGCGTCGAAGAGCCGCGTCTCCTGGACGATCCTCTCCCCCGCGGCGCGCCGCTGTGCCTGGCGCTCGATCTCGTGCTCGATCGCGCGGCCCACGTTCCGGATCGAGTTCATGTTCTTGACCTCGACGCGCGTCCCGAGAGGGTCCGAGTCCGAGTCGCGAACGGAGACGTTCGCGTCGCAGCGCAGGTTCCCCTCCTCCATGTTCGCCTCGGAGATCGAGAGCGCGCGCAGGAGACGCCGGAGCTCGGTCAGATACGCCATCGCCTCGGCGGCCGAGCGGAGGTCCGGCTCCGACACGATCTCGAGGAGGGGAACGCCGGCCCGATTCCATTCGACGAGCGTGACGGTGTCGGGAACGTCGGGGAAGGGGTTCTCGTGGAGCGACTTCCCGGCGTCCTCCTCGAGGTGGGCGCGGACGAGCCGGATGTCGCGGATTCCGCTCTCCGTCTCGATCTCGACCGATCCGCCGATCACGATCGGCCGGTCGAACTGCGTGATCTGGTATCCCTTCGGGAGGTCCGGGTAGAAGTAGTTCTTCCGGGCGAACGCCGAGCGCCGGTCGATCGTCCCCCCGACGGCGAGCCCGAACCGGATCGCGAGCGCGACGGCCTCGCGATTGACGGCCGGGAGCGTTCCGGGGAACCCGAGGCAGACCGGACAGGTCGCGGAATTCGGCTCCGCGGCGAACGTCGTCGGGCAAGGGCAGAACATCTTCGAGGCGGTCGCGAGCTGCGCATGCACCTCGAGCCCGATGACCGGAACGACCTTCACTTTTTCCGAGACGGACACCGTCAGATTGTAACAGGTTGCCCCCGTCCGGCCGTTGGCGGAGGTCGCGGTATCCTCGCGCGCATGGAGCTCTGGCGGGAGAACCGCGAAGGGGCGATCGCGGCGTTTTCGCGCCGCGGAGAGGCGCCTCCCGAGATCCCGTCGGCGACGGCGCACCTGGCGCGGCGCCTCGCCGAGGCGATCGGCCGCCCTCTCCTTCCGATCGCCCGCGCGACGCAGGTGCACGGGAAGGCGGTGCTCCCGGTGCGGGCGCCGATCGCTCCCGGCGAGACCCGGCTCGTCGGGGAAGGGGACGTTCTCGTCACGGCGCGGCGCGACATCGCTCTCGTCGTGCAGACCGCCGACTGCGTTCCGATCCTGCTCCAGGCGCCCTCCGGCGTGGCCGCCGTCCACGCGGGATGGCGCGGGACCGCGGCCGGCGCCGCGGCGGAGGGCGTGCGCGCGCTCGCCCGCGAAACGGGCGAACCCCCCGCGGCGTTCCGCGCCGTCCTCGGGCCGGCGATCGGCGGCTGCTGCTACGAAGTGGGCGGCGACGTCGCCGCCGCCTTCGCGGGCGATTTCGTGCGCCGGAGCTGCGGGGCGAAGTTCCGCCTCGACCTCAAGGCGGCCAACCGCGCCCAGCTCGAGGAGGAGGGCGTGCTGCCCGGACGAATCGAGACCCTCGCGTTCTGCACGCACTGCGGCGGTCCCGAGCTCGCCTCCTACCGGCGCGACGGCGCAGGGGCGGGGCGCATGATCGGCCTCGTCGCGCGGCTCGACGAGGCCTGACCCGACGGACGGGAAGACGCCGCAAACCGCTCGAACCGCTCGGGAATCCCGGACTCGGCCGGCGGGGTTATCGTGACGGCATGAAGACGGCCTCGCCGCTGCGTCCCGAGCTCGCCGCGATGGGCCTCCCGCCGCGTCCGTGGGTGATCGCCCATCGCGGCGCGTGCGGCGAGAGCCCGGAGAATACGCTCGAGAGCTTCCGCCTCGCCGTCGAGCAGGGCGCCGACATGATCGAGCTCGATCTGCGCCTGACGTCCGACGGGCATCTCGTCGCCGTTCACGATCTCAACCTCCGGCGCGTCGCCGGGCACACGGTCTCGGTCGAGGACACCTCGCTCAACATCCTGAGGCATCTCGATGTCTCCTACCACTTCCACCGGGGCCGCCGGCGCGCGCGGATCCCGACGCTCGAGGAAGTCCTCGAAACGATTCCGCCGCGGTTCCCGCTGACGCTCGATCTGAAGTGCCGGAGGGCGGGGCGCGCGCGCTACGCGCGGGTCCTCGCGCGGGCGCTCGCCGGACGCGGCCACGCGATCTATTCGAGCTTCAACTGGAAGCTCCTCGCCGAAGTGAAGAACGCGATCGCCGCCGCGCCGGTCGCCCCGATGGCCCGGCACCGCGTGCCGGGGGTGCTCCGCGCGGCGGAGGCGCTCGAGGCGGCGAGCATCCATTGCCAGTTCGCGGCGGTGACCCGGCGCCTGCTCGCCAGCGTCGCGGGGACCGGCCGTCCGGTGCTCGCCTACACGGTGGACGACGCCGCGCGGGCCCGCCGGCTGATCGCCGCGGGGACTTCCGGAGTCTTCACGAACTACCCGGCGAGAATGCGCCGCGCGCTCGCCGCCGGGCCGCTCCGGCTCACTTCTCCCGCGTGACCGGGGTCGTGCTCTGCGGCTTCTCGTCCCGCGGCGCGCCGGGGGCGAACGCGAGCCGCTCGAACGCGTCGCCGGAGCGGACGAAGTAATCGGTCCACCCGTCGGACCAGTCGATCCGCGCGCCGGCCGCGTCGGCGATCCAGAACCCCTGCTGGCCCTCGCCGCGGCCGCTTTCGGCGGTCCCCGAGGCGTCGAGCGCGATCGTGTAGGGCGTCCCGTCGGCGTCCGTCGCGGTCCATTTCCCGGCCCAGGCTTCCTGCCCGGGCTTGGGCGCCTCGGCGGCGGTCTTCTCCGCCGGCTTCGGCGGCGGGAGATAGTAGCCGCACGAGAAAACCCAGTCGTCGACGCGCAGGCCGACGGCGGACTTGTCCTCCACCCGTCCGGTCTGCGGATTCTTCGCTTCGTAGTCGACGACGACGCCGTCCTCGGTCGCCTGCTTCTGAAGAAGGAGCGCCCAGGGCTTGCCGAGCGGGTCGCGCAGCGTGGCGACGTCGGACCCGACGAGCTCCGGCTCGGCCGCGTCGGCCGCGATCTTCCTGTCCGGTCCGATCACGACGACGAACAGGTCGCGCTTCATAAAGGGGCCGCCGGGTTTCCCGATCGCCTCGATCGCGGACGCCCCGTCCTTTCGGTAGAGCGCCACGGCCTTGTCGAGGAGCGCGCGCGCCTCCGCTTCCGTGCCGTACCGGACCGCCGCGGCCGGGGCGGCCGAGGCGATCCCGAGAACCCCGGCGAAGAACAGCCCTCGCGTACGTTTCATCTCCCCTCCGCCCGCAAATGATACGCGCGTCCGCTCTTGCCCGATCGTCGGAGTCATGCCAAGATCCGGCGCACACAGGACGGAGGGATCGATGGGCCTATCGGGCCGCCGCTCCGCGCGGCGGATTCCGGGAGACGGCTTCACCGCGCGCGTGCACGGCATCGAGGGGCCGGCCGCTGTCGTGAACCTTTCTCGAATGGGAATCGCGCTCGAAACGCAGGGGCCGCTCGAAGCGGGCCAGCGCTGCGCACTCGATCTCTCCGGGCCGGCCGGCGTCGAGCACGTCGATTTCTACGTGGTGCGCTGCGAGCAGAGGGCGGGCGACGGCCGGGTCACTTTTCTCACCGCGGGACTGTTCGTCGAGAAGCTGAAACGGCGGGATCTTCCCAAGGTCGTCCACCTCGCCTTCGGCTGACAAGCAGGCGCGGCCATACATCGAGCCGGACGGGCGCGTGCACCGCGACCCGCGGCCTTACGTACGCCCCGGTACGCCGCGGGCCGCGGGACGGGCGCCCGCATCCCGTCGGGCTCGCGTCTCGCCGCGCCTGATTGCCGAGTCGAATGGCAACACCCCTGCGACCACAACATGCGAAGACCGTCTCGTTTCAATAAAAATCGGATGAGTGCGGTCAGACGGGCTGGAAGACGGGCTCGGCGAGCCGGCCGGCGGGTTAGGCGAACCGGGGCGTACGTCGCGCCCGCGCGGCGGCTCGCACGGGCCCGTATAACGGCCCGTATCACCGCACTACTTGATCAGGTATCCCCAGTCGCGCTCGACCTCCGCAATTCGCGCGGAAGAAACGGGATCGACGTCTTCGTTCGCGCAGGCGAGCGCGAGCTCGAGCGTCCGGGAGAACTGTCTGCCGAGGAGCCGGATCGTCAAAGAGACGGCCATGCGCGTTTCGTCGCTCCACTCCGCGATCGATTCCGCCTTCTCCGCGGCGGCGTTCATCGCGGCGTCACAGCGTTGCATGAGCTCGTCGCGGCGGGACATCCTCCCTCCTTCTATCCCCGTAAGGAGCAACTTGGGTGCCATCTCCGGCTCTTGACGCCCTTGATTCGGCGGGCGGCAGCGGAACAAGATCTCGCCGGAGGACGCGCATGAAACTGATCGCCCCCGGGCCTCACCGGCTCCTCGACTTCGTCGCGGTCGTCGTCTTCGCCCTCGCGCCCTTCGCGATCGGGCTCGGAGGCGTTCCCGCCCTGATCTGCTGGATCCTCGCGGTCGTCCATCTCCTCGTCACGCTCGCGACGCGATTTCCGGGGAGAGCGGGAGGGACGATCGCGTTCGTCGCGCACGGCGTCCTCGAGCTCGTCGTCTCGGTATTCCTCGCCGCGTCGTCCTGGATCTTCGGATTCGCCCCGGGCTCTCCCGCGCGCCGCTTCTTCGTCACGGCCGGGATCGCGCTGTTCCTGGTCTGGTTGTTGACGGACTACGCCGGCCGGGGCGTCGAGCGCATCTGACGCGGCTCCTCCGGCGAATCAGCGCGCGGGAGGCGGCGGAGGGGGCGGGATCGGCGGTGTCGCCGTTCCCGGCTTGACAGGGGGTGTCGGAGGCGCGGGCGCGTTCGGTTGCGCCGTCGGAGGCGCGGGCGCCGGGGCCGGTCCGGTCCCGGGCTCGGTCGTCGAATGACAGCCGGCCATCGCGGCGACCGCGGTAATTACCGCAGCGGCGAGCAGAATCCTTCGCACATCCTGAACGGCAGCAATCCGCATGCCGCGGACCGTCGCCAGCGGGCTCCGAATACAGTTACTCAACGCGATGTCGGCGAGGCGCGGCCAGACGCGAGCGAGACGGGATGCGGAGCGCGCGCGACGTCCCGAGTCGTACCGGAGCGTACGGCGAGGGCGTCGCGGAAGCTTCGCGCCCGTATTCGCTCGATGTATGGCCGCGCCAGCTTCCCGATCACCAGATGGCGCAGCGATCCGCCCTGACCATCGGCTCCCCCGGCTTGCACGCGAAAGCCTTCTCGAATTCCGGCATGTTCGAGGGCGCGGCGATCGCGCGGAAGCGGTCGAGCGGATGAGGGTTCGTGACGACCTGGATCCGCTCGGACTCGGGACGGTCGTTCTCCGCCCACACGCGCGCATACGAAAGGAAGAATCGCTGGGCGCCGGTGAAGCCGTCGATCGGCGCCGGCGCGGACTTCCCCTCGAGGCTCTTCTGATACGCCCGCCAGGCGATCTTCAGGCCGCCGAGGTCGGCGATGCTCTCTCCGAGCACGAGCTTGCCGTTCTCGTTCAGGCCGGGCTGGACGACATAGGCGTCGAATTGCTTTTCGACGCAAGCGGCGCGCTGGTCGTAGTTCTTCGCGTCCTCGGGCGACCACCAGTCGCGGAGGTTGCCGTGCGCGTCGAATTTCCTTCCCTGGTCGTCGAACCCGTGCGTCATCTCGTGGCCGATGACGGCGCCGATCGCGCCGTAGTTCACGGCGTCGTCGGCCTTCCCGTCGAAGAAGGGAGGCTGGAGGATCCCCGCAGGAAAGACGATCTCGTTCTTCAGGGGGTTGTAGTAGGCGTTGACGGTCGGAGGCGTCATCCCCCATTCCTTCCGGTCGACGGGCTTCCCGATCTTCGCGAGCTGCCGGTGGAATTCGAAAGCTTCCCCCGCCGCGACGTTGGCCGCATAGCTCTCGCGGCCGACGCGATACGCCGAATAGTCGCGCCATTCGTCCGGGTACCCGATCTTCGGCGTGAACGCCGCGAGCTTCTCGAGGGCCGCCTTGCGCGTCGCATCGCTCATCCACGGGAGCGTCTCGAGGTCGTCGTGGAGCGCGGCGATCAGGTTCTTCACGAGCTCGTCGGCGCGCGTCTTCGACTCGGGCGGAAAGGCCTTCTCGACGTACTTCTTGCCGAGAGCGAACCCGAGCTCGCCGTCCGTCGCGGACACGCACCGCTTCCACCGCGGCAGGATTTCCTTCGTCCCGTTCAGGATCCGGCCGTGGAAATCGAAGTCCTCCTCGACGAACTTCGACGAGAGCGTCGGGGCCGCGGCGGAAACGAGGTGCCATCGCAGGTAGGTCTTCCAGTCGCCGAGGGGAATCTCGTCGAGATCCCGGTTCATCGCCTTGAAGAACTCGGGCTGCCCGACGTTGACGGCCGACGGCGGCGCCTCGACGTCGCGGAGATAGGCCTTCCAGTCGAACCCCGGCGTGAGCGCGTCGAGCTGCGCGACCGTCATCCGGTGGTACGTCGCATCGGGATCGCGGCGCTCGACCCGCGTCATCGACGCCTTCGCCAGACGGGTTTCGATCGCGAGCACCGTCTTCGCCTCCCCGGCGGCCTTCGCCCGATCGTCGCCGAGGAGAGCCAGCATCTTTCCGACGTGGGCGGCGTACTGGTCGCGGATCGTCTTCGTCTTTTCGTCGTCCTTGACGTAGTAATCGCGGTCCGGAAGCCCGAGTCCCCCCTGGTAGGCCCCCGCGATCACTTCTTCGCTGTTCTTGCGGTCCTGCTGCGAGCCGAAGGAGAACAGGACGTTGACTCCCTCTTCGTGGAGCCGGGCGATCTCCGAATCGAGGCCGCGGCGGTCGGCGATCTTCTCGATGCGGGCGAGCTCCGGGGCGATCGGCTTCGCGCCCTCGGCCTCGACACGGGTCTCATCCATGCAGGCGGCGTAGAAGTCCCCGATCTTCCGCTCGTCGGATCCCTCCGGCGCTTTCGCCGAGGCGGCTTCTTCGAGGATCTTTCTCAGGACGTCGCGATTGTGGTCCGCGAGCACGGTGAACGTCCCCCAGCGAGAAAAGGCGGGAGGGACCGGGTTGTGCTCGAGCCAGCCGCCGTCCGCGTACTTGTAGAAGTCGCGGCAGGGGCTCGCGGACGGGTCCATGTCGCCGGGCGAGATCCCCGGCGCCGTGCCCGCGAGGAGCAGCGGGGGGAAGGCCAGCAGCGAAATCAGCGCCGTGCGAAGGATCGAAACGCGGCCGGATCGGGTCATGGGAAGTCTCCTTTCTCGCTCGTTCGGCAGTATAAACGCGCGGATCGCCGAAGGGTTTCGGCCCGGCCCGCCGGACCGGGCGGAAAAGCCCCGTTGCGGGGCACCGGCCTTGCAGGAGGTCGCTTCATGGGGCTCAAAGAATACAAGCGCAAGCGCGACTTCCGGGTCACTCCCGAGCCCGCCGGCCGGCCGGCGAAGGCAAAGCCGCGGAAAGCGCTCGCCTTCGTGGTCCAGAAGCACCGCGCGTCCCATCTCCATTACGACTTCCGGCTCGAGTGGAAGGGCGTGATGCTCTCGTGGGCCGTGCCGAAGGGCCCCTCGCTCGACCCGTCCGTCAAGCGGATGGCGATGCCGACCGAAGACCATCCGATCGAGTACAACGCCTTCGAAGGCGTGATCCCCGAGGGGCAGTACGGGGGCGGCACCGTGATGATCTGGGACAACGGCGCGTGGGAACCGGAGCAGGACGATCCCGGCGCGGCGCTGAAAAAAGGAGACCTCAAGTTCACGCTCTTCGGGAAGAAGCTCAAGGGGTCGTGGGTCCTCGTGAAACTCAAGCCTCGCGGCGGCGAATCCCGCGCCTCGTGGCTCCTCATCAAGCACCGCGACCGCTACGCCTCGACGGAGGACATCGCCGAGACGAAGCCGCGGTCGGTCGTCTCGAAACGGATCCTGACCGAGATCGCGCGCGACGAGGGCGGCGACATCGAGAAGGCGGCAACCGGCGATCCGCCCTCGGAAATCCGGAAGCTCCTGAAGACGAAGGCTCCGCTGAAACGCAAGACGCGCGGACGCCGATCGGTCTGGAACAGCGACCGCCGATAGAAGTCCCCGGACTTCGCCGGATCTTCACCGGGACCTTCCCGCTCCGGACTCGAGCGGTCAGGATGGGCGCGCCGGAAGCCTCCGGAGCTGCCTGTCGTGAAGTCGCGACACGAGGAGGAGCGAAGCCGCCGCGCCGATCCCGGCGAAGAACATGTCCCACTGGGTGTCCCAGGGATCGCCCTGGGTTCCCAGGAACGCGTCGGCCGCCGATCCCGTGGCCTCCGCCACCCCCCATTCGAGCAGCTCGTACGACGCGCTGATCGCCAGACACACGGCGAGACTGAGAAAGGCGAGCCACCCGCGGCTCCGCAGGGGCGTCTTCCGGATCAGGATCTCCCGGGACAGAACGGCCGGCACGAAGCCCTGGACGAAGTGGCCGAGCCGATCGAAGTGGTTGCGCCGGAAATGAAACGGCCCGCGCAGCCAGTCGAAGAGAGGGACCTTCGCATAGGTGTAGTGGCCTCCCGTGATCAGGATCGCGGCGTGGAGCGCGACGAGGACGTACGCGAGCGGGGTCAGGGGAAATCGGCGGAAAGTCGCGACGAGAATCGGAACGCCGATCAGAACCGGAAAGACCTCGAGCACCCACGTGAACCGGTCGGCCGGCCGCCATCCGGAGACCACGAAGAGGACGGTCACCGCGAGGAGGAGCGCAGCGGGAAGCCGGTCGCCTTTCCTCATCATCGGGGAAGCATGGTATTCGCGCTCCGGAGGCGAGTCACGGCGGAAGCGACGGCAGTTCCGGCTCTCCCTCTCCGCCCGGACCGGCCGCGCCGCAGCCTCGGGCGGAGGCGGGAGAGGCGGCCGGCGGGTGAGGTTTCGCCGCCGTCCGCCGCGACGGGCGCGTCGCGATCAGGACGGCGGCGGTCCACGTCGGCACGAGATCGACGAGCGGCACGAGCTCGGCGGCGAACGACGGGAGGAACGCCCAGTGCCATCCCACGAGCCAGGTCATCAGTCCCGCGACCGCGACGTCGAGCCCCGCGTCGAGGGGAGATCCTCCCCCCTCGGAGAACGCGGGAAAGACGGCGATCTGGAGGAGGTCGGCGGCGATCGCGACCGCGCGGGCCGCGAAGACGCGCCCCCGCGTCATCGGACGGATCCGGATCAGTCCAGGCGGCAAGCTCCGGGTCCCCGGGGATCTCCGCAGGAGCCGCAGCCGCCGCCGGATTCCGCCTCCGCGCGGCCGCCGGACGTCGCGACCGCGAAGGCGGAAAATCGGCGGGTCAGCTTCAGGCTGCCGCAGGCGGGACAGGCGACCCGCTCTCCTTCCGAGACCAGCTCCTCGAACCGATGGCGGCACTCGTCGCAGGCGAACTCGCGAAGGGGCATGCTCTTCCTCCGAGGCGATTCTACGCTTCGAGAGCGGACAGGATCCGCGGCAGCGCGACGCCGGAAGTCTCGCGGATCGCGCCGGCGAAGAGAGGCGAGAGCGGCGTCTCCGCGGGATTGATCTCGAAGACGTCGGCGCCCGCGTCCGCCGCGACGAGCGCCAGCCCCGCCGCCGGATAGACCTCGGCCGATGTCCCGACGACCAGGTAGACCTCGGAGGAGCGCGCGGCTTCCTGCGCGTCGGCCCAGGCGGAGACGGAAAGAGGCTCTCCGAACCACACGATGTCGGGTCGCTGAATGCCGCCGCACCCGCCGCAGGCCGGCGGCAGCGCATCGAGCGGTTCGAGACCCTCGTCGGTGCGCCGGCAGCGGACGCAGTAACGCCGCTCGATCGACCCGTGGAGCTCAACCACGTTTCGGCTTCCTGCTCGGCGATGCAGGCCATCGACGTTCTGCGTCGCGAGCAGGAACCGGGGGAACCGCCGCTCCATCGCGGCGAGCGCCGCGTGTCCCGGGTTCGGCTTCGCCTCCCGCGCGTTCCGACGCCGCATCTCGTAGAAGCGCCAGACGCGTTCCGGATCCTCCGCGAAAGCATCGGGAGTCGCGACCTCCTCGATGCGGTGCCCTTCCCAGAGGCCGCCCGCGCCGCGGAACGTCGCGATTCCCGACTCGGCCGAAACGCCGGCCCCGGTCAGGACGGAGACGCGAGAGGCGGAGCGGAGAGCCGAGACGAGGCGGTCGAATTCGGAGGACATGTTCGGCAAGTCTATCGGGCTGCCCGGCAATCGGGCTCTCTGGGGCGCGGCGAGGCGCGAGCCCGACGGGATGCGGGCGCTCGAGCCCGCGGCCAAGGCATACCGGGGCGTATGTTGAAGCCGCGGGTCGCGGCGCACGCGCCCGTCCGGCTCGATGCATCGCCGCGCCTACTGAATCGTTTCCCCTTTCGTTTCGGGAAACGTCCATATCCACGCCGCCGTCGCCGCCGCGAACAGCGCCGCGACCGACATCCCGCCGGCGAGGCCGTATCGCCGCGCGATCACCGTGACCGCGATCGGCGTAACGAACTGGATGCCGCGCGCGATGTTGTAGATCGACCCCATCGCGGCGCCGCGAATGAAGGTCGGGAAGAGCTCGGCGAAGAGCGGCCCGAAGCCGCCCCAGACGCCCGTCCCGAGTCCGACGAGGAACATGAACGCGAGGACGACCGAAGGTCTGCCGGCGACGGCGTCCCAGAAGACGGTCGTCATCGCGAGCCCCGCGGCGAAGACGAGCGAGTAGACGGTGAATGCGGGGCGCCGGCCGAACCGGTCGGCGACGAACCCGAACGACGCATATCCGAGAAGCCCGCCCGCCTGTGTTACGAGGATCCACGACGCTGATTTCGCCATCGAGAAGTGCCGCTCGTCGTGGAGATACCCGGGAAGCCAGGTGTAGGTGAACCAGTACGCGGACATCGTAAGGACCGTCAGGACGAGCCCGCGGAAAAAGACGCCGCGATAGGCGGGCAACAGGATCGCGGAAATCCTCGAAGGAACGCGGGCTCGCCGTTCCCGGTCGGACCGAAGCCTCGGCGAAGGCGGATCGGAATCGCGCCGAAGCCTCGGCGAAGGCGAAGGCGGATCGTGCCGCCGCGCTTCCCAGACGTCCGATTCCGGGAGAGTCTTCCGCACGACGACGACGAGGAGCGCCGGGACGCCCGACACGAGGAAGCAGGCGCGCCAGCCGATCGCCGGCGCGAGAAACCCTCCGACGACCGAGGCGAGCGCGACGCCGATCGGCGCTCCCGTCTGCACGAACGCGCCGTAGCGGGCCCGGACCTTCGCCGGGAAGGTCTCGGCGACGTAGGTCTGGCCGGTCCCCCACTCTCCGCCCACGCCGAGGCCCGTGACGACGCGGGCGACCATCAGCCAGAAGAAGGTCGGCGCGAGGCCGCTCGCGAACGTCCCGGCGGAGAAGATCAGGATCGTCGCCTGCAGGATCGCCTTGCGCCCGTAGCGGTCGGAGAGGAACCCGAAGAGCACGCCCCCCGCCGCGGTCGCGGCAAGCGATGCGCCGAAGATCCACGAGAGCTCCTCGCGCGAAAAATGGAGCTCCCGTCCGAGCGGAATCAGGAGGAAGCTGTAGAGGATCAGGTCGTAGAAATCGAAGACCCACCCGGCCCACGCCATCGCGAGGATCCGGAAGTGGGTCCGCCCCGGCGCGGCGGCTTCGTGAAGAAAGGGACCAGCCATCAGCTCAGGAAGGAAATCGGCACCGGTCCCCAGCGCAGCGAGGCGCGGTGCTTCCCCGCGCTTCGGCATATTCGCTTCGCGAAACGGAAGCAGACGTTCTAGTCGAGGGAGCATCCCTTCGAGCGGCCCTCGAACTCGCTTCGGAACCCCGGGCGCATCGCGGGGAGCCCTCCGCGAAGTAACCGAGCGGAGGGCCCGCGATGCGGGAGCGGGAGCGTCGGCGAAGGGGGTGGCGGCGGCGCGGTCGAGACGCGCGTTCGACGAGCCGCGCCGGCCGTCACGCGCCCTCGGTCCCCGAGCCAGCTCCCGCGACGGATGGATGCAACGCCACGCCGCTCCTCAGCTCTCCTCGCCGACCTTCGGCAGCACCGTCACCGGCGTGATCTTCTCCTGCTCGACGGTCCGGTTGAAGTCCGCGAGATCGTGGTCCACGGCGTCCTGGAACTCGGCGAGGACCCCGTCGAGCTCCTTCTTCAGGACGAGGTAGTACGCCGCCTGCGACGCGGTCGGCTTCGCGTCGGCGAGGCCCACCTCGCCGGCGAGGTTCGTGAACTCGTGGTCGAGCCCCGGCTCGAAGTTCAGGTCGTCTTCGTTGGACTTGATGTTCTTGTTGATGAGCTTCGCCTCGATCGCCTCGAGCTTCTTCGTCAGCGCCTTCGCCTTCGGGGAAATGGCGCTCCCCTTGCCGGTCTTCTCCGCGTGCTCCTGGATCGACTTGATCTGCGCCTCCAGGTCCCGGATCTTCATCACGGTGCCGTGCGTCTGCGACAGGCCGTCGCGAATCTTCTCGAGGAGGTCGAACTGCGCCTTGAGGTCCGCGTCGGAGGTCCCGACCGCCGGATTCGGCTTCACCTCGAAGGGCTGAGTGAACGCCTTACCGTCGACGGTCAGCCGCACCTGGTAGGTCCCGGGCGCGACCTTCGGCGGACGCTTGTCGCCCTCGTTGAAGACGGCCTTCGGGACGAGCGTCGGCTTCAGGATCCGCATGTCCCAGATGAAGCGGTTCAGCCCTTCCTTCGGCTCGAGCTTCTTCTCCTTCTGCGCCTCCGCCGTCTCGTCGGTTTCCTCCGGCTTCGTCTCGTCCTTCTTCTCGTTGTCGAACTTCCGGATGACGTTCCCGTTGGAGAGGATCTCGAGCGTGATCTTCGACTTCTCCGCGGGCTTGTCCTTCAGCCAGTAATCGATGAGCACCCCTGCCGGCATGTTCTTGCCGGCGGCCTCGGTCTCCGGCGGACCGTTCCCTTCCTCGGGCGTCTCGATCTGGATGCGCACCGCCGGCCGCGGCGGAAACAGGTGCACGGGTTCGGAGGCGATCGAGTCGTTCCACTGGCGCACCGCTCCGAGGTCGTCGAGGATCCAGAACGCTCGGCCCTGGGTCGCGACGACGAGATCGCCGTTCTTGACGGCAGTCGGTGATCGGCACGAGGAGGCAGATTCCGCTGGAAACGGCTGCCAGCGCGCCCCGTCGTCGAACGAGACGTAGAGGCCCGTTCGGTGCCGCAGTAGAGGAGCCCGGCCCGGACCGGGTCCTCCCGCACGACGCGCGTGAACGCGCCGTCCGGGATTCCCGAGTCGATCTTCGTCCACGTCTTGCCGTAGTCGGCCGTCTTGTAGAGGTACGGCCGGTCGTCGTCGAACTGGTACATCGTCGCCGCGACGTAAGCCGTGCCCGCTCCCTCGGCGAGGCATCGATCGAATTGATCTGGATCCACTCCGGGATCCCCTTCGGCGTCACGTCCTGCCACGTCTTTGCGCCGTCGCGGGTGACGTGGATGAGTCCGTCGTCGCTCCCCGCCCACAGCACGTCCGGCCTCGAGAGGCGATTCCGCGAGCGCGAAGATCGTGTCGTAGACCTCGACCCCGTGACGTCGTAAGCTGAACGGCCCGCCCGACGCGGCCTGCTTCGACTGGTCGTTCCGCGTGAGATCCGGGCTCGCCTCCGTCCAGGTCTGCCCTTCGTCGGTCGGCTCCGCATGAGTATCTGCGCGGCGAAATAGAGGCCGCTTCGGGTCGTGCCGGGAAACGAGGATCGGCGCGTTCCACTGATACCGGTACTTCAGATCCTTCGTGGCATGGCCGATCGGCGAGCTGCGGCCACGGATCTGATCTCGCTTTACTGGCCGGTCTTCCGGTCCGTAGCGCGTGATCGTCCCCCCGTAGCCGTCCGCCATAGACGATCTCGGGGTCTGCGAGGATCGGAGCGATCCAGCCGCTCTCGCCGCCGCCGACGTCGTACCAGTCGTGGCCGGTGATCCCGCCGTCCCCGGGACGCCGCGCTCGGGATGCCGACGGTCGAGTTGTCCTGCTGGGCGCCGTAGACCCAGTAGGGAGATGCGGTCGTCGGTCGTCACGCGATAGAACTGCGCCGTCGGCTGGTTGTCATGCGTCGACCAGGTGCGCCCGCCGTTGAACGTGATCGTTGCCCCGCCGTCGTTTCCGAGGATCATCCGGAGAGGATCGTCCGGATCGATCCAGAGATCGTGGTTGTCGCCGTGCGGGACCCTCATCTCGGTGAGGGTCTTCCTGCCGCTCGGAGACCGGTAGAAGCTCGACGTTCGGGATGTACAGAACGTCCGGCGTCTTCGGTCGGGAAGAGCCACGAGTAGTACCAGGCGCGCTGGCGGAGCTGTGGTCGGCCGTTGACGCGGGTCCACTTCTCCCCCCGTCGTCGCTCCGGTAGAGGCCTCCCTTTCGTTCTCCGCCTCGATGATCGCGCAGACGCGCCCGGCGCGGGCGGGAGACGCGGCCACCCGACGCGTCCCCAGATGCCTTCGGCGGCAGCCCGCCGCCAGTGAGCTTCTTCCACGTGTCCCCGCCATCGGTCGATTTGTAGAGGCGCGCTCCCGGTTCCGCCGCTCTCGAGCGTCCACGGCTTCCGGTAGACCTGCCAGAACGCGGCGTAGAGGACCCGCGGGTTGGTCGGATCCATCGCGAGGTCGGAGGCTCCGGTCTTCTCGTCGACGAACAGCACCTTCTTCCACGTGCTTCCCGCCGTCGTCGGATCCGGAAGATCCCGCGCTCGGCGTTGGGTCCCCAGACGTGCCCGAGGGCGGCGACGTAGACGAGGTCCGGATCGTGCGGATGGACGATCACGCGGGAGATCTGCTGCGTGTCCTTCAGCCCCATGTTCTTCCAGGTGTGCCCCGCGTCCGTCGACTTCCAGACCCCGTCGCCGCTCGAGACGTTCCCGCGGATCGGCGATTCGCCCATCCCGACCCAGACGACATTCGGATCCGACTCGGAGACCGCGATCGAGCCGACCGAGCCGGTCTTGAAGTCCTTGTCCGACATCGGCTCCCAGTTCGATCCGCCGTCGGTCGTCTTGAAGACGCCGCCGCCGGTGCCGCCGAAATAGAAAGTCAGCGGCTGTCCGCGGACCCCCGTCACCGCGGTCGAGCGGCCGCCGCGGAACGGTCCGATGCTCCGGAATTGCAATCCCTCGAAGCGGTCGGAAAGCGACTTCTTCGCGGTGTCGTCGGCGACGGGCGTCTTTTTCGTCTTCGCGCCGTCGGCCGAAAAGGCGAGCGCGAGGGAAAGCGCCGGCGCCACCCAGAGGATTCTTCGAAAACGCACGGGGATCCTCCTTCTCTGGTCGTCACGGGAATGGGAGAGCACGAAGGCGCATTATATGAGCCCCCAACGGTCGAGCGCCGCGGAGCGCGACGCCGGTCCGGATTTTCCGGAAGCGTCACGAGGCGGGTCGGGGCTCCCGCGGCCGCCGGAGGGCGGCGCCGCAACGGGCGACGTCGAGGACGAGGTCCCGGAACCAGACGAGCGAGACGTCCTCCTGCGCCCGCACGTGCCAGACGAGGTTGGCGTCGATCGCGGGGAACGGGATCGGACAGGGGAAGCGGCGCAGGCCGAGCGGCTCCTCGAAGGCGTCGGCGACCGATTCCGGAATCGTCGCGATCAGGTCGGTCCCGGCGACGACGAACGGGATCGACAGGAAGTGGGGAACCGAGAGCGCCACGTTGCGCTTCTCCCCCCGGTCGGAGAGGAGCCGATCGATCATGCCGGGACCCCGTCCGGGGTAGAAGACCGCGACGTGTCCGGCCGAGAGGAAGCCCGCTCGATCGAGACGTCGCCCGATCGCGGGATGCCCGCGGCGGGCGATGCAGACGAAGCGGTCGCGGCGGAGGCGGCGGACGAAGAGGCCGGACTCGACCGTCGGCAGGCCCGGCAGCGGACCGATCGCGAAGTCGATCGCTCCCGAGCGCAGGTCGTCCTCGGGAGCCGCGAAGAGGCCCGACAGGCGGCGCGCGGCGATCGTCACGCGGGGAGCGGCCGAGGCGAGCCGCCGGAGCAGCGGCGGAAAGAGGCTGAATTCGACCTCGTCCGTCGCCGCAACGCGGAAGCACTTCGCCGACCGGGCGGGGTCGAACCCGGAGCCTCCGAGCGCCAGACGGGCGTGCCCGAGCGCGGCCGCCACCTCCGGCGCGAGGTCGAGGGCGCGAGGCGTGGGGACCATCCGCCGGCCGACCCGCACGAACAGCGGGTCGCGCAGATGCCTCCGAAGCCGGCTGAGCGCGTTGGAGACCGCCGGCTGGCTCCTTCCGATCCTGGCCGCCGCCCGCGAGACGTTGCGTTCCGAGAGGAGGGCCTCGAACACGATCAGGAGGTTGAGATCGCTCCCCGTTATATTCATGGATCAAATGCTATCGGATTCCAGAAATCCATTTCATGAACGCACCCGATCCGTCTATCCTGACGCGGACCCGGAGGGGCCGGACGGCGCTCGGGAAACGCGCCCGCCGGCGCCCTCGTCCCGGGAGGGAAAGAAGGGAGGAATCATGACGCATGGACGACGTCCCCGATACGCTCTCCTCACGGCGGCGATCGTGGCGATCGCCGGCTTCGCGGCGGCGGACCTGCCGCCGCTCGTCCCGCGCGAGGTCCTGTTCGGCAACCCGGTCAAGGATCTCCCGACGATCTCCCCGGACGGATCGCGGCTCGCGTTCCTCGCTCCCGACGCCGGGGGAATCCTCCAGGTGTGGGTCGGCGGCGCAGACGGGTCGGACGCGCGGCAGGTCACGCGCGACCCGCATCGCGGCGTCGACATCTATCGCTGGGCGGGCGACTCCCGCCACGTCCTGTACGAGCAGGATTCCGACGGAGACGAAAACTTCCACGTGTACTCGGCCGAAATCGGCGGCGGAATCGTCCGCGACCTGACGCCGTTCCAGGGGGTTCGCGCCCAGAACCTCCTGACGAGCGCTCGCCGTCCCGGGGAAATCCTCGTCGGCCTGAACCTCCGGAAGCGCGACGCCTTCGACATGTACCGGATCGACCTCGAAACCGGCGCGGTCCGGCTCGACACGGAAAACCCGGGAGACGTCCTCTCCTGGACGACCGACGCGGACTTCGTGATCCGGGCGGCGACCGCGTTCGATCCGAAGTCGGCCGCCACCATCCTGCGCGTGCGCGATTCCGCGGGCGCCCCCTGGCGGGACGTCGTGACGTGGCCGTTCGAGGACTCGTCGATGTTCGGTCAGGTCAACGGCGGGACGGTCGTGTTCGGGTTCGCTCCGGACGGCCGCTCGCTCGACGTCGCGTCGGCCCTCCACTCCGACACGGAGCGGGTGGAGAGGATCGACGCCGCCACCGGACGCACGCTCGCGGTCCTCGCCGAGGACCGGCGCGCCGATGTCGCGATGGATCCCCTGGCGGACATGGCTCCGCTCGCGCTGGCGGACCCCTCGACCGGCCGGCTGCAGGCGGTCGCGTTCGAGTACGGGAAGCGCGAATGGACGTTCCTGGACGCCGGGCTGCGGGCGGACTTCGAAAAGCTCGCGCGCGGGCGCCGGGGCTTCCTCTATCCGATCAGCCGCGACAATGCCGACCGAAGGTGGATCGTGCTCCAGATGGTGGACGACGGCCCCCTCACGTACCTCCTCCACGACCGGGCGACGGGCGAGACGAAGACGCTGTTCCAGGACCAGCCGGAGCTCGCGAAATACACGCTCGC
Source organism: uncultured Acidobacteriota bacterium (assembly GCA_963794295.1). Lineage (GTDB taxonomy): Bacteria > Acidobacteriota > Thermoanaerobaculia > UBA5066 > DATFVB01 > DATFVB01. The sequence continues at coordinate 124,227 of CAWCDE010000008.1, forward strand.
GCCGCAGAAGTTCGTGACGATCCGGGCGCGGGACGGCGTCGATCTCCCGGCCTACCTGACGCTCCCGGTCGGCGTTCCGGCGAAGAACCTCCCCCTCGTCGTCAGCCCGCACGGCGGTCCCTGGTGGCGCGATCACTGGGGCCTCGACCCGTGGAACCAATGGCTCGCCAACCGCGGGTACGCCGTGCTGCAGGTCCAGTTTCGCGGATCGATCGGTTTCGGCAAGAAGTTCCTGAACCTCGGCAACCACGAGTTCGGGCTGAAGATGGAGGACGACTCGATCGACGGCGCCCGCTGGGCCGTCGCTCAGGGGATCGCCGATCCGAAGCGCCTCGGGATCATGGGCGCGTCGGCCGGCGGCTACGCGACGCTCCGCGCGATCACGGAGCATCCCGAAATGTTCGCGGCGGCGGTCGACCTCGTCGGGCCGTCGGACATCTCCCTCCTGTTTTCGACGATGCCCGCCGGCTGGGGCGCCGTGAAGACCCGGTGGATCCGCCGTATCGGGGACGTCGAGCACGACGCCGAGCTCAACCGGAAGCTCTCCCCCCTGTTCCACGCGGATGCGATCCGCACGCCGCTCCTGATCGGCCAGGGCGCCAACGACCCGCGAGTGAACATCGAGAATTCGAACCGGATGGTCGCGGCGATCCGGGAAAGGAAGATCCCGGTCACCTACGTCGTCTACCCGGACGAGGGCCACGGCTTCCAGCGCCCCGAGAACAACCTCGACTTCTTCGGCCGCGCGGAGGAATTCCTGGCGAAGCATCTCGGCGGGCGGGCCGAGCCGTGGAAGAAGATCGCGGGATCGACCGCCGAGGTCCGGTGAAGGCGCGAAAGCCGCTCGCGGCGGCGGCCGCGGCCCTGCTCGCCCTCCTGCTGCCTTCCGCGCGTCTGCGCGCGGAAGGGCGCGGGCTCGATCTCTTCGCGACGGTCGCCGAGCCCGACCTCATCCCCGAGGGAATCGCGTTCGATCCGGGAACGCACACGCTGTTCCTCGGCAGTCTGAGGAAACGGAAGATCGTCGCGATCTCTCCCGAAGGCCGGGCGCGGGATTTCGTCGCGCCGGAGCAGGACGGCCTGTGGAGCGTGCTCGGGATGAAGGTCGACCCGGACCGGCGGGCGCTGCTGGCCTGCTCCGGCGTCGACGGCCCGGGCCTGGTCCACTATTCGCCGGCCGACCTCGGGAAGTCGGCGGTCTTCGAGTTCGACCTCGCGACGGGAAAGACGCGTCGGATCTACCGCGCACCCGCCGGGCGGCACCTGTTCAACGATCTCGTCTTCACGCGCGGCGGCGCGATCTACGTGACGGACAGCGTCGAGGGGAGCGTGTATCGCATCGACCGCGCCTCCGGACGCGTCGAGCGCTTCGCGGGCGCGGGCCGCTTCGTGTACCCGAACGGAATCGCCATCGATCCCGAGGAGCGGGCCCTGTTCGTCGCGGACGAGCGGACGATCCGCGCGATCGACCTCGCGGGCGGGAGGCGCCGCGAGCTCAGCCATTCCCCCGGGACCAGGCTCGGCGAGGCGGACGGACTCTATTTCGACCACGGCGCCCTGGTCGCGATCCAGAACGGACATCCGCCGATCCGGATCGTGCGGTTTTCGCTCTCCCCCGCGCTCGACCGGGTGACGGGCGAGATGGCCCTCGCCTCCGGCGATCCGCGATTCCCGGAACCCACGACCGCCGCGATCGCGGGCGACGTGCTGTACTTCGTCGGCGACGCTCAGATCCGCGCGATCGCCAAGGACGGCACTCTGTGGCCGCGCGAAAAGCTCGCCCCCGTGCGGATCTGGGCGATGGCGCTCACCGCCGCGCCGCCTTCCCGCGACCGGAGGATTCGATGAAACGACCCGGACCGATGATTCTGGCCTTCGCCGCGGCGCCGCTCCTCGCGGCGGCCTCCCGGGCCGCGGATCCTCCCGCGACATCCGGTCTCGCGCGTTCTCCCGCGGCGTCCGGTCTCGCGCGTTCCCCCGCGGCGAGGGCCGCTCGCACATGGCGCGAAGCGCACGAGGTCGCGATCGTCCGCGAGCTCGCCGGGCTCCTCGCGATTCCCAACCAGGCCTCCGACGCGGCCGACATCGAGCGCAACGCGGCCGCCGTCTCGACCCTTTACGAGCGGCGCGGGGCGAAGGTGACGCTCCTGCGCGTCCCGGACGCGCCGCCGGCCGTCTACGCCGTGCTCGACACGCCGGGCGCGACCCGGAGCGTGACCTTCTACGCGCACTACGACGGACAGCCCGCGGATCCACGACAGTGGGCGACGCCGCCGTTCACGCCCGTGCTGCGACGCGGGACGCTCGAATCCGGCGCCGCGCAGGTCCCGCTCGACGACCTCGCCGCGCCGCTCGATCCGGAGTGGAGGCTGTACGGGCGGTCGGCATCCGACGACAAGGCCCCGATCGTCGGTTTCGCGGCCGCCCTCGACGCGCTGAAGGCCGCGGGAATTCGCCCTTCCGTCAATCTCCGGTTCTTCTTCGAAGGGGAGGAGGAAGCCGGGTCGCCGCATCTCGCGACGATCCTCGAGCGGTACGCCGCCGATCTCGCGACGGACGCCTGGATTCTCTGCGACGGCCCCGTCCACCAGAGCCGGCGGCCGCAGATCTTCTTCGGAGCGCGGGGGACCACAGGGCTCGAGCTCACGGCCTACGGTCCGAATCACGGCCTCCACAGCGGGCACTACGGAAACTGGGCGCCGAACCCGATCGTGCGCCTGACGCATCTCATCGACGCGATGCGCGACGAGGAGGGAAACATCCTGATTCCCGGCTTCGGCGACGACGTGCGGCCGCTGTCCGGGTCGGAAAAGCGCGCGATCGCCGCGGTGCCGCGGGTCGACGAGGCCCTCGAGAAAGAGTTCGGGTTCGCGCGCCCCGAGGGGGACGGCGCGTCGCTCGTCGAGCTGATCCACCGTCCCGCCATCAACCTCCGCGGGATCTCCGCCGGCCACGTGGGCGAGCAGGCGGCCAACGTGATCGTTCCCGAGGCGACGGCCTCGATCGACTTCCGTCTCGTGCCCGACCAGACGCCCGAAGGCGTCCGCCGAAAGGTCGAAGCGTTCCTCGAAAAGCGGGGATGGTGGATCGTGCGAGAGCCTCCGGATGCCGCAACCCGCGCCGCCCACCCGAGGATCGCGCGGCTCCAATGGGAAGGCGGCTATCCGGCGGCGAGGACGTCGATGGATCTCCCCTTCTCGCGCGCGGTCATGGCGGCCGCCGAGCGCGCCCTCGGACCGGACGTCGTCCGGATGCCGATGCTCGGGGGAAGCATTCCGATCTACCTCTTCCAGAACGGCGGGAAGACGCCCGTCGTCGGCGTCCCGATCGCCAACCACGACAACAACCAGCACTCGGCCAACGAGAACCTGCGGCTGAAGAATTTGTGGGATGGGATCGAGCTCTATGCCGCTCTGTTCGCGGAACTGTAGGCGAGCGGGCGCGGACCATCCATCGAGCGACTACGCGCGTCCTCGACCGCCCTCCCCTGTGACGTACGCCCCGGTACGCCTTCGGGGCCGGCGGTCTGTGGGTGCGCGTCTCGCTCGCGTCTGGCCGCGCCTCGTCGTCGAGCCGCCGTTCATCGAGCCGGGCGGGCGCCTCGACGCGCCTCAATAGCGTCTCGAATCGATCGCTGTCGTCGTCGCGCGGCCCCGGCAAGAGCAATCCGCCGGGCGGCGCGACCGGATCGGTGCCGCGACCTCCCCTACCGCACCTGACGCCAGAGCTTGGCCACCAGCCTCTCCAGCCGCTCGACGTACAGGTAGGCGAAGAGCGCGGAGGTGGTCAGGATGAGGAGCATCGACGCGAGCTGAAGGTCAGCGACCGCGCGAATGAGCCTCAGGTCGCCCGTGCGCATGACCCCGGGACCGAGGCGGCGCCAGGCGATCCACGCGGAAAGGTTCGCGCGATGGGCCTGGCGCGCGACCTCGAGATAGAGCGTCACGCAGGAGAACAGGAGGATCGCGACGAGGGCGGAGAGGCTCAGGACGAGCGCCCGCCGGTGCTTGAACGGCGTCTTCGCGAGCACGCGATCGAGCTGGGCGCGCTCGGAGGCGGTCAGCACGGAGGCGCGGTCGTCGATCCCCACACTCGAATTCTAAGCGCTGCTCGCACCGGAACTCCGTCGCGATCGCACCGTGTTACTGTGGGCGAGCCGCCGAAAAATCTCAAACTCCAAACCTCAAATCTCAATAAATTCCAAGCCTCAATGACGACTTCGAGAACGAGCGTTCTCGGAAACTCTTCCCTCCCGCCGGATCCGTAGCCCTGGAATTTGGAATTTGAAGCTTATTGATATTTGGTACTTGGAATTTGGTGTTTCCGCCGCGACGCAGCCTACTTCGAAGCTGGCGGCTCCGGGCGCGGCGTGAATCCCCGGGCACGCGCCGCGCGGAGCTCCTCCTCCATGCGCTTCTCGTCGCTCACGTCGCGGAAGCTCCACACGCGCCCGACGACCCGCCCGGCGATCTTCAGCGGCATCGAATAGCGTTCGAAGGTTCGTCCGTCCTTGAACCGAACCCAGTCGTAGCTCTGGCCCTCCGGTTCCCGATAGATTTCGCCGACCTTCCTCAGGAATTTCTCGGGGTTGAGCACCTGGGCGCTCACCCATTTCCGGAGCCCCTTCTTGTCGAACGTGGCCACGATGTCCGACGGAATGTCCCACATCTCGATGACCTTGCGGTTCGCGTCGATCAAGTCCCCCTGGAGATCGACGACGAGGATGCCGTCGGCCGTCGCGTCGAGTGTCGCGCGGAGGAGCGAGTGCGCGCGGGAAAGCTCCTCCTTCGCGCAGGCGAGATCGGTGATGTCGCGGAACGACCAGACGCGCCCGGCGGGGCGGCCTTCCACACGGCGCGGCGCGGAGCGGCGCTCGAAGCATCTCCCGTCCTTGAACACCAGCGTGTCGAAGCTTTCCTTCTCCGGCTCGGAGTAGAGCTCCATGATCTTGCGGACGAAAGCCGCCGGATCCTGGAGCTGCTCGAGCACGAAGGCGATCAGAGCATTGTCGTCCGCCGTCTCCGCGAGCCGCTCGGGAATCCGCCAGAGCATCATGAACGCGCGGTTGAACGTCACGATCCCGCCGTTCTCGTCGATGACCAGGATCCCTTCGGTGATCGCGTCGAGGGTCGCGTCGAGGAGCGCGCCCGCATCCGCGAGCCGCGCGGGCCCGGCCGGGGTCGCGGAAGGAGGTTTCGAAACCACGAGACGAGGCGGAGAGTATACGGCCGTCGCCCGGGCGGAAAAAGGCCGCCCTCGCGGGCGGCCTTCGGCCGGGTCGATGGATCTCGCCTCAGACCGGGGGCGGCGGCGGGACCGAGGTTTCCGGAGACGCGGAGCTCGTCGTCGTGCTCTGCGGCGTGGTCTGGACCGGCGGAAGAGTCGTGGGCGCGGGGGACGTCTCCGGCGCGGTGGCCGACGGAGTCGCGCTCGGAACCGGAGCTGGCGCCGGTCCGCTCTGGATCGGAACCGGGACCATCTGCGGTGCGGCGACCACGGGAGGCGGCGCCGGTTCGGCGGGCGCGGCCTCCCGCTTCGGTCGGTGCGGGCTCGCGGCCCGACGATGATGCGCCGCGGACCCCGAGGAGCGCGAAGTCTGCGGCGCCGCGGGCGTTTCCGCTTGCGCGGGAGCGGGGGCGGACGTGGCCGTCGACGCGGCGGTCGTCGGCGCCGGGGATTCGGCCGCGGTCGTCGGAGCCGTCGGCTCGAGCGGCGGCGGAGTGATCGCGGCTGATGCGCCGGATCCCGCCGACGACGTCGTCGTGGTGCTCGCCACCTTCGGCTCCCGGTTCGAATGAAGGACCGCGAGGGCGATCACGACGCCGACGACGACGGCGATTCCGAGGAATATCTCCAGGCGAGTCTTCCGCGCCTGATCGGCCTGGACCGTGTTCTCGAACGAAAAGTGCTGGGTCGCATTCGACATTGCTGACCTCCGTTCAGGACGAAGTGCAAGATCGTTGCCATCGGGGAAGAGCAAAGCACGAAATCCGAAGCTCGAAATCCGAAACAAATTCGAAACTCCGATCAGGAGAAAAATTCGAAACTCGCCGCATCGTGGCTCGGAGCTCTTCGAAAATTCGATTTGGGCGCTTGTTTCGGATTTCGGACTTCGGACTTCCGCGCTATCCCTCCTGCCGGATAGCGCGGTTCAGGGTTTCCCGGCTATCCCTCCTCGCGGACAGCGCGGCGCAGGTCTTCGATCGCCATGTCGATGCGCTCGCGGTGGGTGCGGAAGGAGAGAACGCAGATCCGGATCGCGAAGACGGGGCCGAGCATCGTCCCGGTGACGTGAACGCGGCCGCGCGCGTTGACCCGCTCGAGGATGCGGCGGTTGCCGGCGTTCGTCTCTTCGGTCGTCCGGTCCGGCCAGGCGCGCCGGAACGCGACGATCGAAAGCTGCGGCTCGGCCAGGATCTCGACCTCCGGCATGCCGCGGAGCGCGTCGGCGGCGGCCCGGGCGAGCGCGAGCTTCTCCTCGAGATTCGCGCGGAACGCCGCGATCCCGGAGAGGCGAACGGGGAGCCAAACGCGCAGTCCCCGCCAGTCCCGTGAAAGCTCCGGCGAGATCTGGCAGAAGTCGACGAATTCCTCCTCGTCGCGCATCTCGGGGAGATATTCCGCCGTCAGGGCGTGCGCCCGCTTCAACGCTCCGCCGTCGCGGACGAGGAGACAGCCCGTGCCGTACGGGAGGAAGAGTCCCTTGTGCGGATCGAGGATCACGGAATCGGAGCGCTCGATCCCGGCGAGAGCCGCGCGGCCTTCGTCCGTGAGAGCGAAGAAGCCGCCGTAGGCGCCGTCGACGTGGAACCAGAGCCCTTCCCGCCGCGCGAGATCCGCGATCCCCCGCAGATCGTCGACGGCTCCCGTGTTCGTCGTTCCCGCGTTCCCCACGACGAGAAACGGCGTCGCGCCGGCGGCTCGGTCGGCCGCGATCCGTTCCGCGAGCCGGTCGAGCCGGATCCGGAAGCGCTCGTCGCTCGGAACCGCCCGGACGTTCTCCGGCGGAAAGCCCGCGAGCATCGCCGCCTTGGCGACCGAGTGGTGCGTCTGGTCCGAGACGTAGAGCGTTCCCGAAAGGAAGGCGGGCGGGAGCTTCTCCCGCCGGGCCGTGACGATCGCGGAGAAGTTCGAGATGGAGCCTCCGGAGGTGAGCACGCCCCGCGCGCCGTCGGGGTATCCGACGATTCCCGCGAACCACGCGACGACGTCGGCCTCGATCTGCGCGAGGCCGGGAGCCGCCGCCCAGACGCCGACGTAGCGGTTCGTCGCGTCGGCGATGAGATCCGCGACGGCCGCCGCCGGGATCCCCCCGCCCGGAATGTAGGCGAGATACCCGGGACCCGCAGTGCAGAAGCTCGTCGGGATCACGCGGTCGAACAGCAGGTCGAGGAGCGGCTCGAGGTCGGTCCCCTTCTCCGGCAGATCCATGCGGATCTCGCGCGCGAGCGCCGCCCCGGCCGACGGCGGCGCCGACGCCATGCGCGGAAGCGCCTCGAGATAGCGCTCGATCCGCGAGGTGGCCGCGACGACGAGCGACCGGAACTGCGCGGGCGAGAGCTCGAGCGGAAGCTCCGGCGGAACCGACGGCGGCATCGACCGATCTTACCGTGGGGCGGAAAAGCAACGTCCGCCGGCCCCGCCGCTTTTGATATCGTTTGACGCTCAAACGAGGAGAATCGATGATGACTGAGTGCCCCTCCCCGAAAGTACGGTGCCATTTGTTTGGAGCGCCGCGGGGTAAGCTGCCAGTCGCCGCGACGATGGCGATGCGGTGCCATCGTCGAGTCGCGGCGGCGCCGCAGATTGCCCCGCGCCGCCCGAACCCGAAGGGCGCCAGCACATTGCGAACGATGGCGGCGTTGCGCCGCGGGCCCGATGCTTCCGGCATCTGCTCCCGCGACGCGTCTTGCCCTCCTCCGCAAGCCGCAGGCGCAAATGGCACCGTATTTCCGGGGAGGGGCACTAAGCCCCGCCTCCGTTCCGCCGCCCTTCTTCTGGCGTTCGCGGCGTCTCCCGCGCTCGCCGCACGCCGATCCGCCGCTCCCCCCGCGCCTTCCCCGGCGGCCGGCGAGGAGTCCCCGGATTTCTTCGCGAACGTGAAGATCCGGAACCTCGGCCCCGCCGTCGGCGGAGGGCGCGTGAGCTGCGTGGCCGGAATCCCCGGCGACCGGAACGTGTACTACGTCGGCGCGGCGGGCGGCGGCGTGTGGAAGACGACCGACGGCGGCCTCTCGTGGAAGGCGATCTTCGAGAAGGAAGCGACCGCCTCGATCGGGGCGATCGCCCTCGCGCCGTCGGACCCGAGCGTCGTGTGGGTCGGAACGGGCGAGGCGAACATCCGCAACGACGCCCTGCCGGGACGCGGCCTGTACGTCTCCGGCGACGGCGGCCAGAGCTGGAAGCGCGCGGGGCTCGAGCACGCCGGCCAGATCTCGAACATCGTCGTCGATCCGACGAATCCGGACGTCGTCTGGGTGTCGGTCTTCGGGCACGAATGGGGGCCCAACCCGGATCGCGGCGTCTTCCGCACGACCGACGGGGGCGCGACCTGGAAGAAAGTCCTCTTCGTCGACGACAAGACGGGCGCGATCGACCTCGTCATGGAGCCGGGAAATCCCCGCGTCCTCTACGCGGCGCTCTGGGACGCGCGGCGTTATCCCTGGGAGCTCGTCAGCGGCGGCGGCGGAAGCGGAATCTACCGCTCGACCGACGGCGGCAACACCTGGAAGAAGCTCACGAAGGGCCTTCCTGACGGGCCTCTCGGACGGATCGCGATCGCGGTGGCGCCGAGCAATCCGCTCCACGTCTACGCGCTGGTCGAGGCGAAGATCGGGATGCTCTGGGACTCGAACGACCGCGGCGACGAGTGGAAGAAGGTGAGCGAAAGCCACCTGCTCGACGTGCGCCCGTTCTACTTCTCGCGCCTCTTCGTGGCGCCCGACGACGAGCGGCGCGTGTACTTCCTCTCCTTCGACCTCGTCGAGTCCGACGACGGCGGGAAGACGGCGCGCGCGATCGACCGGGGCGTCCACGTCGACCACCACGCGCTCTGGATCGATCCGACCGATCCCTCGCGGATGGTCCAGGGCAACGACGGCGGCGCGTACGTGACCGAGGACCGCGGGAAGAGCTGGCGCTACTGGAACAACATCCCGATCGAGCAGTTCTACATGGTCGCGGCGGATTCCGAGACGCCGTACCGGCTCTGCGGGGGACTCCAGGACAACAACGCCTGGTGCGGCCCGTCGAACAGCCTGAGCCGCGGCGGGATCTCCGGCGCGGACTGGTTCGTCACGGCAGGAGGCGACGGGGAGTATTCGGTTCCCGCCCCGAGCGATCCGACGATCGTCTATTCCGACTCGCAGAACGGCTCGATCAGCCGTCTCGACACGAAGACCCACGTCTCGCGCTACGTCCAGCCGTATCTCCTCGGCGTCGAGGACCTTCCGCCCTCGGCGCTGAAGTACCGGTTCAACTGGACGTCGCCGATCGCCGTCTCGGCGTCCGACGCCAAGGAGGTGTACCTCGGCGGGAACGTCGTCTTCCGGTCGAAGGACGGGGGCGAGCACTGGGAAGTCGCGAGCCCGGATCTGACCCGCAACGACAAGTCGAAGCAGGTCGCCAGCGGCGGACCGATCAACCTCGATCTCTCCGGCGCGGAGACGTACGACACGCTCCTCTCGATCACGATCGCCGACCGCGATCCGAAGACGATCTGGACCGGGAGCGACGACGGCCTCGTGCACGTCACGCGCGACGGCGGCGCGACCTGGTCGAACGTCACGCCGAAGGGCGCGCCCGCGTGGGCTCGCGTCTACCAGATCGGCGTCTCGCCGTTCGATCCCGGCACGGCCTACGCGCCGTTCGACGCGCACGAGCTCGACGACGACCGGGCGTACGCGTTCAAGACGACCGACGGCGGCCGCACGTGGACGTCGATTTCCGCCGGGCTGCCCGCGGACGATTCCGTCTACGTCATTCGCGAAGATCCGCACGAGCGCGGGTTCCTCGCCGCGGGGACCGGGGCGGGCGTCTACGTCTCCCGCGACGGCGGAGCGCGGTGGAAAAAGCTCCGCGCCGATCTTCCGACGGCGGCCGTCTTCGATCTGAAGTTCGTCCGCAACGATCTCGTGATCGCGACGCACGGACGGGGGCTCTTCGTGTTCGACGACATCGGGCCGCTCGAGCAGGCTGGTCCGGAAATCGAGAAGGCGGATTTCCACCTCTTCGATCCGACGCCGGGCGTGCTCTATCACCTGTGGAACCGCGGCGGATTCTCCCACGACCTCGGCGCGGCGCCGAATCCGCCGTCCGGCGTGCGCGTCGACTATTCCCTGAAATCGGAGATCCACGAGGACGAGAACGAGGAACCGGGGCCCGGCAGGAAGAAGACCCCCGTCCGGATCACCGTCACCGACGCCGGAGGGCGGACGGTCGCCGTCCGGTACGGACCGTCGAAGGCGGGGCTGAACCGCTACGCGTGGGACATGCGATACGACGGCGAGACGCCGGTCCAGTTCCAGAAGCGCCCGCCCGCCAACGAGTTCTTCACCCCGGGCGAGGGACCGCGCGTGCTGCCGGGCGATTACCGGGTGGCCGTGACGGTCCACGGGAAAACGGAGACGAAGAACGCGAAGGTCGAGCCGGACCCGCGGATCCCGCAGCGGCCGGAGGTCGCCCGCGAGGGCCTCCGCGCGGCGCTCGACGCCCGCAACGGGCTCACCGCGCTGAACGAGGCATTGAATCGCGTGCACGACCTGCGGAGCGAGCTGAAGAAGGTCGAGCGCCTCGGCCTCGACGAGGAGACGGCCGCGAAGACGCCGCGGTTCCCGAAGACGGCGGCCGCGGCCGCGGCGCTCGAGAAGAAGTTCGCCGCCTGGCAGGATGGGATCTACAACTCGAAGCGGCAGTATGAGGTCGGCCCCGACTCGATCCATTTTCATTCGAAGCTCCACGACTCCTACGTGGGGCTTGCGAGGACGCTCAATTTCACGTCCGAAGCGGGACCCACCGACGCGGTCCGCGAGGAGATGAAGCGGCTGCGGGGAGAGCTCGACTCGAGCCTCGCCGAATTCAACAGGCTCGTCTCGGAAGACGTCGCGGCATACGACAGGACGGCGGCCGCCGAGGGCGCTCCGACGGTCTGGGCCGGCGAGCCGGTGAAGATCGAGCCGCCGCCGTTGTAGGACCGCCGCGAGCGGTCGGTCGGCGGGTTCGGGCGCGGGCGCCGCGGCGGGACGGGTTCGTTGAGCCTCTCTGCCGCGGCGGCTCGGCCGCGCGGCGGGTGCGCTTCTTGCAACGCTCCCCCGCCATGACGCTCGAGCTCGACGCGCGCGAAGCCGACATGCTCCGGGAGATGTGCGAAGCGGCGCTCTCCGACCTGCGGATGGAAGTCGCCGGGACGGAGGATCGGGGATTTCGCGAGAGCCTCAAGGGGCGGGAGCAGTTCCTCCGCGCCCTCCTCGAACGGCTCGGCCGCGCCTCGCTCTGACGTTCCGCGTCCGGCCGGCAACGGCTCCGAATCGCGCTCCGCCGAGACGGCGGGCGGATGTCAGGCCGGCCGGGTTTTCAGGCGCGCGACCGCTTCGGCGACCTTCCGGCGGGAGCTCTCCGAGAACCAACCGTCGAGCCAGGCGCCGGCGTCCCCCTCGAAGCTTCGTTCGAGCGCTTCGGCCGCCGGGCGGCGGAGCATCCGCTTGATCGCGCCGAACCCCGCGCCGCCTTCCGCGAGCCCGCGGGCCGCCTCGACCGCGCGCCCCTCGAGGTCCGCCGGAGGGACGACCTCGTGCACGAGCCCCGCTTCCGCCGCCTCCCGCGGAGAGAAGAGCCGGCCTTCGAGCGACGCCCCGGCGAGCGCCGCGGGCGAGAGCTGGGCCCGGAACGTCTCGACGGCGATCGAGGGGAGGGCGAGCCCGAGGCGCACCTCGTTGACCCCGATCCTCGCGTCCGCGTCGGCCATCGCGCGGCGGTCTCCCTGCATCGCGAGAATGCATCCGCCCGCGTAGGCGTGGCCGTTCACGGCGCAGACGACCGGCGCGGGCCACAGGAACAGGCGGAGCATCGTCCGGTGGAACTCCCGCATCAGGGCGTCCATCGCCTCGCGCGAATACGCCGAGAGAACGGGCAGATCGAGGCCGGCGCTGAAGATCCTGCGTGCGCCCGTCAGGACGAGCGACGGCGCGGCCGCGGCGTCGTCGAGCGCGCGCCCGAGATCGGCCAGGAAACGCTCCTGGATCGCGTTCGCCTTCCC
>CAWCDE010000009.1:0-131682 GCA_963794295.1 uncultured Acidobacteriota bacterium
AGCTTGCCTTCGGTGCCCACCTCGCGCGCCACGCGCGTCACTTCGGCGGCGAAGGAGTTGAGCTGGTCCACCATCGTATTGATGGTGTTCTTCAGCTCCAGGATTTCGCCCTTGCACGTCGACCGTGATCTTCTTGCGACAGGTCGCCGTTGGCCACCGCCGTGGTCACTTCGGCGATGTTGCGCACCTGGCTGGTCAGGTTGCCGGCCATCGAGTTCACGTTGTCGGTGAGGTCCTTCCAGGTGCCGGCCACGCCCTTCACCTCCGCCTGGCCGCCGAGCTTGCCTTCCGTACCCACTTCGCGCGCCACGCGCGTCACTTCCGACGGCGAACGAGCTGAGCTGGTCCACCATCGTGTTGATGGTGTTCTTCAGCTCCAGGATCTCGCCCTTCACGTCGACCGTGATTTTCTTGCGAAGGTCGCCGTTGGCCACCGCGGTGGTCACCTCGGCGATGTTGCGCACCTGGCCGGTCAGGTTGCCGGCCATCGAGTTCACCAGTCGGTCAGGTCCTTCCACGTGCCGGCGACGCCCTTCACCTCCGCCTGGCCGCCGAGCTTGCCTTCGGTGCCCACCTCGCGCGCCACGCGCGTCACTTCCGACGGCGAACGACGAGAGCTGGTCCACCATCGTGTTGATGGTGTTCTTCAGCTCCAGGATCTCGCCCTTCACGTCGACCGTGATCTTCTTGGACAGGTCGCCGTTGGCCACGGCGGTGGTCACGTCGGCGATGTTGCGCACCTGGCGCGGTCAGGTTGCCGGCCATCGAGTTCACGATGTCGGTCAGGTCCTTCCACGTGCCCGCGACGCCCTTCACTTCCGCCTGGCCGCCGAGCTTGCCTTCGGTGCCCACTTCGCGCGCCACGCGCGTCACTTCGGAGGCGAAGGAGCGCAGCTGGTCCACCATCGTGTTGATGGTGTTCTTCAGCTCGAGAATTTCGCCGTTCACGTCGACGGTGATCTTCTTCGAGAGGTCGCCGTTGGCCACCGCCGTGGTCACCGCGGCGATGTTGCGCACCTGGCCGGTGAGGTTGCCGGCCATCGGAGTTCACGGTGTCGGTCAGATCCTTCCACGTGCCGGCGACGCCCTTGCACCTCCGCCTGGCCGCCGAGCTTGCCTTCGGTGCCCACCTCGCGCGCCACGCGCGTCACTTCGGAGGCGAAGGAGCCGAGCTGGTCCACCATCGTGTTCACGGTCTTGGCCGTGCGCAGGAACTCGCCCTCGCAGCGGGCGCCCGTCGATCTCGAGCGCCATGGTCTGCGACAGGTCGCCCTTGGCGACGGCGCCGATCACGCGCGCCGTCTCGCTGGTCGGGTGGACGAGGTCGCCGATCAGGTTGTTCACGCACTCGAGCGAGGCGTCCCACGACCCGCGGGCGTCGGGCAGGGAGGCGCGCTGGGGGAGCCTCCCTTCCTTGCCGACGACGCGCGCGACGCGCTCGAGCTCCCGGGCGATCCGCTCGTTCAGCTCGACGACGTCGTTGAAGACTTCCGCGATCTTCAGATCCTCGCCCGAGCCTTCCTCCGACAGCCGGACGGAGAAGTCTCCGCGGCGAAAGCTCGTCGAGAGCGGCGAGAAGGGTGCGGCCGTCGAGCTTGCCCGACCCGTTCCCGTTCCCGTTCTCCTTCCCGCGGGGTTCACCGGGAGCTCCGGCCGCGAGCTTTCGCAGCGCCTGCTTCCCGACGCTGCCGCCGTTCTGGCGGCCGGACGAACGACCGTCGCTTCCCGTTCTCATAGGCTCACTCTTCCTCCCTTGGGGCAGTCGTTCCACCAGGCGTTATCGATTCGGCGGAGTGATTGCAAAAACCGTACCTCGCGATCCGTCCGATCCCTCCGGAACGCTAATTGCATGCGAAGAAAGGCCGGAGGTCCATATGAAGAGTTCGCAAATCGCAGAGAAACCGAGAGTTCTTTCCGCATCGACGATTTCGGGCGATCCGGTCCGAAATCCGCAGGGCGAAGACCTCGGGAAAGTCGAAGACCTGATGATCGACCTGGAGCGCGGCCGCATCGCGTACGCGGTTCTCTCGTTCGGCGGTGTTTTCGGGGTCGGAGACAAGCTCTTCGCGGTTCCGTGGAAGGCGATGACGGTCGAATACGGACCGGCACTGTTTCCTGCTGAACGTGCCGAAGGATCGTCTCAAACGGGCACCCGGGTTCGAAAAGGACGACTGGCCCGACATCACCGACACCGCCTGGAACTCGCAGGTCAATTCGTTCTACGGCACCAAACCCTACTGGGAAGATCGCATTTAGCCCATACGGTTCCGGGAGCGAACAGAAAAGGCGCCCGCGGGCGCCTTTTCCTTTGGGCGGAATGCGGTCAATCCGCTCATCCGTTCAGCCCTTCGCAACCGCTCCGCAAGTCCGCACTTCCTATGCCACGTTCAAGTCTCCGTACCTGTTGACCTGAGGCGCGACGAGACGTGCCGGAAGGCGGGTTCGGCGGGACCGGCCGGCGGGCGCGGCGGAAAATTCCAAATCTCAAACTCCAATTCTCAACAAATTCCAGGACCGAATTCCCACACAATACACGAGTACGCGACGGCTCTATGAACTCGGGAATCGCTTTCGCATTGGAATTTCGCGATTCGAACTTGTTGGAATTTGAGGCTTGAGATTTGAAATCTCCGGCGACTTCGCGGCGTCGCCGCTCCCGCGGGTTCTCGGCCCGCCGGCTATGCGGGCGGGCCGAGGAAATACCCCTGCCCGTACGGAATCCCGATCCGCCGGCACTCCACGAGGTCCTCGTCGGATTCGATTCCCTCGGCGACGCAGAGCGCGTCGATCCGTCCGGCGACGTGGAGCAGCATCTCGACGATGTCGCGCTTGATCGTGTCGCGGGCGAGGCCGGTGACCAGAGTGTTGGCGATCTTGAGGAAATTCGGCTTCAGCTCGGCGATCGCCTGCAGCGACGCGAAGCCGGACCCCGCGTCGTCGATCGCGACGCGGAACCCTTCCATCCGGAGCCGCTCGATCGCGTCCCGGAACGTCGCGAGATCCCGGATCGCGCTCCGCTCCGTGATCTCGAGAACGACCCGCTCCCGCTGCTGCCGCAGCGGATCGAGGATCGTCGCGCCCCGGCGCGAGATCGCCGAGACCATCTCCGCCTCCACGTTGACGAAGAGGAGCGACGAGCCGTCCGCCGGAGAGTGGTCGGCGGTCGATCGGAGGCAGAGCTCCTCGAGATCCCACACGGCGTCGTTGGCGATCGCGTATTCGAAGAGGAGGTCGGGACTCTCGAAGCCCGTTCCGACGGGGCCGCGCGACAGAGCCTCGTGGCCGAGGACAGCGAGACCGGCGAGCTCGTAGATCGGCTGGTAGACGGTGCGGATCTCCCGCCGCTCGACGATTTCGCGGAACACCCGGCGGAGGCGGCGGGTCCGCTCCTCCTCGCGGCTCGTCGCGACGCGGAACGCCTCGCGCAGCGCGCGATAGACGACGCGTTCCATCCGCATCTGGGCGCTCGGCACGATCATCGCGTGTCCGACCGAGACGCCGATCGGCTTGTGGATCCGCTCCCGGAAGCGGCTGTCGAGGGTCTGCCGGAGAGTCTCCTCCGTCTGGCGGGCCTTGCGCTCGAGGAGCGCGCCGTCGTCGTCCGCCGATTCGAGCGCCGTGAACACGAGGAACTCGGCGCCCGCGGGGCGGCTGATCGCGACGATGTCCTCCGAGGCGAAGAGCGTCCCGACGAGCCGCTTCAGCGTCCGGGACGCCTCGAGGATCAGATCGTCGAAGACTTCCCAGCCGTAGGTGTCCTCGACGTGGCTGTACTTCTCGACGTCGATCGTCAGGACCCCCATGCGCCGGCGGTCGAGGAGGCGGTCGCGGAGCGCGTCGAGCACGACCGGCATCGACGGAAGCTGCGTGACGGCGTCGTAGAGCAGGCTCTTCTTCCGGAAATGCTCCTCGGCCGAAGGAAGCACGGCGGCGGGCGGGCGCTGCTCGGCGAGCCGCTCGACGGCTTCCAGCAGCTTTCGTTTCGTGAAGGGCTTCGTGACGTGGTCGTCCGCGCCCGCCTGCATCGAGGTGATCATGTCGCGGATCTCGTTCCGGACCGACAGCATCACGATCGGGATTCCCTGCGTCTCGGGGTGGCTCTTCAGCGTCGCGCACACCTCCCAGCCCGAGATCTCCGGCATCATGACGTCGAGCAGAGCGAGATCCGGCCGTTCCCGGAGGGCGATCTCGATCGCCTCGCGGCCGCTCGCCGCCGGAATGACCGTGTAACGGGCGCTCTCGAGCAGCGAGCCGACGAGGGTCCGCACGTCCTCGTCGTCGTCGGCGACGAGAATCCGCCGGAAGCCGGTTTTCGGCTCCGCGGCGGAATCCGCGGCGGGAGCTTCAGACGGCGACGACACAGTGCACGTTCTCGCCGGCGAGCCGCTGGCGCCCTTCGAGCGCGAGGATCTCGAGGAAGAAGCTCATGCCGACGAGGCGCGAGCCCGCGCTCCGGATGAGGTCCGCCGCGGCGCGGGCGGTGCCTCCGGTCGCGAGCACGTCGTCGACGAGGAGGCACGCCTCGTCGTCCGCGATCGCGTCGTGGTGGATCTCGAGCGCGTCGACGCCGTACTCGAGCGTGTAGTCGATGCGCCGGCGCGGCCGCGGCAGCTTTCCCGGCTTTCGGGCCGGGACGAATCCGGCCCCGAGGGCGAGCGCGACCGCCGAGCCGAAGATGAACCCCCGCGCCTCGATGCCCACCACCTTCCGCACTCCGGCCTCCCGGAAGGGCGCGCTCATCGCGTCGATCGCGGCCGAAAAGAGCTCCGGATCGGACCAGAGAGGGGTGATGTCCTTGAAGACGATCCCCGGAGAGGGGAAATCCGGGACGTCGCAGATCCCCGAGATCCAGTCGCCTGCGCTCATCGGCTTCCCGCGAAACGTCCGCTGCTCCCGGACCTGGTCATTCGATCTGCCCTGGAATCTGGAAATTGGAGCTTTGAGCTTGCGCGCGCAAGCGCGCCTCGCGGCTCATCGGCGCACCTCGAAATCGGAGAAGAGCGTCTCCGCGATCTCGGAGCTCTCGACGCTCTCGATCCGCGAGAGAGTGGAGCCGCCGCGGAGGACCTCTTCGAACCGATCGAGGATCGCCGCCTCGGCCGTCGCGACCGCCTCGACCCGGCCGTCCTCGCGATTCCTCACCCACCCTCGCACGCCGTGGGAACGGGCGGTGCGGCGCAGCCAGTCCCGGAAACCGATTCCCTGGACTCTCCCGCTCATGAGATAGCTCCGCGTCATTCGTGGCCCGCCTCGGCGGCATGGAAATTTCCGGGGCGGCTCACTCGCTTCGCCCGAAGCGGCCGAGCAGAGGCACGAAGGTCACCTCGTCCTTCTCTTCCTGGCCGAAATGGTCGCGCCGTTTCCGGATGAGCCGCAGGCGCTGGACTTTCTCGCCGCCGACCGGCACGATCATCCGGCCGCCGACCGCGAGCTGGTCGAGCAGCGGCCGCGGGACCTCCGAAGCGCCCGCGGCGACGAGGATCCGGTCGTACGGCGCGTTCGCGGCGAAGCCGTACGTCCCGTCGAGCGCCTTCACGGAGACGTTGTCGCACCCGAGCGACCGGAGGAGCGACGAGGCGCGGCGCGCGAGATCGCTCACCCGCTCGAGCGTGAAGACCATGCGTGCCAGACGGCCGAGCACCGCCGCCTGATATCCCGACCCGCATCCGATCTCGAGGACCTTGTGGTCCGGCTCGATCGCGAGGAGCTGGGACATCCGCCCGACGACGTACGGCTGGGAGATCGTCTGCCCGAACCCGATCGGGAGGGAATGGTCGCCGTAGGCCTTCCCCGCGAGCGCCTCGGGGACGAAGCGATGCCTCGGGATCTCGCGCATCGCCGCGAGGACCCGCTCGTCGTCGACGCCGCGGCCCGCGACGAGCTTCTCGACCATTCGGAGCCGCGCCTCCTCGAACGGATCGGGCGCGGAATCGGCTCGCGACGTCGAGGCTGGCACGGAGTGGAAGTATAGCAGGCGCAAGAGCATGCGCGGTGAAATGCCGACGATCTCGCAAGGGACGACGCTTCCCGAATTCCGTCGAAGCGGCTGAGATTGCCGTTCTCGTCGCTCTACCTTCGTTAAGAGGCGAGTTCGAGGCTGAGCGAGGCGCGATCGCCCCGCCTGCGCTTCCCTATCCCGCGGGAACGAAGCGGGAAATAACCGACTCCACCGTCTCCAGCGCGGCGTAATCGGTCAGGTCCAGATGGAGCGGCGTGACCGAGACGAACTTCTCCGCGATCGCCCACAGGTCGGTTCCCTCCTCCGGCTCGCCGATCGGGGGCGAGGCGCCGATCCAGTAGTACTTCTTGCCGCGGGGGTCGAGCTTCTCGAGAACACCCTCCTGGTAGACGCGGCGCCCCATTTTCACGGCCCGCACGCCCCGCACCGTGCCCGCCGGGACGTTGACGTTCAGGAGCGTCCCCGGCCGGAGCGGGTTGCGCAGCACCTCGAGAGCCAGGTCGCGGGCGAAGGCCGAGGCGGCGTCGAACGTGAAGCCGGGGGCGATCTCCTGCGAGATCGCGATTGCCGGGATCCCGAGAATCGCCCCTTCGAAGGCGGCCGATACCGTTCCGGAATACGTCACGTCGTCGCCGAGATTCAGCCCGAAGTTGATCCCGGACAGGATCGCGTCGGGACGGCGGTCGCGCAGCAGGTAGTGCACGCCCCAGTTCACGCAGTCGGTCGGCGTCCCGTCGACGACGTAGCGGTTCTTCGACAGCTCGGTCGCCCGGAGCGGGTGATGGAGCGTGAGGGAATGCCCCGCGGCGCTCCGCTCCCGGTCCGGCGCGACGACCATCACGTCGCCCGCCGCCGCGACGCCTTCGGCGAGCGCCCGGATTCCGTCGGCGGCGACTCCGTCGTCGTTGGTCACCAGGAAGAGCGGCCGCTTCATCCCTCGTACACGACCGAGTTCCTGCCCGTCTCGTGCAGCGTGATCCGCGCCAGCCGCGCTCCGGGAAGCGCTCCCGAGAGCCGGCCCCAGATCGCGACCGCGATGTTTTCAGCGGTGGGGTTGACGCCGGACAGGAAGTCGACGTCGAAATTGAGGTGTCGCCGCTCGAGGTTGCGGACGACCCGCTCGTCGACGATGCGCTTGAGCTCCTTGAAATCCATCACGTACCCCGTCTCGGGGTCGATTTCCCCCTCGACCGTGATCTCGAGGCCGTACGTGTGGCCATGGCCGTGGTCGAGGTTGCACTTGTCGAACACGCGGCGGTTCCAGTCGGCGTCCCGCCGCTCGTTGTGGAGGCGGTGAGCCGCCGCGAAATGGTGCGTCGAGGTCAGCCGGACCTTCATCGCCCGATCTTACTTCGGCGCGGCCCGGGCGCCGGCGGCCGGCCGCGCCGGCTTTCGGGCGCGCAAATTGCACGTCCGTCGCCGGAACGCACACGACGCCCGCGGAGGCGATTTCGCGTCTCGGCGGCGGGAACCGTCAGCGAGGAGGTCCAACCGTGAAAAGTCATTCTCTCGCCGTGACTTTGACGCCGCCGCCGGACGAGTGGAAGGCGGCCGGACAGACGAAACCCGCGGCGCCGCGCAGGAGGCGCGCGGCCTCGGCGCTCCCCCGGGGGGCGTCGTCGACGATCCGGCAGGCGCTCGAGATCGCCGGCGAGGCCCTCTGGGTTCTCCTCCTCGTGCTCGTCATCGGGTTCGTCGTGGCGAAGGCCCCGGAGGTCAGCACCGCCGTCGACGAGATCAGCGGAGCGTCACCCCGCCCGCCCTCGAGCTCGGCCGAGCTCGCGCAAGCCGCGCAGATCCGGGACCTGCAGGCGAGATTCGCGCGATACGAAAGCAGGCTCGTTCCACTCGAGAGAGGCTATGCCCGGCTCAGGCAGCGGCACGCCGATCTCCTCAAGGCGTACGCCGAGCTCCGGAAGGCCCACGTCCGCGAAGCGACCTCGCAGCTGGCCGCCGCCGACCCGCATCCCGTCGCGGCGCCGTAAGGAGGAGGAATCCGCCGCCCGGGCCGCGCCGGCCCCACATGGCCCGTTTGTTGCTCATCCCCCGCCGGGGACGCGATGCGGAACAGCTTTTCCTGGTCGTGCCAGGCCTGCGGCGAATACAACGTCGCGGAGCTCGCGGACCGGAGCGCCGGCACGCTCCGCTGCGCGTTCTGCCTCCACCCGCTCCAGCCTCTCCCCTCCCTCGACGCGAAGCCGAAGATGCGGCTCTCGGACGAATGGCTCGGCGACGAGCTCATCCGGCCGCTGTTCGGGCAGGAGGCAGACCGCGGCGAGGGTTCGAAGTAGCCGGACAGCCGGAGCGGCCGCTCAGCGCTCCAGAAAACGGCGCACGAGAGAGAAAACGCGCTCCGGGTCGTACGGCTTCCGCACGTATTCGTCGACCTGCCGACGTCGGTTCCGTGCTGATGAACCACGTCGAAGGGTGGGCGATCCTCACGGAAGCCGGCAAACCGTCGGTAAACACCGTCGCGCGGGATGCGAAAGACGCGGTCTCCCGACTCCTCGCGAACGACATCCTGGACCCCTATTCGACGCGCGGACGCAAGATCGTCGCCGGGAACAAGAAGCGCTATCGGGCGGCGAAAGAGGATGCGAAGGGCTGACCGGGACTACCGGACGGCGGACCATTGCGCCCCGCGATCCGCTCGTTCTGACTCGGCGGCCGATCGAACGCCGATTCATGACCGTTCGACCCGCTCACGAAAGGAAACGATCCGCCGAAGCTTCTGGCCGGGAGCCGTATCAATAGACCCCGGGGACGAGCCGCCAGGTGCGTGCGCAGTACGCGTCGTACTCCGCGCCGAAATGTTCGCGCAGCAATCGCTCTTCGGCATGGATTCGCGCCACGATCGGAACCAGCAATGCCGCCGTGAGTATCACGCCGACGCCGGAGCGGAACGCCAGCACCCATCCGAGGGAGGCCACGAGCATTCCCAGATAACTCGGGTTGCGAACCACGCCGTAGATCCCGCGCGTCTCGAGCCGGTGTCCCGCCTGGATCGCCACGAGACCGCTGAACCGGTTTTTCAGCACGAAGACCGGGGCCAGACGCAGCACACCGCCAGCGGCGCACAGCGCCACGCCCGCCCACCGCACCGCATCGCCGCCGATCGTCCAGAAACCGATGCGGTCCGTGTACGCGGAAACGTATGCCATGAGGAGCGCGATCACGGCAAAAAGGCCGAGGACCCAGCGATTGCCTCGGTCCTCCCGTTCACCCGTGCTCAGCCCGCTGGAGGAGGAAAACGCGGCGGCGACCGTGAGCCCGACGGTGACCCACGCGAGCGCCCGCAGGGCGGGATGCGCGAAGAACGCGCTCCACCCGCCCCAGGCCAAAATCGCGAGCCCGAACTGGATCGCGAGCGAAACCGCCGCGGTGAGGAAGATCTTGAAAGCGGTTCTCACGCCGACCAGAATACCGCCGCCGCGGTTCGCCGAGCCGCCGCAGCGTTCCGGCAGATCGGAACTGGAATACATGGAATCGGGCTGCCGGCTTTTCGTCCTCTGCTTTTGCCCGGGACGGCAAGCGGCTGGAGAAGCGAATCGGAGCAGGCCGACGGCCTGCACTCGACTACCCGGCTTGCGCCGCTGCGAGATCAATACCCCATGGCACGACTGACCCCGGTGCTTTCCGTTCCGTTCGCGACCCGAGCGTGGCGAGGTCGCGATCCGGGCCCCGAAGCGGTCGAGCCTTCCCATGCGAGCCGCGGAGGACAGAACGCGATTAAATTAGTCTCCCCGAAGTAACCGAGGGGGGAGAATTGCGTTCTGGGAGGCCGGCGCGTTCCAGCGAATGCGCGCGCGACGGCCGACGGTATGGTCGGGACGCCGGGATTTGAACCCGGGACCCCCTGAACCCCATTCAGGTACGCTAGCCAGACTGCGCCACGTCCCGACGGAAAGAGGAGCGGATTTGACCACGCCCAATAAGGGGTGTCAAACCCCCCGCCACGCCACGCCCGGACTTTCGACTCGCGACTCCTGGTGTGCACGCCGCATGGATCTGCCGTTGTGGGGTCAGTTCTTTATTATACATTATGACCTGCGCGACAGTGCAACGGGCCGCACGGTCGACTGAGCCGGACCAGCTCTCCGATCGCTCCGGCCGATCCCGGATTCCGCCGCGGCGAACCGAAGACCGGCCCCTACCCCGATACCGCTGCGATGAACGCGGCCGGGTCGTCGACGCTCACCATGAGTTGCTTCAGAGCGACCGGGAACCCGAGCACCCACGCCCGATGCGGAGGCGCGATGTCGATCGAGACGATGCCGTCGCCCGACCCGTTGACGAGCCACCGGCCGAAGAAGCCGTGCACGCCCCGGCTGATGGCCCGCCGGCCGAGAGGCGCGGCGCCGGAGATCGCCGATCGAGGGAATCTCGTTCGGAACGCCCACCCCATGCGGGCGGCGATCTCGCCCTTCCCCACGTCGACGTACGCCTGCGACGGAGGAAGCAGGAGCGCACTCGAGAGGACCGCGTACCCGCGATCGAAACGGATCGGGAATCGACGAAACCCTTCCGGAGGCGGCGCGAAGTCGGCCATCCTTCCGATCGTACCCGGTCCGCGAACATCTTTCGGCCGCACGCGTATGAAATACATGAATCGGAGAGACCGTGGAAGGAACGAAACGCCTCGACTCCGCCGAAGCCGTCGATCCGGGTACTCGAAGCCGCTCCGGCCGCGCCGGTCGGGCGGCGCTCCTCCTCTTCGCCGCCGCGTGGGCGGCCTCGCTCGCCGTGCTCACGAAGAACGGGCGGCCGATCGAGGAGCCGATCAGTCTGCTCGTCGTCTTCGGGATCGTCTTCCCCGCGCTCGCGCTCCTCGTCTGCCGGGGGCTCCCCCGGCTGCCGGTCCCTCCCGCGATCCCCCGCGACGGCGTGCTCATCGCCGGACTCGCGCTCTTCGCGACCGCGTTCCTCGCCGACAAAGGCCCGATCCTCGCGGCGCTCGTCGGCGCAGCACCCGATCCGCGCGTGCGCGACACCGTCAACGCGCTCCTCAAGCTCGCCGCCTTCGTGTCGATCCCGCTCGCCGCCTGCTCGGCCATCGGAAAAATCTCTCCGCGCCGCCTCGGCCTCGTCTGGCCGCCGCCCGGGTCGCGGGGCCGGTCCATCCTCGCCTTCGCCGTGATCGGCGCCGCACTCACGGCCGTCCAGCTCATCTTCGGTCGCGGCATCCGGCCGCTTCTCGACGGTTCCCTCTCGCGGCACCACCGGGCGCTCGGATTGATCCTCTGCTTCCTCTGGATGTCCGTCGAGGCCGGCGTCGTGGAGGAGATCTTCTTCCGGGTGATCCTGCAGTCGCGGCTCGCCGCGATCACGAAGTCGACGGCGGCGGGCGTCTTCCTGTCGGCTCTCGTCTTCGGGCTCGCCCACGCGCCGGGGCTCTGGCTCCGCGGAGCCGGCGCGATCGAAGGGATCGGGACCGCGCCGTCGCTCGCCCTCTCCGCCGCTTACTCCGTCGCGACGATGGCGGTCGCGGGGATCGTGTTCGGCGTTCTCTGGGCGCGCACCCGCAACTGGCTGCTTCTCGTCGCGCTCCACGGCCTCGGCGACGCGCTCGCGAACGCGCCGACGTTCATCGCCACCTGGAAGCTGTGAGCCGATGGCGGGCGGCCGTTCGCCGGTTCCGGCCTGAATTCCGGCGACCGGAAAGGCCGGGCAGCCCCCTGGCCCAGGCGGGGATCGGATCGAGGCGCCGGGCGATGCGACCATTCGCATAGACCGCGATCGCGCGAAACGGCTCAGCGTCGGAGCTGTTGTCGAAGACGAACGCTTCATCGACGGCGGCGATCGACTGCCTCAGGTTCTCCAGCGTCCGGGGAAATCGCGCGACGAGCTTTTCGTCCGGAATGTCGTGTCCGCCCTCGGCGACCCTCTGCATCACGCGGGCGATCGAGAGCTCCGGTCCGGCAAGGCCGATGAAGACCAGGATGATCCGATAGCCGCGCTCGGCGGCCCGCTTCAGAAAATCCCGCTTCGCTCCGACCGGATCGGAGAAGACGCTCTCGGTACAAAACGACGCTCCCGCCGAAAGGAGATCTTCCCGCCGCGCCTCCGTGGCCCGGAACGCGAGGGAGTCGGTGGCCGGGTCGACGACGCCGCCGCCGAGCGATTTCAGCTCGGCCGCGAGAACATCGCCGTTGACGAAATGGATGCCGGTGGATTCGAGAACGTTTCGAAAGAACGTGGTTTTGCCTGCCCCGTTCGGGCCGGCGAGAAAAACGAGCACCGGAGAGGCGCCGCGAATTCTCTCGCGGACGGACATCTCCGGGGAACGGCGGGGCAAGCGTTAAGCCGGGGCGTCCGGGATGAACCGCCTTCCCATGATCCGCCCGCTTTCCCGGCGGCCTCCGGGCACGGAACGGATCACCCGGCCGGGACGGGAAGGATCCTCGGAATACACCGGATTCGAGGACCGGTGGATCTCCTCGAGCGCTTTCGACCGATCGGCTCCACGGACGGCCCTTTCCAGGACCGCGTGAATCCGCCGGCGCCGCGCCGGCGACGGGGATACGGGCGCGAGAACCTCGCCGAGAGCTTTCAGCTTCAGAAGCTCGGCATGCGAGAGGACCGCCTCCACCGACCGGCCGATCTTCGCCCAGTGCTCGACCTGCGCGGTGATCGATCGCTCCGTCGCGCTCGCCTCGCGGCGAGCGGCCGTAACCAGGTCGTCGGAAACCTTGAGGGGAGTGCCCATGTCGCCTCCGGTAGCATTATACTACCAGGCCGCATCGAGGTGCGCGGTGGATCGGAACTCCCGGCTCGAGACTTTCGACCCGGAACTCGCGTCCCGCCGCCGCGAGCGGCGCCCTACTTGAGGAGCTTCAGGATTTCCCGCAGCTCCCTGGCGATCTTCTTCGGATCGACCGAGGGGGCGGGAGGCGGGGCCGGCACGGGAGCGGGTCGCGGAGCGGCGGTCGGGGCCGCCGCCGGCGTCGGAGCCGCGGCGCTCTTCTTCGGACCGCCGTCGAAGCCGCCCGCCGTGATCTCGGCATCGATCTTCTTCTTGGCGCCCGCGATCGTGAATCCCTCGTCGTAGAGGAGCTGGCGGATGCGCGAGATGATCGCGACCTCGCGCGCGGTGAAGAGGCGGTTCGGCCCCTTGTCCTTGCCGACCGAAAGGACCGGAAATTCCGTCAACCAGTATTTGAGGACGTACGGCGCGACGTCGGCGGTCTTGCAGACTTCGGCCGTCTTCCAGGCATCCTTCCGGGGAGCGGGATCGGGCATGCGCTATTTTACCCTGTGTCTGCCGCGATCACGGCCGGAAGGTCGCGATCGGCGCGCGTTTCCGCTCTCGCGCCGCCCGGCGGTTCCTGGCCGCGGACCCTCCGCCGTCCGGGGTCTTGCCGACGCGTCCGTCTGGCGTCTCGCCGACGCGTCCGTCTGGCGTCTCGCCGACACCTTGAACTCGATCGGGGTGCCTTCGAAGTCGGCGGCCCGCCGGAAGGCGTTCTCGAGCCGGCGCGCGTCCGAGAAGTAGAGGTTCTCCGCGCGGGACGACACGAGGGAGAATGACGGCGGCGACGTGCCCGTCTGCGAGGCATAGAGGATCTTCAAGGGCCGCCCCGACTCCCCCTTCGACGTGCGGTTCTTCGTCTCGCGCGAGATCAGCTCGTTGACCTCGGCCGTCGGGATCCGCCGCTCGCGGTTGCCGGCGACGCGCGCGATCTCGTTCGGAAGCTTCGCGACCCCGCGGCCGGTCTTCGCCGAGATCAGGAGGATCGGCGCGAATCGCGCGAATGGAAACTTGTCGCGCACGTCGCGCCGAAATTCCTCGGCGATTTTTCCCGTTCCGGCGAGGTCCCACTTGTTCGCGACGAGGAGGATTCCCTTCCCCTTCTCCACGGCGTACGAGGCGACGGTCGAGTCCTGGGACGTCGGCCCCTCCGCGGCGTCGAAGACGACGAGGGCCACGTCGCACCGGTCGAGGCGCTTCCGCGCGGCGACGACCGAGAGCACTTCCGGGCCCTGCTCGGTCTTCCCTTTGCGGCGGATCCCCGCCGTGTCGACGATCCGGAAGGCGCGTCCTTCGAGCTCGATTCGCGCGTCGAGCGCGTCGCGCGTCGTCCCCGCGACGTCCGAGACGATCGCCCGTTCGAACCCGACGAGGGCGTTCAGGAGCGACGACTTCCCCACGTTCGGCCGTCCAATGATCGCGACCGCAATTTCGCGCGGCGAAGGCGCCGCGATCTCCCGCCCGGGCTCGGCTTCCTCCGGCGCCGCACCCCCGAGACGCGCTCCGACCGCGTTCTGGAGATCGTCGATGCCGAGATTGTGCTCGGCCGAGACGCCGATCACCTCCGCGAACCCGAGCGCGAACGCCTCCTGCTCTCCTTCGCGCCCCTCGCGCCGGTCGATCTTGTTCGCGACGACGATGCACTCCTTCCCCGCCTGGCGGACGACGCGCGCGGCCTCGCGGTCCCCGGGGAGAACTCCCGCCGAGGCGTCGACGACGAGGAAGACGAGATCCGCCCGGCCGATCTCCTCGAGCGCGCGGCGGCGCACCTCCACCGGGATCGCCTCCCGGTCCGACGGATCGAAGCCGCCGGTGTCGACGACCGTGTAGCGCCGCCCGTCGGAGAGCGGCGCCTCCTCCTCGACGACGTCGCGCGTCATCCCCGGCAGATCGTGGACGAGGGAGCGCCGCCGGCCGACGAGGCGGTTGAAGATCGCGGACTTTCCGACGTTCGGCCGCCCGACGACGGCCACCCGGAAGCTCACCGATCGGCCTTCCGGCGGTGGGGAGCCGCCGCGGCATCGTCCGGACGGAAATCGACCCGCCGCTGCACCTCGTCGATCGCGACGAGTTTCACGCGGATCGCATCTCCGAGCCGGTAGATCTTTCCGCTCGAGCGGCCGCGCAGCCGGTGTCCCTTCTCCTCGTAGACGTAGAAGTCGTCGGTCAACGTCGAGACCGAGACCAGACCCTCGACGAGGAATTCCGAGAGCGTCACGAAGAGCCCGAACGCGGCGACTCCCGAGACGTACGCGTCGAAGGTCCCGCCGATTTTGTCGCGGAGGAAGACGATCTTCTTCCAGAGGAGCGACTCCCGCTCCGCGGTTTCCGCCCGCCGCTCGCGCGCCGACGACTCGCGCGCGAGCTCCTCGCCGGCGTTGTTCCGGGCCTCGAAATCTTCGGCCGGGAACGGCCGCCGAGCGGCGAGGAGCCGCGAAAGCGCCCGGTGGACGATGAGATCGGGATAGCGGCGGATCGGCGAGGTGAAGTGGCAGTAGTACTGGGCCGCGAGGGCGTAGTGGCCGCGGCACTCCGCCGAATAGACGGCCTTCCGCTGCGACCGGAGGAGGAGATCGGTCAGGAACCGCTCCTCGGGCTTTCCTTCGATCTGTTTGAGCAGCCTCTGGAACGCCGAGGGCGGCACCTCCTCGAGGTCACCCTTCAGCTCGTAGCCGAACGTCCCGAGCGTCTCGCGAAGGTCGACGAGCTTGTCCGGGTCCGGACGGTCGTGGACGCGGTAGATCGCCGGCTCCTTGCCGAAGAAGAGGTGCTTCGCGACGGCCTCGTTCGCCGCGAGCATGAATTCTTCGATGATCGTGTGCGCGACGTTCCTCGACTCCGGACGGATCGCGACGACGTAGCCCTCGTCGTCCAGCATGACGGCCGCCGACGGGAGGTCGAAGTCGATCGACCCGCGCGCCTCGCGGCGCTTCCGGAGCACGGCGGCGAGCTCGCGCATGATGCGGAAGCTCTTCACGAGGCCGCCGTAGTGGCGCTCGTCGTCGGGCGTCGGGTGGTCGAGCAGGCGCGCGACCTCGGTGTAGGTCATCCGCGCGGCGCTGCAGATCACGCCTTTCGTGAAGACCGCGTTCTTGACGCGTCCGGCCGCGTCGAAGTCGATCCCGGCCGAGAGCGTCAGCCGGTCGACGCGCGGGTTGAGCGAGCAGAGGCCGTTCGAGAGGCGCTCCGGCAGCATCGGAACGACCCTTCCCGGGAAATACACGGAAGTCCCGCGCCACCGCGCCTCCGCGTCGAGGCGCGTCCCCTCCGCGACGTAGCGCGAGACGTCCGCGATGTGGACGCCGAGACGGTAGCCGTCGCCGGTCTTCTCGACCTCGACGGCGTCGTCGAAATCGCGCGCCGTCTCGCCGTCGATCGTGACGATCGTGTGGTGCCGGAAGTCGTGCCGGCCGCCCAGGTCCTCGGGGTCGATCGTGTCCGGGAACGCGTTCGCCTCCGCCTCCACCTCGTTCGGGAACCGGCTCGGGAGGTCGTGCGAGCGGATGACGATCTCGACGTCGACGCCGGGCTCTCCCAGGAACCCGAGCCGTTCGACGATCTCGCCGCGCGCGATCCGGCGGTCGTCGGGATACGCCGTGAACTTCGCGACGACGATCTCGGAATCGACCGCGTCTCCGGCGGCATCCTTCGGGACCCTCACCTCCGTCGCCATCCGGGGGTTGTACGGCCGGACGACCGACCGCCCCTCGGCGGCGTCGTACTGCCCGACGATGCGGTCCCGCGCGCGCTCGAGGATCTTCACGACCGTGCCCGAGACCCGCTCGTCCATCCGGCGCGGCCCCCGGCGCTTCGCCGGCTTTCGCTCCTCCTCGCGGGCGAGCACGAGATCCCCGTCGAGCGCGCCGCCGAGGCCGCGCCGCGGGACGTAGAGGTCCTCGCCGTGGAGCTCCGGCGAGAGGACGAAGCCGAAACCTTCGGCCCGGATCGATATCTTCCCGGCCATGAAGCCCGTGTGCTCGATCGCCGAGTACTTTTCCCCGCGGACCCGCGCGATCTTTCCCTGGCGTTCGAGGGAGTCGAGACGCGCCCGGAAGGAGTCTTCTTCCTCCCCGGCGACGGCAAGCACGGCGGCGAGCTGCGCGAACGACAGGATCCGGCTCCCCTTGAGCCTCAGTTTTTCCAGCACTTGCGATTCGGTCGGCAGCATCGGCCGGAGTCTACCCTGCCGGCGGCGGAGGACCCGCCGCTGCCTTTCGCCCCGCTGGCGAGGCTGCTAGAATCGGCCTCCCTGCGAAAGTGGCGGAACTGGCAGACGCGCAGGTCTCAGAAGCCTGTGGTGAACAACCGTGGGGGTTCAAGTCCCCCCTTTCGCACCAAACCACCCGATTCAACGGGACAAGAGCCCGGGATCTCATTGCATTAGGGGGAGCACTCGCACTCCCCGACTCCCGTCTTTTCCCATCCTCGCGGTTTAGAGCCTTGGCTCCGGGTCGGTTCGATCGGAGGCGGCCCGCGCCCCAAGGGCGCACCGGGTGTACGATTCCCGGTCCCAAGGTAGGAGCAGGCATGGGCAAGATGGAGGCGGCGCCGACGGTCCGCGAAGCTCGTCGCTTCAGCGGCCTCTCGCTCGCGCTCGTTGGCATACTTGCCGTCGTCGCGGGCGGCGCTACGGTGTTGCTACTTCGAACTTCCACGAGAGCCGCGCATCTTTCACCGCCTCAGCGACCAATAATCGCGGTAGCCATACCTACGAAGAACCCTATACCGATTCCGGCTCCGGCCGCCGTTGAACCGAAGCAGGAAAGCACAGAGCGCGCGATCGCGAACTCGGCAGTCCCAATCGCAGCGGTCGAGGTCAGCTCTGCTCTTGAAATCACGTCCTTCGGGACGCGGCTGTCCTCAACTGGCAATTATCGAGAGTGCTTCGGGGAAGTGAAGAACAATGGATCAACGGTCGCCCGATTCGTCAAGGTCGCGATTCGTTGCTCGGACAGGGGGCAGATCTACCTCGACTCCACGTACGTTGAGCCCAACCCGCTACCATCCGGAGACTCTGGAACCTTCAAGACGTACGTTTCCGCCCCGCAGGGGACAGGATGGACGGCTGAAGTCGAGGGGTCCGGTAAGCAGGTTGCATCCACCGAATCAGGGCCCGCCCCGCTCACGCCGTCACCGGCAACCATTCCGGCCGGCACTGATATACCCCCGCCGACTGCGGTCTTCGGTGTGGACAAGTTCCGGTGGTGGTACACCGAATGCTGCGCCGTCGTAGCCGGAACCGTCTACAACCGCGGAATGGCCGCGGGTCATGCACAAGTCACGATCGTGGGTCGCGACATGCACGACTCGATCGTCGAAACGAAAACTGTAAGCGTCGACCCGTACGAAGTGCCGCCGAAATCAGTGGGAAATTTTGAGCACTCCTTCTTCAGTACCGCGGCCGTGAAGTGGGAGGTGGAAATCGTTGAGAAGATCCCCTCCCGATGAAAACGCGGCGGTGGTCTTGTTCCGTTCGAGATCTTCGCGTGGGCCCGCCGAGAAGCCCGGTCCGACGCGGTGCCCAGGCGCCTTCATGACGAAAAGCCGTCGAAGCCGCACGACTTCCAACACGGGAAGCAAGAGCCCGCCGAAGCGGGCTCGAGTCTCAGGCAATATCTTGAGAAGTCAGCGGCCGATCGCCCAGTTCGCTGGTCGGAGCTGTGCCGCGGATGGGTCCTTTGTTTCGGAATCGTTGACGGAGGATTCTCCGGAGATCGCTGACCGGCCACCGATGATGTCGACGAAAACGATGAGCGTGTCCTCTGACCGGTTGTCGACTCCCAACGTCGCGAAAATATCGCTGATTCCGACAGTTTCGAAGTTTCCAATTTGGTAGGTTGGCTGAATCGGGGCGCGAGCGCCCGTCGAGTTCAGGTATCCCGTCAGGCGAATCGTCACCGGGTTCACGACAACCGAGCCGTTGCCGGCAAACCCTTCGTTGTTGATGAAGAAGTTCGTATAGACCTGGGGCGTTCCGGCCTCTGCTCGGGTATCGCGCGCAATCCCGACGAGGCTCGACGGCTCGGATGTCGTAAGCTCATGGCCGTTGGCGGAAACACCAACCGTTCCACCGAAACCGCTGCTGTAGAACCGTGCCTGAACGCTTCCCTGCCCGATATGGTCGAAGAGCCCGGACGAAGGCGAGTTGAAGACTACGAAGAGCGAACCCACCATTCCAGAATCTTCCTGGGCCTGCGAGATCAGGCCCAGCTGCCGGATGGCATCGATCAGATCGTCAGTGTGAAAGACGGAATGCTCGGCCAGGGTTCCTGCTCCCTGGCGAACGAGTCCGCGCGCCGTAACGCTGAAAGGGGTCAGTTCGGTGTGCTGCCCGCCAATGTTCGCCGCGAAAAAGGCATCAACCTGGGTAGAGGTGTTAGTGTTGTTGGCGATGTCAACTGAGGTTTTGAAGACGGTGCCGCCAGTGCCGTTCAAGCGCCCGACGACGTCGAGATTGATGCCGACGCCACTCGCCCCGTTCGAGGGGGTCGAAGTCGAGGTCGACAGCGAGTAGGAGCCTGTGGTGAACGTGCCGGTCAACGTCGTCACTCCGATGAAGTAGTCGTTCGTCACCGTGACCGCGTAGTCCAGGACGGCGGTACCGTTCCCAGACTTGCTGGCGAGGACAGCTCCTGACTGGCTGTCCTGGACCGTCACGAAGACATTCCCAAGCGATGCCGAGGTCAGATTAATGTGAACGTTTGTACCGGCGGACGCATGGAAAACGTAAAAATCGACGTAGAACGTGTCGCCCGTGCAGTCACCTGAGCCCAGACTCCCCGTCACCGTCGTGTTCAGCGACAATGATTTCGCGGTGCAGCTTCCCCCGCCGCCGCCTGTCGACGTTGAAAGCGTGTAGGAACCAGCTGTGAAGGTCCCCGTAAGTGTAGTGACGCCAATCACGTAGTAGTCAGTGACCGGGACGTTATATGTCAAGGAGGTCGTGCCGTTGGCATAGCTGTAATCCAGCACGGTTCCATCGTGGGAACTCTGGATCGTGAGAAACACCTGGCCAAGGGAAGATGACGACAACACAACATGTACCGCCGTGCCTGCGGTCGCGTGAAATTGGTAGAAATCCGCGTAAAACGTATCGCCCGTGCAATCGCCGGGACCGAGAGAGCCGGAGACCGTCGTATTCAATGAAAGGGATTGGTTGGTGCACCCGGTCGCGAGCGTCCTAATGGAGCCCGCCCGGTCTTTGATGAGATTCGGGACGCTTATGACGGCCGTTGCCGTGTTGGTCCCCGGCACCATGTCCTCCATCGCGGCCGCCCGCGCGGCTAAATCAGGGGACTCGGACCCGCTCTGATCCCGAGGGGCGATGATTCGTGGGCGAACTCCTCCCGAGTCTGCGGCAAGCGTGCTCAGACAACTGACGAGTAGCGAGATTGAAAACAGAGGAATCAAGTTCGCCTTCATACGGGTTCCTTTCTTAATCGCATCAGAATTGGTTGACGCAACAGCAATGTCACCTCGGGCCAGGATCCTCTCCTGCTGCAGACGCCTCATGCGGAAAACATGTTGCAAGGGTAATCGCGTGCGCGCTTTCGCACTGGAGAGCCGGAGCACTTCGTGAGCGCCATTCGATCACCCCTTTGTCGGTTGAATCTGGATTCTACCCCGCTTTTTTTCGGGCCGACGGAAGAGCGGCCCCCCCGCCGCCACCAAACGATCGGATCTTCCCGGATCGAAGCCGTTGCGAGCAGGCGCGAAATCCCCTTTCGCACCAAACCACCCGATTCCGGACCCGAAGCCGCCTCGCCCGGGGTTCGCCCTCCGGGCGCGGTTCGCGGTCCCGGGGTCGAGCGCGCCGAAACGTGGCGGCCGCATCGGCCAGGCGCGCCGGGATGGCACGGATCCTTCCGGAATCGCCGCCCCCGCCCGCGACGAATCGGGGATTTTCGCGTTTCCATCGACTGGCACGTTCTCTGCGCTTTGACGGATACCGATCGACTCCGCGGAAATCCGCGGCGGAGAGAACAGAAATGAGGACGACGGCGATCTCGATGGGGAAGTAAGGCTCGCAAGAGATCCGCTCGAATTGACCCGGACGGCCTGACCGGTTTCGACGCTTACAGCTGCCGGAACGGAGAGTGCGTTCTTTCCCGCTTCGACCGTTTCTCGAGGGCGGCGGCGGCCGACGCCCGCTGCCCGGTCTGCGGAGAGCGGGCGGTTGCCGCCGGCGAGGAAACCGGCGCCGCGAATTAGTCGCGGGACCCGGATCCTCACCGGCTGGATTCCCGCTTCCGCGGGAATGACAGACCGAAGTTCACAACATCAACAGCGCACCCTCGCGAAGGCTCGACAAGTCGCCGCGCCGACTCCCCGCCACGATCACGCGAGCAACTGCTGCCGGTTCGGCACAGCGATCAGGCGCGGCGAGACGTGCTGGAAGACGCGTTCGGGGCTCCCGGCGCCGCGTAAGGCGTACCGAAGAGCGTACGTCGGCGCGGCGGCGGGAGCCACGGACGCGTATAACGGCGCGTATCGCCGCGCCAGCCGACGGTTAGACGACTCGGGCGATCGTGCCGATGAGATCCTCGGGCGCGACGGGCTTCCCCAGGAACGCCGCGGCCCCGAAACGCATCGCGCTCCTCTCCACCATCCTCAGGGCCGAGACGACCACGACCGGGATCCGAGCGAGCTCCGGGTCGGACTGCTGCGCCCTCCGAAACTGCCATCCGTCCATCTCGGGCATCAGCATGTCGAGGAGGATCACGGACGGCCGTTCGTGACCCCGCAGAAACGCCATTCCGGCGGCGCCGGTTCCGACCGCCACGACGCGGTGACCCTCTCCGCGGAGAACGTCGGCAAAGACCTCCCGCGAGTCCGGATCGTCCTCGATGACGAGAATCGTCTTCGTTCTACCCCGCACGTTACCCGGCGCCCTTTCAGGGGATTCCGTTCCCATTTGAGCGGAGTTCGTAGCAAGTCCTGTACCAAAAAGGGGCCGCGGAACGGGAGTTTTTCCCTTCGATATCAATTATTTACGGCAGGCAAAAGGCCGGGCGCGAGAATCGCGGGCCGAGCTACTCCAGATCGGACGCCGGGATCGCGAAGGCCTTCTCCTTGCGGCCCCGGTCGACGCAGAGAAAACAGGCCTTGAAGATCGTGTCGTAACCCATCCCGAGCTCCGCCTTCGTGACGAAAACGTCCCGCGAGGACCCGGCCGGGTCGTCGGCGTCGGAGAGGCGGAGCGTGACGCCCCGCGGCGTCGTGCTCCGGGCGTCGAGCCGGATGCGATGCGGCGGCTCGAAGGTGCAGGTGTAGACCGTCTCTTCGCTCATGCTCCCTCGCAGAAACGCAGCAGCCGCTCGCGGTCCGCGTCGGCCATCTTCGTGAAGGAAAGCCCGTAGTTGCGCCGGAGGCGTTCGGAATCGAACGTCGCGCGGCGCACCGTCGCCGTCGCGGCAATCGGGTGCGGATCGTCGGCCAGGAAGAATTCGAGGTCGAGCTCGTCGCCGACCGAGAACTCCTGCTGGACCTCGATCAGGACGCCCGTCCGCGAGACGTTCAGCGCGGTCCCCAGATGCGCGGTGTCGCGGGTTCCCGCGGTCCGGACCCGGGTGAGCGTCGAGGCGTCGCGGCGCCGGGGAACCGAGATCTGCCGCCGGAACGTCTCGAGCATAACGTCGGCCGGCGTCGACGGGAAAAGCACGTCGTTGATGCCGGCGAGGAACGATTCCGGGAACTCTTCCCCCTCCGGATCGAGCAGGAGGACGACCGCGACGCGGCGGGGACCGATCATCTCGCGGAAACGGTCGTAGAGCGGCAGGCCGTCCTCGCGGAACGGCGAGAGCACGAAGAGGTCGAACGCGCCGGCGCGCTCCGGCTCGAAGTCGAGGGCGGAAAGCGCCTCCGGGTCGAATCCTCCCGCCCGGAGGTCGGGGAGGAGCCGGGCCGCGCCGGGACCGACGAGCGCGACCCGCTTCAAGCGCCCCCCTCGCCCCGGCGAACGACGATCTCGCCGGAGGCGACCCGTCCGGGGGCGCCGTGGATCGTCCCGAGGAACTTCACGACCGGCCCGTAGCGCGCGACGAGCGAAACGTCGATCGAGATCCGCTCGCCCGGCTCCGGAAGGCGATCCATCGCGAACGCGTCGATCCCCGCGAGGAACCCCGTCCGTCCGATCTCCGGATCGCCGCCTTCGAGAAGCAGCGCCGACTGGGCGATCGCTTCCGCCAGGAGGAAGGGCATCTCCCAGCTCTCGCCGGAGCAGGCGCGTTGCCCCGCCGTGACCGTCATGGAGACCCGCCCGCGGGAGAAGGTCTCGTCGCGCGCCTCGAGAACCGTATCGACGAAGCGGAAAGGGTAACGGTGCGGCAGCTCCGCGATCATCCGCCGGACGCTAAGCCGCCGATTTCTCTTTGATGAAATCGGCCAGGGAATCGACCGACGAAAAGGCCTTCACGCCGACTTCCTCGTCGGCGACCTTGACTCCGAACTCCTGCTCGATCCCGAGAACGAGCTCCAGCGCGTCGATCGAGTCGAGGCCCAGTCCTTCCCCGAAGAGCGGGGCCGCGTCTTCGATGGACGCGGGCTCGATGTCGAGCTTCAAACGGCGCACGATCAGGTCCTTCACCCGGGTCTTCAGCTCCGTGTCGTTCATGGAATTTCCTTTCCCGGGCGAAATTATACGCGAACCACGTCGGCCGCAGCCGCGCGGCGCGGTTACGCGTTGCGAGATCCGGGTCGCGAGTCGAAAGGATGGGCATCGGTTGCATCCAGCGCGTTCCGCGCAGGCTGCCGTCGGGAAAAAGGGAGATCAGACGGGTTGAACGGCGCGTTCGAGGCTACCGCCGTGGCTTCGATTGAATCAACGAGCCAGGCCACCGTCGGTTCCGCGAGTTATGCGAGATGCCCCGACAGTCATGAAGCTATTCGCGAAAATGAGATGAAAAGAACCTGTCTTCCGGGGCCTTTCGCATCGCGAGAGCCTTTCGCCGAAGTAACCGAGGTGAAAGCTCCGCGATGCGGGAGCGGGAGCGTCGGCGAGGGGGTGGCGGCGGCTCGGTCGAGTCGCTCGTTCGAGGAGCCGCGCCGCCGTCACGCGCTCCCGGTCCCCGAACCAGCTCCCGCGACGGTGTCGTCGCGGCGCCGGGAGCCACGGACGCGTCTAACGGCGCGTATCGACGCGCCGCTTCCGGACGATCACGA
Organism: uncultured Acidobacteriota bacterium; assembly: GCA_963794295.1. Classification (GTDB taxonomy): domain Bacteria; phylum Acidobacteriota; class Thermoanaerobaculia; order UBA5066; family DATFVB01; genus DATFVB01. The sequence goes on from CAWCDE010000009.1 coordinate 23,868, forward strand.
GAGCACGGATCCTCGATTCACCGTATCGATGAAGTGCGGCGAGGCGCGAGCCCGCCGGGATGCGGGCCGTCCGGACGGCGGCTAAGGCGTACCGTGAGCGTACGTCGTGCCGACGCCGGGCGGCACGCGCCCGGCCGGCTCGATGCATCGACGCGCCTGCTCCCCTCACATGATGAGGCCGCCGTCGACCTGCCACACCTGCCCCGAGACGTACGACGCTTCGGGCGAGGCGAGGAACGCGACGACGGCGGCGACCTCTTCCGGCGAGCCGAAGCGCTCTGGCCGGGATCAGCTTGAGGTAATCGCCGAGGATCTCCGTCGAGAGATCACGGATCATCTCGGTCTCGATGATCCCGGGAGCGACCGCGTTCACGGTGATGTTCCGGCCGCCGACCTCCCGGGCGAGAGACTTCGTGAACGCCATCACGCCTCCCTTGGCGGCCGAATAGTTCGTCTGCCCCATCTGGCCGGAGATCCCGCTGTCGGAGACGATGTTCACGATCCGTCCCCAGTTCTTGTGCATCATCCGGCGGACGAACGCCTTGCACATCCGGTACGTGCCCTTGAGCGAGGTCTCGACGACGCGGTCCCAGTCCTCCTCGCGCATGAACGCGAAGAGGACGTCCTTGATGATCCCCGCGTTGTTGACGAGGATGTCGCACCCGTCCCAGTCGCGCTCGACGCGCGCGGCGAGCGCGGCGACTTCGTCGCCGCTCGTGACGTCGCCCGGGAGCGACCAGGCCTCGCCGCCCTGAGCCGAGATCTCGGCGACGACGCGATCGGCGTTGTCGAAGTCGTCCTTGCAGGTGATGACGATGCGGGCGCCGTCCCGCGCGAGCCGCCGCGCGATCGCCGCGCCGATCCCGCGGGAGCCCCCGGTCACGACGGCGGTCTTTGTCGGCACAGGATGCGAATCTAGCAGAGGGGCCGCTGCGTTTCACAGGGCGCCCGGCGGAGCGGCCCGCGGTCATCCTGCCGCCGCGATCTCCTCGATCGCCGCGAGGGTGCCGGCCGGCCGGCAGCGGCCCTCCCGCACGATCCAGCGGAGCATCCGCGAGAGCGTCTCCCCCGGCCCGACCTCGAGGAAATCCCGATGGCCCGCGGCGAACATCGACTCGACGGTCTCCTTCCAGCGGGAGGGCAACGCGATCTGGCGCGCGAGGAGGTCCGCGACCGCGTCGGCGGTTTCGATCCGTTCGGCGCGGTGCCCCGCATAGAGCGGAAACCGCGGCGCGGCGATCGACGCGCAGCGCTCGACGACCGGCCGGACGGCCCGGGCGACCGGCTCCATCAGAGCGCTGTGGATCGGCCAAGTCATCGGCAGCCGGATCGCCTTCAGCGCGCGGGGGGAGAGCTCCGCGAGGGCGCCGTCGATGCCGGCCTCCGATCCGGTGAGCACGAGCTGGGTGGCCGCGTTGGCGTTCCCGATCCAGACCGGCGCGCCCCTGCCCCGCAGCGCCTCACAGACCTCCTCGACGGCCGCGGCGGGCACGCCGATCACCGCCGCCATTGCGCCGTGGATGCCGAGCCGGTCGACCGTCTCGAAGACCGCGAGGAGCACGGCGAGCGCATCGTCGTACGAAACCGCCCCGGCGGCCACGAGCGCGGCGTAGTTGCCGAGCGAATAGCCCGCGATCGCCGCGGGGACGGCGCCCCTCCGGAAGAGCTCCCGCGCGGCGAGCACGGAGACGAGGAAGACGCCGGCCTGAGCGATCCGGTTGTCCCCGACGCGGGCGGGGTCGGCGAGCGCGGCCGCGAGATCGACCCCGCATCGCGCCGACGTCCGCGCGAGGAGATCCCGTGCGTCCGCCGATGCGGCGAAGAAATCCGCGCCCATTCCGGCGTGCTCCGAGAGCTGCCCGGAGAAGAGCCAGGCCGTCAGCGCAGATCTCCGAGCGGCCGAAAGGGGCCGAGCTCGAGCAGCCGCCCGAAACGGCGCGGGAGACGGCGGCGGTGCGCCACCCGCGTCAGCCGGAGGAGCGGGGACGCGCCGGGGAGCGGCGGCGGATCCGCGTCGAACTCCCAGGGGTGGAACGTGAAGACGGCCGGAGAGCCCGCCTCCCGGAACTCCCGGGCGCGCAGAACGATCCGGCGCCAGGAGAGCTGCCGGAAGGCCCAGCCGCCGCCCAGGTGAACGGTCTGACCCCATCCCCGCCCCGTCAGCGGCGGGAATTCGAGAACGCGGCCCGCCGGCGTTCCGACGGCGAACGCGCGCGAAGGATTCCCGGCGCGCCCGAGGAGCGGGATCGACGTCAGCGACGCGTCGTACCGATAGCCGGACTCGGCGAGCGCTTCGAAGACCGGGTCTTCCGGGCGGCGGACCGACCATTCCGGCGCCCGGAACCCGGCGACGGGCGCGCCGCCGAGGTCCTCGAGCAGCGCCTTCCCCTCGGCGAGGTCGCGGCGCAGATCGCCCGGGCCGAGCTCGTCGCAGCGGCGATGCGTCATTCCGTGGAACGCGATCTCGTGCCCTCCCGCGACGATCCTTCGCACGAGCCCGGGGTAGCGGCGCGCGATCCACCCGAGGACGAAGAACGTGGCGCGGGCCCCCGCCTCCGAGAGGCGCGCCAGCAGGCCCTCGGCCGATCGCTCGATCGTCGGCTCGAAGCGGTCCCAGTTGCGGGGATCGGAATAGCGGTCGTCCCCGCAGATGCAGAACCACTCCTCGAAGTCGACGGTCAGGACGTTCGGCGCGGGATCGAACCGGACCGGCTCGAGAGAGCGCGGACCGCCGGGCGGCGGCGAGGGTTCCGGCGCGGCGCTCATGCGTCGAGCTCGAAGACCTGGATGAAGACCGCTCCCCACGAGATCTTCCACGTGTCGCGGAAAGGGCGGTAGTGCGACGGACCGCCGTAGATCGCGCGGATCGGAACGGTCGCGAATCTCGGGACGAACGGAGCGCCCTTCAGGAGCATCTCGGTCTCGACGAGGTACCCGTCGGCGCGGAGCCGCAGCCTCCGGAGGAGGGAAGCCGCGAGCGCCCGGTATCCCGACTGTCCGTCTTCGACAGCGAGCCCGGTCATCCGGGAAAGGATCATGTCGCCGATCCGGTTCGTCTCGTAGCGATAGCCCGGAATCGCGTCGCGCTCCCCCATGCGCGACCCGATCACGAACGCCTCGCCGCTCCGGGCGGCGCCGACGAACTTCGGGATCTCCGCGGGGTCGTGCTGGCCGTCGCCGTCGAGGAAGACGACGTGCGTCACGCGCGGGTTCTCGAGCAGGCTCTCGAGCCCCGCGCGGATCGCCGCGCCCTTTCCGCCGTTCTTCCTCCGCGTGATCACGCGCGCTCCGGCGCGCGCCGCCTCGGCGCCCGTCGCGTCCCGCGAGCCGTCGTCGACGACGACGACGTTCTCCACCTGCCTCTTCGCCCCCTCGGCGACCGCGCCGATCGTCCGGGCGCAATCGTAGGCCGGGATCAGGACGGCCGGACGGACCTCCTCCATGAGGGGCGGATGATATCCGGCTCCCGCTTCGCGGGAAATCCGAAGCACGAAACTCGAAACTCGAAACAAACTCCAAATCCCAAATGCCCGAATCCGAACAACGGCAATCGCCACTCGCAACCCGCAACCCGCGAAACGATACGATCGCGCCGTGAAGCGCTCTCTCCGGGTCGCGGTCCTCCTGGCGGCAATCGCCGCACCGAGAATCACCGCCGCCGCGCCGGCTCCGGCCGCGCCGCCGCGCGGCGACATCTTCGCGACCCGGGAAAGGGTCGAGATCCCGCGCGACCAGAGCCGGCAGAAGAAGTACGCGCACGGCGCCTACGCGCTCTCGATCGCCGGCGCCGCGTGGGGATTCTTCGTTCTCCTCTTCCTGCTGCGCTCGCGCCTTTCGGCGGCGTTCCGCGACCGCGCGCGCGCGATCGCCCGGGGAGGGGTCCACCGCGCGGTTTTCGTGTATTTCGCGATCTTCACGGCCGTCACCGCCCTCCTCACGCTCCCGCTCGACGCCTACGGCGGGTACTTCCGCGAGAAGCGGTTCGGGTTCGCGCGGCAGTCGTTCCTCTCGTGGCTGGGCGACTGGGGCAAGGGAGTCGGCCTCGGGGTCGTGATGGGCGGGGTCTTCGCCGTCGCGCTCTACGCCGTGATCCGCCGTTTCCGCCGGACGTGGTGGCTGATCGGGGCCGCGGTCGCGATGGCCTTCACGATCTTCGCGGTCGCGGTCGAGCCGGTCTTCATCGCGCCGCTCTTCAACAAGTTCACTCCGCTCCCGGCCGGGCCGCTGAAGACGCGTCTCCTCGATCTCGCGCATGCGGAGGGGATTCCGGCGCACGATGTCTACGAGGTCGACGCGAGCCGGCAGTCCGCCCATACGAACGCCTACGTCGCGGGTCTCCTCGGAACGGAGCGGATCGTGATCTACGACACCCTTCTGAAGACGGAGACGCCGCGGGAGGTCGTCGCGGTCATGGGGCACGAAATGGGGCACTACGTGCTCCATCACGTCGCGAAGGGGCTCGCGTTCGCCGGCGCCCTCATCCTGCTCGGGGCGTGGCTCGTCCGGAAGTTCTACGCCCCGGTCGCCGACCGGCACGGCGCGGAATGGGGAATTGGCCCGATCGAGGATCCGGCGGGGCTCCCGCTGGTGCTCCTGATCGTTTCGGTCTACTCGTTCCTCGCCGCGCCCGCCGTGAACGCGTTTTCGCGCCGGGAGGAGCACCAGGCGGACGTCTTCTCGCTCGAAGTCGTGCGCGACCCGGACGCGCTTGCCGCGGGCTTCGCGAAGTTCAACACGCACGACCTGTCGGAGTACGATCCGCCGCGAATCATCGAGCTCTGGTTCTACACGCACCCGTCGCTCGAGCATCGGATCGAGTTCTGCGAGGAGTGGAAACGGCGGCATCCCGCCGCGACGCCTTCTGATATCCTCTCGCCACTGGGAACCAACGCGAAAATGACCCGATGACGTTGCGAGCCGGAGCGAAACTCGGGCCCTACGAAGTCCTCGCTCCGCTGGGGGCCGGCGGAATGGGCGAAGTCTGGCGGGCCCGCGATTCGCGGCTGAACCGCGACGTCGCGGTCAAGGTGCTCCCGGAGCGCTTCACGCAGGAGTCCGACGCCCTCGCGCGGTTCGAAAGAGAAGCGCGCGCCGTCGCCGCGCTCTCCCACCCGAACATCCTCGGCATCTTCGATTTCGGCCGCGAGGGGGCCGAGGTCTATGCCGTGACGGAGCTGCTCGAAGGGAAATCGCTCCGGGAGGAGATCGAATCCGGACCGCTCCCTCCCCGCCGGGCCGTCGACTACGCCATCCAGATCGCGCGCGGCCTCGCGGCGGCCCACGAGAAGGGAATCGTCCACCGGGATTTGAAGCCCGACAACGTCTTCGTGACGCGCGACGGCCGGGTCAAGATCCTGGATTTCGGCCTCGCCAAAAGGGTCGCGGCTCCGTCCGACGTCTCCGCGGCGGCCACCGCTTCCAACCTGACCGATCCGGGGACCGTGATGGGAACGGTCGGATACATGTCTCCCGAGCAGCTGCGGGGGCGGGAGACGGACCACCGGACCGACATCTTCAGCTTCGGCGCGATCCTCTACGAGATGCTCTCGGGCCGGCCCGCATTCAAACGCGACACGGCGGCCGACACGACGTCGGCGATCCTCAACCAGGAACCCCCGGAGCTCGCGGAATCGGGGCGCAACGTCTCGTCCGCGCTGGACCGGATCGTTCGCCATTGCCTCGAGAAGAACCCGGAGCGCCGGTTCGGCTCGGCCGGCGACATCGCGTTCGATCTCGAGGCGTTCGCCCAGGGCTCGACGGCTTCCGGGGCGTCGGTCGCCGCCGGAGCCGGCCCGGGGAAGCCCGGGCGCTGGCGCAACGCCGTCGTCGTCGCCCTCGCGCTCGCCATCCCCGCGACGGCGCTCGTCACGCAGCGCCTTTCGCGGCCGACGCCGTTCGCGTTCCACCGCCTCACGTTCTCGCGCGGCACGATCACGGGGGCGCACTTCGCGGCCGACGGCCAGACCATCGTCTACAGCGCGGCATGGAACGGCAATCCGTCGAAGCTCTTCTCGACCCGCCTGACCAGCCCGGGGTCGAGCCCGATCGACGTGCCCGACGCCACACTGATCGCGGTTTCGAGCGCGAACGAGCTCGCCGTCGGACTGCACATGCAGCCGGTCAATTCCCTCTACTCCGCCGGAACGCTCGCCCGCGTCCCGCTTTCCGGAGGCCTGCCTCGCGAGGTCCTCGACGACGTCGCGTTCGCCGACTGGGCGCCGGACGGATCCGACCTCGCCGTCGTCCACATCGTCGGCGGCAAGACGCGCGTCGAATATCCGATCGGCAAGGTCCTCTACGAGACCGGGGGCTGGGTGAGCCATATCCGGTTCTCGCCCGACGGAAAGCTGCTCGCCTTCCTCGATCATCCCGCATCGAGCGACGGAGGAACGGTGTCGGTGATGGATCTTTCGGGCAAGAAGAAAGATCTCGCGGGCGGATGGGAAAGCGCCGAGGGACTGGCGTGGATGCCGGGCGGTCGCGGGATCTACGCGACCGGAACCCGGTTCGGATCGGCATCGAAGGTCTACCAGTTCACGCTGTCCGGGAAAGAGCGGCTGCTGCTTCCGACCCCCGGCTCCGTCCGGATGCTCGACGTCTCCCGCGACGGTCGAATGCTCGTTTCCGAGGACGACTGGCGCGCCGAGATCTCGGGACTCGGGCCGGGGCAGACGAAAGAACGCGATCTTTCGAACCTCGACTACGGCCAGGTGCGCTTCATCACGCCCGACGGATCTTTGATTTCCATGGACGAGTCGGGCGAGGGAGGCGGCGACGACGGAGCCGTGTACCTCCGAAGAACGGATGGATCGCCCGCCCTGCGCCTCGGCACCGGCACGGCCGGCGGCCTCTCGCCGGACGGAAAATGGCTCGCTTCGAGCAACAACGACGGAACGGCCCTCGTCCTCTTCCCCGCCGGGGCCGGCCAGCCGGTCGTGATGTCGTGCGGAACCATGAACTGCGCCTTTCCGCAATTTCTGCCCGACGGGAAGCGCCTCGTCTTCCTCGGCGTCGAGCCCGCGAAAGGGAGAAAGATCTTCATCCGGGAAGTGCCCGCCGGCGCGCCGCGAGCGATCTCTCCGGAAGGCGTCGCGTTCACCACGGTGCTCACGCCCTCTCCGGACGGAAAGTGGATCGCGGCGCTCGGCCGCGACGGACGCCCGACGATCTTTCCGGTCGACGGCGGAGCGCCGCGCCCGGTCCCGGGAACCGAGCCGCGCGAGGCGCCGATGCAGTGGACTCCCGACGGCCGCATGCTCTACGTCACGCATTCCCTGGGGTCGCGGCTCCAGGCCTTCAAGGTCGACGTCGAGAGCGGCCGGCGGGAGCTGTGGAAGGAGATTTCCGCGCCCGACCCCGCCGGCGTGAACACGTTGTTGCGAATCTTCCCGACGCCCGACGGCCGCGCGTACGCCTATACGTACATCCGGCTCCTGTCGACGCTTTTCGAGGTGGATCGAGCGCGATGAACAGATTTGCCGGCCCCCTGACCTTCTTCGCGGCGGCCTCCGCTCTTGGAGCCGCCCCGACGAGCGCCCCGCCGCCTCTCTCCCCGCCGGCGCCCGCGGCGAAGACCGCCGCGCCCACGAGCGCCGACGTGCTCGCCGCTTCGAAGCCCTCCGACTGGCGGCCGATCCCGCCGGAGAACACGCTCTATCTCGAGCTCGCCTCGGGACGCGTCGTGATCGAGCTCGATCCCCCCATCGCCCCCGCGCATTTCGAGAACATCGTGAAGCTCGTGCGGGAGAAGTACTTCGACGGGCTCTCGATCGTCCGTTCGCAGGACAACTATGTCGTCCAGTGGGGCGATCCAAACGGCGACGACAAGGCGAAGGCGAAACCGCTCGGGAACGCAAAGGCGGAGCTCCCGGGCGAGCTCACGCTCGCCAACGCCGCCGCGATTCCCTTCACGCCGCTTCCCGGGCCCGACGGCTATGCCCCCGAGTCCGGCTTCTCGAACGGATTCCCCGCCGGCCGCGATCCGAAGACGGGAGAGGCCTGGCTCGCGCACTGCTACGGCATGGTCGGCGTCGGCCGCGGCGACGATCCGGGATCGGGAAACGGGACCGAGCTCTACGTCGTGATCGGAAACGCCCCCCGCCACCTCGACCGCAACGTCACCGTCGTCGGGCGCGTCGTCGAGGGAATCGAGCTCCTGTCGACGCTGCCGCGCGGCTCGGGGCCGCTCGGCTTCTATGACAAGCCGTCGCAGTTCGTTCCGATCCGCTCGATCCGGATGGCCTCGGACGTGCCGGCGGCGGAGCGCACGAACATCGAGACGCTCCGGACCGACACCCCGACGTTCGCGGCGTGGGTCGAGTCGCGGCGCAACCGCCGGGAGAGCTGGTTCGTCGTTACGGCCGGCTACGTCGAGCTGTGCAATGTTGCGGTTCCGGTGCGGCCGGTGCCGACGGAACCGCGAAAATTCCAAGCCTCAAGTTCCAAATCTCAATAATCTCCAGGCACCAAGCTCCAAACCGAGGTCGAAACGTTTCGCGCGCTGAGCGAAATCCGCGCTCGTCTTCGACATTGAAATTTCGAACTTGTTGGAATTTGGAAATTGGAGCTTGGAATTTCCGCGGGCGCGCTGCTCGGTTGACCCTCGCGGCGCGCCCGCATACACTCCTCGTGAAATTTTTCACGCACTCGGAATGGCGTGAAGAGAAGACGGGGAGCGCGTGGCGTCGACGTTCATTCCGATCCTGGTGCTCATGGTCTTCGCGGCGCTCCTGGCGGCGTCCCTGCTGGGGCTGTCCGCTCTCCTCGGCCGGCACGTCCGGACCCGCCGAAAGCTCTCGACCTACGAATGCGGGATGCCGCTCCTCGACGCGTCGCGCAAGCGCATTTCCGTCAAGTACTCGGTCGTCGCGATGGTCTTCATCCTCTTCGACGTCGAGATCGCGTTCCTCTACCCCTGGACGGTCATCTTCCGGAGCTACGGCTGGGGGATGTTCCTCGAGATGGTCCTCTTCCTCGCGACCCTCGCGGTCGGCTACGCGTACATCTGGAAAAAGGGAGCGCTCGACTGGTGAAGAAGCTGCGCTACGCGTCGCGGGAAAGCGGCGCGCCGTCTTCCTTCACCGAAGCCGAGAGCCGGGAGATCGACGCGCTCCTTTCCCGCTACCCCACGAAGCAGGCCGCGCTCCTCCCGGTGCTCTGGATCGTCCAGGAACGTCTCGGCTGGATCCCGCGCGAGGCGGTCGAAATCGTCGCCGATCGGCTCGGCCTCTCGCCGGCTTTCGTCGACGGCGTCCTCACCTTCTACACGATGTACAACCTGGAGCCGATCGGGAAATACGACCTCCAGTTCTGCACGTCGATCTCCTGCCATCTGAACGGCGCCGACGAGCTCCTCGAGCACTGCAAGAGGAAGCTCGGCGTCGACGTCGGCGGGACGACGCCGGACGGGAAGTTCACGATCACCGAAGTCGAATGCATCGCCGGTTGCGACCGCGCGCCGTCGATGCAGGTGAACGACCGCTATCACGAGCCGATGACCCCCGAGAAGCTCGACGCGCTGCTCGCCGAGCTCGGGAAGGAAGCCTGACCGTGGCGTACGAGAAAGTGCTGCTCGCCCGCGTCGGAAAGGAGAACTCCCGCGCGATCGACGGCTACGTCGCCGACGGCGGCTACCGCGCGTGGGAGAAGATCCTGCGCGAGAAGCCCGAGCCGGCGTCGATCTCCGAGACCGTCAAGAAGTCGGGGCTTCGCGGCCGGGGCGGCGCCGGGTTCCCGACCGGCGTGAAGTGGACGTTCATCCCGAAGGACACGAAGGGGAAGCCGATCTACCTGGTCCTGAACGCCGACGAGTCGGAGCCCGGGACGTTCAAGGACCGGCTGCTGATCGAGAGCGACCCGCACCTCGTGCTCGAAGGGATGATGATCTCGGCGTACGCGATCGGGTCCCGCCGCGCGTACATCTACATCCGGGGGGAGTTCTGGGACGGGGCGCGGATCCTCGCCGAGGCGATCCGCGAGGCGGCCGCGAACGGATATCTCGGCGAGAACGTGAAGGGCTCCGGCGTCAGCCTCGAAATCTTCGTCCACCGCGGCGCCGGCGCCTACATTTGCGGAGAGGAGACGGGGCTCCTCGAATCGCTCGAAGGCAAACGCGGACAGCCGCGCGTGAAGCCCCCGTTCCCGGCGGTGTCGGGCGCCTTCGCCTGCCCGACGATCGTCAACAACGTGGAGACGCTGGCCTGCGTCCCGCTCATCATGAACCGCGGCGCCGAATGGTTCGCGGGGATCGGGCGCAACGAGAAGAACACCGGGCCGAAGCTGTACTGCCTCTCCGGGCACGTCGTCCGTCCCGGCGTCTACGAGGCGCCGATGGCCTGCCGCTCGAGGAGCTCATCTTCGGAGACGAATACGGCCGCGGGATGCGCGGCGGACGGCGAGTGAAGGCCGTCATTCCGGGCGGCGCTTCCGCCCCGATGCTGACCGAGGCGGAGATCAAGGACTGCCCGCTCGACTTCGACGGCGTCGCCGCGAAGGGCTCGATGCTCGGCTCGGCCGCGATCGTCGTGATGAACGAAGACACGTGCATCGTGCGCGCCGCGAAGAACCTCGCGAAGTTCTTCGCCCACGAGTCGTGCGGCCAGTGCACGCCCTGCCGCGAGGGATGCCCCTGGCTGCTGAAGGTCCTGACCCGCATCGAGGCGGGAGAGGGGCGGCCCGAGGACGTCGAGCTGCTGCTCCCGATGGCGAAGCAGATGAACAACGGCATGACGCTCTGCGTCTTCGCCGACGCCGCGGTCGGCCACGTCGTCTCGACCGTTCCGAAGTTCCGCGACGAGTACGAGTACCACGTCGCCCACGGGCGGTGCCTGGTCGGCGCGCGCGAGGAAGTCCCCGCATGAAGACGATGATTCGAACCTGCGGCGCCGCGTCGCGGCGCAAAGCCGCGCAAATCGGGCGGCGCAAAGCCGCGCGAAGGACTCCGGTCGCCGGCGCCAGCCGCGCGAAGGACGTTCCGCGCCGGGAGCTCGCGGCGGTAAGCCGCGAAGAACATTCGATGCCGAAGATCACTTTCCAGGACCGGGAGACGCGGACCGTCGACGTGCCCGACGGGACGAACATGATCGAAGCCGCGAAGATCGCCGGCGTCGAGATCCCCCACTTCTGCTATCACCCCCGATTTTCGGTCGTCGGGCAGTGCCGGATGTGCCTCGTCGAGATCGAGGGGATGCCGAAGATCCAGGCCGCCTGCACGACGCCGATCAAGGACGGGATGGTCGTCAAGACCGGCTCGCCGAAGACGAAGGACGCGCAGAAGGCGACGATGGAGTTCCTTCTGATCAACCACCCGCTCGACTGTCCGATCTGCGACCAGGCGGGCGAGTGCAAGCTCCAGGACAACTCCTTCGGATACGGATTCCAGCGGTCCCGCTACGACGAGCGGAAGAAACAGTACGAAGGCTATTCGCGGACGAAGATCGGGCCGCACGTCATCGCCGACATGACGCGCTGCATCCTCTGCACCCGATGCATCCGGTTCACGCAGGAGATCGCGAAGACCGCCGAGCTCACCTTCCTCGACCGCGCCGGCTCGACACTCGTCTGGACCCACGAGGGCGGGAGCTCGACAACGACTGGTCGGCCTGCGCCGCCGACGTCTGCCCGGTCGGCGCGCTCACCGTCGAGGACTTCCGGTTCCGGCAGCGGGTCTGGTACCTGAGGAAGACGCCCTCGATCTGCCCGGGGTGCGACATCGGCTGCAACAACACGGTCGAGTCGCGCGGAGGAGTCGTCTACCGCTACCTGCCGCGCCTGAACCCCGAGGTCAACGACTACTGGCTCTGCGACCACGGGCGATTCCTCGCCGAGAGCCTGAACGAGCGCGTCTACACGCGGCCCCTCGTCCGCGAAGGGGGCGACGAGAAGAGCGTCTCGTGGGACCCCGCGATCGCGCGCGTCGCCGCGGCGATCCGGGAGACGATCGGCGGCGCCGGGGCCGCCGCGATCTTCGCCCTCGGGTCCGCGCGCCTCTCGAACGAGGAGAACTGGCTGCTCCGAAGGCTCTTCGGAGACACGCTCGGCGTTCCGAACCTCGACGTCTCGGCCGACGCCGAACGCGTGCGGCGGATGCCCGCGAAGAAGGGGTGGATCGAGAGCTCGGGGATCGCGGCGCCGAACCTGAAGGGGGCTCGCGACGTGGGCGTGGCTCCGCGCGAAGGCGGCAAGGGACTCGCCGCTCTCTACGACGGGAGCTTCTCTCCCGAGATCGTCTACGTCGCCGACGCGGCCTGGTCGAAAGACGCGGACAACCCCGATCGCGTCGCGGCGCTCCGCCACGCGAAGCTCCTCGTCGTCCACGCCCGGACCGAGAACCTCCTCACCCGCGAGGCGGACGTCGTCCTCCCGGCCGCCTCGCTCGCCGAGAAGGACGGCACCTTCACGAACCGGTTCGGGCGCGTGCAGCGGTTCGAGCGCGCCATGCTTCCGAGGCCTCCCGTCCGCGCGGACTGGGAGATCCTGCTCCAGCTCGCGGTCGCGCTCGGCTTCGGCGATCCCGCCTGGAACCCGCTCTCGATCTTCCCGCTGCTCGCGGCCGAGATTCCCGGATACGCCGTGGACGAGGACGTCCTCGACGGCGGCCTGACGATGAAGAAAGGGCTCTTCGTCGCCGAGGGAGGGGTGTGAGCGCGACCGACTGGGCGATCCTCGTCCTGCGGCCGCTCGTTCCGGTCCTCGGAGCGGCGATGGCCGTTCCGGTCCTGACGTGGGCGGAGCGCCGCGGCGCGGGTCTCATCCAGGACCGCCCCGGTCCGAACCGCGTGGGGTTCTTCGGCTGGCGCGCGTTCGGTCTCGGCCAACCGCTCGCCGACGCGCTCAAGTTCTTCTTCAAGGAAGACATCACCCCCGACAACGCCGACGCGTTCCTCTACACGCTCGGCCCGTGGATCGTGATGTTCTCGGCGCTCGTCGGGTTCGCGGTCATCCCGTACGGTCCGTCGATCCCGATCGCGGGGAGGAACGTTCCCCTGGTCGGCGCCGACGTGCCGATCGGCGCGCTCTACATCTTCGCGATGACCGGCCTCGCCGTCTACGGAATCGTTCTGGCCGGCTGGTCGTCGAACAACAAGTACTCGCTCATGGGCGGTTTCCGTTCCGCCGCGCAGGTCATCTCCTACGAGCTCGCGATGACGACGGCCGCCGCGGGCGTCTTCCTCTCCTCCTCGTCGCTGCGGTTGACCCGCGTCGTCGAGGCCCAGCACGGCTCGTTCCTCCGGTGGAACGTCGTCCCGCAGTTCTTCGGCTTCGTCGTCTTCACGATCGCCGCGTTCGCCGAGACGAACCGCGTGCCGTTCGACCTCGCGGAGGCGGACGCTGAGCTCGTCGGCGGGTACCACACCGAATATTCCGCCTTCAAATTCGGCGCGTTCTTCATGGCCGAGTACATCGCGATGACGGTCGGATCCGCCTTCATCGTCACGATGTACTTCGGCGGCTGGTCGCTCCCGTTCTTCCATCCGACGGGGCTCGTCGGCGGCCTCGTCTCGGTCGCGGTCTTCGCCGCCAAGACGGCATTCTTCCTCGGGGTCTTCATCTGGGTCCGATGGACGCTCCCGCGCTTCCGCTACGACCAGCTCATGCGGCTCGGCTGGAAGGTGTTGCTCCCGCTCGCGTTCGCGAACCTTCTCTGGACCGCGCTCCTCGTGCGGACGGGGGTGCTGTGAACGCGGCCCGGCTGATCTTCGACCTCGCCGGCGCGATCGCCGTCGTCTTCGCGGCCGTGATGGTCGTCCACCGCAACCCGATCAAGAGCCTGCTCGCGATCGTCGTCACGTTCTTCGCGCTCGCGGTCGGGTTCGTGCTGCTGTCGGCCCCGTTCCTCGCGGCGATCCAGGTCATCGTCTATGCCGGCGCGATCCTCGTTCTCTTCCTCTTCGTCACGATGCTCCTGAACCTCCCGACGGAAGAGGCCACCGCGGACCGGCGGCCGTTCCAGCGGTTCTTCGCCCTCGTCGGAATCCTCGCGTTCGCGGGAATGCTGCTCGCGATGGTGCGGCAGAGCGGAGAGGGCACCGGGTCCTCGGGCCAGCCGCCCGCGACCGGCGCGATCGAGCCGCTCGCGCAGGCCCTCTTCTCCCGCGCGGCGCTCCCTTTCGAGGCGGTCTCGGTGCTGCTCCTCGCCTCGCTCACCGGCGCGTCCATCCTCATGCGGCGGGAGCGCCCCGGGAGATCCGCGCCGTGAGCGTCCCGCTGACGGACGTTCTCGTCGTCTCCGTCGCGCTCTTCTCGCTCGGCCTCTGCGGGGCGCTGCTCCGCCCGGAACGCGATCACGATCTTCCTCTCGATCGAGCTGATGCTGAACGCCGCGAACCTCGCGATCGTCGGGTTCGCGGAGAAGGTCGGCGGCTACGCCGGACAAACGGTCGTTTTCTTCGCGATCGTCGTCGCCGCGGCCGAGGCCGCCGTCGGGCTCGCGATCTTCGTCGCCGTTTTCCGGCACCACGAGACGATCGACGTCAACAAGACGAACCTCCTGAAGTGGTGAACGCGTGATCCCGCTGTTCGTCCTGCCGCTTCTCCCCTTCTTCGGGTTCCTCCTCTGCGGACTGCTCGGACGTAAGCTCGGAAAGACGTTCGTCACCGTGTGCGGGCTCGGCTCCGTTGCCCTGACGACCGTCCTCGCGTACGTCCGCCTGGTTCCGTTCGCCGCGGCCGCCCTCGCGGGCCGCGCGGCGCCGGTCCTCGAGCGGTACGGCTCCTGGATCCGGGCCGGCAACGTTTCGATCGACTTCGCGATGCGCCTCGATCCGCTGTCGGCCCTGATGCTCTCCTTCGTCACGTTCGTGGGGTTCCTCATCCACGTCTACTCCGTCGGCTACATGGGGCACGAGGAGGGCTTCTGGCGCTTCTTCGCCTACCTGAATCTCTTCATGTTCGCGATGCTGCCTGCTCGTCCTCGGGGCGAACTTCGCCGTGATGTTCATCGGCTGGGAAGGGCGTGGGGCTCTGCTCGTACCTCCTGATCGGCTTCTACTACGAGAAGGACTTCGCCGCTGACGCCGGCAAGAAGGCGTTCGTCGTCAACCGGATCGGCGACTTCGGCTTCCTGCTCGGGATCTTCGGGATCTTCGCGCTCTTCGGCTCGCTCGACTTCGACCGCGTCTTCCCGGCGGCCGCGGCGGCATCCGGGCCGCTTCGCGCCGCGCGGTGACCGCGATCTGCGCTCTGCCTCTTCGTCGGCGCGATGCGGGAAGAGCCGCGCAGATCCCGCTCTACGTCTGGCTGCCGGACGCCATGGCCGGCCCGACGCCGGTCTCGGCGCTCATCCACGCGGCGACGATGGTCACCGCCGGCGTCTACATGGTCGTGCGGTGCAACGTCCTCTTCCGGCTCGCTCCCGACGGCGATGGCGGTCGTCGCGATCATCGGCGGCGTCACGGCGCTCTTCGCCGCGATCGATCGGCGCTGGTCCAGAACGACATCAAGAAGGTCCTCGCGTACTCGACGATCTCGCAGCTCGGCTACATGTTCCTCGCGGTGCGGCGTCGGCGCGTTCGTCGCCGGCATCTTCCACGTCTTCACCCACGCGTTCTTCAAGGCCTGCCTCTTCCTCGGGTCCGGCTCCGTGATCCACGCGATGGCGCGGGGAGCAGGACATGCGGCGGATGGGGGGCCTGAAGGAAGCGCTGCCGATGACGTGCTGGACGTATCTCGCGGCTCGACGCTCGCGATCGCCGGGATCTTCCCGTTCTGGCCGGGTTCTTCTCGAAGGACGAGATCCTCGGCGCAGGCGTTCGGCCACGGCCGCGTCTGATCCTCTGGGGGATCGCGATCGTCGCGGCCGTGATGACCGCGTTCTACATGTTCCGCGTCGTCTACCTGACCTTCTCCGGCGCATTCCGCGGGACGGAGGAGCAGAAGCGCCATCTCCACGAATCGCCCGGCTCGATGACCGGTCCCGCTCGTGATCCTCGCCGTCCGCGCGATCTTCGGCGGATTCGTCGGGCTTCCCGACGTCCTCGGCGAGCACGCCGAACCTCTTCCACCGGTTCCTCGCCCCGGTCGTTCCGCCGATCGCCACCGGCGCGCCAATCGCCGAGCTCCGAGGGGCACGGAGATGGCGCTGATGGTCGTCTCGGTCGCGGTCGCGCTCCTCGGCTGGCTCGTCGCCTGGCGTTCTACTCGGGCGAGGGCGCCGGCGACGCGGCCGGACCGGTTCGCGGCGCGTTCCCGGGCGTGCACCGGGTCGTCGCGAACAAGTACTACGTCGACGAGGCTCTACGACGCCGTGTCGACCGGCCGTTCAGCGCGCTCTCCCGGTTCTTCTGGAGGACGTCGACGCGCTCGTCATCGACGGGCTCGTCCACGCGGGCTCCTTCCTCGTGGAGCTCTCGGGCGACCTCCTCCGGTTCCTCAGACCGGGCGCGTGCGGAACTACGCGCTGACCTTCCTCCTCGCTCGTCGCGCTGATGGCGTTCTCGGGTGGGCGCCGCATGATCGCCGTCCCGCATCTCCTTTCCTGGCGATCTTCCTCCCCCCCGCGGGGGCCGGCTCCTCCTCATCTTCCCGGCGCGCGCGGCGCACCGAGGCGACGGCGGGAGTCGTGTCTCTCTGGCCGTCTTCGTTCTCTCGCTCTCGCTCTGGGGCTACGACCGCGCGATCGCCGGCTTCCAGTTCGGCGAGAGCCTGCCGCTGGATTCCCGCGCTCGGGGTCAAGTACACATCGGGATCGACGGGATCTCGCTCCTCCTCATCCTGCTGACGACGCTCCTGCGCCGGTCGCTCTGTCTTCTCGTCTTTCGCCGTGAATCAACGTGCGGGAGCTTCGCGGCCGCTTCCTCCTCCTCGAGACCGGGATGCTCGGGACCTTCATCGCGCTCGACTTCTCCTCTTCTACGTCTTCTGGGAGGTGATGCTCGTCCCGATGTACTTCCTCATCGGGGTCTGGGGCGGGAAGAGGAAGCTCTACGCCGCGATCAAGTTCTTCCTCTACACGCTGGCCGGGCTCGGTCCTGATGCTCGTCGCGATCCTCTACATGGCGGTCCAGTACCACAGCACGACGGGCGCTGGTCGATCGCGCTCGAGCAACCTCCACCCGATCGACTTTCCCGCTCGCGCACGCCGCACAGATCTGCTCTTCTTCGCGTTCGCGTTCGCGTTCGCGATCAAGGTTCCGATGTTCCCGTTCCACACGTGGCTGCCGGACGCCACACGCGAGGCGCCGACGGCGGGCTCGGTCATCCTCGCCGGCGTCCTCCTGAAGATGGGCGCGTACGGGTTCGTGCGGTTCGCGCTCCCGTTCTTCCCGCAGGCGCGCGACGCGGTTCGCGCCGTGGATCGCGGGCTCGCGATCGTCGGGATCGTCTACGGCGCGATGGTCGCCTCGCGCAGAAGGACATGAAGAAGCTCGTCGCCTACTCGTCGGTCTCGCACCTCGGGTTCGTGATGCTCGGCATCGCGGCGCTCACGCCGACCTCGCGTCGGGCGGGGTCCTCCAGATGGTCAACCACGGCCTCTCGACCGGAGCGCTCTTCCTCCTCGTCGGCATCATCTACGAGCGCCGCCACACGCGCGAGATCTCGGACTACGGCGGCGCTCGCGAAGGTCGTGCCGGTGACGGCGCGCTCTTCCTCATCGCCACCCTGTCGTCGATCGGGCTGCCGGGCCTGAACGGCTTCGTCGGCGAGTTCCTGATCCTGAACGGCACGTTCAACGCCCCCGGCGTGCCGCGCTGGTGGGCGATCGTCGCGACGAGCGGGATGATCCTCTCGGCGGTCTACCTCCTCACGCTCGTGCAGCGCGTCTTCTGGACGCCGCTCGTCCACGAGGAGAACCGGTCGCTTCCCGACATCCGGACGTCGGAGTTCGTCGTCTGCGCCGCCCTCGTCCTCGCGATGATCGCGATCGGCGTCGCGCCGAACCTGTTCCTCGACAAGATCCACGGATCGGTCGACACGCTCCTCGCGTTCGTGCGCGCGAAGTCGGCCGCGCCGCTCGAGGCCCTGCGGTGATCTCGGCGGCCGCAGTACTCGAAGTACGCTCCGCGCTCCCCGAGGCGGTCCTCGCCGGGGCCGGATGCCTGCTCCTCCTGCTGGAGGCGTTCCTGCCGTCGACCCGGCGCGCCTTCGCGGCGATCTCGATCCTCGCGGCCGGGGGCTACATGGTCCTCCTCGAGCGGATCCCGTCGGCCCGCTCGTTCTCCGGATCGTTCGACGGGTCCCTCTTCGCGCACGTCTTCGGCCTGTTCCTCGGGCTCGCGGCGGTCCTCACGCTCCTCGTCGCGCGGCCGTACCTCGAGCGCGCCGTCCAGGCGGGGCTGATCACCTCCGACGGCGAGTTCTACCCGCTGCTGCTCTGGGGCGTCGTCGGTCTCTCGCTCATGGCGCGCGGCCTCGACCTGCTCGTGATCTTCCTCGGACTCGAGACGTTCTCCCTCTGCTTCTACATCCTCGCGGCGTATTTCAAGCGCTCCGAGGCGTCCTCCGAGGCGGGTCTCAAGTACTTCCTGACCGGCGCGTTCGCCTCCTCGTTCACGCTCTTCGGGATCGCGTTCGTTTTCGGGAAGACCGGCACGACCGCAATCGCCGGATTCGCGGGCGCGCGCGCCGCGGCGGACCCGCTGCTGCTCGCCGGGCTCGTCTTCCTGCTTTCGGGCTTCGCGTTCAAGATCGCGCTCGCGCCCTTCCACGCATGGGCGCCCGACGTCTATGCCGGCATGCCGACCCCGGCGGTCGCCTTCCTCTCGGTGGCGCCGAAGGGAGCCGCGCTCGTCGTCCTCTTCCGCGTCCTCGCCGGCGTGTTCGAGGGCGTCCTCCCGGACCGGGTGCGCGCGGGCCTCGCCGCCGTCGCGGTCCTCTCGATGGTGCTCGGCAACCTCGTCGCGCTCGCCCAGAGGGACATCAAGCGGCTGCTCGCGTACTCGGGGATCGCGCACATGGGGTACGTCGCGATCGCCCTCGCCGTCTTCGGGCGCGACGCCTTCTCGGCGGTTCTCGTCTATCTTTTCGCGTACGCGCTGACGAACGTGGGCGCCTTCGCCGCCGTCGCCGCGCTCTACCGGGACGAGACGCAGGCGCATCCGGTCGGGCTGCTGGCGGGAGCGGGGACGCGCTCTCCACTCGCGGCCGGCGTCCTCGCGCTCTGCATGATCTCGCTCGGGGGCATTCCCGCGACGGCCGGGTTCATCGGCAAGTTCTTCGTGTTCAAG
The DNA here is from genome assembly GCA_963794295.1 of uncultured Acidobacteriota bacterium. Classification (GTDB taxonomy): domain Bacteria; phylum Acidobacteriota; class Thermoanaerobaculia; order UBA5066; family DATFVB01; genus DATFVB01. The sequence goes on from CAWCDE010000009.1 coordinate 43,031, forward strand.
GCGGCGATCGAGAAGGACCTCGTCTGGCTCGCCGTCGTCGGCGTCGTCAACAGCCTGGTGTCGCTCGGGTACTACCTCCGGGTCGTGTACGTCCTCTACATGCGCGACCCGGTCGAGCCGGAGGGGCCGCCGCCGCTCGCCCCCGAATCGCGCCTCGCGCTCCTCCTCTGCGGGTCCGGCGTGCTCGCCGTCGGGCTGTTCCCCGCCCGGCTCTGGCAGATCGCCCAGGCAGCGTCGCGCGCGGTCCCGTTCCTGCGGCCATGAGCCGCAAAGCTCCCGCGGGAAACGAAGTCGTCTCGGAAGTCACCGCCCGGCGGCTCTCGGTCTATCTCCGGGGCCTCCAGCAGCTCGAGGCCGACGGCGTGCGGACCGTCTCGTCCCACGACTTCGCGCGGCGGTTCCACCTGAACTCGGCGCAGATCCGGAAGGACCTCGCGACCTTCGGCGAGTTCGGCATCCGCGGCGTCGGGTACGAGGTCTCGAACCTGCGGCGCCACATCGAGGCGCTCCTCGGGATCGACGCGGAGAAGCGCGTGATCCTGTGCGGCGCCGGCAATCTCGGGCAGGCGCTCGCCGGCTACGGCGGGTTCAACTCGGGCGGTTTCCGCGTCGTCGCCCTGTTCGACGTGGATCCGGCGAAGATCGGGACCTTCGTGCACGGCGATCTCCCGGTCGTCGACAGCGCGCGGCTCGGCGCGTTCCTCGCGCGGGAGCCGGTGGACATCGCCGTCGTCGCCGTGCCCCCGGAGTCGGCCCAGAAGACGACGGATGTTCTCGTCGCCGGCGGCGTGCGCGCGATCCTGAACTTCGCGCCGGTGCGGCTCAAGGCGCCCGAGAGCGTGTTCGTCAAGAACGTGGACCTGAAGATTCAGCTCGAGACGCTCTCATTCTACCTGCGCAACTCTTAGGCAGGCAGGCGCGGCCATACAGCCAGCGAATACGGGCGCGGACCGCCCCACGCCGCCCTCAACGTACGCTCACGGTACGCCTCGGGACGGTGCGGACCAGTCCGCATCCCGTCTCGCCGGCGTCTCGCCGCGCCTCATCGGCATGCGTTCCGGCCGCACGGGCGGGCGGCCCGTTATAATCCGCGGGTGACGCTGCCCGCCCTTTCCGCCTCTCCCTGAAGCCCCGAAGGCCTCCCGCCTCGCCCGGCCCGGAATGGCTGAAGGTGCGCCTCACGTCGACCGGCGAGTTCGACGAGGTCAACGCGATGATGCGGCGCCTCCGCCTCGTCACGGTCTGCGAAGAGGCGCGCTGCCCGAACATCCACGAGTGCTGGGCGCGGGAGCGGACGGCGACGTTCATGCTGCTCGGCGACGTCTGCACCCGGCACTGCGGCTTCTGCGCCGTCGGCAAGGGAAAGCCCGGCGCAATCGACCCCGGGGAGCCCGCGCGGGTCGCGGAGGCCGTCGCCGAGCTCGGGCTCGCGTACGCGGTCGTGACCTCCGTCAACCGGGACGACCTGCCGGACGGCGGCGCGGCGCATTTCGCCGGGACGATTCGCGCGATCCGGCGGCGCAACCCGGGCTGCGCCGTCGAGGTCCTGATCCCCGACTTCTGCGGCGACGCGGCGGCGCTCGACGCCGTCCTCGACGCGGCGCCGGCGGTCGTGAACCACAACATCGAGACCGTGCCGCGCCTCTACCGGCGCGTCCGGCCCGATGCCGTCTACGAGCGTTCGCTCGCGCTCCTCGCCCGCGCGGACGAGCGCCGGCGGCGCGGCGGCGATCCGATGAAGACGAAGTCGGGCATCATGGTCGGCCTCGGAGAGACGGCCGACGAGGTCGTCGCCACGCTTTCCGACCTGCGCGCGCACGGCTGCGACATCGCGACGGTCGGACAGTATCTCCAGCCTTACGAGAAGCGGCTGCCGGTCGAGAAGTACTACGCCCCCGCCGAGTTCGACGCGATCCGCGCCGAAGGGATGCGGCTGGGGTTCCTGCACGTCGAGGCCGGACCGCTCGTCCGCTCCTCGTACCACGCGCGCCATGCCGCCGCAAAGGAGACTCCTTGAGACTGCGCTCCCTCGCTCCCGCCGCCGCGATCGTCCTCGCCCTGTGCGCCGCGGCGTCCGCCGCCCCGCCGAAGCGCGAGGCCGGAAGGATCTCGCTCGCGCCGGCCGCGTATCCTCCCGCGGCCGAGAAGAAGGGGATCGTCGGAAACGTCGTCCTGACCGGTGAGGTCACGCCCGAGGGAAAGGTCGCGGGGCTCACGGTCGTCGCGTCGTCGTCTCCGCTCCTCGACGGACCGGCGATCCGGCACATCCAGGGATCGACGTTCCCGCCGGGCCGGGAGAACGGCGCGCCCGTCGCCACGCTCCTGAACGTCGTCGTGCGGTTCCGAAACGACCGCTCGAAGCTCGCCGAGACCGGCACGATGCCGGCGCCGATCATCGGAAACTTCGCCCTCATGCCGGCCACGGCCGGCGGGCTCGCGTCCGGTCCGGAGGGGTTCGCCGTCGAGAACGGCGACCACGGGATCCGCGGCGAGCTCGACATCGACGTGCCGAAGGCCCTCGCGGGGAAGAGCTGCCGCGTCCAGGTCAACGACCGCTTCCCCGACGGGAAGACCGTCCCGGTCCTCGACCGGTCACTCACCCCGACCGCCGCCGCCGCCTCGCTCGGGGCGATCGTCTTCCGGGCGATCGATCCGTCGCGGCGCGAAGAGCAGGGAATGCACGTCGTCTCCGTAACGGTCGACGGAAAGAACGCCGGCTCCGCGCGCTATCGGGTCGCCGGCGGCTCCCCGGCGTCGACTCCACCGCGCAAGAAGTGATCCCGGCGTCCTCCGGCGCGCGCCGCGGCGTGCTCTTCGACATGGACGGCGTCCTGATCTTCTCGACCGAAGCGTGGTTCGGCGTCTACAACGACACGCTGTCGCACTTCGGGCACCGGCGGATCGGACGCGAGGAGTTCCTGCGGATCTTCGGGAACGGAACGCAGGCGGACCGGGCGGCATACATGCCCGAGCGCAGCGTCGGGGAGATCGACGGCGCGTATCGCCGTTTCTTCGCGGAGCGCCTCGGCGACATCCGGGTCAATCCCGAGGCCGCGCCCGCCCTCCGCCGCCTGCGCGAGCTCGGCGTCCGCACGTCGCTCGCGACGAACACGAACCGTCCTCTCGCCGAGGCGATCCTTGCCCGGCTCGGGATCGCCGGGCTCCTCGATGCCTTCGCCTGCGCCGACGAAGCCGGCGCGGGAAAGCCCGATCCCGCCGTCGTCCGCCTCGCGGCGGAGCGCCTCGAGCTGCCGCTCGCGGATTGCGTGATGATCGGGGATTCGCGCTACGACGAGGAAGCGGCGCGCGCCGCGCCGGTCGAATTCCGCGGCTACCGGTACGGAGCCGCGCCTACTCGGATCGAGGCTCTTTCCGAAATCGCCGGTTGAACTCCCGCTCGAGACCGTATTCCTTCACCTTGTTGTAGATCGTCTTGAGCGAGAGCTTGAGCATCTCCGCGGCCTTCCTCTTGTTTCCCTTGGCGAACCGGAGCGTCCGCTGGAGCACCCGCCGCTCGATGTCGGCCATCGAATCCCCGATCCGGACGGCGACGATCTCCTTCTCGGCCGCCGCGTCGACGTCGCGCTCCGGCCGCGCGGAAGCGCCTCCGAGGACGGACTGGATCGCCGTGAGGCCGATCACGGGGCCGTCCGAGAGGGCCCGGGCGAGGCGGATGACGTTGCGGAGCTCCCGCACGTTGCCGCTCCACTCATGGGCGGCCATCGCGTCGAGCGCCTTCGGGTCGAGCGCCGGGGACGCTCCGTCGCGCGGATCGCGGGAACGGAGGAAGTACTCGGAGAGGAGCGGGATGTCGTCGCGGCGCATCCGCAGGGGGGGCACGACGATCGGGGCGGCGGCGCGATCGGCGATCGCGGGATCGAGGCCGCTCTCGAGAGCGGCCTCCCGGGCGACGACGACGAGCCGGGCCGCCCCGGGAGCGTCGCCGGCCTCGGCCGCCGCGCGCTGGATCTCCGCCGGCGCGTGGAGGACCCCTTCGAGGACGAGCGTCCCTCCCGCTCGCGCGGCCCGGACGACCTCGCCGGCGGTCGGCGGGAAGTCATGGCCGTCGAAGACGATCGAGCGGATCGGCTCCCGCCCGCGCGGGGAAAGGCGGTGGATCGCCGCGGCGACGGTTCGCTTGCCGGCGCCGCTCTCCCCCGTGACCACCGTGAGATCGCGCCGGGCGGCGGCCGCGAAGATCTCGTCGAAGAGCGCCTGCATCGGCGCGGACCGGCCGACGAGGCCGGCGAGCGGCCCCCCCGCCCGGGCGAGGGCGCGGCGGAGCTCTTCGATCTCTTCGGCGAGCGCATCGACCAGACGCGGCTCCCCGAACGGGCGCAAGTTCATCGTTTCATTGTAACGCCGACAGCGAGGGAAAGAATTCCGGATTCGGCGCCGGGAAGGCGTCCCGGGGCACGAACCCGGCGAGCGCCGGGGCGCGGAAGCGGCCTCAGGACTGCGGAAAGATCCGGGGCCAGATCTCGTCGACCCGGCGTTTCACCTCCGGATCCATGACGATCTCGTCCGGCCAGCGCCGGTCGAATCCTTCTGCCGGGAGCTTGCGGGTCGCGTCGATCCCCACGTGCGACCCGAAGCACGCCGCGCGCGAGGCGTGGTCGAGCTCGTCGATCGGACCGAGCGCGAACTCGAAGTCGCGCTCCGGATCGATGTGGTTGAGCGCCTTCCAGGCGACCTCGGCGGGATCGTGGACGTTCGTCCCCGCGTCGACGACGACGATCACCTTCGTGAACATCATCTGGCCGGTGCCCCAGATCGCGTGCATCACCTTGCGCGCCTGTCCCGGGTAGCGCTTGTCGATCGAGACGATCATGAGATTGTGGAAGATCCCCTCGACCGGGAGCGCCATGTCCACGACGTCCGGAATCGTCTTCCGGACGAGCGGCAGGAAGAGCCGCTCGACCGCCTCCCCCATGAACCCGTCCTCCATCGGCGGCCGGCCCACGATCGTCGTCAGGTAGACGGGACGCGAGCGGCGCGTCACGGCCGTGACGTGGAAGACCGGGAAGTCGTCGTCGAGCGAATAGAAGCCGGTGTGGTCTCCGAACGGTCCCTCGCGGCGCGTCTCCCGCGGATCGACCCACCCTTCGAGCACGAATTCCGCTTCCGCCGGGACCATGACGTCGACGGTCTTCGCGGGAACGACCGGTACGCTCTCTCCACGCAGGAATCCCGCGAACAGCAGCTCGGAGACGCCCGGGGGGAGCGGAGCGATCGCGGAAAACACGGTCGCCGGATCGGCGCCGATCGCCGCCGCGACCTCCATGCGCCGGCCTTCGCGCGCGTAGCCCCGCGCCTGTCCCGCGCCGTCCTTGTGCTTCTGCCAGTGCATTCCGGTCGTGTTCCGGTCGTACACCTGCATCCGGTACATCCCGACGTTGCTGCGTCCGGTCGACGGGTCGCGCGTGATCACGAGAGGCATCGTGATGAACCGGCCCGCGTCCTGCGGCCAGCACCGGAGGACGGGCAGGCGGCCGAGGTCGACCGCGTCGCCGGTCTCCACGACCTCCTGGCACGGCGCGTTCTTGACGGTCTTCGGAAAGACGCCGGCGAGATCGGCGACCTTCGGGAGGGCCTTGAGCTTCCCGAGGAGCCCCTCCGGCGGCTTCGGGTCGAGGAAGAAGTCGAGCCGCTCCTCCCACTCCCGCCAGGAGCCGATGCCCAGCGCTTCGAGCATGCGCGCGCGGGAGGCGAAGAGGTTGATCGCGACGGGGAACTCCGAGCCCTCGACGTTCTCGAAGAGGAGCGCGGGACCTCCCGACTTCACGATGCGGTTGGCGATCTCGGTGATCTCGAGGATCGGAGACACGCGCTCCCGGATCGTCGCGAGGTCGCCCTCCCGCTTGAGCGCGTCCAGGAAGCTCGACAGGTCCCGGTGGGTCACCCGGGCTCCTCGACGCGGGCGCCGGGCGGCCCGGAGGCGGCGCCGCGGAGCTCGACGTTTTCGCGCACCTTCGACGGCGCGTTCCCCTGCGCCTCGATGGGCACATCGGCGATGATTTCGCCCACCGTCAGCCCGCGGGCGTTGACGACCGGCGGGCGCGCGTCTCCGGCGAGCCGCTCCGGCACCCGGTCGCCGAGGACCCCGAGGCGGACGAGAATGTCGAGGGCGACCGGGAAACGGGGACGCGCCGACCCGTCCTCCACCTTGAAAGCGATCCCGAGCGGGCGGGGCGCCGCGATCCCGATCGCGTACACGCCTTCGGCCCCCTCCTTTCCGATCCAGCGGCCGGCGCCCGCTTCGAGAAACCGGGTCGTGAACTGGGCCGTCCCGGAGACGTAGAACGGCGCCGCGATCATCGCGGAAACGGCCCGGTGCCGGGCCTTCGCGGCCGCGGGCGACTCGTCGTCGAGGAGTCCCGGCGCGGCGAGGCGCGCGTAGGCCGCGGCGAGACGCGAGATCGGAAGCCGGAAGACCGGGAGCGAGCACCCGTCGACGCCGATCTCGATCCGCGCGGCGGGGAAACCCGCGTAGAAGGAGACCTTCTCGAGGATGCGGCGCTGGAGAGGGTGGGCAGGGTCGTCGTAGCTCGCGGGATCGAAGCCGAGGAGCCGGCAGGCGAGGAGCATCGCCGCGTGCTTGCCGGAACAGTTGTTGTGGAGCGCGGCGAACGGCCGCCCCTCCCGCAGGAGGGCGGCGGCCGACGCCTCGTCGCTCGGCGGATGCGCTCCGCATCGCAGGTCGGCCGCGGAGAATCCGCCCTTCGCCAGAATCGACTCCGCCGCGGCCACGTGCGCCGGTTCGCCGGCGTGCGACCCGCAGGCCAGCGCGATTTCCTCGGTCGAGAGGCCGAACCGCTCCGCGCCTCCCGCCTCGAGGAATGGCATGATCTGGAACGGTTTTCCCGCCGAGCGCCAGAAGACCGGCGTCTCGGCGTCCCCGAAGAGCGCGACGAGGCCGCCGGAGGCGTCGCAGACGGCGCCGAAGCCCCGGTGGACAGATTCCACGCGGCCGGCGCGGGTCACGCGCGCGACGATTGGACTCGCCGGCTCAACGCCGGCCGGACTCGCCGGCTCAACGCCGGCCGGACTCGCCGGCTCGACGCCCGCCGGACTCGCCGGCCGCGCCTCAGGCACGGGCCGCCGTTGCGCCGAGAAGGCGAACTTCCCGCTGCGGGAACGGAATCGGAACGCCCGCACGATCGAGGGCGTTCTTCGCGCGCTCGAGGTATTCCGCCCGGAGGAACCGGCGACGCAAGGGATCCGCGGCCCAGACGATCAGCTCCAGGACGACGGCCGAGTCGGCGAGCTCGCGCACGATCACGATCGGCGCGGGCGATTCGAGCAGCCGGTCGTCTCCGGCCGCCGCGGAAAGGAGAGCCGCCCGCGCGGCGTCGATGCTCGCTCCGTAAGCGATCCCGATCGGAACGTGGATTCGCGACTTCGGCGTCCGGCTGTAGTTGATGATCCGCTTGGCGACGACGTCGCTGTTCGGGAGGATCACATCGTTGCCGTCGATGTCCTCGAGGATCGTCGTCCGGAGCAGGATGTGGCGCACCCATCCGGGCGTGTCGCCGATCTCGACGTCGTCGCCGAGAGCGAACGGCCTGTCCCAGAGGATGATGATCCCCGCGATGAAGTTCGCCATCGTGTCCTTGGCCGCGAGCCCGACGGCGAGGCCGGCGACGCCGAGGCCGGCGAGCATCGAAAGCACGTTGAAGCCGAGCTGCGACGCCGCCATCAGCAGGCCGATGCCGAGGACGACGTACTTCAGGAGCTTCCGGAGGATGTCCGCGGCGAGGAGGCTCGTGCGGCCGACGAGGGTCCGGTTGAGGATCCGGATCAGGACGCGGTGGAGTCCCCAGAAGACGAGGAGGACGAGGACCGCCCCGAGGAGCGACGGCAGGAAGTCCGCGATCTTCACGAGAACGGCCTTGACGAACGTGTCGAGCTTGTCGTCCCATTGGGAGACGGCGGGCAGCGCGCGGGGATCGATGTTCAACGACCCGGATTATAGATGTCGGCCGCGCCGGGCGCGCTCTATCCTCCGGGAGACGAGAGAAATAAACTGGAGCGTGTCCGCGTTCTGAGCGGACGGGAGAGTGTATGAAAGCGAAGCTCGCCGCCCTCGTTCTCCTCCTCGCCGCCGCGGCGGCTTCCGCCGCGAAGCCGGTCCCGTTCCCCGACCTGGACCTCGAGGGCCGCGACGGCGGCGGCATCCGGATCTCCCAGCTCCGCGGAAACGTCGTGCTCGTCAACTTCTGGGCGACCTGGTGCGGACCCTGCCGCGCCGAGCTCCCGCTGCTGCAGGATCTCTACAACCGGTACAGCGACCGCAATTTCACCGTCCTCGCCGTCAACGTCGATTCCGATCGGGACCGAATCGGTCCGTTCCTCAAGGCGCACAACCTCTCTCTCCCGATCTACTACGCCAGCCCGACCGACATGGCCGTGATGACGTCCCAGGGCATCCCGACGAGCTTCATCGTCGCTCCCGACGGGACGCTCGAGAAGGCCTACGTCGGCTACTCGCCCGAGATCGAGAAGGAGTGGATGGAGCGCGTGGACAAGTACGCCAGGAAGAAAAGAGGGTCGAAATGAAAACGAGGATCGCCGGTTTCGCCGCTCTCGCCGCGCTCGCCCTGCTGCTCACCCCGCGCGCGGCCCGCGCCCAGATCCGCGAAGGCACGGTCGAGATCAGTCCGTTCTACGGTTACCTCTGGGGAGGCGAGTTCGCCCATGGCTCCAATTCCCTGTTCAACCAGACCGTCGACGTCGACGACCACGACACGTTCGGGGGCCGCATCGGATACAACGCGACCCAGACCTTCCAGTTCGAGTTCCAGTGGTCCCGCACCGACTCGCATTTCGTCTCCCACGATTCCGGCGAGGTCTTCGGCCCGGGAGGCGAGAGGCTCGGAGAGCTTCGCATCGATTACTGGATGGGGTACAGCACGTTCAACTTCGGCCACCGACGCCTCGTCCCGTACTTCACGATCGGCGCGGGGGTCGCGCACCTCCATCCGTCCGGGACCGCGGTGCCGGCGAGCGACGACACGCGATTCACCGGAAGCATGGGAGCGGGCCTGAAGATCTTCGTCAACCCCCATTTCGGGTTCCGCTTCGACGGCCGGGGCTACTCGACCTACCTGAATTCCAGCAACGACTGCCACGATCACCACGACTGCGGCGGCAGCCACTGGCTGACCAACGGAGAAGCCTCGGGAGGTCTCATCTTCGCGTTCTGATCCGGATCCGGGATGGACAGGCGACTCGCGCGCGGCGCGAAGGATAGAATGCCGCGAATGTCACGTCTTCGGTTCCCCGCGGCCGCGGCCGCCGCTCTGGCCGCGGCGGGCACTCTCCTCGCCCAGAAGAGCCCGCCCCCGAAGGTGCCGGAGCTGCCGCCGCTCTCCGAGAACGTCACCGTCGCCGTCACGAACGTCGAGGTCGTCGTCACCGACTCCAAGGGCAGGCGCGTGCCGGGGCTCAGGAAGGAGGACTTCCGGGTCTTCGAGGACGGCATTCCGCAGCCGATCACGAACTTCTACGCGGTGACCGGCGGCCGGGCGATCCTCGCCGACGGGAGCGCCGTTTCGCTGACGAACGAGGAGAAGCCATCGGCTCCGGCGGAGATCCCGTCGGCCCTCAAGGCGAAGTACGTCATCTACGTCGACAACCTGAACATCCATCCCCTCCACCGGACCCGCGTCTTCAAGAGCGTCTACGACTTCATCGACAAGGCGATCGGGCCGAACTCGGAGGGGATGGTCGTGACGTTCAACCGGTCCCTGAAGGTCCGGCAGAAGTTCACGTCCGAGAAGGGCCTCCTCGTCGGCGCCCTCGAGCAGGTCGCCAACGAGTCCGGCGGCGGTCAGACGATCGTGCAGGAACGCGAGGACACGCTGCAGAAGATCAACGACGTGAAGAACCAGGGAGAGGCGATCAACTACGCCGAACAGGTCGCCCGGTCGATGGACGACGACCTGCGGTCCTCGATCGACGGACTGAAGACGACGATCGACGGGCTCGCGGGCGTCGACGGCCGGAAGATCCTGATCTACGTCTCCGACGGCCTTCCGCAGGTCGTGGGGCAGGAGTTCTTCGACGCGATCCAGACGAAGTTCCATGCCTCGCAGGCGGCCGCGGAGGCGTTCACTTTCGACCGCACCGCCAGCTATCTCTCCCTCGTCCGCGAGGCCAACGCGCAGGGCGTCACGCTCTACACGATCGACGCGGCGGGTCTCCAGGCCGACGAGAACGTCTCGGCCGAGCGGGGGACGATGGACAGCCGGCCGTCCACCTTCTTCCTCCGCCAGAACTACCAGGAGCCGCTCCAGACGCTCGCCCGCGAGACCGGCGGGATCGCCGCGATCAACACGAACGACCCGACGCGGGAGCTCGACGAGATCGCGAAGGACTTCTCCGATTTCTACTCCCTGGGATACCGCTCGACGCGCGGCGCCGTCGACCGACCGCACCAGATCGAGGTGAGGGTCGACCGGCCGGGACTCCGGGCGCGGTACCGGTCGGGATACATGGAGAAGACCATCGAGACGCGGACGGCGGAGGCGGTCACGGCGGCGCTGACCTATCCGAGGACGGACAACCCGCTCCAGTTCACGCTCGCCGTCGGCGAGCCGAAGGCGTACTCCGCGGAGAACTACCTCGTTCCGGTCCGCATGTCGATTCCCCTCGAGAACGTGACGATGGTTCCCGACGGCGACGACTACCGCGGGCGCCTCTACATCTACTTCGTGGTGCTCGATTCGGACGGGAAGCAGTCGGACCTCCAGATCCGTCCGCTCGAGATCAAGGTGCCGCTGAAGTCCTACGACGCCGCGAAGAAGAAAACGTACGGATACGACGTGCAGCTCATCATGATCCCCGGCGCCCAGCGGCTCTCAGTCGCGGTCCGGGACGGCGTCTCGAACGCGGTCTCCTTCGCGCAGAAGGGCGTTTTCGTCTCGGTGCTGCCGGCGGAGAAGAAGGCGGGGTCGTAGGCCCCCGCGCGATGCCGCCGCGCGTTTCGGAGCCTTCGTCCCCGGGCGGCCGGACCGCTCTCCTCCTCTTCGCCAAGCGCCCCGTCGCGGGAGGCGTGAAGACGCGTCTCGCCCGCGCGATCGGCGCGGACGCGGCGGCCGCGCTCGCCGAGGCCTTCCTGCGGGACGCGGCGCGGCGCTGGGGCGCGCTCGCGGCGTGTGCACCGGTCGTCGCGGCCGACGAGCCGGAGGACCCGTTCTGGCGCTCCGTCTTCCCGGCGCCGTGGCGGATCGAGCCGCAGGGGGACGGCGATCTCGGCGCCCGCCTCGCGCGGGGGTTCGCCCGCGAGCTCGGCCGCTTCCGGCGCGTCGCCGCGATCGGCGCCGACCATCCGGCGCTCCCCGCGTCGGAGGTGGCCGCGTTCCTGCGCGAGGAGAACGCCGTCTGGCCCGCGCGCGACGGCGGCTACGCGGCGATCCTGCTCTCGCGGGAAGCCGGACGCCGCCTCGCGGAGGGCGGACGCGCGGCGGCATCCCTCTTCGTCGGAATCGAATGGTCGACGCCGCGGGTCCTCCGGCAGACGTTCGCGCGCGCGGAGGCGCGGGGCGTCGAGCTCGCGCGCCTGCCCGAAACGGCGGACGTCGACGAGCCCGCGGACCTCGACGCCCTCTGCCGCGAGCTCGCCCGGCGGGATCCGGCGTCCCCCGACTTTCCGAGGCGCACCTGGGAGGCTCTCCGGGCGATCCGGTTCGAGGCCCGGGCGTGAGGATCCTCACGTCGGCGCAGATGGCCGCCGTCGACCGCGCGGCGCAGCGGAAGGCCGGGATCCCGTCGCTCCTCCTGATGGAGCGCGCGGCGGAGGGAATCGTCGACCTCGCGCGGGACCTCTTCCCCGGAGCGCGCCGGATCGCCGTTCTCTGCGGCCCCGGCAACAACGGCGGCGACGGCCTCGCCGCCGCGCGGCTCTTCCACGCGCGCGGGATCGCCGCGGCGATCGTGGCCCTCGAGAGTCCGGAGCGCTTCCGGGGCGATGCGCTCGCCAACTGGAAGGCGGCCCGGGAGCGCGAGATCCCCTCCTTCCCTCTGCGCGATGCGGCCCGCGTCCTCGAAGAGGCGGATCTCGTCGTCGACGCGCTCTTCGGGACGGGGCTCTCCCGGCCGCTCGCCGGCGCGGCGCGGCGCCTCGTCGAGGCGGCGAACTCCGCGGGGCGGCCGATCGTCGCGGTCGACGTCCCCTCCGGACTCTCGGGCGACCGCGGCGACGTCTTCGGTCCGGCGATCCGCGCGCGCGCGACGGGGGCGATCGCGGCGCTCAAGTACTGCCACGCGATCTATCCGGCCCGGTCCCTCTGCGGCGAGATCGCGGTCGTCGACATCGGCATCCCCGAAGCGCTCGTCGAGACGCGCGCGCACCGGTTCGCGACGGTCGGCCGGGAGGAGGTCGCGCCGCTCTTCCCGCGCCGCGCCGAGGACGCGCACAAGGGGGACGCGGGGCGCGTGGCGATCGTCGCCGGGAGCCGCGGAAAGGCGGGGGCCGCGCTGCTCGCGGCGCTCGGGGCGCTGCGCGCCGGGGCGGGCCTCGTCACGATCGCGTGCCCGCAGTCGATCGAGCGCGGCTTTCTCGCCCGCCTTCCGGAGGCGATGACGCTGCCGCTGCCGGAGGAGGACGGAGCGCTTTCTCCCGATGCGGCCGACGGGCTCGGCGGACTGCTCTCGGAATGCGATGCGGCGGCGGCGGGGCCGGGACTCGGAACAAGCGAGGGCGCCCGCCGCGCGGTCGGCGCCGTCATCCGGTCCGACGTCGCCGCGCTCTTCGACGCCGACGCCCTGAACGCCTTCGCCGGGCGCCCGGAGGCGTTCCGCCGGAAGCCTCCGACGCTGATCACCCCGCATCCGGGGGAAGCGGCGCGGCTCCTGGGGACCTCGGCCGCCGCCGTGCAGCGGGACCGTCCCCGCGCCGCCTCCGAGCTCGCCCGCCGCGCGCGCGCGATCGCGGTGTTGAAAGGCGCCGGCACGATCTCCGCCTCCCCGGCGGGGTTCCTGTGGCTCAACGGGAGCGGCTCTGCGTCGCTCGCCAAGGGGGGGAGCGGCGACGTCCTCGCCGGCGTCGGAGCCGCGTTCCTCGCGCAGGGCCTCGACGCCGCCGACGCCGCCGTCGCCGCCGCGTTCGTACACGGCCTCGCCGGCGAGGCGGTGGGAGAGCGGCGCGGGGAGCGCGGAACGCTCGCGTCGGAAGTGGCCGACGCGGTCGCCGGCGTTCTCCGCTCGTTCGAATAGGATCGCGCCGTGCGTTTTCCGGCGCGGTTCGAATCGTCGGGGGAAGAGGACACGCGCGCCGTCGCGCGCGATCTCGCCGCGGAGCTCTCCGCCGGCGACGTCGTCGCGCTCGCCGGCCCGCTCGGGAGCGGCAAGACGGTCTTCGTCCGCGGCCTCGCCGAGGGGCTTGGCGGAAAGCCGCGCACCGTCGCTTCGCCGACGTTCGCGATTCTCCACGAGTACGACTGCGCGCGCGCCGGGCTCGTCCATCTCGATCTCTACCGCGTCGCCGACGACGAGAAGGAGCTCCGCGAGATCGGCCTTCCCGACCTCCTGGCCGGGAAGATCGCCGCCGTCGAATGGCCGAACCGGAGCGCCTCCCGGCTGCTGCGATTCCGCTATCGCGTGTGGATCGAAGGGCCCGCCGACTCCCGCCGCACGATCCGGATCGAGCGGGAGGACGCGTGAACGCGCTCCGCCGCAGCTTCGTGACGGGGATCCTGACGCTCCTCCCCCTCGCCCTCACCTACTGGTTCTTCCGTTTTCTTTTCAACCTGTTCGACGGCCTGCTCGGGCCGGCTGCGGACCGGGCGATCGGCCGCCATGTTCCGGGCGTCGGGCTCGTGGTTTCGATTTTGCTCATCGTGGCGGTGGGAGCAATCGCCTCGAATGTCGCAGGCAAAAAAATTCTTGCTTACGTCTCGAAAATTCTAGAGAATACGCCGCTGGTCAAGAGCGTCTACACTGCGTCTCGACAAATGGTTACGGCGCTCTCGCCCGGCGGCGGGGGTTTGAAAAGAGTGGTCCTGATCGAGTACCCCCGTCGGGGGGTGTACGCGATCGGGTTCGTGACCTCCCGGATGGACTGGATGTCCCCGGCCGGGGGCGATCGGAAGTGGGTTTCGGTCCTGGTTCCCGCCGCGCTCAACCCGACGAGCGGGAGTGTCGTCGTCGTCGCGGAGGACGAGTTGCTCGATCCTGGTTTCTCGGTCGAGGAAGGGGTTAAACTGGTGGTTTCCGGCGGCTTCGTGTCGCCGGAAAAGAAATACGCAGGAGCGAACCGCGAATGAAACCGAACCGGTCCTTCGGGCGCATGACCTGGGCCGTCTGCGGCCTGGCGATCCTGCTCTCCACCGCGGCGTGCAACAAGTTCCAGTCCCGAGGCGAGATCCGGGCCGGCAACGAGCTCTTCCGTGTCGGCAAGTACGACACGGCGCTCGCGAAATACAACCACGCCCTCGAGCTCGATCCGGGCGAGACGAAGATCTACAAGAACATCGGCCTCGCCTACATGGGGCTGTACCAGCCGGGCTCGAAGCACCCGAAGGACCTCGAGTACGCGCAGAAGGCGATCGACTTCCTCAAGAAATACGTCCAGGCATACCCGGACGACAAAAAGGCGCCCGAGTATCTCGTGACGATGTACCTCAATTCCGGCCGCGTCGACGACGCGCTCGGTTTCTTCCAGGAATACAGCCAGCAGCACCCGAACGACGCGAAGGCCAAGGAGACGATGGCGAACCTCTACTTCCAGAAGGCGGATTTCGCCAACGGAGTGCGCATGATGGAAGAAGCGATGCGGATCACCGGCCCGAAGAAGGAAACCTACGAGACGATCGGCGCGCAGGCCTGGGACAAGGCGCACAACTACCCGGACCTGACCGACGAGCAGCGCCAGCAGGTGATCACGCAGGGGATCGACGCCGAGAACAAGGCGCTCGCGATCGACGCGGACTACTCGGAGGCTCTGGCGTTCATCAATCTCCTCTACCGCGAGCAGGCCAAGCTCGAGCAGAAGACCGATCCGCAGAAGGCGGCCGAAGACGTCGCGAAGGCCGACGAGTACCGGAACAAGGCGATCGAGCTCAACAAGAAGAAAGCCGCGGAGAAGGCGGCCAAGGCCTCGGAGACGGGGAAATAGAGCGATGTTCGAAAACCAGCTGATCGAATCCCAGCGTCGGAAGGGAACGGGAAAGAAGCCGGTCACGTTCGTCATCTCGCTCATCATCCACGCCCTCGTGATCGGGACGGTCGTCGCCGCTTCGCTCTGGTTCGTGGAAGAAGTCCCCGAGCCCCCGATTCCGGTTCAGTTCTACGCCGCGGCTCCGCCTCCGCCGCCTCCTCCGCCGCCTCCCGCGCCGAAGGCCGCCCCGCAGAAGGCGCAGCCGAAGCCGACGCCCCAGGTCCCGGAGCGCGTCATGGCGCCGACCGTGATCCCCGACGTCATCCCGCAGCCGCTCGCGGCTCCGGAGCCGGTCGCTGCGCCGCCGGGAGAGGGCGTCGAGGGAGGCGTCGAGGGAGGCGTTCCGGGCGGCGTCGTCGGCGGCGTGATCGGCGGGACGAAGGGCGGCACGGGCAGCGACGTCGGGGCGCCGCTCCGCGTCGGCGGCGACGTGAAAGCGCCGATCCTGAAGGAGCGCGTCGAGCCGGTCTATCCGGAGCCCGCGAGGAAGGCTCGCATGCAGGGAGTCGTGATCCTCGAGGCGATCATCACCGCGGACGGAACCGTCTCCGACGTCAAGGTGCTGAAATCGGTCAACCCGCTTCTCGATGCCGCGGCCGAGCGCGCGGTGTCGAAATGGACCTATCGCCCCGCCACGCTGGGCGGGCGCGCGGTTTCCGTGTACCTGACGGTCACGGTCAACTTCCAGCTGCATTGAGTGTCGCGTGTGCGCATTAAGATGAGGAGGATTTTTTAATCATGTTGGAAATTTGGAACTCGATGAGCTGGATCGCCCGATCGGTGGTGATCATCCTGGGAGCATTGTCCATCTACTCCATCACCGTGATGATCGAGCGCCTGATCACCTTCCGGAAAGCGAAGAAGCAGTCCCTCCTCTTCGCGCGCCAGGTGACGACGTTCCTCAAGCAGGACAACATCGCGGGCGCGATCGCCGAATCGAAGAAGTACAAGGACAGCCACCTCGCGCGCGTCGTCTCGGCCGGGCTCTACGAGTTCCAGTACGAAGTCAACGCGGGGACGATGAACGTGCCCGGGCACGACGTCGTCGAGGCGGGCAAGCGCGCCGTCGAGCGTGAGGCGCTCATGGTGACGGCCGACTTCAAGCGCGGAATCGGCGGCCTCGCGACGATCGCGACGACGGCGCCGTTCATCGGCCTCTTCGGCACGGTCGTCGGCATCATCCACTCCTTCGAAGGAATCTCGAAGGGCGGCGGCGGAAACCTGGCGAGCGTCTCCGGCGGCATCGCCGAGGCTCTCTGGACGACCGCGGCCGGCCTCTTCGTCGCGATCCCGGCGGTGTGGATGTTCAACTTCTTCATGAACAAGATCGAGCGCTTCCAGGTCGAGATGTCCAACTCCGCGTCGGAGCTGCTCGATTACTTCGTCAAGAAGCAGGGAGCGGCCCGGGCTTCCTGAGCCCGGCGAACCCAGGGGAGGATTCATGGATCTCGGTGGCGACAAGGGAAACATTCGGAGCGAGATCAACGTCACGCCACTCGTCGACGTCTGTCTCGTGCTCCTCATCATCTTCATGGTCGTGACGCCGATGCTCGGCACCGGCGACATCGATCTGCCGCGAACGGCCCAGCCCTCGAAGAAGCCGGAGGACCAGAAGCAGATCGTCCTCAACGTGAAGTACGGGAACCCGCCGATCCTCGGAATCGGCGAGAGCACGTATTCGCGAGGGGATTTCGAGAGGGTCCTCGACGAGGACTACCAGCGCAACTCGACCCGTCCCGTCGTGATCAAGGCCGACCGGCGGCTCGCGTGGAAGGACGTCCGCGAGGTGATGCGCATCGCCAAGGACGCCGGTTTCGAGAACGTCGGTCTCATCACCGACAAGAAGCAGAAGCCGGGCCAATAGCCGCCGCACGCGCGCGAGGGAGATACCGAACATGGAAATGGGAAAAGTCGGCAGCGTCCGGAGCGAGATCAACGTCACCCCGCTCGTCGACGTCTGCCTCGTCCTCCTCATCATCTTCATCGTCATCCAGCCCATGACGCAGATGGGCTACAACGCGACCATTCCCCCGAAGGCGCCGCCGACGACCATCGCGACCCCGCCGCCCGACCAGATCGTCGTGTCGTACACGGCCGACCGGAAGATCTACCTGAACAAGCAGGAGATGACGCAGAGCGCGCTCGTGACGCAGCTCGGGCAGATCCTCGAGAACCGTCACGAAAAGGTCGTCTTCTTCTCGGTCGACGACAACGCGAACTACGGCGACACCATGAACGTCATGGACGCCGTGCGGAACTCGACCGGATACAAGGAGAACGCCGACCAGGGCGTCAAGATCGGGATCGTCATGGAGCCGGTGCCCGTCCGCTGAACCCTTCCCCGGTTACGGCAACGCACGTTTGACGGGCCCGCTCGGCGGGCTCGTTTTTTGAGGAGCAGAGAATGACCTGGGAACTTCCGATCATCTTCCTGTGTTCCGCCGGCGCGCTCGTCTTCGCCTGGATGCTCGCGCGCTGGGTCCTCAAGCGCGACACCGGCACTCCCGCGATGAAGGCCATCTCGGACGCGATCAAGGAGGGAGCGGAGGCGTTCATGCGGCGCCAGAACCGAACGATCGCATCGCTCGCGCTCGTCCTCGCCGCCGTGATCTTCGTGCTCTACGCCTACGCGAAGGGGGACATGAAGCTCGCGGCGACGACGACGGTTTCGTTCATCCTCGGCGCGGCATGCTCGCTGATCGCGGGCTACATGGGGATGTGGGTGTCGATCCGCGCGAACATCCGCACGGCGTCGGCGGCGCGCACCTCGCTGAACGGCGCGCTGCAGACGGCGCTGCGGGCGGGCGCGGTGTCGGGGCTGTTCGTCGTGGCGATGTCCCTGCTCGGCGTCGGGGGTCTCTTCGCGGTCCTGCGGGCGATGGGAGAAGATCCGAAGCAGATCCCGTTCCTGATCGTCGGCTACGGCTTCGGCGCGTCGTTCGTCGCGCTCTTCGCGCAGCTCGGCGGCGGGATCTACACGAAGGCGGCAGACGTCGGCGCCGACCTCGTCGGCAAGGTCGAAGCGGGCATCCCCGAGGACGACCCGCGCAACCCGGCCGTGATCGCGGACCTCGTCGGCGACAACGTCGGCGACTGCGCGGGCCGCGGCGCGGACCTGTTCGAGTCGCACGGCCGCCGAGAACATCGGCGCGATGATCCTCGGCGTCGCGCTCTGGTCCCGTACTTCGGCCTCGGCCGGCGATGCTCTTCCCGCTCGTCGCCCGCGCGTTCGGGCATCGTGGCGTCGATCATCGGCGTTCTCGTCGGTGCAGACGAAGGAAGACGCGGACCCGATGGACGCGCTGAACCGCGGCTACTACGTCACGGCCGTTCCTCGCGATCGGCCGGCTTCGCGGTCGCGCACCCGGTGGCTGCTGAACACCGCCGAGGCTCCGGACGCCTGGTGGCACTTCCTGATCTGCGGCGTCGTCGGCATCGCGACGTCGCATCGCGTTCGTGTACATCACGCAGTACTACACGGAGTACCAGTACCGCCCGGTGCAGGACGATCGCCGAAGCCTCCCAGACCGGTCCGGCGACGAACATCATCACCGGCATCGCCGTCGGCATGGAGTGCACGGCGATGCCGGTGATCGTCGATCGTCGATCGCGATCGTCTCGAGCTACTACGATCGGCGCGCGGCGCTCGGGCGATCGGCGGCCACGCCGGCGGCCTGTTCGGCACCGCGGTCGCGACGATGGGCATGCTCGGCGACGGCGGCGTACATCCTCGCGATGGACACGTTCGGCCCGATCACGGACAACGCCGGCGGCATCGTCGAGATGTCCCAGCAGCCGGAGGAGATCCGCGAAGAAGACGGACCGGCTCGACGCGGTCGGCAACACGACCAAGGCCCTGACGAAGGGATACGCGATCGGCTCGGCCGCGCTCGCGGCGTTCCTGCTGTTCTCGGCGTACCTCGACGAGGTGACCGAGCTCATACGCTACAAGGGCTCCTCGGCGTCCGGAACGCATCCACGTCGACCTGAGCAAGCCCGAGGTGTTCGTCGGCGGCGCTGCTCGGCGCGATGCTGGTGTTCTGTTCTCGTCGCTCGGCATCACGGGCTGTCGGCAAGGCGGCGCTAGATCGTGATCACCGAAGTGCGGCGCCAGTTCAAGGAGAAGCCGGGCATCATGCAGGGCACCGACAAGCCGGACTACGGGCGTGCGTGGACATCGTGACCGTCGGCGCGCTGAAGGAGATGGTGCTGCCCGGCCTCCTCGCGGTCGGCATGCCGATCGCGGTCGGGCTCGATCTTCCGCGTTCGCTCGGGAACCTGCTGGCGCCGAGGCCGTGGCCGCTTCCTGATGGTCGGCACGATCGCCGGGATCCTGATGGCGCACGTTCCTGAACAACGGCGGCGGCGCGTGGGACAACGCCAAGAAGTACATCGAGATGGGCATCTACGGCGGAAAGAAGTCCGAGGCGCACAAGGCGGCCGTCGTCGGCGACACCGTCGGCGATCCGTTCAAGGACACCGCGGGCCCGTCGCTGCACGTCCTCATCAAGCTGCTCTCCACGATTACGCTGGTGCTGGCGCCGCTCTTCATCTGATCCTCGTCCGGAGGACGTGAAACCTCACCCCCCTCGCCCCCCTCTCCAGGTGGAGAGGGGGGATCAGGACGGGGGGCTCCCGCGGAGATCGGCTTTCCCTCTTTCCCCTCTCCACATGGAGAGGGGTGGCCGAAGGCCGGGGTGAGGTTTCGTTTCGTGTAGGCCGGCTGAGCCGGCCTACACGAACCGGCACAGGATCTCGTTCGACACGAGGAACCCCCGCTCGGTCAATGTGTACCGGTCCCCGGCGCGCTCGATCAGCCCGGCCTCGATCCACCGCGCCCAGTCCTCGCGAAGCGGCGCGTCGCCGCGCTCGGCGAGCCACCGCTCGATCCGCTCCGCCGCGATGCCGTCGCGCGTGCGCGCCGGGAGGATGATTTCCTCCCGCTCCCGCTCGAGAGCCTCGACCGGCTGGTCGGACGAGGTCGGCCGGACCCCGCGCGAGAGCGCGTCGAGGTAGGCGCCGATCGAGGCCGTGTTCGCGCGGCGGCGCTCGTTCCACAGCTCGTGCGCCCCGACGCCGAGGCCGAGCGTCGGGACCCGCCGCCAGTACTTCGCGTTGTGCCGCGCCTCGCGGCCCGGACGGGACCAGTTCGAAACCTCGTCGTGGCGGAAGCCGGCGGCGGAGAGCACCCGTCCGATCTCGAGGTACGCCTCGGCCTGGGCATCGTCGGAGAGATACCGGTCCGGGCGGCGCCTCCGGTCTTCCGCCATGCGCCCCGCCTTGTCGAGCTCGAGCATGTAGACCGAGACGTGCCCGACGGACCCCGCCAGACGCGCCGCGTCGCCGACCGCGCCGCCGATCGTCTGGCCCGGGATGCCGATCATCAGGTCTGCGGACACCGCCGCGCCGTCCGCCGAAAGGAGGGCGAGAGCGCGCGCGGCGTCCTCCGCCGAGTGGATCCGGTCGATCGCGCGGAGCTCTTCGTCCCGGAACGACTGGATCCCGACGGAGATCCGCGTCGCCCCGGCCGCGCGCCAGGCCCGGACGGATTCCGCGGTGACGTCGTCCGGGTTCGCCTCGATCGTGATCTCGGTATCCGCCGCGAACCGGAACCGTTGCCGGAGATGATCGAGGAGCGCCGCGATCCGCCCGGGAGGAACCGAGGACGGCGTTCCGCCGCCGAGGTAGAGCGAATCGAAGAGGGACTCGCCGGCCTCGGCGGCGGCGAGGTCCGCTTCCGTCCGGAGGCCGTCGAAGTACCGGTCCCGCGTCGCGAAGTCGGTCGTCAGGACGAACGAGCAGTAGGAGCAGCGCCGGACGCAGTACGGAACGTGGACGTAGAGTCCCGCGGCCGCCGTCACCGGAGGCTTCCGGCGAGAACCGCGCGGGCGAGCCGCGCCTCGGGCGAATCGGGGCGCCAGAGCAGCCGGAGGTTCCCTTCGCGCTCGAGGTCCGCGACGTCCCGGCCGAGGTCCTCCACGCGCCGCGCCGCCGCGAGGAGCGCCGACGCCCGCGGCTCGCCCCCCGCTCGCGCTTCCTCCTCGAAGGCGTCGATCACCCGGAGGTTCGCCTCGATATCCGTCCGCCCGAAGAGAAGGGGCACGCGCGCCGGAACCCCCGCCCGGGCGGCCGCCTCGACGAAGCGTTCCGCCGCGTCCCGGGTTCCCTCCTCGAAGTCGCGATGGTGGATCGCGTCGAAGAACGCGTCCGATCGCGCGGGATCGAGCTGCGAAAAATCCGCGTGGATCGCGGCCCGCGAAGGGCCGTCGCCGGCCAGCGCGTATGCCGCGGCGAACGCCGCCCCGGCGTCGCGAGCCCGCGCGAAGAAGCCCGCGAGAAACGCCTCCTCTCCCGTCCAGCCGGGAATCGCGGGGAGCGCCACGCCGGCCGGCCGGCTTCCGCCGCCGAAAGCCTTCCAGAACGCGCCGGCCGGAAGCGTTCCGTCCCAGAGCACCACGCGGGCGAGGTCCGGGCCCGGCGCGATTCCGTCGGGCGGGACCCCGCTCGCCCCGGCGCCACGCTCCGCGGTCTCGACGAGGACGACGGCGCGGCCCAGCCGGCGCGCGGCCTCGACCGCCGCCGCCGCTGCGCCATAGACGGGCTCCGCCGGCGCGACCGGACCGACGAGGACTTTCCCCGGCGGCGCCGGTCGGAGCGCCTCTTCCCAGTGGTCGATCGACCGCTCCGCGGCGGCGACGCTCGCCTCCGTTCGCCGCCGGTACGTCCCGCGCCAGGGGTCCCCCCCCGGCGGCTCGAAAGCGGGATATGGGAGGGCCCGGATCCGGGCCCGCGCTCCGGGAAAGGGGTAGAACTCGCCGCGCCTCACGGTCGGCGGCGCGTGTCCCTCGTAGACGATCACGGGCGGAGCAGCGACTCGACCCAGCGGGCGATCATGTCCGCCTCGAAGTTGAGGGCATCGCCCGGCCGCCGGTCGCGGAGGGTCGTCGCCCGCAACGTATGGGGAATGACCGCCACCGAGAAGCGCCCGCGCCGGACGCGGATCGCCGTCAGGGAGATCCCGTCGAGAGCGACCGAGCCTTTTTCGATGACGTAGCGGGCGAGGTCGCGAGGCGGCGCGAACGTGAAGATTCGCGAGTCCCCTTCCTCCTCGATCGACGCGAGCCGCGCGAGACCGTCGACGTGGCCCGACACGAGATGACCGGAGAGCCGGTCCGCGAGGCGGACGGCGCGCTCGAGGTTGACGGAATCGCCCCGGCGCAGGCCGCCGAGCGTCGTTTTCGAGAGCGTTTCGGGGGAGAGGTCGGCGCGGAAGAGCGCCGAGTCGCCGAGCGCCGTCAGGCAGACCCCGGACACGGAGATGCTTTCCCCCCGCCGAAAACGGCCGAAGCGTCCGCCGGGCCGGACCGCGAGGCGCGCTCCGGCCGGGGAGACGTCGATCCTCTCGACCCGGCCGGTCGCGGCGACGATGCCCGAAAACATGCTCAGGACCTCCGCCCCGCCGCGATGCGCCCCGTCACGAGGAGGTCGGCGCCGAGCGCCGAAACCGTGAGGGCCGACAGCGCGCGGGCCTCCGGCAGAGAAACGTCCGGCCCGCCGAGAATCGGAAGGGAGCGATCCCCTCCGAGGAGCATCGGAGCGAAGACGAGGGCCCACCGGTCGATCAGGCCGGCGGCGTGGAACGCCGTGAGCGTGCGCGTGCCTCCCTCGACCACGAGCCCCGTCACGCCTTCGGCCCCGAGGCCGGCGAGGGCGGCGTCGAGATCGAGCCCTCCCGTCTTCCCGGCCGCCGGCAGCCGCACGACGCGCACGCCGCGCGCGGCCAGGCGCCGCTCCTTCGCCGCGCCTCCGCGCGACGCGGTCCACACCTCCGCGCCTTTCGTCCGGAAGAGAGGGAGCGACTCGGGAACCCGGAAGGCGCCGTCGAGCACGATCCGCCGGTGCGGCGTCGTCCGATTCCAGCCGAGCCGGCGGGTCAGGCGGGCGCCGTCGCGCGCGGCGGTCGCGGCGCCGACGAGGATCGCGTCGAACTCCTCCCGCCACGCGAGCGACCGGCGGCGCGCCTCCGGCCCGCTGATCCACTTCGACCGTCCCCGGAAGTCCGCGATCCGGCCGTCGAGCGTCGCGGCGATCTTCGCGAGCACGAACGGCCGCCCGCGCGTGACCCACACGTCGAAGCGCTCGTTCTGGAGCGCCGCCGCGCGCGAAAGAACGCCGACCGTCACCTCGACGCCGCCGGCCCGCAGCCGCCGCAGCCCCCTCCCGGCGACGCGCGGATTGGGATCGCGGCGGGCGGCGACGACGCGCGAGACTCCCGCGCGCAGGATCGCGTCGGCGCACGGCCCCGTGCGGCCCGCGTGAGAGCAGGGTTCCAGCGTCACGTAGAGCGTCGCGCCGCGGGCCCTCGCGGCCGCCCGGGCGAGCGCGGAGACCTCGGCGTGGGGCCCGCCCGCCCGGCGATGCCACCCTTCGGCGATCACCCGCCCGCCGCGGACGAGGACGGCGCCGACCATCGGGTTCGGAGAGGTCGAGTACCTTCCCCGCTCGGCGAGAGCGAGCGCGCGCCGCATCCAGGCCTCGTCCGCGCCGCTCATTCGTCGAGCAGGGCCGCGGCGAAATCCTTCGCGTCGAACGGCACGAGGTCGTCTTTCCCCTCGCCGACGCCGACCGCCACGACCGGGATTCCGAGCTCGCGCAGGATCGCGAGCACGACGCCTCCCTTGGCGGTGCCGTCGAGCTTCGTGAGCACGACGCCGGTCACCCCGGCGGCGTCGACGAACTTCTTCGCCTGGGCGAGGCCGTTGCCGCCGGTCGTCGCGTCGAGAACGAGAAGACTCCGGTGGGGAGCCCCGGGATCTCCCGCCCCGCGACGCGCCGCATCTTCGCGAGCTCCTCCATCAGGTTGAACTTCGTGTGGAGGCGGCCCGCCGTGTCCACGTACAGGACGTCGGCATTGCGCGCGCGCGCCGCGGCGATCGCGTCGTGCACGACTGCCGCCGGGTCCGACCCCTCGGCGTGCTTGACGACCGCGGCCCCGACCCGGTCCCCCCAGGTCTGCAGCTGCTCGATCGCGGCCGCGCGGAACGTGTCGGCGGCGGCGAGGATCACGCGCTTGCCGGCCGCGATGTCGCGGGCGGCGAGCTTGGCCGCGGTCGTCGTCTTTCCGGTGCCGTTCACGCCGACGATGAAGACCACCTCCGGGCGGCCCCCCGCGACCCGCTCGCGGGGCGCCGTCGCGAGGAGGCCGTCGATCTCCTCCTTCAGGAGCACGCGGAGCTTCGGGAGATCCTGCGGACGGTACCGGCGGGCGCGGGCGGCGACGCCGGCGACGAGCGTCCCCGCCGTTTCGGCGCCCACGTCCGCGGCGATCAGCGCCTCCTCGAGCGTCTCGAGGACCGATTCGTCGTAACCGAGCTTCTCCTTGACCGCCCCCTCGATCTTCTCGAGGATCTCGGTATGGGTCATGAAGAGACCGCGCTTGATCCTGGAGAAGAATCCCGAGGCCGTTTCGGCCATCAACGCCCCCCGCAGCCGGCCGCGGTCAGAGGTTCTCGCGCAGGTCGGACGACGCCCGGGAGAGCTGCCGGCGCGCGAGCGCCGGAGCGACCGAATCGTCCGTCAGCAGCACGACGTAATAACCGTCCTGGAGGGCTTCCGTGTGCACCCGCATCGCTCCGAAGTCGAGGGAGAACACGCGGACGGCCCCGAGCCCGCACCGCGCGAGAGCGCGCGCGAGGTCGCGCAGGTAGATGCCCTGATACGCGCCGAGGACGCGGTGAGAATGCTCGTCGCCGGTCCGGTGCGCCGCGACGACGGTCTCCCCCTCGCTGTCGAGAAGGACCGCCGCGAGCAAGCCGGAGAGCGAAGCGATCAGGGCGTCGAGGATCTGCTGGTAGATCACGCCGACCTCAATCGGGCAGGGACGGGGCGTTCCAGCCTTCGCCGAGGATCAGCCTCGCGCGCGCCGCCTGCGACGAGTCGGGAGCGAGCTCGGTGATCCGGCGAAGATATCGCTCCCCGAGCTCGTGGTTGTTGAGCGCCATGAGCCCCATCCCCACGTGGAGCATCGCGTCGAGGCTCTCGCCGTGAATCTTCAGCGCGGACAGGTAGTCTTCGACGGCCCCCTTCTCGTTTTTCAGCGCCTCGCGCGCCTCCCCGCGGGCCATCAGCGCCTCGTACGAATCGGGGGTGATCGCGAGCGCCCTCGTGAACGCCTCCTCCGCCTCGCCCGGGAGACCGCGGCGCATCCGCGCGCGGCCGAGGTTGATCAGCGCCGACTGGCGATCCGCCATGTTCGGCGACTCGTACGCCTTGAGGAAATCCGCCTCGGCGCCGGTGAAGTCGCCGAGCTCCATCTTCGCGGCGCCGCGGTTGTTGAGGTACGACTCCTTCGGCGTGATCTTCAGCGCGCGGTCGAACTCCTCGAGCG
Source organism: uncultured Acidobacteriota bacterium (assembly GCA_963794295.1). Taxonomy (GTDB): domain Bacteria; phylum Acidobacteriota; class Thermoanaerobaculia; order UBA5066; family DATFVB01; genus DATFVB01. The sequence goes on from CAWCDE010000009.1 coordinate 68,578, forward strand.
CTTCCTTCGGCCGGCCGAGCATGAGCAGCGAGAGCCCGTGGCCGTCCCGCATCTCCGCGTTGTCGGGATCGTCGACGAGCACCTTCTGGAACGCGCGCTCGGCCTCCATCGCGTTGCCCTGCTGGAGGAAGACCGTCGCCATCCGCTCGGTGAGATAGAGCTCCGAGGAGGGCATCTTCTTGGAGCTCGAGGCGCACGCGGAAAGAAGGGCGGCCGCGCCGGCGGCCGCGAGGAGATGCCGCCTCACGCGACCGTCCGGACCGACGACGCCGTGTCCGCCGTCGAGGGAAGCAGGTCGCCGTTCTTGTACGCCTTCACCAGAACGTCCGTGATGCGCTTGTCGAAACGGGTGCCGGCGAGGCTCTGGATGCGCTGGATGACGTAGGAGATCTCCATCGCCTTCTGGTAGGGACGGGTCGTCGTCATGGCGTCGAACGTGTCGGCGACGGAGACGATCCGGGCGAGCAGCGGGATCTCCTCTCCCTTCAGGCCGTCGGGGTACCCGCCCCCTTCCCACTTCTCGTGGTGGTGCTTCATCCCCGGGACGACGTCGGCGAGCTGCGGGATCGCCGACATGATCGCGGCGCCCTTCACCGGGTGCGTCTTCATGACCTCGAACTCGTCGTCGGTCAGCGCCGTCGGCTTCCGGAGGATGCGGTCGTCGATCCCGATCTTGCCGACGTCGTGCAGGAGCGCCGAGAGGCGGACCTTCCGGACCTCCTCCGGCGGCAGCTCCATCGCCCGCGCGATCGAGACCGCGTATCGGGCGACGCGCTCGGAGTGTCCCCGCGTGTACGGGTCTTTCGCGTCGATCGCGGCCGCGAGCGCGCGCACCGAGTTGATGAACAGCTCGTGGTTCTCGCGCGCCGCCTTCTTCAGGTCCCCCATCGCCCGGTCGATCGACTCGCTCATGCGGTTGAACGACGAGGAGAGGTCCGCGATCTCCGCCGCGCCGCGCACCTCGACGCGCTGCCCGTAGCGCCCCTCCGCGATGTCGTGCGCCTGCTCGGCGAGCGCGCGGATCGGGGACGCGAGGCGGATCGCCATGACGACGCCGACGCCGATCGCGAGAGCGAGCGCGAAGAGGCTCCACAGGATCGTCTGGCGCGTCATCTGGTCGACCGACGCGAACGCCAGGCGCTGGTCGCGCTCGACGAGCACGGCCCAGTCCGGAGACTCGACCGGCACGATCGAGCCGAGAAGCGCCTCGCCGCCGGAAAGGTAGGCGCGCGTCAGCCGCGACTGCTGGGGCGACTGGCGGTAGTCGATGACGAGGTTCCCGGCGGGGCGGGAGGGGGGCCGGTTCTTCGAAGCGAACAGGATGTTTCCCTCGCGGTCGAGGAGCGTGACCGTGATCTCCTGCCGCGCCTCCTCGTCGATCTGCCGCTCGATCGGCTGCCACGAGACGAGCCCCTCGACGACGCCGATTTTCTCGCCCGACTCGCCCGAGACCGGCTCCGCGATCACGACGACGGCGGAGGGGAATCCGCGCGCGTTCACGGGATTGCCGGAGTAGCGGCGCCCGTCCCGGCCGTCGAGGTAGCCGCGCCGGAACTCCTGCTCGATCGTGGGCGGGAGGTTCGGCGGACCGATCGCGCCGCCCTGTCCCTCCTGGTCGATCACGCGGAGCGCGAGGAACGTCGACCGCCCCTTGACGAAATCGGGAAGGATGCCGGAGGCGGCCGCGGTCGAGAAGGGGTTCTTGCCCGAGAGCGCCTGCGAGAACTTCATCGTGTCGGCGAGGGTCTCGAGCTGCTCCTCGCTCGAACGATAGAAGGACGAGATCGAATCGGCGATCGCCGACGCCGACCGCGCCGTGTATTTCTTCTCCATCGTCTCGAGGCTCTCCTGGTTCTTCGAGATGAGGACCCGGTCCGTGACGAGGAGAGGGGTCAGCGACACCACGGCGAGCGCGGCGACGAGGAGCGCGAACAGACGGATTCGTGGCCGGAGCGGAGTGTCCAACAGGAGGATTATAGAGCGTTCAGGGGCGTTCCGGGGGGGTTGGGTCCTCGGGCCGCCCGGTCTCCGCGCGCAGCGCCTCGAGGCTCGTTCGCCATTCATCCGGCGGGACTTTCCGCAGGACGGGGCGCCCCCAGTCGGCGAGGAGGACGCCCGTCAATCCGCCCGCCGCCCCTTTCTTGTCCCGCGACATCGCCGCTTCGATCGCGGCGTTCCACGGGGGCGCCGGCCGGCCGACGAATCGGAGGAGCTCGGCGGAGAGGTCGCGCGCATCGCTCCGGGGGAATCCCTCGGTTTCGGAAGAGATCCGGAGCGCCGCCGCCATCCCGACCGCGACGGCTTCTCCGTGCGACCATTCGCGATACGCCGACGCGGCCTCGAGCGCGTGGCCGAGCGTGTGGCCGAAGTTCAGGATCCGCCTCTCCCCCGACTCCCGCGGATCGCGGCCGACGACGCTCGTCTTGACCCGGATCGCCTCGGCGAGGAATCGGTCCGCGGCGCGTCCCTCCGCGATCGCCTCCAGCCGTCCCGCCATCGCGCGCGCCTCCTCGCCGCTGGCGACGAGCAGGGCCTTGAAGATCTCGACGAGACCCTCGCGAAAGTTCGGGGCCGGGAGCGTGTCGAGGAGGGCGGGGTCCACGAGGACGCCCGCGGGCGGATGGAAAGCGCCGAGGAGGTTCTTGCCGAGGGGATGATCGACCCCCGTCTTCCCTCCGATCGCGGCGTCCGCCATCCCGAGGAGCGTCGTCGGAACCGCATACCACGCGATCCCGCGCAGGAGGATCGCGGCCGCGAATCCGGCGACGTCGGTGACCGTTCCGCCGCCGAGCGCGACGATCGCGTCGTCCCGCCGCGCGCCCGCCGCGATCAAGGCGTCGAGGAGCGTCCGGAGGGTCTCGAGCGTCTTCGCGCTCTCGCCGTCTTCGATCGCGATCTCGGCTGCCTCCCGCCCGGCGAGCGCCCGGCGCGCCGCGCCGCCGTGCAGCCGGAGGACCGCGGGCGAGGAGACGAGGAAGAGCCGGCCCGGAGGGAAGGAGAAGGCGGAGCCGAGGGAGTCGAGGGCGCCGCGGCCGATCCGGACCGGAGCGGGGCCGGACGGTCCCGCGCCGCCGCTCCCGGAGCTCACTTCTTCAGCGCGAGCCCGAGCTCGGCGAGCTGCGCCGGGGACACCGGAGAGGGCGATTCGGTCATCAGGCAGGCGCCCGACGAGGTCTTCGGGAAGGCGATCACGTCCCGGATCGAGGAGGCTCCGGCGGCGAGCATGCACGATCCGGTCGAGCCCGAGCGCGATGCCGCCGTGCGGGGGCGCGCCGAAGCGGAACGCGTCGAGCAGGAAGCCGAACTTCGCCCGCGCTTCCGCTTCGCCGATGCCGAGGAGGCGGAACATCCTCGACTGCACGTCGGCGCGGTGGATCCGGATGGAGCCGCCGCCGAGCTCGATGCCGTTCAGCACGACGTCGTAGGCGCGGGCGCGAACCTTCCCCGGGTCCGATTCGAGGAGCGGGAGGTCCTCCTCGCCGCGGCGATGTGAACGGATGGTGCATCGCGAACCAGCGGTTCTCCCCCTCGTCCCATTCGACCAGCGGGAAATCGGTGACCCAGCAGAACGCGAATTTCGCGTCGTCGATCATCCCGCGCTCGCGCGCGACGGCGACCCGCAGGTTCGCGAGCGCGTCCGCCGCCTTCTTCTTCGCGCCCGCGGCGACGAGCCCCAGGTCCCCCTCCCCGAGAGCGAGCGCTTCGGCGATGCGCTCGAGCGCCCCGGGCGCGAGGGCCTTCTTCGCCGGGCTCGCGAGCTCCCCGCCCGAGCGGCGGAGCCACACGAGCGTTCCGGCCCCGAACGTCTTCGCGACCTCTCCCCACTCGTCGAGCTTCTTGCGCGAAGCGTCGGCGCCTCCCGGGAACGCGCAGACCGCGCACCCATCCCTTCTCCGCGAGAGCGCGGTCGAACGGCGCGAACCCGGAGCCATCCGCGGCAGGAGCGAGGTCGACGAGCTCCATCCCGAAGCGAAGGTCGGGCCGGTCGATCCCGAAGCGCTCGATCGCCTCGTCGTACCTCAGCCGCGGAAACGGCGGAGCGCAGGGAACGCCCGCCGCTCCGAACATCTCCGGGAAGAGCGCCTCGATCAGCTCGAAGACGCGCTCCGGGGTCGCGAACGCCATCTCGACGTCGATCTGGGTGAACTCCGGCTGACGGTCGGCGCGCAGATCCTCGTCGCGGAAGCATCGCGCGATCTGGTAGTAGCGGTCGAACCCCGCGACCATCAGGAGCTGCTTGAAGAGCTGCGGCGACTGGGGCAGCGCGTAGAACTCCCCGGGGCGGTTCCGCGCGGGAACGAGGAAGTCGCGGGCGCCCTCCGGGCGTCGACTTCGTGAGGATCGGCGTCTCCACGTCGAGAAAGCCGCGCTCGTGGAGGACCTTCCGCGCGCGGAACGTCATCTCGTCGCGGAGGAGGAAGTTCTTCGCGATCGACGGCCGCCGCAGGTCGAGGTACCGGTACTTCAGCCGCAGGTCCTCGGAGGCGGAGACGCGGTCCTCGATCGCGAAAGGGGGAACGTCCGACCGGTTGAGGACCGTGAGCTTCCACGCGACGACCTCGATCTCGCCCGTCGCCATCGCGGGATTCTCCTGTCCGGCGGCGCGCCGCGCGACGGAGCCCTCGATCTCGACCACGTCCTCGGCGCGGAGCGTCTTCGCCATCTCGACGAGAGACCGATCGCCCTGCTCTCCGTCGAAGAGCACCTGGACGACTCCCGAGCGGTCGCGGACCGTCGCGAAGACGAGCTCGCCGAAGTCGCGGCGGTGCGCGATCCACCCCTGGAGGAGGACCTCGCGTCCCGCGTCCGCCGCGGAGAGTCTTCCTCCTTCGAGGTGGCTCATCGGATCAGACATCTCGTACCCGCGCGATGGCCGATAAAATCGTTTCCAAAGTACCAGGCTCTTGCTTTCTGCTCCCGGCGTTTTTCACCTCGAAATCGTCCACGTTCGAAACGAGCAGCACGAACACGTTTCTCACAGCAAAGTGGTATTGACGCAGCAGCATCGAGAGGCTGTCGCCGAACGATGAAGTAACCCGGTCAACATCCACCGACGAAGAAATCAGAATCCCATTTGCCCGCTTCAGTGTCTTTGCCCAGCCCTTCCCGGACAAGTCAGTGTCGACGATTGCCAGAGGAAACTCCTCTCTTAACTTTGTCGCCAGCACCAGAGATGCTCTGGTAGCGGTGTCCTGCTTGTCACTGAGATCGCTCGGCGAAATCAGGAACAAATCACGCGGATTCTCACGGCCCGGATCTAGCGGCATCACGTCTACAAGGCGGTCCTCGCCGATAGCAAAACCGACAGCACTTAGCTTAGGTCCCCCCAGCGAGTGGACCAGATTGTCGTAGCGCCCCCCTCCGAGGATCGCGTCCTGCGCGCCGAGGCTGGCCGACTTCACCTCGAAGACGGTTTTCGTGTAGTAATCGAGGCCGCGGACGAGCCGCGGGTCCTCGGCCCAGGAGATGCCGTGCTCGCGGAGGAGATCGATCACCGCCGCGTGGTGGGCGCGGGACTCCGGATCGAGGAAGTCGATCGCGCGCGGCGCGTCCTCGAGCATCGCGGCGGTCTCCGGGTCCTTCGAGTCGAAGAGGCGGAGCGGGTTGTCGGCGAGCCGCCGGCGGTCGTCCTCGCCCAGGCGATCGGCGCGGGCGCCCGCGAAGCTCCGGAGCGCTTCCGAGAACGCGTCGCGCCCCGCCCCGACCGGAACCGCGTTCAGCGAGACGGACAGATCGCGGAAGCCGAGCGCGCCCAAAAACTCGAACAGCATGACGAGCACCTCGGCGTCGGCCGCCGGCCCGGGCGCGCCGAACAGCTCCGCGCCGATCTGCCGGAACTCGCGGTACCTCCCCTTCTGCGGGCGTTCGTAGCGGAACTGCGGACCCGCGTACCAGAGTCGGAGCGGCATCGGCGCCTGGTCGAGCCGGTTCTCGACGACGGCGCGGACGACGCCGGCCGTGTTCTCCGGCCGGAGCGTGAGAGACCGGCCGCCGCGGTCCTCGAACGTGAACATCTCCTTGTGGACGATGTCCGTCGCTTCGCCGACGGAACGGGCGAAAAGCTCCGTCGCCTCGAACGTCGGCGTGCGGATCTCGCCGTATCCGTAGGCGCCGAAGATCCGCCGCGCGGCGTCCTCCGCCGCCGAGAACCGGAGCGCGTCGGACGGAAGGAGGTCGCGCGTTCCCTTCGCGCGGGCGACCGTCATCGAGCCCACTTCCCGTCGACGCGGAAGTACTCTTCCTTGTAGCCGAGATAGTTCGAGTGGTAGTGCTTCAGGTCCTCGACCTCGGCCGCCGTCAGCTCGCGGACGAGCTTCGCGGGAGCCCCGAGCCAGAGCGTCCGCGGCGGCACCGTCGTCCGCGGCGTGACGAGGGCGCCGGCGCCGACGAAGGCCGACTCTCCGACGTCGGCGCCGTCCATCACGGTCGCGCGGATCCCGATCAACGCCCCCCGCCGGACCGTCGCCCCGTGCACGACCGCGGCGTGGCCGAGCGTCACTTCCTCCTCGAGGATCGTGGGATGGGTCCCCTGCGTGACGTGGAGGACCGAGTTGTCCTGGATGTTCGACCGCGCGCCGACCCGGATGAAATGGCAGTCGCCCCGCACGACCGCGCCGTACCAGACGCTGACGTCGTCTCCGAGGACGACGTCGCCGATCACGGCGGCCGTCTCCGCGAGGTACACCCGCTCGCCCAGGACCGGCGACGCGCCGGCGTAAGTCTTGATGATGCCCACGTCTGCCCCCGAAAAGCCGGCAGTTTATCGTGTTTCCGGCCAGGGGTACGCGCCGGCGCGGAGGAGGGACGGCGGATCGACCCGCGCGTCGACGATCGTCGACGGAAGCCCTCCGGCCGTCTCGCCGCCGTCGACGAGCAGATCGATCTCCGCTCCGAGAGCGGCGGCGACGGCGGCGGGGGACGTCGCGGGCGGCGCGCCGGCCCGGTTCGCGGAAGTCCCCGTCAGCGGGCCCGTCCGGGCGAGCAGGCGGCGGAGCCCGGCATGCGCCGGAACACGGACCGCGAGGGACCGCTCGCCGGAAGTGCACGGGAGAGGCGCCGAAAGCGCGAAGACCGCCGTCAGCGGCGCCGGCCAGATCGCCGAGAGGCGTTCGAGCGCGGCGGGGGACGCGCGGACGCCGAGCGCTCCGAGGTCCTCCGGCGAGGCGACGAGGACCGGCAGCGCCTTTCCCGCTTCCCTCCCCTTGACCGCGAAGACCCGCGCGCACCCCCCGGGATGCAGGGGATCGGCCGCGAGACCGTAGAACGTCTCGGTCGGGATCGCGGCGACGCCGCCCCGCGCGAGGACTTCCCGGAGCTCCGCGAGCCGCCGGGGCCGCGCGAGCAGGTCCTCGAGCGTCACGCGCTCCGGGCCGCTACCTTCCGACGTAGCGGGCGTACAGGCTCCTCGCGCGGTCGAAATCCTCCGTTCCCCTCACGACGCAGCGGCCGTCGGAGAAGAGCGTCAGCACGACGCCCTCGGCGGGAAAGGAGAGCACGTTGGCGGAGCGCTGCACCGGGAATCCGGAGAGCGCGCGCTCGAGCCGGTCGAAGTCGGGCCGCTCGCGGCCGGCAGGCGCGACCTGGACGGCGTTCCTCCCGCACAGCCGCACGACTTCCGTCGCTCCCTCCCCCTCGAGCGCCGGATACCGGCGGCCGGCGCAGGCGTCGCATCCCGCGCGGGGACGCGCCTTCGCGAAGGCCCGCACCGGCCGGACGTCTCCCTCCCACACCGAGAACGTCAGGACGCCGCGCGACGGCCGCTTCCCGGCCGCGATCCGGAGAGCCTCGCTCATCGCGAGCGCGGCGACGAGCGGCGGAAGCGAAGGCACGATCCCCTCGGTCTCGCAGGTCGGCGACGACCCGGCGGGCGGCAGAGCGCCGAGATAGCAGCGCAGGCACGGCCACTCCGGCGAAGGCATCGAGACCGAGACGATCCCGTCGGAGCCGACCGCCGCCGCGTAAACGGTCGGGACGCGGCTCTGTTTTCCGAAATCCGAGACGAGGAACCGGGTCTCGAAATTGTCCGCGCCGTCGAGGATGACGTCGTGCCCGCCGAGCAGCGCCCCGGCGTTGGCGAACGTCAGATCGGCGACCTCCGCGCGGAGCGCGACGTCGGGATCGATCCTCGCGAGACGGCGGGCCGCCGCCTCCGCCTTCGGGGCGGACGCGCGCGCGTCGTCGGCGTCGAAGAGGAACTGCCGCTGGAGGTTCGACTCCTCGACGACGTCCCGGTCGATCAGCGTCACCGCGCCGAAGCCGGAGCGGACCGCGATCTCGGCGGCGACCGATCCGACCGCGCCGACTCCGACGATCGCGATCTTCGAGGCCGCGATGCGCCGCCGGCCTTCCGGCCCGATGCCCGCGAAACGTTCCGAGCGCGAGTGGCGGGATTCGGTCATCGCGCCGCCAGCAGGGCCCGGGCATGCGCGCGCGCCGTCGGCGTCACGGTCGCTCCCGCGAGCATCCGGGCGATCTCCTCGACGCGCGCATCGCCTTCGAGCTCCTCGACCGCGGCGCGCGTCCTCCCCCCCGCCACCCTCTTGACCGCCCGGAGATGGCGGCCCGCGCGGGCCGCGATCTGCGGGACGTGCGTCACGCAGAGGACCTGGTCGTCCTCCGCGAGCGAAGCGAGCTTGCGCGCGACGACCTCCGCGATCCGGCCGCCGATTCCCGCGTCGACCTCGTCGAAGACGAGCGTGCGTCCGCGCGGCCGGACGCGGCCCCGGCGGCCGCCCAGGAGCACGGACTCGATCGCGAGCTGGACCCGGGAAAGCTCCCCGCCGGAGGCGATCTTCGAAAGCGGCCGCTCCGGCTCGCCGGGATTCCCGGAGAACAGGATCTCCGCCCGCTCGCGGCCGCGCGGCGACACCCGATCTTCTTCCTCCGCCAGGTCGACGCGGAATACCGCCTTCTCCATCGCGAGATCGGCGAGCGTCTTCTGGACGGCGGCCGACAGCTTCCGGGCCGCCTCGCGGCGCGCGGCGGTGAGCGCGCGGGCGGCCTCGTCGTAGGCCGCGAGCGCCGCCGCCCCCTTCTTCTCGAGCGCGTCGAGCGAATCGTCGAGGTTCTCGAGCGTCTCCCGTTCCGCCGCGGCCCTCTCCCGCCACGCGAGGATCTCCGGCACGCCCGCGCCGTATTTCTTCTTCAGCCGGCCGAGCTTCGCCAGCCGGTCCTCGGCTTCGGCGAGCCGCTCCGGGTCCGCCTCGATGCGCGCCGCGGCCGCCGCCACTTCAGCCGCGACGTCGGAGGCCCTCGCCTTGATTTCCGCGATCTCCCCCTCGACCCCGGCGAACGATCCGTCGATCCGGGCGAGCTCCGCCGCGGCCCGATGCGCCTCGCCGATCCGATCGAGCGCCGAGCCCTCGTCCTCCGAGAGGGCCGCGGCGGCCGCCTCGCCGAGCTGCCGGACGCGGTCGGCGTGCAGCAGGAGGTTGCGCTCGCTCGCGAGCGCCTCCTCGTCGAGCCCGCCGAGCTTCGCGCCGTCGATCTCGCCGATCTCGTAGCCGAGGAGGTCGAGCCGCCGGTCGCGCTCGCGCCGCGACCCGGCGAGCTCCTCGCGCCGGCGCTCCGCCTCGCGGAATTCGCCGGCGAGACGCGCGACCTCCTCCGCGCGGCCCTCGTGCCCGCCGAAGGCGTCGACGAGGTCGATCGCCGCTTCGGCGTCGAGGAGCCGCCGCTCGCCCCCCTGCCCGTGGATCGCGACGAGCCGCTCGCCGATCGCCGCGACGGTCCTCGCCGCGACGGCCGTGTCGTTGACGAAAGCGCGTCCCTTGCCGTCGGCGCCGATTTCCCGCCGGATCACGATCTCGCCGTCGGGAGCCGCGATCCCGGCGTCTTCGAGCGGGCGGCCGTCGACGCCGTCGAACCGGGCGGAAACGGTCAGCCGGTCGGCGTCGTGCCGGAGGAGATCCGCCGAGCCCCGCCCCCCCGACACGAGCGTCAGCGCGTCGACGAGGATCGATTTTCCGGCGCCCGTCTCCCCCGTGATCGCCGTGAATCCGGGACCGAGCTCGAGCGAAAGATCCTCGACGATCGCGAGGTTCCGGATCGTGAGATCGCGCAGCACGGAGGGGATTCTACCGGCCGCGGGGCACCGGGTTCGATTTTCCGCCGGCGGCGGGCATCGGACGCCGTCTTATCGATGAACCGCAGTCAGGCTCGAGGTCCGCCGTCTTCGCTCGACCGGCGGAATATCCGCCGGTCCCGGCCCGGCGAACGACCCTGCCGTCCACGCCTCAGGAGCGCCGAGTGAAGCGGCGCGAAGCGTCCGCTTCAACTCGGCATCCGGCTCATGCCGATGCGGTCACGTCAAGGATGGCCCTTTTTTTGCGCGATCTTCCGGGCGGGAACGCCGCCGAAGATCTCGAAGTCGGGAACGTCCTTGTTCGCGACGCCGTGGGAGCCGAGCATCGCGTCGTGGCCGATCTTCACGTCGGAGAAGACGGTCGAGTGGTACGTGATCCGCGTGTTGTCGCCGATCACGGTCTTCCCGAGCGAGACGTCGTTGATGTCCTCGACGGCATGGGAATGCGAATAGATGTTCGCGTAGTCCGAGATCGACACGTTGTTGCCGATCACGACTTCGCCGCGGTCGTCGATCAGGACGTTGCGGTGGATCGTCACGTCGTCGCCGACGCTGAGGTTGTAGCCGAACGAAAACTCGCAATCGTGGAAGATGCGGACGTTCCTTCCGCACCGCCGGAAGACGCGCTCGGCGAGCATGGCGCGCATCCGCGTGCCGAGGAGCACGTTCCGGCCGACGGGCGAATGGTCGAACATCTGCCAGAACCAGAGAAGGGGCTTGACGCGCGCCCATCGGGTGGGATCGATCTCCTTGTAATACTCCGCCTCGAGCGTCGCGTTTCTCGGATCGAACGACGCCGCGACGACGCGCGCGCCGAGCGGCACGCCCTCCCCGTCCCGCCGCCCGTAGATCGCCGCGAGCGCCTCGCGGACGGTATCGTTCCGATCGAGAGCGGGGTCGTCGAATTTCCCGGCGAGCTCGCTCACGAATCGCGGGAAGAGGGTCTCGCCGAGCTCGCCGGCCCGGAAGGTGCGGAGCGTCATGGGTCGGCGGATTCTGCGCGAAGGCCGTTCCCGAGTCAATCACGCGAGCGCCCCGGGAATGGTTGTAGAATCGCCGCCGCCGGGGGACCACCCGATGCAATTCTCGAAATATCACGCCCTCGGAAACGACTACCTGGTCCTCGCGTCCACGCACTTCGACCGGGAGCTCGACGCGGACGAAATCCGGCGCGTGTGCCGCCCCCACACCGGAGTGGGCGCCGACGGAATCCTGTGGGCGACGATCCGGCCGGAGAGCCGCCGCTACTCGGTGCGCATCTTCAATCCCGACGGCAGCGAGGCGGAGATCAGCGGCAACGGCGTCCGGATCTTCGCGCGCTATCTCTGGGACAGCGGCTACATCAACGACGAGGCGGTCGACATCCACACCGCGGCCGGCGTGTCCCGGGCGGTCGTGGAAGCGCGCGGCGCGGCCGTCTCGCTCGCGCTCGGACGCCCGAGCTTCTGGAGCGCGGAGATTCCGGTCGCCGGTCCGCCGCGGGAAGTCGTCGACGAAGAGATCCGGGCCGGCGCCCGCACCTACCGGTTCACCGGCGTCACCGTCGGCAATCCGCATTGCGTGATCGTCGTGCCGCGGGTCTCCGAGGCGGAAACGCGCGAATCCGGCCCCCTCCTGGAAACGGAGCCCCGCTTCCCGGCCCGGACGAACGTCCAGTTCGTCCAGGTCCTCGATCGCGGAAGGATCCGGCTGGAGATCTGGGAGCGCGGCGCGGGATACACGCTCTCCTCCGGAACGAGCAGCGCGGCCGCGGCCGCCGCCGTCCACCGTCTCGGCCTCGCCGGCCCTTCGCTCGACGTCGAGATGCCGGGCGGCCGGCTCCGCGCGTCGATCGCAGCGGACGGAATCGTCACGATATCGGGCCCGGTGGCGAAGATCTGCCAGGGAACCCTCGCGGCCGAGCTCCTGCTCCGGCGCGAGTGAACGGCGACCGGGACGACGAGCCGCGGGCGGGGCTCTGCGCGCGCTGCCGGAGAGCGAGCCGGATCGTTTCCGCGCGCGGATCCGTCTTCTGGCGATGCGATCGCTCGTTCACCGATCCGCGATTCCCCCGGTTCCCCGTTCTCCCGGTGCTCCGCTGTCCCGGATTCGATCCGGCGCCTCCTCCGCCCGCGATAGATTGACGGCATGAAGACGACGCTGGCGATCCTCTTGACCTCCGTTCTTTCCGCGGCGGCGGCGGCCGCTCCCTCTGCCGTGCCCCTTCCGGCCGCCGACGACGTCCGGCGCATCGACGCCGACCTCGTCGCCTGCGGCACGCGGCAATCGCTCTCCTCCTGGACCGATCCCCGGCGCGGTATCGGATGCGCGCGCGACAGGATCGTGGCGGTGTTCGACGCCGCGCGCCCGCCGGGGGGCAAGGTCGTCGTGGACCGCTTCGAGGCGTCCAACGCAAGGACGCACGGGCCAGCGCCGCTCCAGAACGTCTATCTCGTGGTCGAGGGCTCGGATCCCGTCCGGCGGAAGAGCGCGGTGCTCGTGTCGGGACACTTCGATTCGATCTGCTCCGATTTCATGAGCGTCGAGTGCGACGCGCCCGGAGCCGACGACGACGCCTCCGGAACGACCGTGTCGCTCGAATCCGCGCGGCTCGTCGCCAACCGCGCGCACCGCTCGACGGTCGTTTTCGCGGCGGTCTCCGGCGAGGAGCAGGGGCTGCTCGGCGGCAAGCGTCTCCTCGAGTGGGCTCGCGCGCAGGGATACGAGGTGTCGGCGATGCTGAACAACGACATCGTCGGAGCGACGAACGGCTCGGCCGACCGGCGCCCCCGCGTCTTCTGCGACGACGACGCGTTCACGCCGTCGCGCGAGCTCGGTCTGTGGATCGACGAATTCATCGGCGGCGTCCGTCCGGTCTTCCGGAAGGACCGTTTCGCCCGGGGCGGCGACCATCTCCCCTTCGTCGAAGCCGGCCTTCCCGCGGTCCGCTTCACCGAGCCGAAGGAAGACTACCGGCACCAGCATCAGACCGTGCGGACGGAAAACGGCGTCGAGTACGGCGACCTGCAGAAGTTCATGGACTTCGACTTCCTCGCGTCGGTCGCTCAGAAGAACGCGGAAGCGATCGATCTCCTGGCGAACGCGCCCGCTCCTCCCTCGGAGGCGACCGTCGAAGGCGCCGTGATGCCGAAAGCGACAGTGACGTTCGCCGCGCCCGACGACCCCGACCGGGCCGGCTTCGAGATCCTCGCCCGCGACACCGCCGAGCCCCGCTGGAAGGTCCTGATGCAGGTCGCCGCGCCGGGAGCCGTCGCGGTCCCGCTTCCGATCGACGACGATTTCTTCGCCGTGCGTTCGGTCGGGAAGAACGGAATTCGCTCGATCGCGATCGACGCGAAGCCGGTGGTCCGGAAGAAAAATTAGCCGGCGGGCTCCTCCGGCTTCTCCGGATACGACACCTCCTCGTGGCGGCGCGTCGAGTTGTCGACGTGCTTCGGCACCTCGACGATCGTCCGCGTGACGTTCGGGTCGCAGTCCGGCGAGGCGTCCCAGTCGCACTCGTACGTGTAGACGTTGTGTTCGCCCCGCTTCTCGAAAGAGACGATCGTCTGGTACTTCCCGCAATTGCCGCACTTGACCGACATCATGAAGACGTCGATGACGTGCGTCGCGCCGTGTTCTTCTTCCATCGCCGCGATTATCGCTCCGATTCGCGGGACCGGCCCGGAGGTAGACTTCGCGCGAGGAAGGAGCCCGAATGAAGAAGCTTCTCATCGTTGCGGCCGCGCTGGCCGTCGCGGCGGCGCTCGGCGCGGCGGAGACCGAGAAGACCATTCCGATGCCGAAGCGGGACCAGGTCGCGAAGATCGGATTCTCCGCCGACAAGGCCGGGATCAACACGCTGGAGATCCAGCATTATCCCGACAGCGACGACGTCGAGAAAGCGAAGACGAAGGATCTGAATGACACGCACCTGACCTTCTGGCATTTCACCGTCGAGAACCGCGACGAGCATCGGAAGGCGAAGATCCGGATCGCCATCGAGGTCATCGGCAAGGACGGCTCCGTCGTCGGAAAGGGCGACAAGAGCGACACCGTCGACGCCGGCAAGCTCGACGACAGCATCCGGGTGTGGGTTCGGATGCGGACGCTCGACATCGTGAGCGCGAAGAGCGCGAAGTTGCATCTCTCGATCGAGCCGAAGTAGCCGGCGCCGAGTTGAAGCGAACGCCGGGCGTCGCTTAACTCGGCGCGGACGACGCGAAAGAGAAACGCCCGCGGGCAGCGGGCGTTTCTCCCTTCAGGCTGTTCAGAGGGAAGGAGGCGGCGGAGGCGGTTCCTCCTTCTTCTTCTTGTCCTTCTCCTTGTTCTTGTCGTTGCCCTTTCCTTTCTCCGGCGGCTGAGCCCGTGGAGCGGGCTGACTTTTCGCCGCGGGCGGCGGGGCCGGATGCCGCGCGGGAGGCGGAGCCGGCTGCTCCCGCTCGTGTCCGGGAGGCGCCGCATTCTTCCCCGGGGGGCGGGGGCGGAGGAGCGAGACCCCGGGGCTCGGCGCGCGGAGGCGCCGGCTTTTCGGGAGGAGGCGCGTTCGGACGGCGTTCTTCTTCGACCGCGCGCCCCGGCGGCGCGGCCCGTTTCGCGGGCGGCGGGGGCCCGGCCTCGGAGCGGGACGGAGGCGCTTCCCGTGCCGGCGTCGGCGCAGCTTCGACGGCGGGCTTCCGATTCGGCGGCGCGGGCGGCGGCGGAGAGGCCCGGCGCTCCTGGCCCGGCGGAACTCCGCCGCGCGGAGCCGCGGGGCTCGCGACCGCGCCCGGCGCGATCCGTGCCGGAGCCTCGGCTTTCCCGGAGTCGACGGCGGTCGGGTTGGCGACGAGCGGCCGATCCCGGGTCGCGAGCGCCTTGCCTCGCGGCGCGGTGACCGCGGTGGGCCGGACGGCGGCGTCGGCGCGGCGCGGCGTGAGTCCCATCCGACCGCCTTCGGCCGCGGCCGCGGGACGCACGGGAGCCGAGGCGCGCGCTCCCCGCGCGCCTGGATCGACATCTGAGCCTCGGCGCGCGGCGCGATCGGGGCGCCGCGATTCTCCTGGATCACACGGACCTTCGTCTGGAACGAGGCGGGAGCCGGAGGAGGCGCGACGCGGGTGACGACGGCCCGCCGCTCGACGACGGCGGGCGGGCGCGGCGCCAGGCGAGCCGTCGCGGCCGCCACCCGAAGCGAAGCGGTCGTCGGCACGACCGGGATCGGTCCCCGCGCCACGGGCGCCGTTTCCACGCGGCGGATGACCTGCGGGTCGCGGACGTAATTGCGCTGGACCGGCGCGCCGGAGACGAACGTGTTCTGGTTGACGACCGTCACGTACGTGCGGTTCACGTAGGTCACGTTCGTGACGTTCACGTTGCGATCGCGGCGCGATCCCCACCACGGAATGAAGGGATCGCGGGGCGCGAGCGGAAACCAGCCGACGTATCCTCCGCCACCCCCGACCGCGAAGGACATCGACCATCCCGGTCCCCCGCCGACGAAGGCGACGAGCGCGGGCGAGTATCGCGCCGCGACTCTCGGTCCGGCGGGAACCCAGAACCAGCGGGACGAGTAGGTCACCCAGCGCCCGTAGTGGTACGGCGCCCATCCCCACGGCTCGGCGCCGACCCACGTCCATCCCCACGGGTCCTGCCAGATCCACTGGCCGTCGCGATACGGCGTCCAGCCGGCCTGGACCGACGACGGGGTCCAGCAGTGCCCGTACTGCGGCACGTCTTGCCAGTGCCCGTACCGATCGAGATCCTCGACGCCGACCACGTCCGCGTTGACGTACTGATACGAACCCACCCGCCGGAACCGGGAATCGCGGACGCCCACCCAGCGGTCCCACGAATCGATCGACCCGAGCCGGTAGACGTCGTAGGACGGGTTGTCGAACCCCTGGATCGAGATCTCGTTGCCGGAGGAAACCGGAATCTCCCCGCCGGCGGCCGATACCGTGACGTGACCGCTCCGAACGACGACGCGGGAGTCGCCGTTGCCCGCGACGTCGACGCGGTAGTTGCCGGGCGTATCGAAGGTCACGGCGACGTTGGGTGTGTCGACTTCGAACACCTCGTCGTTGCGAAGACGCCGCACGCGGAACGAACCCGTCCCGGACGCAAGCGACAGCTGCTTGACGTCGTCGGTGAGGTTGAGCGCGGTCAGATCGGTCCGAGGCGCGAGGCGGACGAAAGTCCCGCCGTGCACTTGAAGCTCCATGCGGCTGCCGTCGCCGGTGTAGACCCGGTCGCCGAGCGTCAGCGGCACGTTGACGACCGCGGCCTCCCAGGCGTCCGGATCGTCTCCGCGGCTGTAGGAAGCGTCGTTCCCGTCGACGTAGGAAATCCGGGCGACGGTCTGCTGGATGTCGCCCTGTGCGTATTCGTCGCCCTCGTAGCCGTTCTGAGCACGCATCGGCGCCGCGGTGAACGAGGCGATGGTCGCGAGCAGGGTCCCAAGAGCGATCTTTCGTGGCGTTGTCGTTCTCATCGAGCAACCTCCGGTCTGCAGGGGTGCGAGGCCCATGCCAACGGCTCTTCCCCGTCTCCGAGGAGAAACGACTGACGCAAAGGGATTTGGCGCCTGCCCGCCCGAGCCGCTCCGTCTCTTCGCCGTCCTCGCTTCGGAAGGGGTGTCATATTCTTAGATCATATGCGCGTTCGACTCGCCGGAGCCGCCGCGGCGCTGCTCCTGTTCTCCGCGTGCGCCCGCCGGCCGACGAAGGAGCTCGAGCAAGCGAGACGCCGGCTCGTCGAAGCCGAGGCCGCGCAGGCCCCGCTGTACGCGCCCTCCTCCTTCGCGGAAGCACGGCGGACCCTCCACGAGGCGGAACGGCTCGCCGGCAAGGGGAAGTACGACGACGCCCGCATCGTCGCACTCGAATCGGCGGCGCGGGCCCGTTCGGCGGTCGGCCTGACCGCCGAGAACCGCGCGAAGATGCTCGAGGCGCTGACGGTCAACCTCGAGGCGACGAACCGCCAGCTGGGCGACGCCGAACAGGAGATCGCGATGGCGGAGTCGGCCCACGTCGATCCGAAGCAGATCGAGCTTTTCCGGCGGGACCTCGTCGGAGCGCGGGGCAAGCTCGCGGACGCGCGCCAGCGGCAGCAGAACGGCGACATCGTCGGCGGGAGGAAGGGCTCGGAGGACGCCCGGATCGCCGCCGACATGCTCCTGCGGGAGATCCGGTTCGCGATCGCGCAGAACCCGATCGCTCACCCTGCCCCGAAGAAGACCCGCCGTCCGTGAACGGCGCTCTTCTCTACCGGCGCGCTCGCGCGGGCGTGATCGACGTGTCGGGCGCGGACCGGGCCGCGTTCCTGCAGGGACTGTCGACGAACGATTTCCGAACGCTCTCTCCCGGCCACGCGCTCTGGAGCGCGGTCCTGAGCCCGGTCGGAAAGGTGCTCTTCACGTTCCGCGCGGCGCCGCGGGGGGACCGGATCCGCCTGCTTCTCGCCGAGGACCGCGCCGACCGCGCGGCCGGACATTTCCGAAAGTACGCCGTTTTCCAGGACGCGCGCATCGAAGCGCCCCCTCCGCTCGTCCGTTTCGATCTCTATGGCCCGGCAGCGCCGGAGGCTCCTCCCGCCGCTGATCCGTGGCCGCCGTTCTTCGAGCTCGGCGCGACCTGGCTCGTCCCGGCCGGCGAAGGCGGCGCGGTCGAGGCGGGACTCGCCGCCACCGGCGCTTCGCCGATCGGCGAAGAAGAAGCGGAGGCGCGCCGCATCGCGGCGGGCCGCCCCGAGGACGGGAAGGAGATCGACGAGACCCGGACCCCGGACGAGGCGGGACTCTCCGGCGCGGTCTCGACCACCAAAGGCTGCTACGTGGGGCAGGAGGTCGTCGCGCGGATGCGGACGTACGGCCGGCCGCCCCGCCGGCTCGTGCGCCTCGTGTTCGGCGGGCCGGCTCCCTCCCCCGGAACGCGGCTCGTGCGACCGGCCGAACCGGACCGCGAAGCGGGGCGGGTCACGTCCGCCTCGGGCACGGCCGCCCTCGGCTACGCCGGACGCGACGTCGCCGACGCCGAGTCGCTCGCGATCGCGGGCGAGCCGCAACGAATGGCGCGCGTCGAGCCGGTCGGTCGGTGACCGCCCGGGCGCCCGCCCGGCCGCCGGCGGCGGCAGCGGCCTCGGAGCTCGCGGTGTTCGGCGCGCTCCTCCTCGCGCAGTTCTTCCTCGGGGTCTTTCCCGTCATCGGAAAGATCGCGCTCGCGTCGATCCCCCCGCTGCCGTTCGCGTTTTTCCGCGTCGCGGGCGCCTCGGCGCTCCTCGGCCTCCTTTCGCTCGCGCTCCCCGCCGAGCCGATCGCCCGCGCCGACCGCCCGCGTTTCTGGCTCCTCTCGTTTCTCGGCGTTTCCGTGAACCAGATCTTCTTCATCACGGGTCTCCATCTCTCGACCGCGATCAACGCGGCGATCCTGATGACCACGATCCCGGTGCTCACGCTCGGATTCGCGATCATGGCCGGCCGCGAATCGGCGGCGCCGCGGAAGATCGCCGGCTGCGCGGTCGCGCTCGCCGGCGCGCTCGTCCTCGTCGGCGCCGGACGGTTCGACTGGCGGAGCCGCCTGTTCGTCGGAGACCTCCTCCTGCTGACCAACGCCTCGTGCTATTCGCTCTACCTCGTGCTCTCCCGCGATCTGCTGAAGAAGTATTCGGCCTCGACGTTCATCCGCGTCACGTTCCAGATGGGAACCGTCCCCGTCTTCGTTTTCGCCGCCGTCCCGATCGCGCAATTGAACTATTCGCGGGTGGCGCCGATCGCGTGGCTCTGCCTCGCCGCGGTGATCGTCTTCGCCTCCGTCGCCGCGTACGTCCTGAACGCGTGGGCTCTCGCGCGCACGCACGCGTCGCGCGTCGCGGTCTTCGTGACGCTGCAACCCGTCGTCGCGACGGCGTTCGCGATCGTCTGGCTCGGAGAGTTCCCGACGGCCCGCGCCGGGATCGCCGCGGCGCTCATCTTCGCGGGCTTCTTCCTGTCGCGGGCTCCGATGCCGAAAATCGAGCAGGAGTGACGGACAGGAAAATCCGAAGCCCGAAACCCGAAACGAGCGCGCGCCGAAGACGCAGCCGCAGGGCGGCCGGCGCAACGTGCCGAGCGCGGCGTTCGCCGCGCACGCGAGTGCGCGACCCATCCCGAAACAAATCGAAAATTCGAATGGCGAAATGACCGAAACGGAGAAGTCGCGACGTCAATACAACGAAACGGGCCGGCGGGCGCCGGGATCCGGGTTTCGGACATTGGAAATTCGAACATTCGAGTTTGTTTCGGATTTCGGATTTCGAGGCCGACAGGTCTGGCGAAGGCTCGCAAAACGGCACCCTGCATAAGCCGTGTCTCGCTGATAATTCCCCCGTGGACATGCTTCCCAGCGCCTGCCCGCTCGACTGTCCGGACGCCTGCAGCCTCGAGGTCGGCGTCGAGAACGGCCGGGTCGTCGCGGTCGGCGGGTCGCCGCGCAATCCGGTGACCGGACGGCTTCATCTGCGCGAAGGTCCGCCGCTTCGCCGAGCGCGTGTACGGGCCGGACCGCCTGCTCCATCCCGCGCGTCCGCGCGGGCGCCAAGGGCGAGGCGCGTTCCGCAAGCGTCCGCTGGGACGAAGCGCTCGACGCTGGTCGCCGCGACGACTGCACGCGACGCGCGAGCCCGCTGCGGCGGCGAGGCGATCCTGCCGTTCTCACTACGGCGGCTCGAACGGCTGGCTGACGCAGGGCACGACCGACGCGCGTGCTCTTCCGGCGGCTCGGCGCGTCGCGCCTCGCGCGAACGGTCTGCGCCGCGCCGACGGGAGCCGCGGCGCACGGCGACTGTACGGCAAGATGGCCGGCGTCGCGCTACGAGGACTACGTCCGACGCGCGCCTGATCGTGCTCTGGGGCGTGAATCCGTCGGCGACCGGCATCCACCTCGTGCCGTACGATCAACGCGAGCGCGGCGGCGGGCGCGCGGCTCGTCGTGATCGATCCGCGGCGCACGCCGCTCGCGCGACGCGCGGACCTGCACCTGGCCGTCCGGCCCGGGCACCGATCGTCGCCGTCGCGCTCGCGCGTGCATCGGCAGCTGTTCGCAGCGGCCACGCCGACGCGCGCGTTCCTCGCGCGCGCACGCGACGGGCGTCGACGCGCCTGCGCGGCGCGCCGCGGCCGTGGACCGCTCGACGCGCGCCGCGCGAGAGCGCGGGGTCTCGCGCCGCGATCTCGACGCGCCTCGCGCGACTGGTACGCCGCGGCGTCGCCGGCGGTCGATCCGCTGCGGCTGGGGCCTCGAGCGCAACCGCAACGGCGGCATGCGGCCGGCGCGCGGTGCTGGCGCTGCCGGCGGTCGCCGGCAAGTTCGGCGTGCGCGGCGGCGGCTACACGATGAGCAACTCCTCCGCCTGGGGCGCTCGACGCGCCGACGCCGGATCGGACGCGCCGCGCGCCGGCGACGCGCGTCGTCAACATGAACCAGCTCGGGCGCGGCGCTCACGACCTGCGACGACCCGCCGGTCCAGGTGCCTGTTCGTCTACAACTGCAATCCGGTCGCGACGACGCCCGAACCAGGACGCAGGTGCTGCGCGGCCTCGAGCGCGAGGACCTGTTCACCGTGGTCTTCGACCAGGTGATGACCGACACCGCGCGCTACGCCGACGTGGTGCTGCCGGCGACGACGTTCCTCGAGCACCACGACATGTCGCGAGGGCTACGGCGCGTACGCGCTGCAGACGCGGCCGCCGGTCGCGCGACCCGCCGGCGAGGCGCGGCCGAACGTCGACGTGTTCGCGGAGCTCTGCCGCCGCTCGGCGTGTGGCGCGCCGGAAGACCTCGATCCGGAGAGCGCGTTCGCCGACGCGATCCTCGCGCGGCGCCGCCGGGCCGCGCGAGATCCGGCGCCAGCTCGACGACCGGCTCGCCGTCCCCGACGTCCGGCGTCCGCCCGTGCAGTTCGTCGACGTGTTTCCGCGCACGCCCGACGGCCGCGCGCATCTCTTCCCCGAGGAGCTCGATCGGGAGGCGCCCGGCGGGCTCTACGCGTATCCGGGAGCTCGCGGACGATCCGCGCCATCCGCTCGCGCTGATCTCGCCGGCGTGCGAGCGACGATCAGCTCGACGCTCGGCGAGCTGCGGGACGCGCCCGGCCGGGCTCGAGATCCACCCGGAGGACGCGCGCGGCCCGCGGGATCGCAGACGGCGACGCGGTGCGGGTGTTCAACGCGCTCGGCGAGGTCGCACGCGCCGCGCGCGTCACGCCCGAAGTGCGCCCGGGCGTCGTGCGCCTGCCGAAGGGGCTCTGGGCGCGCGCACACGGAGAACGGCCGCACCGCGAACGCGCTCGTGCCCGACACGCTCTACCGATCTCGGCGGCGGCGCCTGCTTCAACGACGCCCGCGTCGAGGTCGAGCGCGTTTCCGCCTGACGCGCCCGGATTCCTCCTTCCCGGCCTGCTAAGATCGCCGCCGGACGGCAGGAGGAACGATGAAGCGGACGGCTCTCCTTCTCTCTTTCGCGCTCGCGGGCGGCGCGGCCTTCGGGGCAGCCCCGGAGCGACCGTTCCCCGACGCGCGCGCCCTCGACCGGATGGCGGCGCGGCTCACTCCGACGCCGATGCGCGGCGACGTCTCGCGCCTCTCCCCGGGAGACCGGCGGGCGCTCGCGAAGCTCGTCGAGGCTTCCCGGATCGTCAACGACATCTTCCTCGACCAGATCTGGAGCGGGAATCGCGCGCTCTACGCGAAGCTCCGCGCGGACCGTTCGCCGCTCGGCCGGGCGCGGCTCCACTACTTCTGGATGAACAAGGGTCCGTGGTCCGAGATCGACGGGTTCACCGCGTTCCTTCCGGGCGTCCCCTCCACGAAACCGCCGGGGGCGAACTTCTATCCGGAGGACATGTCGAAGGACGAATTCGAGAGCTGGGTCCGGGGTCTGCCGCCGGCCGAGCAGGAGCAGGCGAAGGGTTTCTACACGGTGATCCGCCGCGGCGGTGACCGGAAGCTCGCGGTGGTTCCGTACAGCCGGGAGTATCGTCCCGACCTCGAGCGGGCGGCCGCGCTCCTGCGCGAAGCCGCCGCCGCGACCGACAACGCGACCCTCCAACGCTTCCTCACCTCCCGGGCGGCGGCGTTCCTCTCGAACGACTACTACCAGAGCGACATCGACTGGATGGACCTCGACGCGCCGATCGACGTCACGATCGGGCCCTACGAGACGTACAACGACGGGCTGTTCGGCTACAAGGCGGCCTTCGAGTCGTACGTCACGCTCCGGGACGAAGCCGAGACGAAGAAGCTCGCGTTCTATTCGCAGCACCTCCAGGACGTCGAGGATCACCTTCCGGAGGACCCGAGGTACCGCGTCGCGAAGCTCGGCGGCGCCTCGCCGATCCGGGTCGTCAACGAGATCTTCGCGGCCGGCGACGGAAATCACGGCATCGCGACGGCCGCCTACAATCTCCCGAACGACGACCGCGTCATCCAGCAGAAGGGAAGCAAGCGGATCCTCCTCCGGAACATCCAGCAGGCGAAGTTCGAGAAGACGCTCGTCCCGATCTCGAAGATCGTCCTCCCGCCGGGCGACCGGAAGGACGTCGACTTCGACATGTTCTTCACCTGGATCATGGCGCACGAGCTGTCGCACGGGCTCGGCCCGCACCAGATCGAGGTCGGCGGACGCGAGACGAACCCGCGATTCGAGCTCAAGGACCTCTACAGCGCGATCGAGGAAGCGAAGGCGGACGTGACCGGCATGGTCGCGCTCCAGCGCATGATGGACACGAAGGCGATTCCGGGCGGCCCGGCGGAGGAGCGCAAGCTGTACACGACCGTCCTCGCCTCCGCGTTCCGGACGCTCCACTTCGGGCTCCAGGACGCCCACGCCCGCGGGCAGGCGATGCAGGTCAATTACCTCCTCGACAAGGGCGGATACGTCGCGCGGCCGGACGGCACGTTCGCGGTCGACTTCGGGAAGATCAAGCAGGCGGTCGCCGATCTCGACCACGATCTCCTGACGCTCGAGGCGACCGGCGACTATGCGGGCGCGAAAAAGATGATGACCGAGCTCGCGGTGCTGCGCCCCGGGATCCGGAAGACGATCGACCGCCTCGCGAACGTTCCGATCGACATCGAGCCGATCTACACGACCGCCGAAGACCTGACGGCGAATCCGGGCTCGCCCCGGAAGCGGCCGGGAAGTCCCGCGAAGCCCGTTCCGACGCCGGGACGGTAGCGGTGGCGACCGCCGCGGCGGAAATGGCCGCGAGCGCTCCCGGCCGGCGGCGCGTCGATTCCGTCGACGTTCTGCGCGGGCTCGTGATGATCGTCATGGCCCTCGACCACGCACGAGACTTCTTCTCGAACGCGCGCTTCGACCCGCTCGACCTCGCGCGCACGACGCCGGCTCTCTACTTCACCCGATGGATCACCCACTTCTGCGCGCCCGTCTTCGTCTTCCTCGCCGGGACCGGAGCGCGGCTCTCGCTGTCGCGCGGCCGATCCCCCCGGACGCTCTCGCATTTCCTCTGGACGCGCGGCCTGTGGCTCGTCGTCGTCGAGGTGACGCTCGTCTCGTTCGGCTGGTCGTTCGACCCGGGATTCCACACGATCGTCCTGCAGGTGATCTGGGCGATCGGCTGGTCGATGGTCTTCCTCGCCCTCCTCGTCCGCCTCCCGGCCGCCGCGATCGGCGCGATCGGCGTCGCGGTCATCGCGGGACACAACCTGCTCGACCCGATTCGACCGCAGCGATTCGGAGCGTTCGCCTGGCTCTGGAACGTCCTCCACGTCTCCTCGTGGACGCCGATCGCCGATCCCGGCGGGCACGCGTTCATGCTCGTCTATCCGCTGATCCCATGGATCGGGGTGATGGCCGCGGGATACGCGTTCGGCGAACTCTACGCGTGGGATGCCGCGCGGCGACGGCGGTACCTCCTGTGGCTCGGGACAGGTCTCACGCTCCTCTTCGTCGCGCTGCGATGGTCGAACGTCTACGGCGACCCGAGGCCCTGGGCCCCGCAGAGGACCGCACTCCTGACGGCCATGGACTTCCTCAACTGCGAGAAATACCCGCCGTCGCTCCTCTATCTCCTCATGACGCTCGGCCCGTCGATCGCGCTCCTCGCCTTCCTCGAGCGGCGGCCGGGGCCCGTCGCGTCGAAAGTCGTCGTCTACGGGCGCGTGCCCTTCTTCTATTACGTGATCCACATTCCGCTGGTCCACGCGATGGCGCTCGCCACGATCGCTCTCGTCTTCGGACCGCTCGCGCTCTCGACGGCTATTCCGCCATCCGGGGCAGGATTCGGCCTTCCGGTCGTCTATCTCGAGTGGGCCGCCGCCGTCGCGATTCTCTATCTCCCCTGCCGCTGGTTCGCGAGGCTGAAGGCGCGGCGGCGCGACGCCTGGCTGAGCTACGTCTGAGGGGGAAGAGTCGGGCGGCCGGGAGGGCTCGCGGATCCGTCGCGCGCTTCCGGCCGGACGACCCGGACCGTTTCCCCGATCTCGATCGTCATGCCGTCCTCGCCGACCTCGAGCGGACCCGCCCAGGTTTTTCGGGTCGGAACCACGAGATCCGCCGCGGTCGCAAACGACGGGACGATGTGCGAATAGACGGCGAGCTTCGGCTTCACCTTCGCGAAGATCGCTCCCGCCTGCTCGGGGGTCGTGTGGTGAGCGATGATCCGTTCGCGCTGCTCGTTCGAGAAGGACGACGCCGCGCCGCCCCGTTCGGCGTCCGGCGCGATCACCTCGTGGATCAGCACGTCGGTTCCCCGCGCGTGCCTCACGAGGTTCTCCGACGGCCGCGTGTCGCCCGAGAGCACGACCGAATGCCCTCCGCCGTCGATCCGGTAGCCGAGCGCGGGCCGCACCGGCCCGTGGTCGACGAGGAACGCCGTGACGCGGAGCGCTCCTTCGGCGACGACGGATCCGTCGCCGAGTTCCCGAGGATCGAGGTCGGCCCCGCGGGCGGGAAGCTTCTCGTCGACGTCGCGCCGGACGTGGACGTCGAAGGCGTAGGCCCGCTCGAGGCCGCGGCAGAGCGCCGCCGTTCCCGACGGCCCGAAGATCCGAAGCGGAACGGAGCGGCCGAAGAGCCATCCGGTCAGCCAGACGTCCGGTATCCCGACGGTATGGTCGGAATGGAGGTGCGTGAGAAAGAGCGCGTCGATCTTCGCCGCGCGGTTTCGCGCGAAGAGCGCCTCCTCCGCGCCGCGGCCGGCGTCGAAGAGCAACGCGCGTCCGCCGCCCTCGACGAGGATCGCCGGCCCGCCGCGGATCGCCGGGCGCGGGTTCCCGGTGCCCAGCAGCGTCACGGTGATCGCCGGCGCCGCGGGCGCGCCGCCCGCGGCCAACGCCGCGGAGGATCCGGCCGCGAGCATGACCGCTGCGAACACGGCGCCCCTCACGGAGAGACCGTCTCTTCGGCGGTCTGCCGATAGAGCGCGCGCAGTTCGGCGAGGACCGGCGATGGCGGCGCGCAGCGCCTGCCGTCGAGCGACTCGATCGGCGCGACTCCCGTCAGGCTCGAGGTGAAGAACCCGCCGCCGCAGAGCCGTTCGGCGGCGAAGGACCGCTCTTCGACCGTCAGCCCGACCCGCGGCGCATTCTCGAGGACCCACGACCGGACGACGCCCGGCAGCAGGGCCGCCGAGATGGGCGCGGTCGCCGCCCGGCGGCCCGCCAGCAGAAAGACGTTGCTCGCCGTCCCCTCGCGCACGCGTCCCCGCGGATCGAGGAAAATCCCCTCCTCCGCCGCCTTTCCGCGCGCGAACCGGGCGCCGGCGATCGATGCCCGGTAGTCGATCGTCTTCCAGCGCGGCGTCGTGCGCTCCCACCCGCGCGGCAGGAGGACCGCGCGAACGCCGCGCCGCTTCCGGAGGATCTCGGGCGGGATCGGGAAGAGCATCGCGAAGAAACGCCACGATCGCGCCGCGTCGAGGTCCCGGCGGACCGCGAGATACGACCATCGCATCCCGTACTCAGCGCCTCGCCGCGCCTCCCGCAGCGCGCGCCGCGTCGCCTCGCGGACGCGGGAAGGACCGGGCCCCGGCACCGCGAGGGCGGCGCAGGAAGTGCGCAGCCTCGCCGAGATGCGCCTCGAAGAAGATCGGACGGCGGTCGAGCACCCAGAGCGTCTCGAAGAATCCGACGCCGCGGGCGAGCGCCGGCGCGTCGATCGGAAGGGTCACCGTCGGCGCTTTCACGGGGAGCCTCCCGGGAAGAGCGCGAGGAACTCGGCGGCTTTCCAGCCGACCTCCTCCCGTTCGCGGGCGGCGACCGACGACCACGTGATGCCCCCTCCAGCGTGGTAGCGGATCTCGGAGTCCGTCGAGACCGCCGTCCGGATCGCGACGTTGAAGGCGAGACGGCCCCGATCGTCGAGGAATCCGGCGGCGCCCGTGTAGACGCCGCGTCCGCACGGCTCGATCCCGCGGATCGCCGCGACCGCCGCGCGCCGCGGGGCGCCGGTCACCGATCCGGGCGGGAACGTGGCCCGGACGAGATCCGCGGCCGTCGCATCCTTCCTCAACGTTCCCGAGACGATCGATTCGAGGTGGTGCACGCGGTGCGAGCGTATCCGGCAGAGGTCCGGCACGTCCACCGTTCCCGTTTCGCAGACCCGGCCGAGGTCGTTGCGGCAGAGATCCACGATCATCACGTTCTCGGCGCGGTCCTTCGCCGATTCGCGGAGGGCGGCGGCGGCGGCCGCGTCGTCCGAGGAGTCGCTCGATCGAGGCGCCGTCCCCTTGATCGGCCGCATCTCGACGGATCGGGCGCGGAAGTCCGCGCGCAGGAACAGCTCGGGAGACGCGGAGACGACGTCGAAGCCGGGCGCTCGCAGGAGCATCGAGTACGGCGGCGGCGGATCGCCGCCGATCTCCGCGAAGAGCCTCCGCGGATCCGCGCGCCGCGCGACGCCGGCGGCGAACCGGTTCGTGAGGTTCACCTGGTAGAAGTCTCCGCTCGCGATCCCTTCCCGGATCGCCTCGTGAGCGGCCGCATAAGCGTCCGCCGGCAGCGATTCTTCCGGCGGCGAGAGCTCGGGCATCCCGCCTGCGGCGTCGGCGCGGGCCGGGAGGGCCCCCGGCCGGCCGATCGGATGGAGCTTCCCGCCCGGGTCGATCGCCCAGCCCGACTCGTGGCGGAAGAAGAGCGCGGCGGGCTCCGGAGACCCGGCGCGCGGTCGCGCCCCTTCCCAGGCCGCGCCGAGCTCGTACGAAAGAAAGCCGACCCAGCCGCCGGTGAAGGGCGAAGGATCGTCGGCATCCGCCCGGGCGGCGCGCGCCGCCCCGTCGAGGAACGCCTCGATCCGATCCGTTTCCTCGAGCGCCGCGGAGAAGACGTCGGCCGGCTCCGGCAGCGCGATCGTCCATCGCCCCGAGTCGCTCCAGCCGTCGAGGAGCGCCGCCCCGGGGCGTTCGATCAGGCAAAGCAGGTTCCGGCGATCCAGAGCCCGAGGATTATCCGCGAAACGGCGGCGGTTTAGAGTAGCGAGATTGAAGTTCGCGGCGATCATTCCCGTCTTCAACGAGCGAGAGTCGCTCCCCCTGGTCGTCGGCGATCTCCGCGACCCGCGCCTCTCGGAAATCGTCGTCGTCGACAACGGCTCCTCGGACGGCACGGCCGCGATCGCCGCCGCGCTCCCCGTGCGCGTCGTCCCCGAGCCCCGGCGCGGCTACGGGAGCGCCTGTCTGGCCGGGATCGCGGCCCTCGCCGCGGCCCCGCCCGAGGGAGTGCTCTTCCTCGACGGGGATTATTCCGATCACCCCGAGGAGGCGGGGCGGCTCCTCGACGCGATCGAGGCGGGGGCGGACCTCGCGATCGGCTCCCGGATCCTGGGCCGGCGCGAACCCGGAGCGCTCCTGCCGCAGGCCCGCGCCGGAAACGCGCTCGCGACGTTCCTGATCCGCCGCCTCTATGGATTCCGCTATACCGATCTCGGCCCGTTCCGGGCGATCCGCTGGGACGCGCTCCGCTCGATCGGCATGGAGGACACGAACTTCGGCTGGACCTGCGAGATGCAGGTGAAGGCGGTCCGGGCGGGGCTCACGATCGTCGAAGTGCCGGTCTCCTACCGCCGGCGGGTGGGGGTTTCGAAGATCGCCGGGACCGTGGCGGGGACGCTCCGGGCCGGATACAAGATCCTGTTCACCATCGCGAGATACGCGATGAAACCTCACCCCCCTGCCCCCTCTCCCGCCTCCGCCAAAGGCTACGGCGAGGCGGCGCCCGATCGAGAGGGGGCGAAGAATCCGCATCGGGCCTCCCGCGACTCTGCCCCCCACTCCCACCCCTCCCCAATTAGGGAGGGAGGGGCCGAAGGCCCGGAAGGGGTCACGCGCAATCGGCGAGCATCTCCCGACGGAGAGAGCGAGACGAAAAGCGTGCCGTAGAATCGGGCGATGAAGGCGAATCCCGCGATCTTCGACCGCGTCGTCGAGCACTCGGTCCGCGCCCGGTACTCGGAGACGGACCGGATGGGCATCGTCTATCACGCCAACTACATCGTCTGGTTCGAGATCGGGCGCACGGAGTTCTGCCGCGCGGCGGGGTTTCCCTATCGCGACATGGAGGAGCAGGGAGTTCTCATCCTCGTCACCGGAGTCGACTGCCGGTTCCGGCGCGCCGCGCGCTACGACGACCGGGTCACGATCAGGACCCGGATGGGAGAGAGCGGCAGTCGGGGCCTCTCGTTCTTCTACGAGATCGTGCTCGCCGACGACGGAACGCGCCTGGCCGAAGGCTCGACGCGCCACGTCTTCGTGGACGCCTCGAGCCGCCCGATCACGATCCCGCTTTCGATCCGCGCGGCGTTCGCGCGGTTCGTCGGCGCGCCGGCCGTTTCCTGACCGCCGCCGGACGCCCCGGCGCGAACGCCCTGCCAAGCGCCCGGGCGGCGCCCGGCGGCGTGAGCGCCGACACGTCGCCGCCCAGCCGGGCGACCTCCTTGACGAGCCGCGACGAGACGTAGGAGTACTCCTCTTTCGCCATCAGGAAGACGGTCTCGACCCGCGGAGCGAGCCTCCGGTTCATCAGCGCCATCTGGAACTCGTACTCGAAGTCCGACATCGCGCGCAGGCCCCGGACGATCATCCGCGCGCCGACGGAGCGCGCGAAGTCAACGAGCAGTCCGGAGAACTCCCGCACCTCGACGCGCGCCCCGTCGGAAGGAAGCACGTTCTCGCGGATGAGCGCGATCCGCTGCTCGACCGTGAAGAGCGGGCGCTTCTCGTCGTTGACGAGCACCGCGAGGATCAGCCGGTCGCAGAGCCCGCGGGCCCGCTCGATGATGTCGAGGTGACCGTTCGTGATCGGATCGAAGGACCCCGGGTAGAGGGCGATTCTCTCGGTCATGCGATCTCCTCCGGCGCTCCGGGCGGCGCCTCCCGGAATCCCCGTCCGCCCCCGAGGCGTTCGCGCCACCCTTCGCCGAGGAGATTGTAGGCGGTGACCGCGGCGAAGATCGCGAGCCCCGGAAAGACCGCGAGCCACCAGGCGCGCTCGCCGTACGTCTCGGAGAGGGCCAGGATCCCTCCCCACGACGGCCGCGGCGGCGGAACGCCGATCCCGAGGAACGACAGGGCCGATTCGGCGAGGATCGCGGAAGCGACGCCGAACGTCGCCGACACGAGCACCGGCGGGAGCGCGGCGGGAACGAGGTGGCGGAAGAAGATCCGGATCGGCCCGGCGCCCGCGGCACGCGCCGCCCGGACGTAATCGAGCTTGCGCGTCTTCAGGATCTCGGCCCGCGCGTACCGTGCTTCGTTCGGCCACGCCGTCAGGCCGATCGCGAGCACGATCGTCCGCGCCGAGGGCTCGAGGAGCGCGACGAGGGCGAGCACGAAGAAGAGCGTCGGAAAGCAGAGCACGACCTCCATCGCGCGGGAGAGGACGAGATCGACGATTCCCCCCGCCGCGCCCGCCGCGCCGCCGACCGCGAGACCGACGACCATCGAGAGGAGCGAGGCGGTCA
This sequence comes from uncultured Acidobacteriota bacterium, assembly GCA_963794295.1. GTDB lineage: Bacteria > Acidobacteriota > Thermoanaerobaculia > UBA5066 > DATFVB01 > DATFVB01. The sequence goes on from CAWCDE010000009.1 coordinate 98,572, forward strand.
GGCCGATCGCGAGCGAGACCGGGGCCGCGGCGATCAGGCGGGCGAGCACGTCCCGGCCGAGGTCGTCGGTGCCGAGCCAGTGGGCACTCGAAGGCGGCGCCAGACGGTCACGAAGCGCGATGCCGTACGGCGAGTAGGGCACCGGAGCACGGAGGATCGGCTCCCCCGCCGGAGCCGGCCGGGCTCCGCCGAGGACCGGATACGCGGCGAACGCCGGGAAGGCGAGCGTTCCATCCGGCATTCGCGAAGCGAGCGGCAGGTCCGTCGCGAGGAGCGGCGACAGGATCGCCACGGCCGCGAGCACCGCGAGGAGGACGGCCCCGGTCCGCGCCTCACGCATCTCGCGGTGCCTCGAGCGGTCGGCCATGGTGGACTCCCGCACCGGACGTGGGCCATCTCCGTGTCGCCTTTCGTATAGACGCCGCGCGGCGAGGCGCGAGCCCGGCGGGATGCGGGCCGCCGGGTCGGCCGCTAAGGCGTGCCGGAAGCGTACGTCGTGCGGCCGGCCGGCGGCACGCGCCCGCCCGGCTCGATGCATCGCCGCGCGGCCTATGCATAGCGCACTCGGGGGTCGGCCGCCGCATACAGCAGATCGGCGGCGAACGTCGCCGCGAGCGTCGCGACCGCGGTCAGGAACGTCAGCCCGAGGACGACCGGATAGTCGCGGGCGAGGACGGCATCGAAATACAGGCGGCCGAGCCCCGGCCACGCGAAGATCTGCTCGACGATCACCGAACCGGAGAGAAGGCCCGGCACCACGAGTCCGAGGACCGTGATCAGGGGAAGGAGCGCGTTGCGGAACGCGTGCCGCCAGAGCGCCTCGGATTCCGACGCCCCCCACGCGCGCGCCGCGACGACGTACTCCCGGCCGAGCTCCTGCGCGACGCTCGAACGCACCAGCCGCGTCAGGAAGGCGAGCGTGCCGTACGTCAGGCAGGCGAGCGGCAGCGCCAGATGCGCGAGGCGGTCGAGGAGAGCGGCGGCGAAGCCCGCCGGCGGCGGATCGGACGCGACCCCGAAGAGCGGCAGCCATTCGAGGCGCATCGAGAACACCGTCACGAGGATCATCGCCATCCAGAACGAGGGCATGGAGTAGAGGAGGAAGACCGCGCGGCTCGTCGCGCGGTCGAACGCGGACCCCTCGTGGCGCGCCTGCGCGACGCCGAGGGGAATCGCGATCGCCAGGGAGAGGAGGAGCGCGAGAACGTTCAGGAGCAGCGTGTAGGGCAGCGCCTCGGCGATCCGGCGCACGACCGGCCGATGGTCCTGGAACGACCTCCCGAAGTCGAGCCGGACGGCGCGCGCGTACCAGTCGCCGATCTGCACGGCGAGAGGGCGGTCGAGCCCGTAGGTGCGCCGCATCGCCTCCGCGGCCGACCGCGAGATCCGCCGGCCCGACAGCCGCCCCGCCGCCGAGGCGGGATCCCCCGGCGCGATCCGCATCAGGAGAAAGACGGCGAGGACGATTCCGGCGAGCGTCGGGATCGCGAGCAGCAGGCGCCGCGCGACGTACCCGATCACGGAACGGGCCGGCGCCACCACGCCGTCGAGTCGGGCCAGAAACGGAAGAGCCCGACCGGCGTCGAGACGAGCCCGCCGATCGAGCGCGACAGGGCGTACTTCTGCGCGCTCTGGAAAACGAACGTGGCGGGCGCATCGTCGTGGATCAGGCGGTGGATCCGGAAAAAAAGCGCCCGGCGCTTGCCCGCGTCGGGCTCCGCCCGCGCTTCCTGCAGGAGGCGGTCCACTTCCGGGTTCGCATAGGAGAGATTGTTGAGACCGTTCGGCGGACCCTCGCTCGACGCCCAGTATCCGTAGAGGTCCGGGTTCGGATCGCCGCTCCACACCGACGCGACGGCTTCGAAGTCGCCGGCGTCCATCCTCTTCGTGAACGCCGCCCATTCGACCGCCCGGGGGCGGCACACGATTCCGACCTTTTCGAGATCGCTCTTGAACACCTCGGCGACCTGGCGCGCGCTCGTCCCTCCGGCCCCGTAGAGCAGATCGAACTGGAACTTCCTTCCCCCGCGCTCGAGGATCCCGTCCCCGTCGGTGTCCTTCCAGCCGGCCGCGGCCAGCAGCGCCCGCGCGGCCGTCGGGTCGTACGGATACGGCGCGACCGAGGGATCGTAGGCCGGCGAATCCGCCGCCCACGGCCCGGAAATGATGCGCGCGGTTCCGTAGAAGAGGTCGCGAACGAGCCGTCCGCGGTCGAGGAGCATCGCCATCGCCCGCCGGGTCGGGACGTCGGAGAAGAGCGGAGACTTGTTGTTGTAGCCGATGTAGAAGTAGGAGAGGTCGTAGAAGAGCGTCGTCCGGCAGCAGCGCGCGAACCCCGGATCCGTCGCCGATGCCCGCCATTGCTCGGTCGAGAGCCGCATCTCGTCGATCTCCCCGCGCTCGAGCGCGCGGTAGGCCTGCGCGCCGTCGGGGAGGATCCGGAACACGACGCGATCGAACGGCGCCCGCGGTCCGGAATAGCGGGGATTCCGCACGAGCTCGATCGACTCCGACGTCCGCCAGCGCGCCACCCGGTACGGTCCGTCGGAGAACGGAGCCCGGTCGTCCGGGGACGCGAGGAAGTCCCTTTTCGCGTTGCGCGCGGCGCAGACGAGAGGCATGTTGAACGCGTAGATCCGGAACGCGTAGGGCTCCCGGAAGTGAACCTGGAACGTGCGATCGTCGACCGCCTCCGCGCCCGCGAACCCGTCGAGCCCCGGGGAGAAGAGGAAAGCGGGGATCTTCGGGTCGGTCGCCTTCTCGAGGGTGAAGATCGCGTCGCGGGAGGTGACCGGGCTCCCGTCCTCCCAGGCGGCCCCGTCGCGGAGATGGAAAGTCCACGTCCGGCCGTCCGGCGACGTCTCCCAGCGGTCGGCGAGTCCGCCGACCGGCTGGAGGTGCTTGTCGAGGTCGACGAGGTTCCGCGCGACGTCGGCGATCACGAACGAACCGGCGTCGTCGGTCTGGAGCAGCGGATTCAGCGTGGCGGGCTCGCCTTCGAGCCGGCGGTAGAGCGTCCCGCCCGGGCGCGGCGGTCCCTGCGCGCTCTCGTCGAGATATCCGATCGCGGCGGCGCGCTCCGGAGGACGAGCCGCGGGCCGCCGGCACGCCGAAACCGCGGCGGCGAGAGCGATCGCGCTGGCGAGTCGCCGGTCGAGCACAGGTCCCCCCGCCCGCCGGAAGGAAAAATCAGGGAGCGACGACCGAGAGCGAAGACGTGTTGCCGGCGGCGTCCACCGCCCGAATGAGGACGTACGCTCCCCGGTTTTCCGGCTGGAGCGAAATTGTATACGACTCGTCCGGAGAATCCGTCATCCCGTCGTCGGCAGCCGCGCGTGTCCAGGCCCCCGCGTTCACGCTCCAGCCGACGGCGCCGATCGGGGAGAGCGCGTCCGTCACCCGCACCCGGAGGACCGGGCCGCTCTTTCCGCCGGTCGACGACACGAGCGCGATCGCGGGAGGCGTGTTGTCGACGAGCACCGGATCCGAGACCATCGCGTCGCTTTTCGGGTCGTCCGGGTTGCCGGTCCGGTCGCTCGCGGTCGCCCGGAAGAGATAGCGGCCGTCCGGAAGGAGCCGCGAGTCGAAGCCGAACGCATTTCCGCGGACGCCGCGCCGCATGGGGACCCACGGGCCGCTGCCGCCGGCCGGCCGGAAATCGATGTCCGCGACGAGGTCGTCGCCGTCGGGATCGGACGCCTTCCACGTGACGGTCAGGAGTCCGCGCCCCTCTGCCCGAGAGGGAGAGCCCTTCGCGTCGGAGGCGCCGAAGATCGAATCGGACGCGGGGTCGTCGCTCGACGGCGCGGTGAACGCCGGCGCGCTCTCGCTCCCGGGCGTTCCGACCGCCACGGCCTCGACGCGCGGGCGCGCGTTGTCGTTCTGGTACGCGCACTCGATGCGCGAGAGGGTCGGCGTGCGGTCGGGAGACGGCGCCGAGAACGCCGCCTTCCACTGGAGGAATCGGCCCGGCGGGGCCGCGATCTTGCCGGGCGCCGCCGCGGAGACGGGCGCCGACCAGGCGCTCCACGTCGCGTCGGGGGATCCCGAGTTCCCGCTTCGGAAGGCGAGCGTCAGCCCCGCGCCCTTCGGAACGGACGCATCGGTGCGAAACGCGCCGAACCGCGACATCCGGGCGGTGTCCTTGATCGGGGAGAAGAACTCCCCTTCCCGCGCCGGAACGCGGCGGTAGGCCGAGGCGGGCGAATCGGTCGCGATGACCTCGTCGCTCGCGAAGACGACGCGCTTCTCGTCGACGCTCGCGGAGAGCGACGTCCGGCCGTCGCGCAGGAGGTACACGCGCCCGCGGGGGCCGGTCGCGACGAGCAGTCCGTCCTCGGCCGCGTCCCAGCGGCACGAATGGACGAGCTCGTCGTCGGAGCGCCAGACCGGCGCGATCGAATCGTCGGGGGAAATCTCGACGATCTCCGACGACTCCCCTCCCTTCGGGGCGGTCGCCGGCGGCGTCGGCGGGATCAGCGAAGTCGTCGCCGACACGGTCACGGTCGCTTCCCCTTCGCCGCCTCCCGGGGCGGCCGATTCCGGCTTCTTCTCGCGGGCCGGCGGCGGCGACGGCGGGTGAACCGCGGCGGGCGGCCCGCCGCCGCCCTTCAACGAAACGGCCGCGGCCCAGAGGCGTCCCTTCGGCCCGCCGGCGAGAGCCGCGATCTCGACTTTCGACGAGTCGTAGATCGTCCGGGCGGTTCCGTCGGGCGAGATCCGGAGGATGAGTCCCTTCCCCGACGTTCCCGCCCAGAGGCGCCCCTGGGGATCGACATAGAGGCATCGCACGTGCTCGTCCCCGGAATCGTCGAACAGCCGTCCCTCCGCGGGCGCGGTCACCCGGAAGATGCGTCCCGGAACGCCCGTCGCGACGAACAGGGCGCCGCGGTCGAACGCGAGGTCCCAGATGTACTCGGCCTGGGGCTCGAAGTACGGGAGCGCCTTTCCCTTCTCGATCCGGTACACCTTGCCGTGGGGCGAGGTGCCGGCGTAGATCGCGCCGTCCGGCCCGATCGCGAGCGCCGTCACTTCCGACTCGGGGAGCGTCACGAGCACCGCGGCGGGCTTTCCCGGCTCCTGGCGGAAGATCCGTCCCTCGTCCCCGCATGCGAAGAGGAGCGCGCCCGATTTCTCGGAGGCGATCGCGAAGATCTTCGTCGCGGAAAGGCCGGTCACCGGCCGCGACTCGAGCGTCAACGCGAGCCGGCCGTCGGGAAGGGCGGAGACGCCGTGCGCCGTGCCCTCGGAGAATTCGCGCGCAGAGTCGGTGATCCAGGTCTTCGGCGTCGACGCGCCGGCCCGGGCGGCGCCGCAGAGCGCCGCGATCGTCAGGAGCTTTCGCATGGAACCTCTCAATCGACCCTGGGAACCACCTCGAGCGTCATCCGCGAGGAACCGGTGACGGGAATCGGCTGCTCGACGGTGGCCGAATAGACGCGCTGGTGGGAGAGATTGACGTCCCCGTCCCGCGAACCGGAACCGGCGAACATCGCGTACACCGTCGGCGGCAGGGCGGCGAGCTCGCGTCCGGCGACGACCGCTCCCGCGCCGTTGCGATAGGCGAGGAGATTGACGGAATTGGCGGGCCGCATCCGGTCCAGGAAATCGAGCACCTGGTCGAGCGAGCGCGGGTCCGCCGGGAACAGCGAAAGGTCGAACGCCGTCGCGGAGAGGCCGTCGCCGACGAAGACGGTGAGCGGTCCGGGCGGCTCCCCGGGAGGGATCGGGAGCGAGAGCGTCAGGTGGCGGGCGGTGCCGCGGAAGTCCTGGAGGCCGACGCGGACCTTCACCGTCTCTCCGGGCCGCACCCGGTCCTTCTCCGGCTCGACCTCGGTGATTCGCGCGCTCTTCAGCTCGTCGGAATGCTCGATCGAAACGTTGATCCCGTCGATCGCGAGGTCGTGGAATTCGTTCGCCATAAGGTAGTTCGTCAGGAGAGCCATCGCCGACACCGCCTGATCCTTGGCGTTCAGACCGGAGAAGACCGAGTCGTAGTGGATGGTCCGCCCCGGTGTGGCGATCGACGATTTCCAGACGAGCGTCCGCTCCCCCGTCGATTTCTCGAGCGTCGAGAGCGTGGTGTCGATCGCCATCGCCGCGAGGATCGGGGTGAGCATCGAATTCTGCACGACCTGGAAGTGGTACGTCTGCGTGGGCGCGCTCTCCGACGCGATCGAGACCCGCACGGGGACCATGGACGCCGAGCTCCCGAAGGAGCCGAGAATTCCCGTCGAGCGGTCCTGCGAGATCGATCCGAGCACCTTTCCGGTCGAGGCGAACTTGAACGAGCGGTACATCGACGGCAGCACGCCGATCACCTCGGAATCCGCCATCGGCATTTCGACGGGGCCCATGGAAAGGAACGGATGCCCGAACGCGAGCACGTTGCCTCCGTCTACCCAGGTGACCGTCCCGGTCGCGGCCATCGTCATGTCCCCCGAGATGAGGATCGTCGCGACCGAGGAGCCCGGCTGAAGCGGCGCGGCCGCGGGTCCGGCCGCCGCCGCGGAGGAGGCGCCCGGCGCCGGAGATGCCCCGCTCGCCGGGAAGGCCGCTCCCGTCGGCGCCGGGAGAAACCCGGCGCGCCGGAAGGCGTCGGAGAAGAGCGGGTCCGACGCGGAGAACGGAGAGAGCGAAAGCGGGATCGCGAGCGGCGACCAGCCGGCCGGCCCCGCCGATTCCGATCCCGGGAACGCGCGGGCGACGAGCGCGCGGAATGCGGGAACGAAATCCCCGCTCGAGAACGTCGAGAGGAGGCTCGCGGCCTGCGCGTGCGCCCCGGCGGGCGTCGGAGCGCCGATCGGCACCGGCGGATTCGCCGGAACATGGCGGATGTCGAGCATCGAGGCGATCGGCGTGATCCCGGCGATCGCCTCCTCCGAGAAGGGCCATCCGTAGGCGACGGCGCCGATCAGCTTGTCCTCGATGTACACGGGACTCCCGCTCATCCCGGCGATCACGCCGCTCTTCTCGAGGTTGTTCCCGGTCAGGCGCGCGAGGATCAGGTCCTGCTTCGGCGCGTACTCGCGCATGACCCCGAGGATCTCGACGCCGAAACGCTTCACGCCGGCGCCGCCGCCGAAGTCGCACAGGCCGTACCCCGTCTGGCCCGGGTGGATTCCCGACACGTCCAGGATCGGCGGAGACGCGGCCGCGATCCCGCCCGAGAGCGCCGTGGCCGCGAGGAAGAGGCCTGCCGTCAGTTTTCGCATCATCGAACTACAACCCGCGCGGGCCCCCGTTTCATTCCGAGATCCGAAACGCCGCAAAACGCGCGAATTCATTGACCTCTCAGAGTTTGGTGTGCTAGCGTCGGCGCGCCGCGGACGGCGCTCGCGGTCGCCGCGCCGCCCGACGACGACCGAGGAGGACGAAACGTCTTGAACGCCCAGCCGATCCGCACGACGACGCTCGAAACGAGCCCTTCCCAGTTCGAGACGTTCCTCCGGGAAACGGGACCGTCCGCGAAGGTGGTCCTCGGCATCCTGCTCTTCTTCAGCCTCGTCTCCTGGCTGATCATCATCGCCAAATATATTCGATTGAAGCGGGTACGGGGACAATCTCATCGATTCCTCGACTTCTTCCGCAAGTCGAAGCGCTTTTCCGAGGTCAACACGATGGCGGGCCAGCTCGCCGAAACTCCCCTGACGACGCTCTTCAAGTCGGGATACGCCGAGCTCGACGCTCAGATCAAGGCCGCCCGATCGGACGAGCCGGTCACGGCGGCGACGACGAGCACGCGCCTCCTGATCAAGAACATCAGCGGCATCGAACGGGCGCTCGAGCGGGCGGCCGGCGCGGAGGTCTCGCGCCTCACGCGCTCGCTCACGTTCCTCGCGACGACGGCCTCGGCCTGCCCCTTCATCGGCCTCTTCGGGACGGTGTGGGGGATCATGGCCGCGTTCAACGCGATCGGCATGTCGGGGTCCACCTCGATCGTGGCGGTCGCGCCCGGAATCTCCGAAGCCCTGATCAACACGGCGGCGGGGCTCGCCGCGGCGATTCCGGCGCTGATCGCGTACAACTACTTCATGGGACAGATCCGGCAGATGCGCGCCACGATGGACGACTTCGCGCTCGAGTTCCTCAACCTGACCGAGCGGAATTTCACGTAGGACCCGGAGAACGATGGCCTTTTCCGCCGGTCCGAAGAACGATCCCTTCGATCACCTCGCCGACATCAACGTCACCCCGCTCGTCGACGTGATGCTCGTCCTCCTGATCATCTTCATGGTGACCGCGCCGATGCTCCACCAGGGAGTCTCGGTCGCGCTCCCGAAGGCGGAGGCGTCGAACCTGCCCAAGAGCGCGGAGGACCCGGTGATCCTCTCGATCACGAAGAGCGGCCTCTACTACATCAACGAAACGCCCGTCGCTCCCGGGCTCCTGAAGGAGCGGCTCCAGGCGTACCTGCGGAGCCGGACCGACAGGACGATCTACCTCAAGGCGGACCGTTCCCTTCCGTACGGAACCGTCGTCGAGACGATGGATCTCCTGAACCGCATGGGCATCGAGAACCTCGGCATGCTGACCGAGTCCCGCGAGAAGAAGTGACGGGCGGGGCGCGCTGACGTGGACGCGGTCGGCGAAATCCTCGCCGAGAGGGGAATGCGCACGCCGGAGTGGAAGGCCGGCGCCGTCGGAACGATCCTCCTGCACGCGGCCATCGGGGCGGCGCTCCTGATCGCCTCCCGGCTCCCGACGAGGCGCCGATTCATCTCTCCCCAGGCGGTCGCCGTCCGTCTCGTGCCGCTCGCCTCGATCCGCGGAGCGCGCACCGCAACCGCGCCGGAGACCGTTTCCCGCCCGGTGATCGAGAAGGCGCAGGAGACTCCCCGGCCTTCCCCGAAGGCGATGCCGCTCCCGGAGAAATCGAAGCCGAAGAAGGAGCCGCCCGACGTCCATCCGTCGCGCACTTCGCCCGAGGCGAAGAAGAAGGCGAGCGGCGCCTCCGTCGATCTGCCGCAGCCGGGAGAATCGGCCGAGGGGTCCCCGACGGGCGTCGCGGGCGCGGGATCGACGTTCGGGACTTCCCTCTCGGCGTTCGATTCCGCCGATTTCAACTACTCGTATTACGTGAGCCGGATGCTCGCCACGATCGGCGCGAACTGGTTCAAGCCGACGGACCAGGCGGTCTCGCCGCCGGTCATCTTCTTCCGGATCGCGCGCGACGGAACGATTTCCGACGTGCAGATCGAGCGCTCGAGCGGATTCCCGTTCGTGGATCGCGCGGCCCAGCGCGCGGTGATGGCCTCGTCGCCGCTCCCGCCGCTCCCCGCCGACTTTCACGAAAGCTCGCTCGGCGTCCATCTCAAATTCCAGTGAGGAGGTCCCGCGTGAAACGCATCATTCTTGCGGCGGCGGCGCTCGCCGCGGCCGCCGCGCTCGCCGCGCAGACGCCGGCGCCGCCGACCGAGAGCCGCGAGCTCTGGCTCGAGCTGAACAAGGCGGTCGAGAAGAAGCTCCCGATCGCGCTCCCCCCGGCGATTGCGCCCGCCGGCCCGGTCATCGAAACCCAGGTGCGCCAGCCGTTCTCCGACACGCTCAAGTCCGACCTCGATTACGAGGGAGCCTTCACGATCGTCGACCCCGCGCTGTACCCGAAGGGCTACCGCGACGCGACGTCCTCCGAGTCGGCAGATCGGTGGGCGGCGACCGGCGCCGAGGTGCTCGTCGACACGCTGCTCGACGTGACCGGGGACCGCGTCGCCGCGGAGGCGCGCGTGTACGATCTGAAGTCGCACAAGCTCGTTTTCGGAAAGCGATACAGCGGCGGGGCGAGCTACGTTCCCCGAATCGCCCACGCGGTCGCCGACGACATCGTGAAGTACTTCACGGGCAAGTCGGGGGACTTCATGACCGCGATCGCGTTCACGTCCGACCGGGACGGCGGCCGCGGCCTGCGGGAGATCTATGCGGCCGACTTCGACGGGCGCAATCCGCGCCGCCTCACCCAGCTCCGGTCGCTCGCGATGAACCCGTCCTGGGACGCGGCGGGCCAGCACATCATCTTCACGAGCTACGCGAAGATGTTCCCGCATCTCGCCGTCATCGGCCGCGACGGAACGGGCCGCCGCGACATCTCGACGGGCGTCGAGCTGAACGCGTCGCCCGGCTACTCCCCCGACGGGAAGCGGATCGTCTTCGCCGGCTCCCAGGGCGGAAACCCCGATATCTTCGTCGTCAACGCGGAGGGCGCGGGACTCAAGCGCCTGACGACGTCCCAGGCCGTCGAATCGACGCCGCGATGGTCGCCGGTCGGCAACCAGATCCTCTACACCTCCAGCGTCAGCGGCACGCCGCAGCTCTACCTGATGGACCCCGAGGGCGCCAACGCGCGGCGCGTCACGTTCGCCGGGGACTGGAACGACGAGGGCGCGTGGTCGCCGGACGGCTCGAAGATCGCCTATGCGTGCCGCAACGGCGGCGACTTCCAGATCTGCGTGATGAACCTCGCCAACGGCCAGGCCCTCCAGCTCACGACCGACGGCTCCAACGGCCACCCGTCGTGGTCGCCGGACGGCCTGAAGATCGCGTTCGACTCGCGCCGGGGAAGCTCGACCCAGGTCTACACGATGGACATCAACGGCGAGCACAAGGTGCAGATCACCGACAAGGGAAACAACAGCCAGCCGGCCTGGAGCCCAAATTAGAGCCCAGAGCGCTCACCTCCGTGAGCGCGTCGGGCTCTATCCTGAGGAGCGCATCGGCGCGACGAAGGATCTCCTTCTCGATCGAGCTGGCGTCGATCGGGGCGTTCGGGCTCTCCCCTGAGGAGCGGCAACCGCGCGACGTGAGGATCTTCCCCCCGATCGGCCCGGCCGCTGACCGTGACTGTGCACGTACTCGCCTCCCCTCCGGGCGCACCGAATTCCTCCGGTATCCGATGCTGAAACGGCGCGGCGCGCCTGTCCGATACACCAAAGTGGCGCGTTTGGCCGCATTTGGCGCCATTTCGCGCGTTGAAAGCGAGCACGAATTTTGCTACGGTCAGTGCCGTGACATTCTCGGGAATCCGGCAACTTTGAGGAGGAATGAAATGCGTATGCATCGGACTCTGAAAGCCGCTGCGGTCCTCGGAGCGGTCGTCGCGCTCGCCGTCGGCTGCAAGAAGAAACCCCCGACGACGACTCCCGAGGCCGCGCCTCCTCCTCCGGCCGTCGAAGCGCCTCCGCCGGCACCGACGCCCGCGCCGCCGCCGCCGATGCCCAGCGGCGAGGACGTGATGTCCCAGGACCTGCAGACGCTCAACTCGAAAGGCTATCTCAAGGACGCGTTCTTCGATTTCGACAAGGCCGACCTGCGCGACGACGCGCGCTCGGCGCTCGCCTCCGACGCCCAGTGGCTGAAGCAGTACGGCGCGATCAAGGTTCTCGTCGAGGGGCACTGCGACGAGCGCGGGACCGAGGAGTACAACCTGTCGCTCGGCCAGAAGCGCGCCTCGGCCGTCAAGGAGTACCTCGTCTCGCTCGGCGTCGAAGGCTCCCGCGTCAACACGGTCTCGTACGGGAAGGCCCGGCCGTTCTGCACCGATCACGACGAGACCTGCTGGCAGCAGAATCGCCGCGGTCACTTCGTGATCACCGGCAAGTGAGGCTTCCGATCGACCCGCGGCGCTCCGCGCTCGCGTTCCTGGCGGCCGGGCTCGTCCTGGCCGCCGGGTGTGTTTCTTCCGACGACATCGAGGGCCTGCACCGACAGATGAACGACATCGAGCGGCAGATCCAGGCCGTCGAGAACAAGTCGTCGTCCAAGGAGGAGGTCCAGAAACTCAACGCCAGCGTCGCCCAGCAGACGAACCAGCTCCTGAAGTCCAACGCCGATACGGGCGTCAAGCTCGACGAGCTCTCGCGGCAGATCGAAGCGCTCCAGGCGAAGCTCGACGACACGAACCGCCGGCTCGCCGAGCTCTCGCAGCAGATCGCCGCGAGCCAGGGGGACCTCGGCCGGCCGGGCGCGCCGGGGGCGGCGCTCTCCCCTTCCGTCGGGGCGCCCCGCCCGAACGCTCCCGGTCCCGCCGTCGCCGGGCCTTCCCCGCAGCAGCTCTACGACACCGCCTACGGCGACTACACGAAAGGGCGCTACGAGCTCGCGATCTCGGGCTTTCAGGACTACATCGAGCGATATCCGTCGACCGACCTCTCGGACAACGCCCAGTACTGGATCGGAGAGTCGCATTTCTCGGAGCGGAAGTTCGACGACGCGATCGCGGACTTCGACGGTCTGCTCAAGCGCTGGCCCAGGAGCGACAAGGCCGCGGCCGCGCTCCTGAAGAAGGGCCTCGCGCTCCAGGAGCTCAACCGCCGCCCCGAGGCGGTCGTCGCGCTCCAGTACGTCGTCCACGAATACCCGGGCTCCGACGAGGCGCGGCTGGCCAGGCAGAGGCTCTCGGCCCTGGGAGTGGAATCCCGCTGAATCCGGCAGACGCCGGCAAGTGGTAAGCTCACCGCCCGGCGGACGAAAGCCCGCCGGACGGAAACGGGCGTCGAACCCGCCGGGGACCGCGGGCAGAGCCCGCCAGACGACAGAAAGGACTCTCGCACCGAATGGCCAACATCAAATCCGCCGAGAAACGGATCCGGACCTCCGCGAAGAAGACCGCGAGGAACCGCCGGGTCAAGACGAAGCTCCGCCGCGTGATCAAGAAGCACCGCTCCGCTCCCTCGACGGAAGCGTTCCCCGCCACGGCGTCGGAAATCGACCGCGCCGCCGCGAAGGGGGTCATCCACAAGAACACCGCCGCGCGCTACAAGTCGCGGCTCGCGAAGAAGAACGCGGCATCGAGTTGAAGACGTCGGCGGCGAGTTGAAGCGGGCGCTCCGCGCCGCTTAACTCGCCGAACACGTCGGCCGATTTCGTTCCTTTGCGGCGGATGGGACGCCGGCGACCCGCGACCCGAAAGGTCCGGATCAGGCCTTCGAGCTCCCTTCGGTCGCTCCCCAGGTCTCCTGGCTCTCGTCGTAGGCGGGGAGCTCGAACGGCCAGCCGTTGGCCCGATATCGCTGCCATTCCCAGACCTTCGCCCACTTGAGGAAGACGCCGTACGCCTGCAGGGCGCAGAGCACGAAACCGTGCCGCCCGTCGAGGAACCCGGCCTGCAGCACGTACATGCGGAAGAAGCGCCATGCCGGGCGGAAAAAGAGCTCCGTGATCCCGGGGTCCTTTCCCCGCTTGAACGCCTCGGCGGCGCCCCACTCGGCATAGCGGTGGAGCTTCTCGAGGTACTGCGAGAAGGACCGGAAGGTGTAATGGAGGAGCGGCGTCGCCATCGTCGGCGTGAATCCCTCCGGCCGGATGTCGGCGTGCACGCGCCGGTTCGGATATCGCGCCGTACCCTTCCGGATCAGCCGGACGACCTTGTCCGTCGACCACCCGGAGTGCCGGATGATCCGGTCCACGAAGATGTTCTGCCGCCGGATCGAGTAGTAGTTCGCCTGCGGCCCCCGCTCGAGGACGTCGACGATCTCCCGCGCGAGCTCCGCCGTCACGCGCTCGTCCGAATCGACGATCAGGACCCACGGGTGTTCCGCCCGGTCCATCGCCCAGTTCTTCTGCGCGGCCGAGCCGAAGTACGCGTGCTGGACGATCCGGACGCCGGGGATCGCGCGGGCGATCTCGACGGTGCGGTCGGTCGAAAAGGAATCGACGAGGAGCACCTCGTCGGCCCAGAGGACGCTCTCGAGGCACTCCTTGATGTTGATCTCCTCGTTGTAGGAGGTGACGATCGCCGAGAGCTTCGGGCGCTCAGTCAATCCGGACCTGCCATCGCTCGATCGACGCCGCCCGCCCACTCGACTCGTCGATCTCGACGACGACGGACGAAAGCCGCACGTCCCGTTTGGCGGTCTCGAACGAGCGCGGCGTCTGGGAGAGGAACTTCTCGACGACGCGATCCTTGCTGAAGCCGATGACGCCCTCGTAGGCGCCCGTCATTCCCACGTCGGTGAGATACGCCGTGCCGGCGGGGCGGATCGTCTCGTCCGCCGTCGGGACGTGGGTGTGGGTTCCGACGACCGCGGAAACCCGGCCGTCGAGATACCACCCGAGCGCGTTCTTCTCCGACGTCGCCTCGGCGTGGAAATCCACGAAGACGACGGGCGTCTCCTTCTTCAGGGCGGGCAGCATCTCGTCCGCGATCCGGAACGGCGAGTCGATGTTCGTCATGAAGACCTGTCCCTGGAGATTCAGCACCGCGACGGGAACGCCCGAGGCGGTCTTCTTGACGATGCTCCCGTGGCCGGGATTCCCCTTCGGGTAGTTCGCGGGGCGAAGCACGTCCTCGAGCTCGTCGAGGCTCGGCAGGAAGTCCTTCCGATCCCAGATGTGGTTGCCGGAGGAGAAGACGTCGATCGGGAGCTTCTTCAGCTCGTCGTAAATCTCCCGCGTCAGTCCGAAGCCGCCGGCCGCGTTTTCGACGTTGACGACCGTGAAATCGATCTTCCGCCGGTCGATCGTCTTTTCGAGCGCCTCGGAAAGCGCGCGACGGCCGGGATTCCCGACGACGTCACCGACGAAGAGGATCCGGATCAAGGGGCCGCCGCGCTCATCGCGCGTACTCGACGGCGCGAGACCCGTTGCCGCGAACGCCAGCGAGCCGCCGAATTCCCCTCGCCCGCGAAGCGGGAGAGGGTGCCGTCCGAAGCACGGGCGAAGGACGGCGGGTGAGGGAAGACGAGCGCCGGAGTCATCGCGCGTACTCGACGGCGCGAGACCCGTTGCCGCGAGCGCCAGCGAGCCGCCGAATTCCCCTCGCCCGCGAAGCGGGAGAGGGTGCCGTCCGAAGCACGGGCGAAGGACGGCGGGTGAGGGAAGACGAGCGCCGGAGTCATCGCGCGTACTCGACGGCGCGAGTCTCCCGGATCACGGTCACCTTGATCTGCCCCGGATACTGGAGCTCGGTCTCGATTTTCTTGGCGACGTCTTTCGAGAGCCACAGCGCCTCGTCGTCGGTGATCTTCGCGGCCTCGACGACGATCCGGAGCTCGCGTCCCGCCTGGACGGCGAACGCCTTCTGCACTCCCTTGAAGCCGTCGGCGATGTGCTCGAGCTTCTCGAGCCGCTTGACGTACGTCTCGAGGATCTCGCGGCGGGCGCCCGGGCGCGCCGCGGAGAGAGCGTCCGCTCCGTTGACGAGGACCGCCTCGACCGACCGCGGCTCGTAGTCGCCGTGGTGGCACTCCATCGCGTGGATCACCGCGTCCGATTCGCCGAACTTCTTGAGCACCTCGCGCCCGAGCTCGAGGTGGGTCCCTTCCATTTCGCGGTCGATCGCCTTGCCGATGTCGTGGAGCAGTCCGGCGCGCTTGGCGACGTCGACCGACACGCCGAGCTCGGCCGCCATGTTGCCGGCGAGCCACCCGACCTCGCGCGAGTGCTGGAGCACGTTCTGCCCGTAGGAGGTCCGGTACTTCAGCCGCCCGAGGAGCTTCACCAGCTCGGGGTGGAGATCGGGAATTCCGAACTCGAGCGCGACCGCTTCCCCTTCCTGCCGGATCTTCTCCCACAGTTCGGCGCGGACCTTCTCGACGATCTCCTCGATGCGGGCCGGATGGATCCGGCCGTCCACGATCAGCCGCTGGATGGCCATCCGGGCGATCTCCCGGCGCACCGGCTCGAACGCGGAGAGGATGATCGCTTCGGGCGTGTCGTCGATGATCAGGTCGACCCCGGTCGCGGCCTCGAGCGCACGGATGTTGCGCCCCTCGCGCCCGATGATCCGCCCCTTGAGGTCGTCGGAAGGCAGGTCGACGACCGAGACGGTCGCCTCGACGACCGTGTCGGAAGCCATCCGCTGGATCGCCATCCCGATGATCCGCCGGGCCTTCTGGGTGGCATTCTCGGAGGCTTCCTCCTCGATCCGGCGGATCAGGTGCGCGGCCTCGAGGCGCGCGTCGTTCTCGATCGACCGGATCAGGTTCTGCTTGGCCTGTTCCGCGGTCAGGCCGGAGATCGACTCGAGCTTCCGGCGCTGCTCGTCGATGAGCCCCTGGAATTCCTCGTCGAGCCGGTCGATCTCCCCCTGGCGCCGCGCGAGCTCCTTGTCCCGCTTGTCGAACTCGGCCCCCCGCAGCTCGATCTGCGCGAGCTTCCGGTCGAGGTTCTCCTCCTTCTGCGCGATCCGTTTCTCGAGCGCGGCGATCTCCTGGCGCCGCGCGCTGGCCTGCTTGTCGAACTCGGCGCGGGCGGCGAGGATCTTCTCCTTCGCCTCGATGTCCGCCTCCCGCCGTTTCGAGTCCGCCTGGCGCTTGGCGTCCTCGAGCAGCCGCTCGGCCTCACGGCGGGCGGCATTCCGGATCCCCGATGTCCGGCGGTTGACCAGGAGGGAAAAGATCACGGTGGCGACGATCGCGGCCGCGATCCCCGCCACGAGAGCGATCACCAGTGTTCCATCCATCGCGTCTCTCCAGGTCCCCGGAGGAGCGCGGGAGGGAATCGAGGGAGGTCCCGCGTTGGCCGTGTGTCAGTCGACTTGAACCTGTCTCAGACAGGTGGGTGCCCGAAAGGCGGAGCTTTAGTTTCCCGGGTTCACCGGGACGTCACCGCTCCGCCGGAAGTCAAGCTCCCGAATGGTGAACGTTGGTTCAAGAGTGACTTTTCCATCACGAACCAAGCAGGACCAGCCTCTTTCCCGATTCTCCCGTTTTCCGAGCCGGCTCGAAGGCGGCTCATCGTGCCTCCAGGGCGTCGTCGAGTTTCTTAATGAGGCGCTCCACCCTCGCCTTCGCGTTGGACGGATCGCCCTGACTCCTGCGCTCCCGTTGATAGAGGTCATCCGAGATGTTCAACGCCGCCAGGATCGCGATCTTGGCGGAATCCACCGTGGCCGCCCGTTCGGCCACTTCCCGCATCTTACCATCCACGAATCGGGCGAGTTCCCGGACGTAGGAGCTGTCGCTCTCGGCGCGGACGGTGTACGTCTGGCCGTAGATTTCGACCTGCGTCACATTGGCCCGATTGTCCGCCATGGCCCCTGGTCCCTCTCCCCGGAAGTATAAGGGCTAAACTTTAGCAGCGTCAATCGTTTCCAGCGTCTCGATCAGGCGGCCGAGCCTTTCCCGGACCTTTTCGTTCTCCGCTTCGTGGCGCGCGAGCTCGGCAGCGAGCTCTTCCTCGCGCTTGGCCGACTTGCGCGCCGAGACGAGCTCGGCTTTCGCCTTCTCGATCTCGGCCTCGCGTTCGGCGAGGCGGGATTTCAATTTTCCGTTCTCCTCGGTCACCGCGCGGTACTTCTCGAGGATGCGCTCGACGCGCTTTTCCAGGGAATCGAAGATCTTGGCGTTGTCTGCGGTCGTCATGCGTTCACTCCGAATTTCTGCTGCCAGGTTTCAATGAGCCGGTCGCGCTCGCGATTGACTTCCTCCTGCGAGAGCGTCCGGTCGGGGGCGCGGAAGGTGGGACGAACCGTCACGTTCCGGATTTCGGGACGATTCGGATCGACGTAGAGCTTGAGCAGGATCATCTCCTCGAGGTGGACCGGCCGGACCGCGACGACCGCGTCCTCGAGATCCTGCCAGGACGTCCCCGGGCCGCATGCGACGGTCACGTCGACGTCGGCCGGAGGGAATCGGGAGTATTCGGAGAACCGCGCCGGCCCGCGCCGCCGCGAAAGCGCGGCGAGGTCGAGCTCCGCGAAGACCGTCGCTCCGGGAAGCGGCAGCCATTCGCGCCAGCGCTCCGGGACGCGGGCGAGGATCCCCGCCGCGCGGCCGCCGACGAACACCCGGAGAGCCGGGGTGAAATCCGTTCCGGCGGGCCGGAAATCCGTCTCTTCTCCCGAGACCGCGAGCGCGAGGCGGCGGACGATGCCTTTCGCGTCGAGGACGTCGACCGCGCGCCCCGGAAACGCCTCCGGAGCGTCGCCCGCGAGGACGAGGGCGAGGTGCCGGCTCTCGATCTCCGCCGGATCCGCGCCGGAAGGCGCCGGCCGGTCCCAGACGCGGCCGAGCTCGAACAGCGGGATCGACCGGCGGCCGGCGCGGTGGTTCGCCGAAACGGATTCGAGGAGGCCGGGGAGGAGCGTTCGACGGAGCAGCGGCCGACCCGCGTCGAGCGGGTTGGCGACGACGAGGGGATTCTCCCGGAAGGCGCCCTTCCCGAGCAGGTTCCCGAACCGGGAGTCGACGGCCTCGGAGACGAACGGGAAGCTCATCGCTTCGAAAAGGCCGGCTTCCCGCGCCTCGTCCGTCGCCCGGTCGTCGGTCTGCCTCGGCGCCGCTCCCCCTTCCGCCGGGGAGCCGAGATAGAAGGGCGACAGCGCCTCGGCGGGCGGCAGCGCGAACGGGATCTTCGAGTATCCGTGGATCCGGGCCACCTCCTCGATCAGGTCCTCCTCGATCGCGACGTCCGGGCGCCACGAGGGCACCGTGGCGTCGAGCGCGTCGCCGGCGATCTTCACGCCGAAACCGAGACGTTCGAGGATCTCGGCGGCGCGGGCGAGGGAGACGGTCACCCCGGCGAGCGCGGCCAGCCGCGGATGGCGAAGCCGCACCGTCCGGGGACGGAACGGGCGCGGGTAGACGTCGATCATCCCGGGCGCGAGCTCGCCGCCCGCGCTCTCCAGGATCAACGCGGCCGCGAGCGCGAGCCCTTCGGGGATCGCCTCGATGTCCGCACCGCGTTCGTAGCGGTGGGAGGCGTCGGTATGGAGTCCGTGGCGGCGGGCCGTGCGGCGGATGGAAACCGGGTCCCACCACGCCGCCTCGAGGAGGACGTTCGTCGTCCGGCCGGGGGAGATCGCCGATTCGACGCCGCCGATCACGCCGGCGAGCGAGAGCGGCCGCCGCTCGTCGGCCACGACGACGTCCTCCGAATGGAGGTCCCGCTCGACTCCGTCGAGACAGCGGAGCTTCTCGCCGGCTTTCGCCATCCGGACGATCAGCCGTCCCCCTTCGACCCGATCGGCGTCGAACGCGTGGAGCGGCTGTCCGATCCCCCACAGAGCGATGTTCGTCGCGTCGACCGCCGCGTCGATCGATTTGAGATCGAGCGCCTCGAAACGCCGCCGCCACGCTTCCGGAGAAGGCGACGGCGAGATGCCGCGCAGGAGGCGCGCGGCGAACCGGCCGCAGCGGTCCGGCACCTCGACGACGACGCCCGCCCCTTCCCCCGCCGGCGGACCGCCCTCGGAGGGCGTCTCGGTCCGCCTTCGTCCGTCGAACTGCACGGCGAGGGCGGCCGCGAGGTCCCGCGCGAATCCCCGGTGGTTCATCGCGTCCGGCCGGTTCGGCGTGACGTCCGCGTCGACGATCGTGTCGCCCGAGGCCGTGCGCTCGACGGTTCCGATCTCGAGGCCGATCTCGTTGGCGGTGTCGGCGATCTCGGCCGGATCGACCGCGGCCAGATGCGCGTACTCTCCCATCCAGCCGAGGGAGAACTTCACGACGCGCTCCGGAACTGCGAGAGGAACCGCAGGTCGTTCTCGAAGAAGAGGCGCAGGTCGGGCACGCCGTACTTGAGGAAGGCGAGGCGGTCGACGCCCGTTCCGAACGCGAACCCGGACCAGACCTCCGGGTCGACGCCGCACACGCGAAGGACGCTCGGGTGGACCATTCCCGCTCCGAGGATCTCGATCCATCCCGACCCCTTGCACGTGCGGCACCCGGCGCCGCGGCAGAGGAAGCACGTCATCGCCGCCTGCGCGCCCGGCTCGACGAACGGGAAGTACGAACAGGTGAACCGCACCTTCGTCTCGCGCCCGAAGAGGCCCTGCAGGAACGCCTCGATCGTCCCCTTCAGGTGCGCCATCGTGATCCCGCGGTCGACGACGAGGCCCTCGATCTGGTGGAAGACCGGCGAATGCGTCGCGTCGACCTCGTCCTTCCGATAAACCCGGCCCGGACAGACGATCCGGAGCGGCGCGCCGTGCGCCGAGAGGGCGCGGATCTGGACCGGCGACGTGTGGGTCCGCAGGAGGTACTCCGGCGCCGCCTCTGGCGAGGCGGATACGAGGAGCGTGTCCTGCGTGTCGCGCGCGGGGTGCTCGGGCGGGAAGTTCAGCGCCGCGAAATTGAAGAAGTCCGTCTCGAGCTCGGGCCCGTCGGCGATCGAGAAGCCGAGGCGCGCGAAGACGCCCTCGATCTGGCGCCGGACGGCCGTCAGGGGATGGAGCGCGCCGAGCGGCGACGGGCGTCCGGGGAGCGTCGCGTCGACCTCGGCTCGCGCGGCCCGCGCCGCCGCCTCCGCCGCGAGCACGCGCGCCTCGCATTCCGCGAGAGACGTTTCGATCTCCCGCTTCGCCTCGTTCGCCCGCCGGCCGAACTCCGCCTTCTCCGGCCCCGACAGGGTCTTCAGGCGCGCAAACAGGGCGGGCACGAGACCGTGGTCCCGGTTGACGTACTTCCCCTTCAGCGTCTCGTACGCCGCGCGCGACGAGACGCCGGCGGTTTCCCGCCGGAACCCGGCCAGGAGCTCGTCGATCGTCGGCGGGTCCGTCATCGGACCCGGTCAGGCCGTCTGGAGCGCTTTTTTCGCGACGGTGACGAGGTGGGTGAACGCTCCGGGGTCCGACACCGCGATCTCCGACAGCATCTTCCGGTTGATGTCGCTCCCCGACTTCTTCAGCCCGTCCATCAGCCGGCTGTACGTGATGTCGTTCTCGCGGGCCGCGGCGTTGATCCGGACGATCCACAGCCCGCGGAAGTCCCGCTTCTTCGCCTTCCGGTCGCGGTAGGCGTACGCGAGCGACTTCTCGACCTGCAGCTTGGCGATCCGGTACGACTTCGACTTCGTCCCGTAGTAGCCCTTGGCGAGCTTCAGCACCTTGGCGCGGCGGTTCTTTCTCTTCGGTCCTCGTTTGACGCGGGGCATCTCTCTCCTCCGATGCGTTTTCCGGAGCGGTTTACTTCGAGTACGGGAGCATCTCGCGGACCCCCGGCGTGTCGGCCTTCGACACCATCGTCGCCTGGTCCAGGTCGCGCTTCCGCCCCGAGGCCTTCTTCGTCAGGATGTGGCTCTTGTACGCCTTGCCGCGCTTGAACTTGCCCGAGGCGGTCTGCTTGAACCGCTTCGCGGCGCCGCGGTGAGTCTTCAGTTTCGGCATCGCAATCCTCGCTCGCCCGTCGGGTTAAGCGGCTCCGCCGCTTCAACCCGACGGCAATTTTAGTCGGCGACGCCCGCGGGGACCGCCCCCTGGCGGGCTTGACCGGCTTCTCGATCGTCTTCACGGGCCCGAGGATCTGGTGCATCCGGTTGCCCATCATTTCCGGAGACGACTCGGCGACCGCCTTCCCCCGGAGCTCCTCGACCAGCCGGCGCAGGACCTTCAGGCCGTTCTCCCGGCGGGCCATTTCGCGCCCCCGGAACTGGATCGTGGCCTTCACCTTGTCGCCGTGCTCCAGGAACCGGAGAATGCTCGCCTTCTTGAACTCGTAGTCGTGCTCGTCGATGTTGGGACGGAACTTCACTTCCTTGACCTGCGTGATCTTCTGCTTCTTCTTCGAATCGTGCTGCTTCTTCTTCTGCTGGTAGACGAACTTCCCGAAGTTCATGATCCGGCAGACCGGCGGAGTGGCGGTCGGGGCGATCTCGACCAGGTCGAGGCCCGCGGCCCTGGCCCGGTCGTGCGCGTCCTGCATCGCGACGACGCCGAGGGCCTCGCCGTCGGCGCCGATCAGGCGCACTTCCTTCCAGCGGATCTGCTCGTTGATACGAATGCTCTTTTTGTCGATCGAAAACCTCCTATCGGATGGAATCTATCATTCGCGGCGCGCGACCTCGTCCGCGAGCGCCGCGGAAAACTCGTCGAGAGGCCGGGACCCGAGATCGCCCGCCCGGCGCTTGCGCGGCGACACCGACCCCGTCGCCTGCTCCCGCTCGCCGACGATCAGCATGTACGGGATCTTCTGGAGCTCCGCGTGCCGGATCCTCGCGCCGAGCTTCTCGCTCCGGTCGTCGGGTTCGACGCGGAACCCGGCGGCGGCCAGGCGCGCGGCGACCGTCCGCGCGTACTCGGCGAACTTCTCCGACACGGGGATCACGACCGCCTGCACCGGCGCGAGCCACACGGGAAAGTCCCCGGCCGTGTGCTCGATGAGTATCCCGAGGAAACGCTCGACCGAGCCGAGGATCGCGCGATGGAGCACGACCGGCCGGTGTTTCGCCCCATCCTCGCCGACGTACGTCAGGTCGAAGTTCTCGGGGTTCGCGAAGTCGACCTGCAGCGTGCCGAGCTGCCAGTACCGGCCGATCGCGTCCTTGACCTGGAAGTCGAGCTTCGGGCCGTAGAAGGCGCCGTCGCCGGCGTGGACGAAGAACTCGCGACCGCGTTCCTCGAAAGCGGAAGCGAGCGCACGCTCCGCCTTCTCCCAGTTTTCGGGCGTTCCGATGAACTTCTCGGGGCGCGTCCCGAGCGCGACGCGCACGTCGGTGAAGCCGAACGTCGCGTAGACCTCGTCGATGAAGTCGATGAAGCGGCCCATCTCGGCGGGCATCTGGTCGATCGTGCAGAAGATGTGCGAGTCGTCCTGGGAGAACGTGCGGACCCGCGTCAGGCCCTGCGTGACGCCCGAGCGCTCGTAGCGGTGGAGCCGGCCGAAGTCCGCGTAGCGTACCGGGAGATCGCGGTAGGAGAACGCCTGCGACGCGTACATCAGGAAGTGGCCCGGGCAGTTCATCGGCTTGACGCCGAACTCCCGCTCGTCGATCTCCGCGAGGAACATGTTTTCCCTGTAATTCGCGTAGTGGCCCGACGTCTTGAAGAGCTCGACGTCGAAGATCTGGGGAGTGATCACCTCGCGATAGCCGTACTTCCGGTAGAGCTCGCGGACGTAGCCGAGGAGCAGGTTGTAGATCGTCGCGCCCTTCGGATGGAAGAACGGGGACGCCGGCGCCCACGGATGGAACGAAAAGAGGTCGAGCTCGCGGCCGAGCTTCCGGTGATCGCGGGCTTTCGCTTCCTCGAGCTGCTTGAGATAGGCGTCGAGCTCGGCCTGCGTGAGGAACGAGGCGCCGTAGATCCGCTGGAGCATGGGATTGTGCTCGTCGCCCTTCCAGTACGCTCCCGCCGTGTGGGTGAGCTTGAAGACGCCGAGCTTCCCCGTCGACGGCACGTGAGGGCCCCGGCAGAGATCGATGAAGTCCTTCTGTCGATAGCAGGAGACGTGGTCGTCGGGGATGCCCCGGATGATCTCGACCTTGAGCGTGTCGCCCTGGCCCTCGAAGATCCGGATCGCCTCCTCCTTCGACATCTCGAGACGCTCGACCGGGTTGTCCTCGGCGACGATCTTCCGCATCTCGGCCTCGATCGCCGCCAGGTCCTCCGGCGTGAAGGGGCGGCCCGGATCGAAATCGTAGTAGTAGCCGTTTTCGATCGCGGGGCCGATGCCGATCTTCACGTCGGGAAAGAGGCGCTTGACCGCGTTGGCCGTCAGGTGCGCCGTCGAGTGGCGGTAGACGTCCACGGCGTCGGGAGACTTCGGCGTGACGATCTCGAGCCGGGCATCCCGCACGACCGGGCGCGAGAGGTCCACGACCTGCCCGTCGACCTTCCCCGCGAGCGCCGATTTCGCGAGCCCCGGCCCGATCGCGCGCGCGATCTCGCCGACCGTCGTGCCCGCGGCCACCGACTTGACGGCGCCGTCCGGAAGCGTCACCTGGATTTCCAACCGTCCTCCTGAAAACAAAAAAACGCGAGTCGCCTCGCGTCGAAAATCCTCCGCCGATGGTAGGCGCTGGCGGGATCGAACCGCCGACCTCTTCCGTGTGAAGGAAGCGCTCTCCCGGCTGAGCTAAGCGCCTGAACACCCCGAAAACGGGGAGTTGGTAGGCTCGAGCGGGTTCGAACCGCTGACCCCTACCGTGTCGAGGTAGTGCTCTACCAGCTGAGCTACGAGCCTGAAATCGGGCTGCCGGCCGGAAGCCGCGAGGCATTTTCGTGATCCGGCCCTCGTCCCGTAAGATCCCAAAGAACGACCGCCTGCCGCGGGAAGGGCGGAAGGTTAGCAGAGAGGGCCCTGATTTTCAACAAGTTCCCCGTGTTAGCATCGCGCAAACTCATGGGGGCTCGCTCCTTCGAAACCCGGTCTCCGGTCTTCCCGCGGAATCCCGGCCCCGGGATCGCCCGGCGCCTCCCCGGGAGAGCGCCGCTCGTCCGGGCGGCACCCGTTTCCGCCGCCCCGCGGCGAAGAAGGCTGACGGCGGCGGGGCCGCTCTTCCGACCGCGCCGATGTTCCAGAACGAGAGAACGCTCTTCCGAACGCCCGAGATCGAGGGGACGATCGAGGACGTGCCGGTCGCCGAGCTCATGGGAGCCGTCTCGCGGCGCGGCGTCAGCGGAACGCTCACGGTCGAGAAGCGCGACGAGGTCCGGACGTTCTTCTTTTGGCGCGGCGAGCTGCAGCTCGCGATCTCCTCGCGCCCCGAGCAGCGGCTCGGCGCGTTCCTCCGGAATCGCGGACAGCTGACCGACGACCAGCTCGCGGAAGCGCTCTCGGCCGCCAACCGCCGGCAGAACGTGTATTTCGGCGAGATCCTCCTCGAGAAGGGGTGGATCGCGGCCGACGCCCTCGCCGCCGAAGTCCGGCGCCTCTCGGAACGCATCGTCCAGCTGACGTTCCCCTGGACGCGGGGGCGGTTCCGCTTCGCTCCGAAAGAGAAGACGATCGATCCGCGCCTCGCCGTCCGATTCGACACCGCCGCGCTCATTTTCGACGGCATCGCGCGCCTGCCCGACAGCGAGCGGTTCGCGGAACGGCTCGGCGATCCCGCCTCGATTCCGTATCGGGGAAAGCCGTCCGGGATCCGGGCGGCATCGCCCGTCGGACTCTTCCTGTCGCGGATCGACGGGAAGACGCCCTGCGGCGACCTCCTCCGGTCCGGGCCGGGAAACCCGGCCAACGCGGCGAAGCTGCTCTACGGCTTCCGCTGCGCCGGATGGGTCCGCTGGCCGGAAGACGGGACGCGCGAGCCGTTCGACCGCGAACGGTTCGAGGAGACGTGGCGGAGGATCGACTGGATCACCCTCTACGATCTTCTCGGGATCCCGCCGAACGCCCTGCCGGAGCAGATCCGGGTCGCCGTCGACCGGACCCGTTCGGCGCTCGAGAGCGCCGCGGACGATCCCGATCCGGAATTCGCGCGCAAGGCGGAGGCCGTTCGGACGCGGCTCGCGGAAGCGGAGGGGACGCTCTCCGACGCCGGGCGGCGCGCGGCCTACGATCGGGGTCTCTCCGGCGGAATCGCGATGCCGGCGGCCGGCGACGCCGGCAACGCCGACCTCCGGCGCGACACCGCGGTCTCGAGCTATCGCCGCGCGCAGGAGCTGATCCGCGAACGCGACTACTGGCCTGCCGTGAAGATGCTCGAACAGGCGGTCCGCTGGGCACCCGAGGTCGCCGAGTACCGCTACCTGCTCGGCGTCACCCAGCGGCGGAATCCGATGTGGAAGGAGCGCGCGATCGAGAACCTCCGCGAGGCGGCGCGCCTCGATCCCTCCCGCGCCGACATCTCCACCGCGCTCGCCGACGCGCTGCTCGACCGGAAGGCGGTCGACGAGGCGGCTCCCTACGTCGATCACGCGCGGTCGGTCACGGGACACGGCGAAGTGTCGGCGCCGCTGCAGGCGAAGCTCGACGAGGCCCGCGCCGGTGCGCCGCCGGCCCACGAGGCGAAGCCGCGGCTGTGGGACCGCCTCTGGAAGCGGCCCGACGCGATCCGGGACCTCGAAGAGCGCACGCGCGAGCTGGAACAGCAGAGCCGCGAGCTCGCCGCGGCCAACGAGAGCCTGAAACAGCTTTCCCTGATCGACGGCCTGACCGGAGTCGGGAACCGCCGCCGGTTCGACGCCGCGCTCGCGCAGGAATGGACGCGGGCGGCGAAAGAACGCGCCCCCCTCACCGTCGTCATGATCGACGTCGATCACTTCAAGGCGTTCAACGACGCGCTCGGGCATCAGAGCGGCGACGAGTACCTCCAGACGGTCGCGCGCGCCCTCGCCTCGATCGTCCAGCGCGAGCAGGACGTCCTCTCCCGCTACGGAGGCGAGGAGTTCGCCGTCGTGCTCCGCCCTTCGGGACCCGCCGAGGCGGCGAACCTCGCCGAGTCCTTCCGGGAGAAGATCGAGCGGCTCCGCCTCCGGCATCCCGCCTCGCCCGACAGTGCCTTCCTGACCGTGAGCGTCGGTGTCGCGACCGCGACGCCGCGCCGGGGGTTCTCGCCGTCGGCGCTCGTCGCCGCCGCGGACCAGGCGCTGTACAAATCGAAGAAGGACGGGCGGAATCGGGTAACAGCCATCGACTCCGCTTTCTAGAGGCAGGCGCGGCGATACCGTCGCGGGAGCTGGCTCGGGGACCGCGAGCGCGTGACGACGGCGCGGCTCGCCGAACGAGCGGCTCGACCGCGCCGCCGCCACCCCCTTCGCCGACGCTCCCGCTCCCGCATCGCGGAGGTTTCGCCTCGGTTACTTCGGCGAAAGGCTCTCGCGATGCGGTGGGCCCCGCTCACATCAACCTCTTCTCAAGAGACCCGGCCCACGCTGCCGAGCGCGGTCCACCTTTCGGATCCTGCCGTCGTCTCGCCCGAGCTATCATCGAGCGTGCCCGCTGATAAAAGCGATGCTGCCGTCCCCGCGCCGCCCGTGGCGCGCGTCGGGTCGGCGCTGCTCCTCGCGGCCAACGTCCTGTTCTTCTGGCCGGTGCTCTTTCACGGCCGCGTCTTCTCGTCGCACGGCGCCGCGCTCGCCGTGTACCCGTGGCATTCCGCGGCGGCCGCCGACGACCCGCGCGTTCGCCTCCTCGCGGATCCGGCCTCCGGCAGCGAGCCGGTTCTCCGGGACCTTTCCGAAAAACTCTTCTGGAATCCCTCCGCCGCCGGCGGGGCGCCCGGCGCGCTGAACGCGGTCCAGGGATTCCTCTCCCCTTTCACGGCGCTTCCGGCGCTCGCCCTGCCGGAAGCGGGCATCGAGACCGGCATCCTGTTTCTCAAGTTGAATGCCGGCTTCCTGTTCATGTTCCTGTTCCTCCGGGGACGGGGACTCGGCGACGCCGCCGCCTCGTGCGGCGCGGCCGCGTGGGGATGGAGCGGAGCCCAGGCGGCGTGGTGGCTCTGGATGCAGAGCTCCGTGACGGTCTGTTTCCCGCTGCTCCTCCTCGCGGTCGACCGGGCGCGGACGTCGCGCCGGTCCGACCGCGCCGTCTTCGGCGCGGCGGCGGCGTTCGCCGCGTTCCTCGCGGGCGGATATCCGTTCATGCTGCTCTTCGGAGCGGCGGCCGCCCTCGCTTACGCGGCCGGAGCCGGATGGCGCGGCGCCGGACGCGAGCTCCGCCGGACCTCGGCGCGCCTCGCGAGCGGCCGCGATCCTTTCCGCGGGCCTCCTCTTTCCCGCGTTGCGGCTCTCCGCGCGGACGATTCGGGCGTCCGGCCAGCTCGCCGCGCGCGCGGGACTCGCGCGCCAGTTGCGCCTCCCGCTCCGGCACCTCCTCCTCTACGCGTTTCCTCTCGCCTCCGGAGATCCGTGGCGCGGCAACTACCGTCCGCTCACGGCGAGCCGCTTCGACACGTTCATCGAGACCGCGGTCGGCGTCGGGCCGGTCGCCGCCGGACTCGCGCTCCTCGGCGCGGCGGACCGGCGCCGCCGGCGGCTCTTCGGATTCGCCGCCGCGGTCGCGATCGCGGCCGGCTCCGTCGTCTACTTCCCGCCGGTGCGGCGTCTCGCCGAATCGGCGCCGCTCCTCTCCGCCGGACTGCTCGAGCGCGTGAAGGTCCTCGTCGTCTTCGGGCTCGCGATCGCCGCCGCGATCGGCGCCGAGCGCGTCTCGGAGATCCTCGAAGATCGGCGAGGGATCTTCGGCCGGGCGGCGGCCGCCCTCCCCTTCCTCGTCGGACTTCCGCTCCTCGCCATCGCGGCGCGCGTCTATCCGGCGGTGCCGCCGGAGGAAGCGGTTTTCCGCGGCACCCCGGGGATCCGCGCGCTCGAACGCGAGACCGCTCCGGGACCGTCGAGGATCCTGGCGACCGGCTGGACGCTGTATCCCGATCTCGCCGGGCCGTTCGGGCTCGAAGACGTCCGCGGCCACCTTTTCTTCGAGAGGGGATACCGGGAGCTGCTCTCGGCGGCGGACCCCGGCATTTACGGCCGCACCGGCACCCTCCTGATCAGCGACCGGCGCACGCTCGACCCCGCCTCGCCGGTGCTCGACCTCCTCGGCGTGTCGGCGGTCGCCTCCGCTCCCGGCGAGAGGCCGCCTTTCGGGCTCGCGAAGGTCTATGACGGCCCCGACCTCGCCGTCTATCGCCGGCCCGCGGCTTTCCCCCGGTTCTTCGCCGTCCAGCGGAT
Source organism: uncultured Acidobacteriota bacterium (assembly GCA_963794295.1). GTDB lineage: Bacteria > Acidobacteriota > Thermoanaerobaculia > UBA5066 > DATFVB01 > DATFVB01. The sequence continues at coordinate 126,842 of CAWCDE010000009.1, forward strand.
CCGTTCGGGCGGCATCGAGGACGCCGTGCGCGCATCGCGCGAGATCCTCCGCACGACGGCGTTCGTCGCGCCGGCCGACGCCTCGAGGCTTCGCGCGATCGACCCCGCCGCGGCGCCGCCCGCGGTCGCCGTCGAAGCCCGCGCCGCGAATTCCTTCCGTCTCCGCGTCGCCGGAGCGTCGAGCACGCTTCTCGTTTCCTCGCAGAAGCTCTTCCCTCCCTACTGGACGGCGCGGATCGACGGGAAGGCGGCCCCGCCGATCCGCGTCGACGGTCTCTTCTTCGGCGTGCCGGTTCCGCCGGGAAACCACGTCGTCGAGGGGCGGTTCCGGATCCCGCGGAGCGAGACGGCGCTCTCCGCCGCGGCCGCCGTCGTCCTGGCCGTTCTCGGAGCGTCGGCGCTCCGGCGGGGAGCGCGCGCGTGACGCGGCCCGGCCGCCGCGCCGGCGCGGCGCTCGCCGCGCTCTTCTTCCTGAAGGCCGCCGCGCTGGCGCTCTTCGTGACGCCGCTCTGGGACGTGCCCGACGAGATCGGGCACTTCGCCTACGCCGCCGATCTCGCCGACGGCCGCGGCATCCCCGCTCCGGGCCGGGCCGTGATTCCCGCCGACGTCGCCGCGCACTGGCCGGGACACGCCGCGGGAAGCCCGATCCCGAACTGGACCGCGATCCACCCGCCCGGCTACGCGCTCTTCGCGGCCGCGGCTCTCCGGGCCGCGCGCGCCGTGACTTCCGATTTCGAGCTCGAGGTGCGGCTGACGCGGCTGACGTCCGCCTTCTTCGGGGCCGCGGCGATCTTCCTCTTCTTCGAGCTGCTGGTCCTCGCCGGAGCGGACGGCGCCGCCGCGCTCGCGGGGGCGGCGGCGGTCGCGTTCATCCCGATGTTCTCCCACATGGCGTCGGGAGTGAGCCACGACACGCTGTCGGCCGCGCTCGGCGCGCTCTGCGCGATCGCCTGGGTCCGGCTCGTGAACCGGCCGACGTGGGCCGGCGCCGCCGCGGTCGCGCTCGCGCTCGCCCTGGCGGGAGAGGTGAAGGCGACGATCGTTCCCGCCGCCCTGGTCCTCGCGTTCCTCCTCCCGGCGCGGCTCCCGGGAAAGCTGCCGGCGAGGATCGCCGCTTCGGCCGCGTTCGCCGCCGTCGCTCTCTCGACGACGGCGCTCTGGTGGATCGAGCGCCTGGGAGGGATCCCGACCCCGCCCGCGGGCCGCGTCCGGCACGGCGCCGCCGCGTTCTTCGCCGCGTTCCGGAATCTCCCGATCGCGGATCACACGCTGAAGAACTTCCTCGGCCTCATCGGGTGGGAATCGGGCGGCGGACTTCGCTGGTTCCAGATCTCGGGACCCTTCCTCGCCGTCGACGCCGCCTTCCTCGCGGCGGTCGCGGGCCTCGCCGCGGCGTGGCGCTGGAAACGGGATTTCCGCGAGGGGCCGCGGGCTGAAGCCGGACCTGCCGCGAGCTGGGGGCTCGCCGCGGCCGTCTTCGGCGCGACCTTCGGCTGGCTCGTTTCGCGGCCGGCGGTCTCTCCGGTGAAGCTCCTCTTCGAGAGCGCGCTCTTCGCGCTTCCTTTCCTCGCGGTCCGCCTTCCCCGGGGAAGGACCGCGGACGGACAGGAGACCATCGTCGACACGTCCCAGCTCGTCTGCCTCGGGTTCTCGCTGATCTATTTCGCCAACGTCGCGCGCTCCTATCTCCTGACCGGAGAGATGCGCGGCGCCCACGGACGCTACTATTTCGCGGTGCTCGGATTCCTCCTGCTCGGCTTCTACGTTCCCGCGGCCGAGGTCCTCCGAAGCCGGCGATGGCGCAATCGCGCGCTCGCGGCGGCGATCGCCCTGCTCGCCGCGAACGAAGCGGCCTTCTACGCGGTCCGCGTGGTCCCCTTCTACCGAGCCGCGTCTCCGGCGGTGGCCGGACGGTCCGCCCGTTGAAGCGGGGCTTCGGAGCTCTCGGCGCGGTCCTCGCGTTCGCCTTGCTCGAAGCCTCGCGGGCCGCGTCCGGCGCCCCTTTCTCGGCGGAGCGCTCGATCGAGCGGGTCCTCTTCCTCGCTCTCGCGCTCGCCCTGGCCGTCCGCTGCCGTCCCCGGCGGGAGGGCGCGAGATGGGCGTTCGGCCCCGCCGCCGTCGCCTGCGGAGGCGCCGCGATCGCCGCGGCGGCGGCGGCCGCGATCTTCGACATCGGCGCCGCCGCCTGGGCCGCCCTCCTCCTGGGTTTCGCGGTGACGCTCGGGGCGGCGCTTCCGTCCGGACGCGGAGGAAGCCGGACCACGTCGGCGCTGCGCATCGCCCTCCTCTCGGCCGCGGCGGGAGCGGCGCCGATGATCGCCGTCGAGATCGAGAGCCGATTCGCGCACGAGGAGCTCTTCGTCGCGGTCGAGGCTGCGGCGATCGCGGCGGCCTGGCTCGCGCTCGTGCCGGCGGCCGCTGCCCTCGCCCGCGACCGCCCGTTTCCGGCGGTGATTCGGCTCCGCCCCGGCGCCGCGGCTGCGGCCGCGGCGGCCCTTTCGGCCGCCATGCTCGCGGCCGCGATCACCGCCTACCAGCGGAGCTTCTCGGACCCGAACCCGCCCGGTTTTCCCGGCATCTCGGACGCCCGGCCCTTCCTGTGCGGGACCGCGCCCGCCGGACCGGAGCGCGACGAGGGAAGAGCGGTCTTCGAGAACCTGCTCGCCCGGATCGAGGCGAATCCCAAGAAGGGCCCTCCGGAAGAAGCGATGATCGCCCTCGCGACGCACGAGGCGGGATGGGCGGAGCGCTTTCGCCGCGATCTCCTCGGCGAGATCGGTCGCGGCGAGCTCTCCCGCCGCGGACGCACGAAGTTCTGGCAGTACGCCGCCGCGCTTCGGGCGCACTTCTTCGCGCGGATGCGGGCGGTCTTTCCCCGCCTTTTTTCGCCGGCGGAGAGCGCCCGCGCCGCCCGGTGGTTCGCCGAGATCAACCGGCGCGCCCTCCGCGTCGGGTGGGACGACGCCGTGTACGCGCTCGCCTACGGCAAGCGGCCGGAAGGGCCCTACGAGAACCAGGAGAACGGCGCCGGGCTCCTCGCCGCGCTCGAGAGCGGGGGCCTCGCCGATCCCCGGCTCTCGGCCGCGAACCGCCGCTATCTCGACCGGTCCCGAGGGGCTGGAGCGCCCGGTGGCGCAATTCGGACGACTCCTTCTCCTACCAGTCGGAATGGATCACGAACGCGTGGCTCGAGGCCCGCCGGACCGGCTCCGCTCCGCCGGAGGCGGTCCGCCGTTCGTTCGAGTGGCTGCTGCTCCAGTCGGCGCCGGACGGATTCGAGCCCGACTACGACCCTTCCGGCGCGCCGTCGCTTCCGACCGCTTACCTCGGCGCGGGACTGCTCGACGACCCGCGCTTCGTCTGGCTCGCGGCGCGCAATCTCGAAAGCGCCGCGCGGCAGGGCCGCCCGATCTGGGCGCAGCCCGGCGTCGAGCGGCCGGTGGACCTCGAAGGCGTTTCCCCCGCCGCCGGCAACTGCCTTCTCTTCGGCCCTTCGGGAACCCCGACCCGCCCCGGCCCGCTCGCGCCCGACAAGATCGCGTTCCGCTCCGGCTGGCGCGAGGAGGACGCGTACCTGCTCGAGAACCTCCGCTTCGAAGGCTGGCACCGCTACAAGGCCACGAACACGGTCACGCTCCTCCGCGCGTCGGGCGAGACGCTCGTCGCGGAACGCGGAGGCGCGCCGTTCTCCTTCCTGCCGATCGAAAGGCGTCTGTTCCGGGACAAGAGGATCCCCCGCGAGAACCTGAACGGGCTCCTCGTTCCTCCGACGGGCTTCGCGGCCGCACTCGCGCGTCTGACCGGCTTCGGCGGGCCATGGGCGCAGGACCCGCCGAGGACGGCGCGCGTGGAGGCGTTCGACCCGCTCGGCGAAAGCCGCACCGCGATCGCGGGCTGGCGCGGATGGACGCACCTCCGCACGATCGCGTTCCGGGCCGGCGAGCCGATCGTCGTCGTCGACGAGGCGGCGGGCCCTCGCGGGAGCCGGGCCGCGCTCGCATGGCACGTCGAGGGAGAAGAGGAGTCGCCGGGGAGGTTCCGTCTCGGGACGAGGGCCCGGGCGGAGTTCGTCCTCATCCCCCTCGACGGAGGCGGAACGATCCTCGCGACCCGCCGCTCCCGGTCGATCGACCTCGACCTCTCCTACCGGCCGTCCCGGCCCGGCCGCCTCCGGACGGCGACGGTCTTCCTCATCGGAGACTGGTCCGGAGCCCGGGTGTCGGTCTCCCACGGCGCCGCCGGGCCGGCGCTCGAGATCGCCGGAGCGCCGGGAACGTTCCGGAAGCCGCTCGCCGGCTCGGCAGGAGCCGCGACGCGGCGGTGATACCCTCTCGCGGCAGCGGATGAACCTCCTCGTCGTTCAGATCCCCGCCTACAACGAAGAGGGACACGTCGGCGCCGCGATCGCGGCGCTCCCGAAGTCGGTCCCCGGATTCTCGCGCGTCGCGATCCTCGTCGTCGACGACGGCTCGACGGACGGCACGGCCGCCGAGGCGCGCGGCGCGGGCGACGTCGAGGTGCTGCGTTTCCCCGTCCACCGCGGCCTCGCGGCCGCCTTCAACGCCGGCATCGCGCACGCGCTCGCGATGGGCGCCGACTGCATCGTCAACTTCGACGCGGACAACCAGTACGACGCGGCCGACCTGCCGCTCCTGACGGATCCGATCGTGCGCGGAGAGGCGGACGTCGTCGTCGGCGACCGCCGCCCGGACGCGCTTCCGCATTTCTCGCCGGGCAAGAAGCTCCTGCAGCGCGCCGGCTCGTGGGTCGTGCGCCAGGCGTCGGGAACCGACGTCGCCGACGCGACCTCGGGGTTCCGCGCGATCTCGCGCGAGGCC